>CATOJY010000010.1 GCA_951800685.1 uncultured Lachnospiraceae bacterium
CCGAGAAAACGCCCTTTTTCTTCCTGCCGCGGTATCTGGCCGCCTCCACAGGGGAGATCGTGCTGGCGATCCGAAAAGGCTTCATGGTACTGACAAGCACCGTAATCCAGGAAAACACCGCTCCCAGTGCAAACACCTGTACGAAACCAGCCGGCTTATAGAAAGAGGAAATACCTTCCGCAAAAGCGTCCATAACCGCACCCGCCGCCATCCGTCCGATGCCGTATCCGATCATGCCTCCCAGCACAATACCGATCAGGGAGATCCTGTTCATCTGCCACAACAGCATCCGCTTAAGCTGCTGCCTCGTCATGCCGATGGTCTTTAATTCCCCATAGAAACGTATATCATTCTCAATCGAGATATCAAATATATTATAGATAAAAAAGTATCCACAAAACATCACGCACAGCAGAAGCAGTATGATCGGAGCCAGGGCGGCATAGGACAGATCACTGGCCTTGTACTGAATGCCGTTTCCTGCTGCCTGCTCATTCACCTCTGTCAGCTTTTCATGCTTATCCGTCCCCAGCTTCAAGGGATTCAAATTGTTCAGCTTCACATAGATCTGGTCATACCCCTTGATCAGTCCCGGATTGTGCTTCTCGATAAAGGCTTTTCCCGTGTAGATCTCCTCATAGATATCCGAGACACCGCGCAGCGGATTCTTATAATAACCGCACACCGTCATGGGAATCACTTTTTCCGTCTGCTGCCCTTCGCCTTCTCCCTCCACCAGCACTACGAGGTCATAAGTGACGTTTAACTGTTTCGCCAGCCCCAGACGCTCCGACATGGTATCGGACAGCAGAATCTCATCCCCGCTCTCCGGATATCTACCGGCGATCAGATCCACCATATTTTTCTCATAATGCACTTCGTCCGCCGCAAACAGCCGCACATCCACACCGGAAAATTCCTGATTGTGCAGATAACTTGCACTGCACCGCCTGGCGTAAGCCGCCCAGTCCACCTGCGGCAGCCCTTTTGCCCGCTCCAGAATCTCCTCGTCACCATAAATCATGGCGCTGTCCGTACCCGGCCCCGGGGATGCCCCCATATAACGTGTCATGGCCGTCATATAACCGATCCCCACCGTAAAAATAACAACGATGAGCAGCGCTGTCAGCGCCACAGCCAGCACCGCCAGCCTGTTACGCACCGGATGCGCTCTATAATCATCGGCAGCCAGCTCTTTTTCCAGTTTCTGGTCGGAATTCCTGAACATCATGCTCATGCCTGCACCTCCTGCTCTCTCACCAGCTTACCGTCCTCGATATGGATCACCCGATCCGCCAGCTGCGCGATAACGTCATCGTGTGTGATCATAATGATCGTCTGGTTAAATTCCCTGGAAGTCATCTTCAACAATCCCATCACTTCCGTACTCGTTCTGGTATCCAGGTTGCCGGTCGGTTCATCCGCCAGCAGCACCGCCGGCTTGGCCGCAATGGCTCTGGCGATGGACACCCTCTGCTGCTGTCCGCCGGAAAGCTGATTGGGATACCGGTCCATTTTCCCTTCGATCCCCAGCTGTCCGCAGATCTGCGCGATATAATCCCGATCCGGTTTCCGGCCGTCCAGCCGAATGGGAAGCACGATATTCTTATACACATTCTGTACCGATATCAGATTATAGTTCTGGAAGACAAAACCGATATTACGACGCCGGAATACCGTCAGCTCTTCCTTCGACATCTCCATGATCGAGTGTCCGTCTATGATGACCTCCCCCGCATCCGCAAAGTCCAGTCCCCCGATCAGATTCAAAAGCGTCGTCTTGCCGCTGCCAGACGTCCCCACGATCGCCGTGAAGCTGCCCTTCTCGATGCCAAAACTGACATCGTCCACCGCCTTTACCAGATTCTCCCCGCTTCCGTAATACTTCTTAAGATGTACCGCCTTTAAAATATCCATGCTGTCTGCTTCTCCTTGTCTTTAATTAACTTTGCGAGCCCTGCATTGCAGCCTCGTAATATCCGGAGCCTTTCTTATGGAATAAAGGACGTTGAAGATCAACTCCGTATCTTCATCATAAACAGCAGATATTACAATCTGGTTACAAACAGATAAGTTGCAACAGACAAAACAAGTGGAACAACCCATACTACTAAATGAAAGAGCATCGTAGAGGTTCAACTTATTCTAACCTATAAAATCATCAACTTACAAGTGGTCCTTCGGGAACCAATGCGCACAATCAGGTATGTTTTTTGCCACCTCCCTTCTCGTCAGAGATTGCGATGAAAAAGAACTTCTGGTCTGCATGACACGATTATGTATTTCATGATCTTCTCCAAGTAACAGGTTTCTCAAAAATTCCCGAAGAATGCATCCGTAAATACGGGTTTGCATTCTCCGGGAAAGCGATCCTAATGGGTTAAAGTGGATTGGTAGTAAAAAGTAACGTTCTCTGGAACGCTTTTTATTGTGCCCCCTTCATTGCGGTACTGCGAGCAGTCCGCAAACACGATTCTGCCGTCGGGAAGGGCGCAGTGCATCACACCTTCCCAGTTACAGGGAGCCTCATAGGCAGGCAATATATTGACCGCCTTGTCTTCTCCCAGATTATAGGTAAAAATACCGTCATATCCCCAGAACACAAAATCCGTGTCAGACCCAGCTGCAACGATATCCAGCATGATTGTTCCCTCCGGCACGATGTCCATATAGATTTCATCCAGAGCGCCTTTTTCCGGATCAACGGAGGCGATCCCCATCCGGTCTTTTGTCTGTATCTGGGTATAGACCCTGCCGTCCTTTCCGATTCCGAGCCCGCCCAGGTCATGACAATTAAATTCTTTGGAGGTGACGCTCCTGATATAATTCCCCTGTTCATCCAGAACAAGGAGAAGCACATCCTCCAAAAATGCCGCCCGGACATAGACATAGCCCTGCTCATCCACAACAATTCTCGTTATCATACGGCATTGCATTCCATATTCCTGCTCCACAAGGAAGGAAATGTCCACCTTCCGGATGATCTCCCTGTCCGCATTCAGAATCCAGAGCCATGTCTTGTAGCGCACTCCCCCTACCGTTATCCCACTGTAAGTGTTGTCATCACCGTCATCCATGCGCGCATACAGACCCAGATAAAGATTTCCCTTTTTATCCTCGTACATTGCGTTTACATAGGTTTCCGTTTCAAAGTCGTCAAAGAACGGCTCAGAGTCACTGCCTCCGATCTCCATCTTGTGGATACTGCTCTCTCCTGTCAGGAAAATGCAGTTCTGCCCCGACGCAATATACTGAAATTCCAGATCTCCCGTATAGGGAATCGTCAGCTCCTGTCCTGGATTTTGGAGTGTCTTCTTTCCCTCTGCCATTTCTTCTTCCCCTGCCGTTTCCTCCCCAGCATTCTGCTGTGCAATCTGTTGTGCCGGGAAGGGAATTTCTCCCTCCTCAATCTTTTGATTCATGGTCTGCAGACTGTAATCCCGCTTATACACGAAATCAATCACCTCAAGAAGCTCCTCATCGCTCATGGTCCCTTCTGGAAGAAAAAAGGTGGACGTATCTTTGTAAAAGGCCACACCTTTTCCCTTATATTCGTCCGGGGAGGAAATCATGGTCAGGATCTTTTCGGGAAATACTGCTTCCTCCTCATAGGAGGTACGCAGACTGCCCATGCGCTCCTGCTCCGTGTCTGTCAGCGGACGGCTGTAATTATCCGCTCCCAGCCTGCTGGTATAAATCTGTACAAAATAGTCCTCCATCTCCCGTTCGTTCATGGCTTCCATACGCCGCTGCAGGGCTCCCACCGCTGCCGTCACGGTAAGGGAACACATAGCCACAAGCGCCGCTGCCAGAATCACCGCTTTTTTCCACGTCATCCTGCCCCTAGGCTTTGACCAGTGTATTTGGGAAAGCTTATCATCAACCTCTTTATCTACCGTCTCCGGCAGTATCATTTTTTCCCGCTCTGCCATGCAGAATAAATCCCGCTCCAATTGATCTGCTTTATTTTTCATATGGTCCGAACCTCCTTTTGCATCAAAAACCTTCTACAAATATCATATATCCGACAGCTTCTCACGCAGCAGACTCTTTCCTCTGGAAAGCCGGGATTTTACCGTACCCTCCGGAACATGAAGCGCCTTTGCGATCTCCCGGATGGAAAGCCTCTCATAAAAATAGAGCAATATCGCCTCCCGGTAAACCATTTCCAATCCCATCACCACATCCCAGAGCTCGTGATAATCGTCCTGGAATGCCGGCATGAGCTCTTCCATATTCTCCTGCGGAATCCTCCTCTTGTTTCCGGCATAGATTTTTTTCGCCTCATTTGCCGTAATCTGCATCAGCCACGCCCGGAAGCATTCGGGACGGCGCAGCGTATGTATTTTTTCAAAGGCTCTCAGTATTGTCTCGCCCACGGCATCCTGTGCGTCCTCATGATTTTGTAAAATACCGTAGGCAAGCCTGTACATATTCGGCGTGTATTCCCGGATCTGCTGCTCAAACACTTCCTTCTTCATTGGCCTGTCTCCCCCCTTTCTGGTTTTGGATTTTTTCCTCCATTTCGAAACGTCATAAATTCCAACTGAACTTGTTCAGCTTGTTGAGCTAAATTGCTCATCAGAGATTTATTCAACCTTGTGATCCACCGGACCTTATTCTGCAGAATATAACATCAACGTTAATTTTACCGGCTTCTGTATATTATGACCACCCAGAGTAAAAAAAGGTTCCTGGTAATTTTTTCTTCTTCTGATTACATGAATCTATTCACAAATCTTCCTGATCGGCTTTATTCCAGTCTACAACTAATTTTAATTCTTTTTTAGGATCAGGTTAAGTCAAATACGTATGCTTCTATC
Source organism: uncultured Lachnospiraceae bacterium (assembly GCA_951800685.1). Classification (GTDB taxonomy): domain Bacteria; phylum Bacillota; class Clostridia; order Lachnospirales; family Lachnospiraceae; genus UBA3282. The sequence continues at coordinate 4,824 of CATOJY010000010.1, forward strand.
ATTCCCTTCCCCGAAAACATGAATCTGCCAAAGTCACGAAATAAATCCGGCAAGATGCCTTATCCCCTCCCCTTCTCTTTTTCACCATCAGTTTTCCCTGCCTTTCAGACTCCGCTTCAACAGAAACACACGATCACCTGACGCAGTCCACAATCACAACGGGCACCGTCCTGTTACCTTACAAGACAGTGCCCGCCGTTTATGTTTCAATTATTACGCATGTTATTATATCCATTGCTTATATATCATATCTTATCATTTTCCAGAGATTCATTCCACCCGTTATCTCTGTACCCGCGCACCTGCGCCGCCCATAATCGCCTCTACTTCTTTCCGGCTGGCCATCGTGGTATCACCCGGCGTGGTCATCGCCAGTGCGCCATGCGCCGCACCGTAATTGACGGCTGTCTCTGCATCTCCTGTGGATATCAGACCATAGATCAGGCCAGATGCGAAGGAATCTCCGCCTCCCACGCGGTCCATGATCTCCAATCCTTTGTAATCCTTTGCCTTATAGATCTCACCGTCCGCCCAGCAGATGGCGCTCCAGTCATTCACAGTAGCCGTCTTTACCTCGCGCAATGTCGTAGCGACCACCTTGAAATTCGGATATACCTGCGCTGCATGATTGATCATCTTCTTGTAGCCGTCCAGATTCAGTTCTTTCAGATTCTCATCGTTCCCCTCGATTTCAAAGCCAAGACATGCCGTAAAGTCTTCCTCATTGCCGATCATCACATCCACATATCTCGCAATCTCTTTATTTACTTCCTGTGCCTTAGCCAGTCCGCCGATCGCGCTCCACATGGAAGGCCGGTAATTTAGGTCATAAGAAATTACAGTTCCATACTTCTTGGCTGTCTTGATCGCAGCCAGTACCGTCTCACAGGACTGCTCGGACAGTGCCGCATAGATGCCGCCTGTATGCAGCCAGCGCACACCCAGCTCTCCGAAAATATGTTCAAAGTCGAAGTCCTCCGGCGTCGCCTTAGAGATCGCCGTATTGGCCCGGTCAGAACATCCTACCGCTCCGCGGATACCAAATCCCCGCTCCGTAAAATTCAATCCGTTCCGGCAGGTCCTGCCGATCCCGTCTGTCTTCATCCACTTGATCAGGGAAGTGTCCACGCCGCCCTGCAGAATGAAATCTTCCATCAACATCCCGACCTCATTCTCCGCAAAAGCTGTAATAACACCCGTTTTTAATCCGAAGCATCTGCGCAGTCCCCGCACCACATTGTACTCGCCGCCGCCTTCCCAGGCACGGAAACTTCTGGCCGTCCGAATTCTCCCTTCTCCCGGATCCAGCCGCAGCATTACCTCGCCTAACGATACCGCATCATATCTGCATTCACTCTCTGGTCTTAAATTTAATTCCATAATGGTCTCCCTCTCTTCTCTTTCCCGCCTGTTACTTGTTATCGTCCAGGCTGTCAACCTTTCCTCTCCTGACTGTAATGCTTTCTCTTTTTCACACTTCCAATCTTCTGGATCTTTTCGACTTTTTCAGTCCTTCTCACCTATAGTCGTATTTTATCCGGCTTTATCCCCGGATTGACGCTGCCAGCTCCACGGCTTCCTTCGTCAATTCCCGTATCTGATCAAATTCTCCATTTCTTATCATATCACCTTTTACCATCCAGCTTCCGCCGCAGCACAGGATCTTGTCAAAGCCTAGATACTCTTTCAAGTTCTTTGCACTGATACCGCCCGTTGGCATGAATTTCACCATCGTGTAAGGCGCCGCCATCGCCTTGATCATAGCCACCCCGCCAGCCTGCTCTGCCGGGAAAAACTTCACCACCTGCAGTCCCCTCTTCACCGCCTGCGCTACCTCCGAAGGCGTAATACATCCTGGAAAGACAGGAACCTTTTTCTCCAGACAGTAATCCACAATCTCCGGATCGAACCCCGGACTCACAATAAATTTTGCCCCGGCTGCCACTGCGCGGTCCACCTGCCCGATGGTCAGCACTGTACCTGCCCCTACCAACATATCCGGGTATCTCTCACTCATCAAGCGGATGGACTCTTCCGCTGCTGCCGTGCGGAAAGTCACCTCCGCACAGGACAGTCCGCCTTCTGTCAACGCCTCTGCCAACGGCAGTGCATCTTTCGCATTCTCCAGCACCACCACCGGCACTACACCATATTCGTAAAACTGCTCCGTAATTGTTTTCATATCTGATTTTCCCTTTCTAAATTTACAGCCAAAGTATTCCTTCCGTCAGTTCACGCCTTGCTGCCAGCTCCTCCTATATCAAGAAGATCTTCCTCCCAAAAACGAACCCTGACACCGTTTCCTAAAGAGATGGCGGCTGCATAACTATCAATACTCCAGATAGGCACCCCGCATCGGGCTTACCGCATGTTCGCTAAACATCCTCAGAACCCCCTTCTTATACTTAGGCTCTCTGGGTTTCCAGTTCTTCCTTCTCTCCTCCAGAACTGCCGCCACTTCTTCCATCGTCCTGCGTTCCCCGGCAATTCCGATGATATTCAACTTCCGTTCTTCTACATCGATCTCGATCAGGTCCCCTTCTTCCACCAGTGCGATTGGCCCACAATCCACCGCTTCCGGGCTGCAGTGCCCGATCACCGGCCCTGTAGACGCCCCGGAGAAGCGGCCGTCCGTAATCAGCGCAATGCTCTTTCCCAGCTCCTTATCGCTGCTAATCGCCTCTGAGGTATAGAACATCTCTGGCATACCGCTGCCCTTCGGACCCTCATAGCGGATAAACACAGCGTCGCCCTTCTGCACCTTATGCTTTAAGACAGCATCCAGGCATTCCTCCTCACTGTCGAAAGGTCTGGCACGCAGAACTGCCTTAAACATTTCCTTCGGACAGGCTGTGTGCTTGATCACAGCCCCCTCCGGCGCCAGATTGCCCCGCAGGATCGCAATGCTGCCATCCGTTCCAATCGCCTGGTCGTAAGGCCGTATAATATCCTCCTTTTTCAGGGAGACATGGTAGCGTCCGTTAAAATCCTGCAGCCACTTCTCACACCGCTCATAGAAACCGTTTTGTTTCAGCTCTTCCAGGTTCTCTCCCAGCGTCTTTCCGGTTACAGTCATCGCATCCAGATGCAGATGCTGCTTAATCTCCTCCATGATCGCCGGTACGCCGCCGGCATAGTAGAAACACTCCGCCGGCCAACGCCCTGCCGGCCGCACATCCAGAAGATATCTGGCATTCCTGTGCAGTTTATCAAAGGTATCTCCCGTAACCTCCAACCCAAATTCATGCGCGATTGCAGGGATATGCAGCAGGCAGTTGGTACTGCCGGACACGGCCGCATGTACCAGGATCGCATTCTCGAAGCTGTCCATGGTGATCATCTCGCTGGGCCGCATCCCCGGCATAGTCGCCAGTTTCACCACCTGCGCCCCTGCCTCTCTGGCAAATTTAAGCAAGTCAGGGCTGGTGGCCGGCATCAGCGCACTGCCTGGCAGCGCAAGTCCCAGCGCCTCCGCCATAATCTGCATCGTGGAAGCCGTACCGATAAAGGAACATGCGCCGCAGCTGGGACAGGCGTTGCATTTCGCCCAGTTTAACTTTTCCTCATCAATCTCGCCCCGCTGGAACTTGGCACTGTACATGCCAAGCTGCTCCAGAGTTAACATCTCCGGCCCCGCATTCATCGTTCCGCCCGGCACAACCACACAGGGTACATCCGCTCTCGCCAGCCCCATCAGATTACCTGGCATTCCCTTGTCGCAGCTTGCCAGATACACGCCTGCGTCAAATGGTGTTGCTCCTGCATGGATCTCGATCATATTGGCGATCATCTCCCGGCTCACCAGACTGTAATTGATACCGTCCGTCCCCTGACTCTCTCCGTCACAAATATCCGTACAATAATACCTTGCACCATATCCTCCGGCTTCTTCCACTCCCTTCCGCACTTCTTCCACCAGAAGGTTCAAATGGCCGCTTCCCGGATGACTGTCTCCGTAAGTGCTCTCGATCATCACCTGCACTTTCTCAAGATCCTCCGGTTTCCATCCCGTTCCGATCCGCAGCGGATCTAATTCCGGTGCCAGCTTACGCATTTCCTGACTCTTTAATTCCATACCCCTTCTTCTCCTTCCCTATTCCTCTATGCTTTTCCATATTTTTTCATATACCTGTAAGCCAATCCTGATATCCCATCTCTTTATCCCGTCTTTTCCACTCTTTATATCATAAATCTTATGGTGTCCGTCACTCGATAAGGCAATGCAGGGGCCTTCTCTGATGTGAAGCCTTAGATTTTCTCAAGCAACGTTTTAAAGATGCCTGAGAAAATCTATTCACGTTATGCAAAGAAAGAAATCACAAGCGCCACTACGAATCCGGTTCCACCCACCAACGTCTCCATAATCGTCCATGTCTTAAGTGTTGTCTTTTCATCCATCCCCACCAGTGATTTTACCAGCCAGAATCCAGAATCGTTGAAATGGGAGCATACCGTTGCGCCGCCTGCCACTGCCGCTGTCGTGCAGGCCAGATACAGGGGAGACAGATCCGCGATCCCCGGCATTGCCGCGATAATGCCTGCCGCCATCGTCATAGCCACCGTCGCGGATCCCACACAGATCCTGACCAATGCCGCTACGATAAATGCCACCACAACGATCGGCAGATTTGCCGAAGACACCGCGTTACCGATCAGATCACCCAGCCCGGAATACTGCAGCATATACCGCAGCACACCGCCACAGGCAGTTACCAGCAAAATCAATCCTGTAGGCTCCAACGACTTCGTCATGATCTTTTCCAGCTCTTCCATATTATATCCATGTTTCAATCCGAGAATCAGCATCGCCGCAATCGTAGCAATCAACAGCGCCACAAAAGGCTCTCCCAGGAAACCGAAGATCGGTGCCAGCCCGCTCAGTGCTGGTACGACTCCTGCTACGGAATCCAGAATGATCAGTACCAGCGGAATCAGAATAATGCCCACAATTGTCCAGAACTTCGGTAACTTAGACTCATCAAAATCTGCCTGGTTCGCTACATGCTCCGGCACCGGAACCATGTATTTATTGCCGCAGATAGAACCCCACACAGGGCCCGCAACCACCATTGCCACAATACCGCACAGGACGCCTACCATAATAACCCAGCCCAATTCCACATTCAACATTGTTGCCACCAGAACCGGCCCCGGCGTAGGCGGAATAAACGCATGACCCACTGCCAATCCTGCCAAAAGCGGAATCGCATAAAACAGCGACGAGCGGTTCGTTCTCTTCGCAAGAGAGAATGCCAGCGGAATCAGAATGATCAGGCCTGCATCGAAGAAAACCGGCATCGCAATAACTAATCCTGTAATCCCTAACGCCCAAGCCGCTTTCTTGTCACCAAACCACCGGACCATGCTGACCGCCAGTGTCTGCGCTCCTCCCGAAGCCTCCAGGATCGCTCCAAACATGGATCCTAATCCTACCAGCAGCGCAATTCCCTTTAACGTATTTCCAATACCGTCATTTACCGCCGTCACAATATTCTCGAAAGGCATTCCCGCTCCAAGACCGATCACGATCGCCCCCACCAAGATGGAAACCATCGCCTGTACCTTGAATTTAATGATCAACAAAAGTAATACTGCAAGCCCCAAAACCGCTGCGATCACCAGCCTGGTCGGGTTCAATGCTATTGCTTCACCAGCCATGATAAAACCTCCTCTTTCTCTTCTCCTTCTTCGCAGCAGCTCTTCCGATGGTTTTCCTGCCGCAACTTTTACATGATTCTTTACGCTTCCCAACTTCCTCTATAACATCTGACGTCTTATGTTATTGTGGTTAAATTATATAATTACGCTCTTTTTCCTTCAATACATCTGATGTATTTATTTCTTCTTCTCCTTTTTGCACAAAAAATGACGAGGAACTTCGGTCTCTCCTCATCATCTTTTGTGTATTATTGCTATTGTATTTTTTCAGTCGTATGCCCCACGCCTACAATCATCTGATGTATTTACCGAAACAGTCTCCCGCTGCCGCTTCCCTTTCGTCAGGATTTCCTGAACCGTTTCAGTTGTTCCCAGGCATCGCCCTGTCTTCTTTCTCCTCAATGATCTTCATAATCGCCTGGCGGTTGTAAGTCAGATGCATCATCATGGCGCATTTGGCTCCTACCGCATCCCGCCTCAACACAGCGTCTGTCACCGCCCGATGGGTCTTTAACGTCTCCTCCATCAGCATATGATGCGTCAGATTGGCAAAGGTATAGACCGCCGTATTGATAACAGGAATCAGTGTCTCCACCACCTGATTTCTACTGCACCTCGCAATACAGGTGTGGAATTCGATATCCTTACTGATATGGTTGCGGCTGCTCCGGTAGAGCTGCTCCGTTTCATCGCATAGTCTCTTTAGAAGCTTAAGTTCCTCCCCGGATGCATTCCTGCAAGCTAAAGCCGCAATTTCCGGTTCGATCATCAGCCGCACTTCAAACAGATCCAGCGCCAACTTAAACTTGTCCTCAATCTTACCAAAACCAAGCGGATCCACATCAATGGAATTGGTGTTGATCACATAGGTGCCTGAACCTCTGCGCACCTCCAAGATCCCCCTGGATACTAACCCCTTCACCGCTTCCCTGATCGTACTCCGCCCTACCCCGAACCGCTCGGCCAGCTCGAATTCATTGGGAATCTTCTTTCCTGGTTCCACCGGTTCCTGCAGGATATACTTCATCAGTTCATCCTCTGTTCTGGCTCCCAGCGGTTTCTTATTCCTATTCTCTGAACTGTACATAGCACTCTGTCCTCCGGCCTCTTTGCCGTTGCCTGTATCCATAAAAGACTATCTTACTGCAAATCCTTATCCCTATCATTACAATAGCGGCGCCGCCACCTTCATCAGACTTCCTAACAGCTTCACTGTCCACTTTTCATGCCGCACTGACTCCCTCGTGACCTGCCTGCATTTTGTTAAGGTAGCCTGGAAGTCCTCCTCAATCTCCGGAACACAGTTCGTACCATACATATAGGTGGCACATTCAAAATGATGGTACAGACTCCGGTAGTCCAGATTAATTGTTCCCACTACCGCTTCTTTTGAATCGCTGACAAATACCTTGGCATGGACAAATCCTGGTATATACTCATAGATCTTCACACCTGACTCCAGCAGAGATGCATAATGAGTCTTCGCCAGCGCATAGGGGATCTTCTTATCTGGAATGCCGGGCAGAAGCAGCACCACCTCAACGCCTCTCTCAGCAGCAAATTTTAAAGCTGTCTCCATCTCCCCGTCCAGGATCAAATAGGGCGTCATAATATGCACGTACTTCAGCGCCCGGTTTAACATATCCATATATACCCGCTCTCCCAGCTGGTCTTCGTCCAGCGGGCGGTCGCCATAGGGAATCACGTATCCACCCGCATCCTCCACCGATGGAACCGGAACATTCAAAAAACAATCGAAATCATGTTTCTTTTCTCCCAATTCCCACATTTGCAGAAACATCAAGGTAAAGCTCTTAACCGCAGCTCCTTTCAACATGACGGCAGTATCCTTCCAATGTCCAAACCTTTTTTTCTGATTGATATATTCATCCGAAAGGTTAACTCCGCCGTTAAATGCCGTGTGTCCATCTATGATCAGAATCTTCCGGTGATCCCTGTAATTATAATGGGTTGAGACAAAAGGCGAAACAGGTGCAAAAATCTTGCACTTGATCCCCAATGCCCGCAGGCGCTTCGGATAATCATGGGGCAGAAGCGCAAACTCGCAGGAACCATCATACATAACGCGGACGTCCACTCCCTTCTCCGCTTTCCTTGCCAGGATCTCCAGCACCTGTCCCCACATGATTCCCTCACTCACAATGAAATACTCCATAAAAATAAAATGCTCAGCCGCCTCCAGCTGCCTGATCATCTCGTCAAACTTATCCTCTCCCAAGGGAAAATAGACCACCGCCGTTTTATCGTACACCGGATGACACCCGCTCCTGCCCATATAATGCGCCAACGCCGCCACACCGCCATTCTCTGCTGCTAATCGCGCGCGGATCCTCTCATCCTGCCGGATATATCCTTGTGTCTCCCTGATCATCTTGTTTGTCCAGTCTTTCAGAACACGGTGTCCAAGATCGCTCTGCGTATATAAGAACAAAAGCACACCGAATACGGGTAGAAGAAGAATTACAATCAACCATGTGATTTTTGCTGTTGGATTACTCCTGCTATTCAGCAGATAAACCACCATGACAGAAGTCAATATGACTGTGCCTCCAAAAATATGCGGAATGATTCCCTCAAACCATTGGAAAATACTGAACAGAATCAGAATCTGTGCGACCAGCATCACAAGAATTAGTCCAAAACGGCTGAATATAGCGTGGATAATCCCTTTCTGTCCCTTTTTCAACAGGCTGAGACCCTTGTTCTTATAATCGACCGACATAATAATCCTTCCTTTGTACATAACAGACTTCTCTGACATCTATGAAAAGAAAATGAAACCTATTTCTGTATTATAGCACCTTTTAATATATAAAAATACCCTCTGAAAAAGTCCTTCTTTCCTTTCTACAAACAAAAGGAGAATGTCCTGATTTGGACATTCTCCAGTTTTCTTTACGATATCTTTGCATGACCTTCCCCAAACCGCAGCAGCGATATGACCGGTACGATCAGGATTCCACAGAAGAAATTGCTCACACCATGAATGAAATCCCACGGCAGCCCTGCTGCGATCCACGCAAGCATCCCTCGAAAACTCAGTCCAAACAAGAGCGCCTGGGCCGGGGCATACAAGGTGCCGAACAGGAATCCATGAGCCGCACACACTGTCATATAAACAAGCGGCCTCATCCTCTTTGACATATGCTGCGGCAGAAGCATAACAGCGCCCCAAAGAACCGTCCACACATACAAATAAGGTATCCACCATGTGGCAAATCCACTGAAAATGCCATTTAAAATCACATAGACATAGATTGGATACAACGCCTTTTTCCTGTAAACCACGGTGAAGGCAACAACAAAAGTGCCCAGAAGATGTACGTTTGGAAGCACTTCCATCAGCATCTTAGAAGCGTACATCACCGCACCCAGCATGGCAAAGATCGTCAGCTCCCGTGTTGTGAGCTGTCTGGCACTTTCTCTTTCTTCTACCCTGTAGGCGTTCTCTCCTACGGACGATTCCTGCTCTGCTGTGGGAAATTCTGACCGAATGGGCGTCCCTTCCTGCCTCATCTTACTCCACCTTGAGGGCATAACTGTCTCCCTCTGTGATCTCTGTAACATCAACGCCTGACGTCGCATATTCGCCGTTGATATAGAAAGCCCAATATACGCCGTCCGCATCATAGTCTGCAGTAATACCGTTCACCGTTTTAACGAAAAGGCCGTACTCTCCTTCCTCACCGTCGATCAAATCAAGTTCCTGCAGCGCCTCGCCTACCGTTTCTTTATCCGTATGGATCTGAAATTGGGTTTCCCTGCCGTCCTGATCCGTCACTGTCAAGGCAAATTCCCTGCTGCCCTCTCCTAGGTCGCCGCCTTCCCGCTGCACATTTGCCCCAGTCTGCGCACTCTCCGTACCAGAGGCATCTCCACTGTTTTTGCTGCCATTACAACCAACTGTACCAAGTGCCATAGCCACAATAAGCACCATACAAAGGATGAATGACGATACTTTTTTGCTGTACTTCATCTGCATGTTCTTTGTCTCCTTTGTTTTTATTCTTTCTCTATTTTCCCTCTTCGACCGGCCCTCGCAATCGTACCAAAATTGTATGGTAACTGAGAATTGCCTCCATCCGGATATTTCGACTTGACACAAACTTACTGCCAGCCTTCTCAAAGAAACGCAACGTTTTGGAGCTTCTCCCATTACGTTCTATCTTCAATGGCTTGTCCCGGTCTGTGGCTTCCGGTCAGGCAGATCGGTTACTATTCTATCACGTGTCTCACGGCGACGGGCTCGTACAGGACTTCCACCTGTTTCCCCGGACAGATACTTTCTTATCATAGTACTTTGTCCCTGATTGGTCAACCACATAAAAAACCACTCCACAGCCCTGATCTGAGATCCGCCATAGAGTGGTTTCCCATATAACTCATTTTATTTCTATTCTCTTATTTCTTCGCGTCTTTATTCAGCGGCCGTACCATAAACAAACTGATCAGCAGCGCTACAATATAAAGTATAATCGTCAGATACAACACATTCTGATATCCCACCGGATTGATGCTGTTGCCGTGGGAATCCTGTATGAATTCTCCTGTGCTGTTTACAATCAGGTTCGCCACCTGGTTACCAGTAAGGCCAGCAAATGCCCATGCCGATAAGGTAATACCATGTAACGCACTGATACTTCCCATCCCGTAATGGTCGGAAAGCAGCGTCGGCACATTGGAGAAACCTCCGCCGTAACCAGCGTTAACTACGAAAATCAGTCCCAGTACAAGCACGATCAACAGCATATTGCCCTGACCGTTCCTGATGCCGCCTGTCAGCATTACCAGTGCGGTAAAGATGATAGAAAGCACGAAGATCAGCTTATAGATAGTATTTCTGTCCTTCATAGTATCCGCCCATGCGGAGAACCCAAGACGCCCGCCGGCATTGAAAATCGCCGAAACTGTGGAGATCACACCGACAGCGCCTGCAAGACCAATACACTTCACAATCATCTTCTCCTGGGAGATCAATGCCAGACCGCACGTGATATTGATATAGAACATCAGCCAGATTCCGATATAGTTGGCTACCGGCCTTGTCTTGATTACAGACAGAATGCTCTGACCCTTCTCCTTCTTCTGCGGCTCATGCCATCCTTCCGGTTTTTTCAACAAAATATGGCCTGTAAACATCATAATGAAATATACCACTGCCAGGATCAGGAACATCTTATAGATGCCGCCTTCGCCCAGATTCTCCAGCATTGCCTGCATGATCGGGCTGGCGATAGCCTTCGCCGCACCGAAACCTGCTACAGCCAGTCCAGTCGCAAGACCCTTCCTGTCTTCAAACCAGAGCATAAGTGTCTTAACCGGAGACAGATAACCGGTTCCCAAACCAACACCCATGATAAAGCCATAGCATATGTAGATACCAATAAGTGCCAACGGACTATGCTGATGCTGGCCGCCGTAATAGATGAAGAATCCTGTTCCGGCCATACCTGATGCAAAGCAGATCGCCGCAATCAGGGAAGATTTGTGGATATCTTTCTCCACCACATTTCCTAAGAATGCCGCCGACATGCCCAGGAAGAAAATTGCGAAGCTGAACGCCCACTCCGTCGCGCCTTTGGTAAAGCCGATGTATTCCGCGATCTCCTGGCTGAAGATCGACCAGCAGTAAACAGTACCAATACTGCAATGGAGCAAAAGCGCCGGAATCGCGGCACAGATCCATTTGTTTTGACTCTTTTTCATGTTGAACTCTATCCTCTCTTTCGTCATTAAAATCTTTTTTCTATTTTACTCTTAATTAGAAAAGATTTCAATTCCAAAAAACACGCTTTCGTTGTTTTTCCCTGTTCTGAGAGAGTAAATATTTTTTTATTTTCTGAATCATATACTATTTTCTCCGCGTTATAATAATCAAAGATTCCAGACAAAGTTCCGGTTCACACGCCACAGACCGGCAAAAGTGACGAATCATAAACATACTCATCATGACAATGTTGACACAAAATCAAGCAACAGGCGAAGTGGAAGGCAGGATATCATTTTGGCACCCGAAGAGGAACTGATCAGACAAATACAAAAAGGCAGGCAGGAATGCCTGGATGAACTGATAGAACTGTATTACCCTGCTATCCTCCGCTATTGTCTGTGGCATATGCCGGATACAGAAAGCGCCCAGGATGCCACACAGGAAACATTCTTAAGACTGATACGTTTTATTGGGCGCTACAAGCACAACGGACAGTTTAAAGCTTATCTCTACCAGATCGCCGCCAATACCTGCATTGACGTAAGACGCCGCCTTCCCAGAACAGAACCGCTGACGGAGGAATTGAGCTGTCTCATCTGTCAGCCAGAGTCCGGCTATCAGGCTGTCGAGAACAGGCAGCTTCTTGCCACGGTCTTTACCAAACTGCAGGGGGATCAACGGGAACTGCTCCTGCTGCGCTACGGGCAGGAACTGACCCTGCGGGAGATTGCAGTCATCACGGGACTGCCTCTTCGCACGGTACAGACCAAGCTTAGCAGGGCTGTAAAGAAAATGCGGAAATTGTTAGACAGATAATTTTGCAAACCAAACTAGTCAATATCATCTGACGCCTCTGTCATGTCATTTACTGGCCAAACATAAAACGTCCAGTACAAGCTAATACAAGCACTATGACTCTCATGTCACCTATTGAAGAGGCCTCATTACTATCATTACCGCCACATACCAGGCGGTGGAATGGAGACTGATTATGAAAAACACAGAACGCTGGAACTCCTTTTTTGCAGTTGAAAAAAACATTGCCTACAAATCACACATGCGCACAACAAAAGAACTCTCCAAACTCTATTGGACGGCGGCGTCTGTAAAATGCGGCGCTTCTCTTTCCTTCGGCGCACTCATCAGAAAGCAGCTTAAATTCTTCGCCTGGAAGATCTGGTTTTTGCAAGGTATGGCGCTGGCCGTACTCTGCACGTTATTCCTCTATCTGTACAAAGAAAGCACCCTGAACCAATTTGCCGCCACTCTACCGAAATTTCTATGCTGCAGCAGCGGGATCATAGTGATGAGCGCCATTCCCTTATTGAGAAGATCCTTCCGCTGTCGGATGATGGAACTGGAACAGGCCACCCGTTTTTCTGTCTCTGGAAGTCTTGCAGCACAACTTCTCTTTATTGGAATTGGGGATCTGGGAATGCTGGCTGCACTGACTGTTATCGTATGGCAATATACTCTGACTGAATCAGTCATATTTATTTCTCTTGTGATCCCATTCCTAACCACCACCGTCACATGCCTGATGCTATGGATCCGCACATCACCATCTGCTTTCGAGCGGCGCGCCATTCTGCTCTGTATTGTGACTCCTCTGCTGATGAATAACCTTATTGACTGGTACATGGACTCATCCCTAAATGGCAAACTTTGGTGTTGGTATCTGTATGCGCTGCTCTGCCTTGGCGCTTTGTGTCATGAATACAGGAAACTGCGCATTGCCAACTATCGGGAATATACACTCTGAAGCCGAATCCTCCGGAAATAGGCCGGACAACCCATACCAGATAAGAAAAGCCCTATTTTAATAAAATAAAGAAACCCTATTCTACAAGGAGGCATCCATGGAACTCACATTAGAACATGTATCAAAACAATTTAAGGACAAAAAAAATGTCAGAAAAGCGGTAGATGATGTCAGTCTGCAGCTAAAGCCTGGCGTCTGGGGACTGCTAGGTGCTAATGGCTCTGGCAAGACTACCCTGATGCGCATGATCTGCGGTATCATGAAACCTACTGCAGGCCGGATCTGCTATGACGGCGTGGCGATCGATCTTTTGGGCGACACTTACCGTGATGTAATTGGATATCTGCCACAGGAATTCGGCTTTTATCCAGAATTCACTGTACAGCAGTACCTGGAATACATCTCTGCCCTGAAAGGATTGACTGATCGGCAGGCACACCAGAAAATCGACGAACTGTTAACCCGCCTGTCTCTGGAAGAAGTACGCAAGAAAAAAATTACCAAGCTTTCCGGCGGCATGAAACGCCGGGTCGGCATCGGACAGGCGCTTCTAAATGATCCTGAATTCCTTGTGCTGGATGAGCCGACCAGCGGCTTAGACCCTGGTGAACGCATCCGTTTCCGCAATCTGCTGTCAGAATTTGCCCATGACAGGATTGTCCTCATCTCTACCCATATTGTATCTGATATCGAATATATTGCTACCCAAAACGCCATTATGAAGAACGGCGCTATTCTGCAGACCGGTTCTACCCAGGAACTAGTCTGCCAAATGAAAGGACGCGTCTTCGAAGCCGTCATTGATCCCCAGGCTCTGAGCCATCTGGAAAAAAAGGTGCGCGTAGTCAATGTACGCAACGAAGCTGACGGCAGCGTCTTGCTCCGTTATCTGGGAGGGCCTGACGATCTGCCACAGGCAAAACCCCAGGAACCAAGGCTGGAAGACCTGTATCTGGAGTTATTTCCTAAGGGATAAAGCCATACGAACAGACAATGTATCCCAATATTTGGTCATCATGAATTCATACAAGAAAGGATATCATCTATGTGGAAATTATATAAGCAAGAAATGAAACGCATCCTAAGAACCAAAAGCACGCTCCTGCTTCTGGCAGCAGCACTGGCACTTTCAGTTTTCATGTCCTGGGTACCGGTCACCTACGAGCGTTACACCTATGAAGATAACGGAAAAGAAATCACCTTAGAAGGCCCTGAAGCTCTGGCCCTCAGAAAACAGATGGAAGCCCCTTCTGCTGGAGAAGTGACTCCCGAAAAGCTGGCCAAAGGACTCTCTTACTACCACACAAATCTGGAAATCTACGATAGTTTCTACAACGAAGATTTCCCCTTAAACCTCAAAATACAGGAAATCTATCCCTGGTGGCTGCTGCTACAGAGACTTCGCGAAGCCAATGCCGATCCGGTCAGCGGAATGGCCCCGGAATACATGGAAATTTCTGATGAAGATGCCCTGGCCTTCTATGACCGCTGTCAAAGCCACATTGCCGATCTAATGGCGCTGGAGCAAAAAGACAATCCGGCCGCACAACAGATTGCGGTACAAATGTATGAAAAGGTCGAACCCCCTTTTTATTACTATCCTGGTTACGACACCAATATGATTGAATACGAGGGAATCTATCTCTTCCTTCTCATGTTCCTGTGCATACTGATCACCGCACCTGTATTTTGCTGCGAATACCAGACAGGAGCAGACGATATTCTTCGCAGCACCAGACATGGCAGAAGAACACTTGCGCTGGTCAAGATCCTGGCTGCCTTAAGCATCGGGTCTGCTATGTTTCTCCCCTGCATGCTCCTTTTCCAGATCATTTCTAACAGCCTCTCCGGCTGGGAATGCCGGCAGACCTCCATGCAGATTTTGTTCTCGGTCGTCAGCTTACTGGATCTGAATATGGGACAACTACAGAATCTTATTATGCTGGGCGGATTCCTAACACTGCTCGCCAGCATCTGCTTCGTCCTTTTTCTTTCCGCCTCATGCAAAAACACTACGATGGCCACCGGGCTGACCATTGCCTCCGCCCTCCTGCCAACCCTTTTCTATATGCTGATTGGCGGCAGCTTAGGCTCTTATCTGCGAGTACTGCTTCCCTCCGGCGGACTGGGCGGCAGCAACGCCCTCCTATATGCTCTGGCGGATTTTGAGTTCCTGAAAGTCGGCCCATTCTCGGTATGGACTCCCTGGCTCCTACTCATCGTACCAGCGCTGGAGATTCCGCTCTTTCTCTACCTGACTGTGCGGACTTACTGCAGACGGTCTATGTAAACAGTATGCTTTTCTACGCTATGGATTGCATTTCTTACAGGGATCACTGTAGCCTGCTGCCACAGCTTCCTCCCTGGTACCAAATACCGCCTGGTTCTTCTCTAGGGGAAGGTAGCCGCAACTCGTCTTATGAAGCTTGCCGTTATTCTTATTTCCAATATAACTGCCCGCAGACGGCGCTTCTTCTGCAGGAACCGGAACACTGCTTCCACTCTCCTGCTGTATTGTCCCTGTTGTCTCACTGCCTGTCCCTGCCGGGGCGGCAACGCTGCTCCCGGCGCCGCTTTCTGCAGACACCTTAGAACCGCCTGTGGGTTCTCCTGCCTTCCAGCTATCTGACGGCGCACTGTTCCATGTGATCTTACTGCCATCAGAAACCGCCACGATCGTACCCTGCTCATCACTGCGGAATACCTCTACCCCCATGGCCCGCAAACTATTGAGCGTCTCTGCATGGGGATGACCATAACTATTATCCTCCCCACAACTGATCACTGCATAAGACGGATCAACTGTATCCAGGAATTTCTTAGAGGAAGAAGAGCGGCTGCCATGATGTCCCACTTTCAACACATCTGCCTGCACATCCGCTCCGCTTTTCAGAAGTGCAGACTCTGCCTCCTCTTCCGCGTCTCCCATAAAGAGAAAGGTATTGTCGCCATGCACCACTTTTAGCACGATTGAATTGTTGTTGGCATCCTCATACTTTTTCCCTGGAGATAGAACCGTGCATTTGGCACTGCCCAACGAAAAGCTGTCTCCCGGCTCCGGCACTGTATTCCGGTATCCCTTCTGCTTCATTGTATCTACAACATCCCGGTAAGTAGCCGTATCCTTGGACTGGTCAGGCATCATGACAGTCCCGCATTCGAACTTATAGAGAATTACATCCAGGCCGCCAATATGATCTGCATCGGGATGGGTACCTACTGCATATTTCAGCTTTTTAACGCCCTGTTTCGTCAGATAATTCTGGATCTTCGTACCCTGGCTGTTATCCCCGGCGTCGATTAACATATACTCCCTATCACACGCCGCCAGAATACAATCTCCCTGTCCCACATCCAGATAATGGACTGTCAGCTCAGATGTCTCCGTCTTTTTCTTCTGGTTCGAAGCCTGCACATAAGTCTCGCCAAAAACATTCCCCAGAAGAGGAACGCTGACCATAACCATCAGCAAAAGCGCCGACAGCCGGGCTAAGAGTTTCTTTCCCACCTTCATAGTGAAACCTCCCTGCTTTTCCATATTTATATTTGATCGGGATAATTTTAGAAATGGATATTTCATATTTTACACAGTTATAGGATAAATAGCAAGCTGCATTACTCTCTGGACAGCCTTCGTTGTTCCCCTGGGCCATTGGCAAGATAACAAAAGACAGGATACTATTTAGGCCTTTCCTGCCTCATAGTGTCCTGTCTTACTTCTCTTATAATATATCCCTGTCAGCTTACGTTGCAATCGCATTCCCCGTATACAACTGATAATATTTCCCCTGCTCTTCAATCAGCTGATCGTGGGTTCCCCGCTCAATAATCCTGCCCTGCTCTAAGACCATAATACAGTCAGAATTCCTGACCGTGGAAAGCCTGTGGGCAATCACGAATGTGGTCCTGCCCTTCATCAGCTTATCCATACCATCCTGCACAATACGCTCTGTTCTGGTATCGATGGAGCTGGTCGCCTCATCTAAGATTAAAACTGGCGGGTCTGCAATCGCTGCACGGGCGATTGCCAGAAGCTGCCGCTGTCCCTGACTTAAATTCGCGCCGTCACCGGTCAGCACCGTATCATAGCCCATAGGCAGATGCCGGATGAAGCCATCCGCATTGGCCAGCTTCGCCGCCGCTATGACTTCTTCGTCTGTGGCATCCAATTTTCCGTAACGTATGTTATCCGTAACAGTTCCTGTAAAAAGATGGGTATCCTGCAGCACGATCCCAAGTGACCGCCGCAGATCCGCTTTCTTGATCTTATTGACATTGATGCCATCATACCGGATCTTACCGTCCTGGATATCATAAAAACGGTTGATCAGGTTGGTGATCGTCGTCTTGCCTGCACCAGTGGAACCGACAAACGCAATCTTCTGTCCAGGTGTGGCAAATAGCTGCACATCATGCAGTACCATTTTCTCATCCTGATATCCGAAATCAACCCCGTCGAACACCACATCCCCTTTCAGCTCCACATAATCCACGGAATGATCCGCCTGATGTTCATGCCGCCATGCCCACCGGCCAGTACGCTCCTTACTCTCCACCAGTCTGCCACTCTCTTCTCTGACATTGACTAACGTCACATAGCCATTGTCCGTCTCCGCCTCTTCATCCATCATCTTGAAAATACGCTCCGCACCCGCCATTGCCATAACAATAGAATTCAGCTGCTGGCTGACTTGATTGATCGGCCCGTTAAAACTCTTGTTAAAGGTTAGAAAGCTGGCCAGTTCTCCCAGTGTCAACCCTGAGATGCCAGAAAGAGCCAACGCGCCGCCCACGATGGCGCAAATCACATAACTCACATTGCCAAGCTGCATGTTCACCGGTCCTACAATATTGACCAGGTAATTCGCCCTGTCTGCGCTGTGATAGAGGCTGTCATTCAACTCTTGAAACTTCTCAATATTCTCTTCCTCATGGCAGAAGACTTTCACCACCTTCTGTCCTTCCATCATTTCCTCGATAAACCCGTTTACCTTACCGATATCTTTCTGCTGCTGCAGGAAATATCTGCCGCTTAACCCTGCTGTCTTAGCCGTCACTACCAGCATAACAGCTACCATAATCAGTGTCACCACAGTCAAAGGTATGCTTAAGATAACCATACTGATCAATACGCTGACGATCGTGATCGCACTGTTAAATACCTGCGGCATACTCTGGCTGATCATCTGTCTGATCGTATCCGTATCGTTGGTGTAAGTGGACATGATATCCCCATGGGAATGGGTATCAAAATATTTGATCGGCAATGTCTCCATATGGGAAAACATGTCGTCGCGCAGATTCCTCAAAACCCCCTGCGTCACATTGATCATCACACGATTGTACACATAGGTCGCCGCCACGCCGATCAGATAAAACCCTGCCACCCGCACAATGGCCATAGCAAGCGGATGGAAATCCGGCCTCTGTGCTGTCAGCATCGGCTGGATGTGATCGTCAATCAGACTCTGGATAAACATGGTTCCTTGTACATTCGCCAATACACTGACCAAAATCAGGATTGCAACCAACACCAGGTGTGGGCCATAGCTTTTTGCTACATATCTCATCAAACGTTTGAAAACTTTCCCTGGATTTTCTATTTTTTTACCTTTTGGCATTCCGCCTCTCATTGGTCCCGGCATTCGATCCCTCTTTTCTGCGCTGTCCTTACTATTCCGCAGCGCTTCTTTATTCTTCTACCTTTCATGATCCAGCTTACGCAGTATCTCTCATGCAATCCATGCAATCACCACTCAGCTGCTCCATAAATACTCAATTTCCTGCAAAGAATGTTATTTCTTCTCATCAAAATCCCCGCTGCCGCCAGTCTGTGACTCATATACTTCCCGGTAGATCTCATTGTCACAAAGCAGTTGTTCGTGCGTTCCATACCCATCGATCCGCCCGTCTTCCATAACAATAATATGATCCGCATGCTGGATGCTGGATACCCGCTGGGCAATAATCAGTTTCGTCGTCTCTGGGATCTCCTCCGCAAAGGCTTTGCGTATCTTCGCATCTGTAGCCGTATCCACAGCGCTGGTGCTGTCATCTAAGATCAGCACTTTCGGTTTCCTGAGCAGTGCCCTGGCGATACACAGCCGCTGTTTCTGCCCGCCGGACACATTGGAACCGCCCTGCTCTATGTAAGTATGATAGCCTTCCGGCATCTTCTCCACGAATTCATCTGCACAGGCCAGCCTGCACGCCCGTCTGCACTCTTCTTCGCTGGCATCTGCATCTCCCCAGCGCAGATTCTCCAGAATTGTACCCGAAAAAAGCACATTTTTCTGTAACACAACGGAAACCTGTTTTCTCAGGCTATCCATATCATATTCCCGTACATCATGTCCTCCCACAAGAACCGCTCCTGAAGATACGTCATACAACCGGCTGATCAGATTAACCAGACTGGTCTTTGAACTGCCTGTTCCTCCGAGAATGCCGACCGTCTCTCCTGCCTTAATCTTCAAGTTGATATCATGCAGGATTGCTTTCGTACCGTCCTTGTAATAGGAGAAATTAACATCCCGAAACTCGATCGCACCGTCTGGCACCTCATAAATCGGATCCGCCGGATTCGCCAAATCGCTCTTTTCCTCAAGCACCTCACAGATTCTTCTTGCACTGGCGATACTCATACTCATCATGACGAAGATCATCGCCACCATCATCAGGCTCATCAGAATATTCATGCAGTATGCCATCAGACTCATCAGCTCCCCTGTCGTCAGTTCGCCGTACACGATCATCTTCGCCCCTATCCAGCTGATCAGGAGGATGCAGGCATATACCGTAAACTGCATGACCGGCATGTTTAAAACCACATTCTTCTCGGCTTTCTGGAAAATATCGTAAATTGCCTGACTGGCCTTCTTTAGTTTGGATGTCTCATAATCCTCCCTCACATAAGCCTTCACCACTCGGATCGCACTGACATTCTCCTGCACAGAAGCATTGAGTTCATCGTATTTCGGGAATGCCATCTGGAAATATTTCATTGCCCTCCTGATAATTATGAACAGCACAAACGCCAGGAGGATGAGCGCCACCAGATAGATGGTGGCAAGTCTTGCATTGATCAGGTACGCCATCGTCATAGCACAGATCATACTGATGGGTGCACGGAAGCAAATACGCAGCAGCATCTGGTATGCCATCTGCAGGTTCGTCACATCCGTGGTCAACCTAGTCACAAGCCCTGCCGTGCTGAACTTATCCAGGTTGGAAAAAGAGAATGTCTGAATATTGCCAAACATCGCCTGCCGCAGGTTACGCGCAAAGCCAGTCGACGCCCGTGCACCGAATTTGCCACCCATAATCCCGCAGAACAGACCGCACAGGGCCGCTCCTACCATAAAAATCCCCACATAATAAATATGACGCATATTTCCGGCCTCTACACCGTCATCTATGATGGAAGCCATCATAAGAGGGATCAACATCTCAAAGATCACCTCCAGAATCATAAAAATCGGTGTCAATACAGATGCTTTCTTAAATTCCTTAATCTGCGCCGCCAGTGTTTTTATCATAATATAGTACCTACTCCTTTCCTAATAGCATTCATCCTTCCCGTTACATCCTTTGCAAAAAAAGACGAAACCGAAGGCTGGAAATTCTTTCTTACCTATTATTCAATAAATAAAAATAATTGTCAAAGCACTTCACAGAATTTTCACACTCCTTTACAGGAATTTAAGACCTTCCCTTTTCCCTCCTTACTTTCAAATTGTATGTCTAAAACGTCCAGTCCGCTTTTCATGAAAATAAGAATTGCATTTCTGTCCTCGCAGTGCTAATATAGAAAAATGTTAGTGACATGTCCTTCTTTAAGCCATGAATCTCTAGGAATAGGAAGGACATACTTACCACAGAGAGGAGATTTTACTATGAAAAAGAAAGTTTTAGCACTGATCCTTTCTTCTGTTATGGCGCTTTCCTTATTTGGATGCGGCAACAGCGGCCAGACATCCACACAGGACACTGCAGCAGAAGAAAACACTGAGAGTACCGATGAGGCAGAAGCAGCACCGGAAGAAACACCTGCGGCAGAGGGTGAGAGCACAGATGAAGCTGCAGAAGCAGAAGCACAGGAGACATCTGGTGACACTGCCTTAAAAATTGCGATTGTCAGCAGTCCCTCTGGTGTAGATGATGGTTCTTTTAATGAGGACAACTATAACGGTATCCTTACTTTCATCGAAAGCCATCCTGACTGTACGGTTGTTCCGGTACAGGAGACAACAGGTGATGTTACTGCAGCTGTTCAGGCAGTTGCCGACATCGTAGCTGATTACGATGTGATCGTATGCTGCGGTTTTCAGTTTGCAGGCATTGCAACAATTGCGCAGGAGAATCCAGAGGTTGATTTTATTCTGGTAGATTCCTTCCCATCTGATGCGGAAGGCAATGAAGTGACTGTAGATAATATTTATGCAATGCAGTTTGCTGAGCAGGAGTCCGGCTTCTTTGCAGGTATGGCTGCCGCTCTTGAGACCAAATCAAACAAGGTTGCTGTAGTTAACGGAATCGCTTATCCTTCTAATGTAAACTACCAGTACGGTTTTGAATGTGGTGTAAAATATGTCAACGAAACAGAAGGCACGAATGTGGAGATCGTAGAGCTTGCTTCCTATGCAGGCACAGACGTGACTGGCGCTAATGTTGGCGGTAACTACATCGGTTCCTTTGCTGACGAAGCGACTGGTAAAGTAGTTGGTAATGCCCTGATCGCCGAGGGTGTAGATATTGTCTTTGTAGCAGCAGGCGCTTCTGGTAATGGTGTCCTGACTGCTGTTAAGGAGGCAGAAGGCGTTTTGTTCATTGGCTGTGACGTAGACCAGTACGATGATGGTGCAAACGGAGACGCCAACGTTGTATTGACTTCCGCATTGAAAGTAATGCACTTGAACGTAGAGCGTTCCCTGAACTCCATCGTAGATGGCAGCTTCAAAGGCGCTAATGTAGTACTGCAGGCTGACACTGATTCCACAGGTTATGTGAAAGAAGATGGCAGATGCCAGTTGTCCGCTGAAACGATCTCTAAGATCGACGCTGCTTACGAGCAAGTGAAAGGCGGCACAATTGTTCCTGCTGCCAACTTCAACGGTGTAACACCGGAAGATTTTACGTGGTAAAAACTAAGAAGATAAAATATAGAGGCCACAAGGGATTTTTCTCTTGCGGCCTCTTTTATTTTGCCGTATTCTATTACTAGAGAGACAGTTTACAGTCTTTGCAAAGATCCCTCTGTCTCTACTTTAAAGAGGTTCTCTGAAACGAACCAAAAGCGAGGTCAACGCATGTCCGATTACATTATTGAGATGAATCACATCACAAAGCGTTTCCCTGGTATCGTGGCGAATGATGACGTTTCTATCCAGATCCGCAAGGGCGAGATCTATGCACTTCTTGGGGAAAACGGAGCTGGCAAATCTACTTTGATGAGTATGCTCTTCGGTATGTATGAACCCGATGAGGGCGAGATCATCATCCGCGGTGAAAAAGTTAAGATCCAGTCACCCAACCACGCGACCAAACTGAATATAGGTATGGTACACCAGCATTTTAAGCTGGTAAGCAACTACACGATCGCCGAAAATATTATTATGGGAATGGAACCGGTGAAGAAGACGCTGGGACTCTTTCCTTCCGTGGATCTAAAGAGAGCTAACAACGATATTCTGGAGCTGTCCCGCAAATTCGGGTTGGAAGTAGATCCTGCCAAAGTGATCGATCAGATCAATGTTTCCATGCAGCAGCGGGTCGAAATCCTTAAGATGTTGTATCGGGAGGCTGAAATTCTGATCTTTGACGAACCCACCGCTGTGCTGACCCCCCAGGAGATCGAATTTCTTCTGGAAATCATCCGCAGCCTTAGGGATGACGGCAAGACTATCATTCTAATTACTCATAAGCTGGAAGAAATCAAGAAGATCGCAGACCGCTGTGCTATCCTGTGCCGCGGCAAGCTGATTGATGTTCTCGATGTAACCCAGACAGATACGAAGACTATGGCCAATCTGATGGTCGGCCGGGAAGTCAGTTTTACAGTGGACAAGCCAGATCCGGATTTCGGCCGGGAAGTGCTGCGCGTAGAACATCTGACTGTGAAGAATGAAGATAAATACGAAGTTGTAAAAGATGTTACCTTTTCCGTCCGGGAAGGAGAGATCTTCGTCGTTGCCGGCGTCTCTGGCAACGGCCAGATTGAGCTGGCTGACACCATTGCCGGTCTGATGAAGCCGTCTGGCGGTACGATCACGCTAAACGGTGTAGACATCACTTCCTATTCTATCCGCAGGCGGAATCTGGCGGGTATCTCTTACATCCCGGAGGACCGCCACAACGTAGGGCTTGTGATGGATTTTAGTCTATCCGACAATCTGGCGTTGAAGAGTTATTTTGAAGAGCCTTTTTCCCATAAAGGCGTCGTCCGTCCGGAAGAATTCTCGAAATATGGTGAGGATTTGATCGATAAATATGATATCCGAAGCAGTCAGGGCAATGACACAATTGTCCGTTCCATGAGCGGCGGCAATCAACAGAAGGCGATCATTGCCAGAGAGATTGAACTTGACTCTCCTCTCACAATCTTTGTGCAGCCTACGCGCGGCCTGGATATCGGTGCAATCGAGAACATCCATAAACAGATTGTGGAAGAGCGCAACAAGGGCAAAGCCATCCTTCTGATTTCCTTAGAACTGGACGAGGTCATGAATTTGGCGGATACCATTGGCGTCATCTACAATGGTGCAATCCAGAAGATTGCTGACGCAAGAACGCTGACACCTTCCGAAGTCGGTGAATTCATGATGGGAGTCGGCGGGACGCACGTATGAGAAAGGTACACAGAGCGATGAAAAATAAGAATCCTTTACTACATAAATTAATCTTACAGACCATCGGGCACGAGAAAAGACAGCACTACATGATTCCAATCTTCACGATCCTGCTCAGTCTTGTCTTTGGCATCCTGGTGATCGCCTTACTTGGCAAGAATCCTCTGCAGGCTTACTATAATCTGCTGCAAGGTTCCGGTCTGGCGCCGAAGGCTTCCTATGCCGGACACAAAGGCATGATCACAGACTTCACCAGTTTCTTAAATGCCTTGACCCCGATGCTTTTTGCAGCGCTGGCCGTCCTGATCGCCCTGAAAGCAGGCCTGTTCAATATCGGTGTGTCAGGACAGATGTTGGCCGCCGGTTTCACAGCCACTGTTTTCATCGGCTACTCCGATCTTCCGGCAGTGATCGCCAAGCCATTAGTCATATTGATCGGTTTTCTCATTGGTGCCTTGGCTGGCGCTCTGGTTGGTTTTTTGAAGCATCGTTTCAACATCAATGAAGTGGTGTCTACGATCATGTTCAACTATATTTTCCAGTATGTTATTAGTTTTCTCATTAACACTTTCTATGTAGACCCTGTTTCAAGGCAGTCTGCTAATGTAAAGCAGGCTGGCAGGTTGACGCTGGTGGATGTGGTTATCGGGGATTATAAGATGGATATCCCCCTGGGGATTCTGGTTGCTGTCGCAGGCATTGCCGTTACGGCTTTCGTCCTGAACAGAACCATTCTTGGCTTCGAGATCAAAGCGGTAGGCAGCAGCATCCGTGCCGCAGAATATGCCGGCATCCGTGTAGGGCGCACAAGAGTGCTGGCTATGATGCTTTCCGGCGGCTTCGCAGGATTGGCTGGTGTCACTTACTATCTTGGCTATTTCGCATCTATACAGCCTAAGGTACTAGTCAGCACAGGATATGATGCCATCGCTGTTGCGTTGTTAGGCAACAGTTCTCCCATCGGTATCATCTTCTCTTCCTTCCTGATCACAGTCATTTCGAAGGGAAGTACTTATATGAGCTCAACTTCAGGCGTCCAGGCGGAGATTGCTTCCGCGATTACCGGCATCATCCTGCTGTTTTCCGCCTGTGGCGCTTATGTAAGATATAAGGTTAACCGCTGGAAAGACATGAAGGAGGAAATGTAATGAATACGATTATCATAGACGGCCTATCTTTCGCTCTGCCGCTCTTTATCATGGCAATCGGCGGAATCTACTGTGAGCGCAGCGGCATCACGAATCTGGCAATCGAGGGGCTGCAAGGATTTGGTGCTTTCTGCGGCGCACTGTTCGCAGTCTGTATCGCGCAGTATTTCGCTGGCAATTCCCCGGTTCCTTTCTATCTGGCAATGCTGTTTGCCTTCCTGGGCGGCATGCTCTTCTCTCTGCTGCATGCTATGTTGTGTATCAAGTTCAAAGCCAATCAGGTAATCAGCGGTGTCGTGATCAATATTCTGGCTATGGCGCTGACAGAGTTTCTGACCAAACAGATCAATGCCAGCATCTTCGGCGCCGCTTCCAATAAGTTTGTGCTGGGCGTTTCCGCCCGTATCACCATTCCGGTGCTGTCGAAGATTCCCCTGCTCGGCGCTGTGTTTACAAACCTCTATCCTTTCGAGATCGTGATCGCCTTGATCGCAGTCGTCGCCTGGTATGTCCTGTACCAGACCCGTTTCGGCCTGCATCTGCGTGCCTGCGGCGACAATCCTCACGCGGTAGATGCTGCCGGGATCGAAGTGAGCAGAGTCCGCCTCATTGCCGTCATGGCTTCGGGCGCCCTTTCTGGATTGGGCGGCATCTGCTTTGCCTACTCGATCTCCGCTAACTTTTCATCTAATATCTATTCCGGTTACGGCTATCTGGCGATTGCCGCCCTCATCTTCGGCAACTGGAAGATCATGCCTACGCTGGGGGCCTGCCTGTTGTTTGGATTTGCCCGTTCCGGCGGCTATGAACTGGTGAAATTCCTGGAGATGCCCAGCAGTTATCAGGACCTGGTGATGGTACTGCCCTATGTGCTTACGCTGTTGATGCTGATCTTTTTCAGCAAAAAGAATCATTCCCCGAAAGCGCTGGGAGAAATTTACGATAAGGGAGCAAGATAGTCTGTTTCCAATCCAATCTCCTTACATATCGCAAGTCTGCTTGCGATACTGCTTAATTAGAAAAATCTACCTACCAGACACGAAAATAGAGGCGATAAACCCAAGCTGACATGCAGGTTTGCCGCCTCTTTTCTATTGCCTGCCCTCTATGAAAATACTCTGCAGACGTTCAGATCTATACGTAGAATGCCCTGTACCTTGACATTCTCTGAAAGCTTATTGCAACACAAACTCCATGATCACCGGATCGTGGTCCGAATATTGGTAACCAGTATCTACATGCCTGTAAGATTTCACTGTCACATTATCCGAAACAATAAACCCATCCAGCGTCACTGTATAAGTGGTCTCCTCCTGATAAGGTTCTTCTGCACTCCTACAGGTATTGTGCACTATATCCTCCTGCGTCACAACGGTATCATCGATCGCCAGGCGAAATCCCTCCGGCAGGCTTTCTCTTGGAAAAGGGTACGCCCACTGTGGAGCATTGTGTGAAGCTTCCGTTTTCAGATTGTGGTTGAAATCTCCGCCGCAGATCACATAATTCCCCTTCTCATAATCTGCCGTCATATCCTCATAGAGCATGGCAAGCTGCCCGGAACGGATCTCATCACTGCTGCCGTAAGCTGACATATGCATATTGTACACGCACAACGTCTTTCCTGCCAGAGGAATGCGTGTGATCGAATAACACCGGTCCAGATCCACAAATTTGGATAAGGACTCTGAAATCGGCAGGCTTCTGCGCACCGCATCCACGATTTCATCTCTGGAATAAGTCACGATCCCCGCCCGGTTCGCTCCGTGCGGCTCCCAAGGAGGAAAAAACAGAAAAGGAGAATCATAGTTCTGGGCATAGGCATAATAATATCCTTCTGTGAACTGGTTTAACAGCCCAAGCTCGTCAATATGGTACGAGCGGGTACCATCTCTGTCCACTTCCTGCACGAGCATAAAATCCGCCTCTTCCTCCCGCATCAAGGTTCCCGCTCCACATACTGCCGCCGCAACACTGTCCGCATCCTTCCCCCAGGAAGAACTGCCGCCGTCCATAAAGAAACTATATTCAGGACGATAAGCTCCGAAACCAATATTATATGTCATAATACGATAGGATCCTGTCTCAGAACGACTGCTCTCCCCTGAAACTCTCTCGACCCCCAGGATCATTTGATCAGGCAGCCTGTCATAGGCGGCAAAGATATAAATGACATAGAGTGCAGCAAACAGAAGCAATATCATCACAGTAACCGTTATATACTTTACTATTCTTTTCATTCCTAACTATCTTCCCTCCTTACTTTATTCCTCGTATCTTTTATTATGATCATTATACAGGAAACATATCTGCCTGGTCAAATTGCTACGCTAACTTTCCTCTCGCACGTTTCCTGTTATATCGTTATTTCGTTTATATTTCTTCAAAAAATGTTTGTAAAATCCATTTGTTTATGCTATGATGTTTCTACACATATCTGGGAATCTAAAGTTCTGATATCACGTCTGCGGCATGTCATCTTTTCTGAACGACTCCCTCATATGAATCTTATGGGAGCATGGATCAGACAAGACGCTATGACACAGAGTAAACAATTCAGAATCAAGGAGGTACTTGCAGATGAACAACGCAGAATTGCTACAAGCCATATCTGACATGATGGAGCAAAAGCTTGATGAAAAGCTGGATCAGAAACTAGACCAGAAATTAGATGAGAAGTTGGAACCTGTCTATATCCGTCTCGACAAGGTTGATGACAGACTCGACAAGATTGAAAATAGACTCGACATCTTGGAAGTAAAACAGGACAATACGATCAAGAAACTGGACAATACGATCAGGAAACTGGACGATACGATCAGGAAACTGGACGATCTTCAACTTGACGTCAAGACTGCCGAAAAAAATATTCATAGGCTTCAGGATGAGATGGAAACAGTCATCGAGATCATGAAGCTCAATGAAATGGTCCCACAATAAGAAGGCATTCTATCTGCTTTCCATGTAAATCCATAAATAAAAGGGAGAAGCCCATAAACCAGATTGGTTTTCTCCCTCCGCTGTCTTTATATTTCCACCGCAGGCCAACCGTCAGATGTGGAATACTTTCTGGATCTGCCGCATTGTCCCCAGCACCAGCAGGGTCTGACTGGCAGTTATGTCTGTAGACGGCGTGACCGCCAGATTCATCTTACCGTTCTCTTTGAATCCCATAATATTGATGCCGTACTTCTTACGGACATCCAGCTCACCGACTGTCTTACCGACCCAATCCGCGGGAACCTGTACCTCGAAGATCGCATGATCGTCATCCAGTTCTATATAATCAAAAATATGATCTGCACTGTAACGGATCGCTACCCAGTTGGCCAGCTGCTTCTCTGGATAGATAATTTCATCCGCCCCATTCCTCAGCAGAAACTTCGCATGCACGTCACTGGCCGCCCTGGACACCACCAGTTTCGCTCCCAGCTCCTTGAGCAGCGATGTTGTTTCCAGAGAACTCTGAAAGTCATCCCCGATCGCCACAATACAGAAGTCAAAATTCCGAATTCCCAAAGAAGTAAGGAAATCTGGATTGGTGCTGTCTCCGATCTGTGCATTCGTGACAAATGGCAGAATCGCATCTACCCGCCCTTCCCTTCTGTCCACTGCCATTACCTGATGGTTAAGCGCATTCAGCTTCTCTGCAATATGCCTGCCGAAACGCCCCAAACCCACTAACAAAATTGATTTCATATAAATTTCCTCTCCTTTTCTCTATCCAACCATGATCTTTTCCTGCGGGAATTCCGATACATATGGATGTTTTGTGGATAACGCTGCATACACAATGGTCATTCCACCCACGCGTCCCAAAAACATCAGAACAATCAAGACAACTTTAGATACCACACACAGATCCGGCGTAATCCCCAACGTAACCCCTACCGTTGCGATAGCAGAAGCTGCCTCAAACAACGCCGGCACAATGGGCATATTTTCCGCACAACCGATCAAAATACCACCCGCCAGGAACAGACTCAGATACAGGACCAGCACGGTCGCCGCATAGTGTGCTGTATCATTGGGAATTCTCCGGCCGAAAATATGGGCATTCGGCCGGCGGTGGAATACCGCGATCGCCGTTGCAAAAAGCACTGCCAAAGTCGTGACCTTCATACCACCTGCCGTAGAACCAGGCGAACCACCCACCAGCATGAGCAGAATCATGATCATCTGGCCAGACTGCGTCAGTTTCGTCAGATCTACCGTATTATATCCTGCTGTACGGGTCGTAACCGACTGGAAAAGAGAGGCAAATACCTTCTCACCGGTTGACATATCCGCCCATACGGACATTCCAAACTCTTGGAAATAAAAGTAAACCGCCGGAAGAACAATCAAAATGCCTGTCACAGACAGGACCACTTTGCTCTGCATCCGATACCGGCGCAGATGCAGTTTGTTCCGTTTCACATCATCCCATGTCAGAAAACCAATTCCGCCCACCACGATCAGCAGCATCACGATGACATTCACGGCAACGCTGCCCGTGTAAGACGTCAGGGACGAGTAGGGTTCTTTGATTCCCATCAAGTCAAACCCTGCATTGCAGAAGGAGGAAATGGAATGGAACACCGCATACCAGATTCCCCTGCCAATGCCAAATTCCGGGACCATAACAGGCAGAAGCGCCAACGCGCCGATGCCTTCTATCACTACAACCATCTTCAGAATGAAGCCCGTCATCCTTATGATACCGCCCATCTGCGGCGCTGCGATCGCCTCCTGCATAGTGCTTCTCTGCATCAATCCAATCTTTCGTCCCGAAAGCTTCGTGATAAAGACCGCCACTGTGACCACGCCCAGACCGCCGACCTGGATCAGACCTAAGATTACCGTCTGTCCAAACCACGACCAGTAAGTCGCCGTATCCTGTGTGATCAGGCCTGTCACACAAGTTGCGGAAGTCGCCGTAAACAACGCATCCAGAAAAGGTGCTCTGCCTGAGCCTGCCCTTGCAAACGGCAGCATGAGCAGCAGCGTTCCCAAAGCGATCACTCCCATAAATCCCAGCATTATAATCTGGGAAGATGACAATCTTCTTCTTTTCCATCTATTTTTCATAATCTTCCAAAATCCTCACACTGCTTACCTTTCTTTCTGCTGTCTGACATACCCCATTCCTCTGCTTAAGACCAGAAGGCCAGCCCATACCAGCCT
This sequence comes from uncultured Lachnospiraceae bacterium, assembly GCA_951800685.1. Lineage (GTDB taxonomy): Bacteria > Bacillota > Clostridia > Lachnospirales > Lachnospiraceae > UBA3282. The sequence continues at coordinate 35,133 of CATOJY010000010.1, forward strand.
ATAGTATATCAACGCTTCCCAGGTACCGCTTATAGTATAATACCTTTTTTCCAATTATACATTGTATAAAATGATGTATCTTCCCGTCTTTCCGGCAAAAATATTGTATGAGTTTCCACAATCCCATACCTCACAGAGGAATCTCCTCACCCAGCTTAAAGGAATACAGGATCTTCTCTGTATCACGATATCCCGAAAACTGTTCCAACGCCTCCGCATAATAATCAAGCTGTACGCGGTACCGTCTGATCAGTTCCTCTGCCGCCCCCACCGCATCTGTCTTATAATCAAGCAGGACATATCTGCCATTCTCCTCGAAAAAGACATCAATGATCCCCTGGATCAGTACCGTCTCTTCCTTCGGGAAATCAGTGCTTAGACGAGCCGCCGGCAGTCCCAGGACAAAGGGCTGCTCTTTGTGGAGTCTTCCCTCACGGGCCGCCTCCCCCATCCGCTTAGCCACATCGCTCTGGAGGAAACGTGCAATCTTGGGTATCGATACTGCTGCACCATATTCCTCAGACAGACGTCCATTCTGCCGCATCTGTTCCAGCTGCTCTTTTAAAAGGACGTCTACGGCCTGTTGATCATCTATGACTGCAATAGTCAATTTTGTAAAATCAAACAATTCCATGACTTTATGGAATGCGCTTCCCCGCATGGAACCAGTGACATTCTCGTCTTTTTCCAAAAAGCTTGGCAGATAGGGAATCACCGTCTCCTCCTCATACAGGTTGAAAGAAAAGTCAGTTTCTTCCCGCATTCCTGCCATCTTCAATTCTGATACCGTTGTCTTTGTATATAGATTGCGCAGATTTTCATACGGATAGTGAGCGACAAAACTATCTGACAACCGTGTCATAAGTAAAGCATCTACGTCCTCACCTGGATCAGACAGAAGAAGCTGTCTTTTTCTCTCTTCCATCCCCACTACCTCTTCCAGCTTCTTTGTAACAATCCCCTCCCAGCCGCATAACTTCACTACAAGACTCATATCCCTTCCATAGAAAGGAGCATTGCACACTGGCTCTAAACCGCATTCCCTGTAAAATACATCCATGCATCTATTCCGCGCCAGTGCTGCCAGAATCAGTTTTAAGAAACTTCCCTGGCCAGTCAGCACATCATAAGGCAGCAGCTTCTGTTTCTTATACCAGATTGGCATCAAGGATAACGCTGTCTTTTCCGGCGACTTCACCGTGCCTGTAAGGATCAGTTTTTCTTTCGCACGCGTCATCGCCACATACAGGATCCGCATCTCCTCCGCCAGATTATCCACCTTCATCTTCTCCGCTATGACATTGCGCCGCAGATCCCTGTTTCTTACGCGCCGCTCCAGATCCACATAATCCACACCGATGCCTGCATCAAGATCCAACACCAGATGGGCACTTAGATCTCTTGTCTGAAACCTCTTTGCAAGCCCCGATACGAAGCAGACTGGAAATTCTAACCCTTTACTCTTATGAATGCTCATGATCCGCACAACATCCGCATTTTCATCCTGCAGGCCAGCCTCGCCATAATCCACTTCATACTTTTCCAGTTGTTCCATATAGCGCAGGAAATGATATAATCCGAAATAGCTGGTCTTTTCATACTCCGCCGCCTTGACCAGAAGCATCTCCACATTCGCTCTGCGTTTGTTGCCTTCCGGCTTGACTGCTACATAATTCAAATATCCTGTATCCCTCAGGATCATCTGCAGAAGTTCCTGCACCGAAAAATACACCGAAAACTCCCGGTAACCGTTCACCATGGACAGAAAAGAAGCGATCTTCCCTGTGACTTCACCATCCATCCCTGCAGCATCCTCCCCTGTCTCATGCACTCTGTCCATCCATGCCTGCAAAGTGTCATACAAGTACCTCTTCTTCGGAGCGGACGCCCGGATCAGCGCGATCTCTTCCTCCCCGAATCCCCCCAGATAGGAATGCAGCACCCCGTAGAGCGGAATGTCCTGCAGAGGGTTATCCAGAATCTGCAGGAAATGCAGCAGCTCCTGGACTTCGCTGGATGCAAAATACCCTGTCCGCGATGTCATATGCACCGGGATGCCATCCCCCTCCAGTACCCGCTTAAAGACCTCATCCCAGCCAGACGTTGTGCGCAGCAGAATGACAATATCCCTGTAAGCCAGCCGGCGCAGCAAGCCGCTGTCTTTATCTGTCACCTGGAAGGTTCGCATAAGTTCCCTTATCCTCGACGTGACGGCATACGCCTCCTGTTCTTTGGCCGTCAAACGCTCCCCATCGTCTTCCGCCTGACTGTCAATCCCTTCACCGCCGCCCTGCAGATCTTCTGCCTGTTCCGATTCCGCCACAAGTAATAATTCTGTCGCATTCGGCGTACCCCCGTCCGTATCGGGCGCATCCGCCTCCTGTACTGGATAATCTGCCCCAGGATGCAGCGCCGCCAGATCATCATACACAATCCCACCCACATCCTGTCCCATAATCTGCTCAAAAACCGTATTGACCGTATTCAGCACTTCCCTGCGGCTGCGGAAATTCTGGTGCAGATCAATCTTCCGTGCCATCTCCCCTGCCTCTGTCTCTTCTTGCTGCCCGTAAGCCGCATACTTCTCCAGAAATAGCTCCGGCCTTGCCAGACGAAATTTATAGATGCTCTGTTTCACATCCCCTACCATGAACCGATTGTATCTGCCCTCTTCCTCGCCGGAAATACAGGACAGAATATATTCCTGCACAAGATTGCTGTCCTGGTACTCATCGATGAGGATCTCATGGAAATGGCTGCGGTATTCCAACGCTGTCTCCGTCGGTTTGCACGCTCCCCCTTCATCCTGCCGTACTAGGATTGACAAGGCAAAATGTTCTATATCATCGAAATCCAGAATATTCTTATCCCGCTTCTTTGCATCAAACATCCTTTTAAAGGCAAGCGTCAGATCCACCAAGGCGCCCACCGCCTTCCAGCAGATCTCTATCTGCCCTAAAACCTGCTCTCTGCTTCGGAAGAAATATTTCTTCTGCAGATCCCCCAGCTGCTCTTTCACCTCTGCACGGATACCTTTTACTGCCTCCCGTTTGATCACGGAAACTGTCTCATCCTTTTTCGATGGCAGTCTGCCGAACCTGATTGTCCCGAAAGCAGTATAAAGCGCATCGTAGACACTCTCCCCTGCTTCGTTCTGTTTCCCTGCTCCATGGTTTTCCTCTCTGCACTTTTTCAGAATCTGCTCCGCCATCTCCCTCTCACGATCCAGCAGTTCCCCATACATATACGGACCGTCTGGCTCCTCGCATATATGGACTGCTTCTGTGAGCTTCTCCACACACCCCGTCAAGACAAGACGTGTCTGGCACAGTAGATCCTGTACCCATGGGATTTCCTCAAAACAGCCTTCCGGCAGGCAGTAGTCCTGTTTCCTCTCCTCCAGCCATTGCTCAGGAAACGGCGTACTCATGGCGAAATCATAGAGTTTCAACACCAGTTCCTCCACCGCCGTGTCTCTTCTGCCTGAACTAAAATACTCCATACAGTACAGGAAATTCTCTTCCTGCGCAGCATATCCTGCCTCCAGTACCGCCTCCAGCGTCTCCTGCCTGATCAGCCTTCCTTCTCCCTCCTCAGCTATCCGAAATCCAGGATCCAGGCCGATAGTGTGAAATTGGTTGCGCAGCACAAAGAGACAGAAACTGTCGATTGTAGTGATCCTGGCATTGTGCAGCAACGCTGCCTGCCTCTGCAAATGTTCATTCTCCGGGTCCGCTGCCAGTCTGCTGCCAAGCGCCCTGCTGATCCGCTCCCGCATCTCCGCCGCCGCCGCATTGGTAAAAGTCACCACCAACAGTCTGTCGATATCGACCGGATGCTCCCTATCGCTCACCATCCCGACGATACGCTCCACCAAGACCGCTGTCTTGCCCGATCCTGCCGCCGCAGACACAAGCAGATTACACCCCCTCGCATCAATTACCTGCTGTTGTTTCTCCGTAAATGAAATTCCCATCTATCCATGCCTTTCTCTTAACCCAAGATCCGTCGGCAGATCTTTTGCCATGCTTCCTGTACATTATGGATATATCCCCATGTTACTCTGCCTTCACGAATGGGAGTGTTCCATGTCCATCTCACGCCTCATACATGCCAGCGCATCTTCTCTACTCAACTTCGGCAGTCTCCTTGTCTCATATCCCCTGATCCGCCCGTCAAATCCACATACACTCTTATAAGCACAGTAAGTACAGGCCAGATTTCCATTCTGCTCATAAGGATTGACCGCTACAGTCCCTTCCAGGATCTCACTCCCCAATTTCTTGATTTTTTGATTTACATAACTCGAAACTATCTGCATGTCTTCTTCTTTTATGACACTTGAGTAAGCTGAGAAGGACCCGTCCTTTTTTCGCTCCAATGGCAGGATCTCAGATTTATCGGTAAACTCTTTGTCCAGCAGTCTGACAGCCTCGTCACTTTCACTGACTATACCGGTCATTTTTAACTGTTGTAACAACTTTGCATTGAGCTGTTCCGGTGTCATGGTCTCCCCGTCTTCTACCATGGGATCATCGATATGATAATACAGCATCGCCGCCGGAACAATCCGTTTATCCGGGTGCTTATGCTGTTCGATCTCCACAGCCGCATTCATGTAGACAACCAGCTGCAGCTGCAGTCCATAATAAAGCGCTGCCAGATCAAATTTCCGGCTGCCAGATTTATAGTCTATGACTTTCACATAGACCGCATCCTCTACCTCGCAAGTATCTATCCTGTCGATCCGTCCTTTCAACCGCATCCGCTCCTGCTCATTTAAAGCAATATTCAAAGAATCCAGATCCTCGGTCATGGAGAAAGACACTTCGAACTTCTCCGGTACAAATGCCCCTTTCCGAAGCTGTGTCTGCAAGGTCAGTACCGTGCGCCGCAAAATTCTAACTATGCGCCGCATCAAGTACTGGTTTCGGGCACTGCTGTATAGGATCGTCTCCCCATAACCTGCCGCATAGGCTTCCACCGCCTCTGCCACCAGCTTCTGCGCCGCCTCCTTTGGAAAGTCAAACCAGGTATATCCATATTCTTCTAATTTCTGTGCAAACAGTTCCAGAACCCCATGAAACACATTCCCCATATCCACATCTTCGAAGCTATAGCCCTCCCGTTCCCGGAGTGCAAGGCCATACTGCAGAAAATGTCCATAGGCACATGCCGCATACCGCTCTAAACGGCTCACACTGTTTTGTAAGAGAGTGCCATAAAGCATCCTTGTTACCATCTTCGATAACGGCGTATCCCTGTAACAATAAAATGCCGTCTCGATCATACGATCCACCATATCCTCATACTGCGGCCTGCTATGGTAGCTGTGATAGAAAGTGTGGATCTGCCGCCTGGATGTTTCCGTTATTCTGCCACAAGCATACTCCCGCAGTAAATCCGCCATAAGACCCACACTATCCGCACTGCACACGATCTGCTCTTCCATCGGATCCTTTTCCGGCATCTCCATAGCCAGCGCCGGATATAGCTTCTGCACAAGATCAATCAGATAAGCCGGGCGCAGACTTTTTCCATCACTGCCCACTTTGGCATAGGACAGGTATAGTTTTTCAGAAGGTTTCGTCATATTCAGATATAAGTACAACCGCTGAATGTACATCTGCTGCCTGGGGGAGGGCGCCAGTTCCAGTTCAGATTCCCGCAGGAATTCTCTGTCTATATCAGAGATAATACCTCCATTTCCGGCGCCCTTGGGAATATTACCATCATTCACACCCAAAAAGAAAAGCACCCTGACCTGCCTTAAACGGGTTCTCTCAATGTCCCCCAACAATACTCTGTCTACGTTCTGGGGAATCGTACCCACACTTATTTCCGTCAGCCCCGCATCCAGAATCTCCGTGAACTCCTTGCTCCCCATCTCCTCCTCCGCCAGCAGACCATAAATCTGATCTAACAGATCGATCACCAGCGCGTAGATCTGCCCATACTCTTTCGCCCGTGCCAGATCTTTCTGCGCTTCAAACTGCCGTTCCAAACGCGAAAGTTTCTGCTGCAGCTCATTTCGTACCAGAAAATCATAGAGTGCCCGCACCATCTCTCCCGCAGTGTGTGCCGGCGTAAGCAACGGCGTAAGCTGCCAGAGAATCTGCTCCCTCATGGCATTGTACTGCTCCAACTGCGCAAGCGCCTCTTCCTCCCCCTCCGCACTTTCCTCCCTATACAGAAAAATATCCTGCCATTTCTTTTTCCCGCGGATACCGAACCTGCGGATATAATTCTCCAACCGGTCCACCTGCGCCGGAGCAAACCCTGTCATCCCTGTACGAAGATAATGAAACACCGCCTCATAGCTGAAATCCTGCAGTATGATCTGCAGGGCGCTCCTGATATACTCTGCAAAAGGGTTCCGCAAGATGCCCCTGGTGTGGTCTAAGTAGATTGGAATGCCAAACTTCGCAAATTCTTCCTCCGCCAGACTGCCATAGACCTCCATATCACCGTTCACCACCGCAATATCACGGTAATGGAAGCCGTCTAAGACCAGTTTCCGAATCGCGATACAAGTCTGTCTGATCTCTTCTTTCGGCGTAGACGCCTCATACAAGTGCAGGTTGTGAATCTCCTCTTCATACATCTGCGCCGGATAACGGAACAAGTTACGCTCTAAATGGGACAACTCCGCATTTTGCACAAAGCGCGGCAGTCTGCCTTCTATTCTCGTAGTACACCACACTGGTTTCTCTTCCGGTACCTCCACCTGACTGGCCAGCCTGCGCAGATCGGCGATTGTCTTCTTACTCAAATGGAAAAGCTTGTGCTCCCCGTCCAGTTGACAGGGATTCTCCCTGTCGTCTATGGTCACCGTCATGATCACCTTCTTTGACAGGCGGATCAGCTCCTGGATCACACGATTCTGGATTGGTGTAAATCCGGTGAACCCGTCAAAGGCGATCACACTGTTTCTGATCAGCTCCGATTTCGGCAGCGCTTCCCGCAGCCGGTCCAACGTTTCTTCCGTCGTAATAAACTTGTCGTGAATATAGTCCAGGAAGGACTGATACAGTACACCAAGATCCTGCAGCTTATAATAAAGCGCCCCCCTGGAATGGGCGTACTCTGTCAGCTTATCCATCTCCTTTATACCAATGCCATACTGCATAAACTCAGAAATCGCTGACTTCACCTCATGAATATACCCGATCTTATGCAGGTGTGTGCCCATTACCCTAAGCTGCCCCTGACACTGCTGCGCCACCTTGCGCAGCACCAGGCTCTTACCGGTATCATCCAGGATGGGCATGTCCACACATCCCACTTCTTCCAGAATACGGTGGGTTAGTCTTCCGAAACTCAACACATCGATATTCATGATAATATGCTGTGGATGCTCCACTACCAAATCCATCTGTGTCTGCATCGTGAACTGGTCTGGTACGATAAGCAGATAATCTGTCTTCGGATTCTCCTGTGATGCCTGTATAATCTTTTCATGAAGTTTTCTGCTCTTACCGGAGCCGGATGCCCCGAAATAGAATTGAAGTGACACTTGTCTGCCTCCCGCCGCGCGTTATCTGTCTGCCATAACAGTCCAGCCAGAAGCCGTCCTGCTGCCTGTATTCATGATACCACAAAAGAGCTGACGAGACCAACCAAACCGTAATACAAAAAGCTGTTATGCCGGATGGTTTAAAACCAAACGGTATAACAGCTTTCTTTCACCATACTGATCTTCCTGCCAAAGCAGTTTCCTGCAAACTAACCTTTATTTGAAAGGAATCACGCCGCCATCATATGTGCTATTGATATACTCTGTGATCTCATCCGACAGCAGGACATCTACCAATGCCGTCACTGCCTCGTTATTCTCATTGCCTTCCTTGACAGCGATCACATTCACATAGGTCTTTGCCGCCTCAGAATCAGCCTGCTCATATGCAACCGCATCCTTTGCCACAGAAAATCCTGCTTCCAGTGCATAGTTACCATTCAGAACAACGAACGCTACCTCATCCTTGACTCTCGGTACCTGTGCTGCTTCAAGTTCCTGAATCTCGATCTCATTCGGATTATCCACGATATCTCTCACAGTAGCTTCCAGACCTACACCATCCTTCAAGGTGATAATGCCATTATCCTGCAGCAACAGCAGTGCTCTTGCCTCATTGGTCGTATCGTTGGGTACTGCGATCACATCGCCCTTTTCCAGAGCTGCCAGATCGCTCTTTGTACCAGGGTAGATCCCAAAAGGCTCATAGTGGATACCACCTGCATTGACAAGATGCGTTCCCTGCTCTTCGTTAAAGGAATCCAGATACGGAATATGCTGGAAATAATTGGCGTCAAACTCACCGCTCTCTACCACCTGGTTCGGCAGTACATAATCATTGAAAACTGTCACTTCCAATTCCCAGCCCTGTGCTGCCAGAAGGGGCTTGGCCTGCTCTAAGATCTCTGCATGAGGGGTCGCGGACGCCGCAACTGTGATGGTGCCTTTGGACTCCACTGCCGTCTCATCTGCTGTCTCCTCAGCCTCTGTCTCTTCCGCAGCTGCTTCTTCTTGAGCCGCATCCTCCGCTGCAGGTTCGGTAGCTTCTGTGTCTTCTGCTTCCGCCTCAGCTGCATCCTCCGCTGCAGGTGCCGTCGTATCATTCCCAGAGCCGCCGCACGCCGTCAGCACACCCAGTGCCAATGTAGCTGTTAAAATAGCTGCGATAAATCTTTTCTTCATAATACTTACTCTCCTCTCTGCCGCTCTATACGGCAAACCGGTGGAACTTACCTGGAAAGCTCCATCCATAATCATTTCCAGGACAACGTATCTCCTCTTTTCCGCCATCCCGCTCTATCTGAAAGTGTACACAGCATCCCAGATACTCGCTTTCCTGTGTGCAACTTTTAGATCTCTTTCCTGTTTTCCTATCTCTGCCGCCTGTCTAACTTTACTGACATTTTCATGCCTAGAGTCTGGAAAATCTGTACCAGCACAACTAACAGCACCACGGCCACAGCCATAATCTCTTTCTCGTAACGGTAATAGCCATAGCGCATCGCAATATCACCCAGACCGCCGCCGCCGACAATTCCCGCCATCGCAGAATATCCTAGAATAGTGCCCAGTGCAATAGTCACACCAACCAGAATAGAAGTCCTCGCCTCCACCAGCAGAACCCGGAGAATAATCGTCATCGTGCCTGCGCCCATACTCTGCGCCGCCTCGATTACACCACGGTCCACTTCGTTCAGAGACGACTCGATCATACGCCCGATAAAAGGCGCCGCCGCCACCGTAAGCGGCACAACTGTGGCTGCCGTACCATAACTCCTGCCAACAAGCAGTTTCGTCAACGGCATAATCAGAATCAACAGAATCAGAAAAGGAATACTTCTGACAATATTGGCAATAACATCCAGAATCTTATAAACCAGCGCGTTGGGTCTGATCCCATTCTTGTCCGTTACGGCCAAGGCAACCCCCATAGGCAGACCTAACAGATAACCGAAGATCGTAGACAGCAGCGTCATGAAAAGTGTTTCCCGGATCCCGTCTACCATCATGATCGTCATTTCATTCGTCCACTCACTAAACCACATAACCGTCCACCTCCTCAACTGCTAGTCCTCTCTCGATCAGATATGCTTTCATCTCCTCCTGCACCTGCACATCGTCCGGCAGACTTAAAATCATCTCACCTCTGGCTATCCCTTCTACATTCTTCGTATCAGCCCGCAGGATATTGATGGGCTGTCCAAAGCGCAGTACCATGTTCGCAATGACCGGCTCAAAAGAAGAATTGGCTGAAAAGACAATACGGATACAACACTTTCCCTTCATCATATCTTTCTGATGACTTTCCAGCGTGCGTCTCTCCTCTCCTCTCCCTTTGACGATCAGCTCCTTGGCCTCCTTCGTCTTCGGATGGGAAAAAATATCAGACACTCTGCCCTGCTCCACCAGATGGCCATCCCCTATGATCGCCACATGGGAACAGATTTCCCTGACAACCGACATCTCATGGGTGATAATCACAATCGTAATGCCATAATCCCGATTGATCTGTTTCAAAAGCTGCAATATTGACTGCGTCGTCTGTGGATCAAGTGCACTGGTCGCCTCGTCACATAAAAGAATCTTCGGATTCGCCGCCAACGCTCTGGCAATCGCTACCCGCTGCTTCTGCCCGCCGGATAACTGCGAGGGATAGGCCTTCGCCTTCTCTGTCAATCCCACAATCCCCAACAATTCCTCCGCCCTCTTCCTGGCATCCTTTTTGCTCATTGTGCCTTTCTTGCCGCCATCCTTCTTTCCTACACCGGCATAGAGCAATGGAAAACATATATTATCAATGACATTCTTCTGCATCAGCAGATTGAAATGCTGGAAAATCATAGCAATCTGGGCTCGCTGCGCACGAAGCGCCTTCTCAGATAATCTACTCAGATCCCTGCCTTCGATCTCCACGGTTCCGCCGGTAGGACGCTCTAAGAAATTCAAGCAGCGCACCAAAGTACTCTTTCCAGCTCCTGACATCCCAATGATTCCATAAATGTCTCCTGCCTGGATCGAAAGATTGATATCCTGCAGTGCCTCCACGTTGGCATCTTTTGTCACAAATGTCTTGCTCAACCCCCGAACTTCTATCATTCCTGCCATTTCGTCTTGTCCTTTCGTAAATGGTCTTCCCTGCAAACAATAACTCAATGACTACTTTAGCATGAAAAGCTGAATTTATCAAGCAAAGACACACGACAAACTGCAATTAAAATCACTCTTCCGCAAACAAAGGTGTAGATAGATATCTGTCTCCGGAATCCGGCAGAAGCGCCACAATCGTCTTGCCTCTATTCTCCGGCCGCCTTGCCAGTTCAGCGGCCGCATGCAGCGCTGCCCCAGAAGAAATCCCTACCAACACGCCTTCTTCCATTGCAATCGCTCTTCCTGCGGCGAAAGCCTCCTCATCGGTTACTGTAATAATCTCATCATAGATCTCCGTATTCAACACCTCCGGTACGAATCCCGCGCCAATCCCCTGGATTTTGTGCACGCCCGATGCCCCGCCAGAAAGCACTGGACTGTCTGCCGGTTCCACCGCAACGATACTGATCTGCGGATTTTGTTCTTTCAGATATTCCCCTATTCCAGTTATCGTTCCACCCGTACCGACTCCCGCCACGAAAATATCCACCTTTCCATCTGTATCCTTCCAGATCTCTGGCCCTGTCGTTCGTCTGTGCACAGCAGGGTTTGCTGGATTCACAAACTGTCCCAGAACAATAGATCCTGGCGTAGATGCCTGCAGCTCCTCCGCCTTGGCGATCGCCCCCTTCATTCCCAGCGCACCGTCTGTCAGCACTAGTTTGGCCCCATAGGCCTGCAGCAGCTTCCGTCGCTCTACGCTCATCGTCTCCGGCAATGTCAAAACAGCCTGGTATCCCTTCGCCGCCGCTACTGCCGCAAGGCCAATTCCTGTATTACCGGAAGTAGGTTCGATGATCGTCGCTCCTGGCTGCAGCTTTCCCGATCTCTCTGCTTCCTCAATCATGCTCAGCGCAGCCCGGTCCTTTACGGACCCTGACGGATTTAAATATTCCAGTTTCACCAACAAGGTAACTTCTGTCAGATCATGATTCTTCTCATAGTGCGTTACCTCAAGCAGCGGCGTTTTACCAATCAGCTCTGCTGCACTTTTCTTGATATTTGCCATAGTTTCCCTCCATCCCGAAACAATTCTCCCATTGTCTGGCAGTCATCTTATACTGTTACTGCGCTGCAAACAACGTATTCTTCATCTCTCCCGATATTCCTATCTATTCACTAGGTTTATATATGAAATGATATTACACCTTCTGGTTTATTCTGTCAATAACTATTTAACAGGCTAAAACCTAGGGAAGAAAATATAATACTATTTTGTTGCAGTTTTACTGTACAACCCTGTTTCTTCTATTATAATAGAACTATAGGATATAAGTGTCAGAAAGGAAGTCCCCTATGCAGCAGCTCCAGCCGTCTACCTTAAAGGAAATACGTCTCCACGGAACAGAATCTTTTCCCTGCGCCGTCTACCGTACCCGTTCTGCCAAAAAGGGAACGCTTGTCAAACACCATTGGCACAATGAGGCAGAGATCCTGTACTTTTCCAGCGGAAACTTCCGCCTGGAAATCAATATGGAGCAGTTTCTGATCTCCTCCGAATGCCTGTATTTTATCAATCCAGGCGAGCTTCACAGTATCATCACAGAAACAGCAGGCAGTTACGAAGACGCCGTTCTCTTTTCCCCTGACATCTTAAGTTTCGACTCCTATGACACTGCGCAGATTCATCTGATCCAGCCTATCAGGAAAGGCCGGATGCTTTTTCCCCGCTGTATCACCCCTGACCACCCGGCTTTTGGGTCTATTCAGGGCGCTTTTTCTGACATCCTGCATTCCTTTGGCCGCATTTTCCAGGAAGAAACTCTGGTAGATATGAGTGCCGTCACTGATGACCTAACCAGTCAATTATATATTAAATCTTCTCTGCTCGCCATCCTCGCCTCCCTCTCGGAGCACCGTCTCTTCACAACGACAGAGGTAAATTATGATAAACGTGTAGAAGACATCAAAACAGCACTTACTTATATCCAGGACAATTACACAGACAAGATTTATATTGCAGATCTGGCCAGACAAGTGAGCCTAAATGAACAGTATTTCTGCCGTTTTTTCAAAAAAGCGATTGGACGCACGCCAATGGAATATATCAACGAGTACCGGATCAAGCAGACCCGCCGTCTGTTAGAGGAAACTGATCTTCCTGTAACAGAAGTCTGTCTGGAATGCGGCTATAATAATCTGGGAAATTTCCTGCGGGAATTCCGAAAACAGACCGGTACGACACCGCTTCAATACCGGAAACATTTCCGGAAAGCTTCCGAAATGCAAATGTCATAATTTCGTAGTTTTGAATCAAATAACCGTAAGACTTTTTTTCTATTCGTCAATAAAATGAAAATAAGTGAAAACGAGAACATGTAACAGCAAGGACTATACGGCTGTCACACAACAAAATGGAGGTACGATTATGACCAAAAAATGGTGGCACGACAAAGTCGCATACCAAATTTATCCCAAGAGTTTCTATGATTCCAACGGTGACGGGATCGGGGATATCCCCGGCATCATCAGTAAATTGGATTATCTGCAGGATTTGGGCGTAGACATCATCTGGCTCTCTCCCTGTTACCAGTCCCCGCTGGCTGACCAGGGTTACGATATTTCAGATTACTACGCAATCGATCCCCGCTTCGGCACCATGGAAGACATGGACCAGCTGATCGCTGAAGCGAAGAAGAGAGGCATGTACATATTAATGGATCTGGTAGTAAACCACTGCTCCGATGAACACGAGTGGTTTCGGAAAGCCTGTGAAGATCCTGATGGCAAATATGGTAATTTCTTCTATTTAAGAGATAAGAAAGAAGGGGAACTTCCTACCAACTGGCGTTCTTATTTCGGTGGTTCCGCCTGGGAGGATCTGCCTGGCACCAACAAACAATATCTCCACGTATTCCACAAGAAGCAGCCTGATCTAAACTGGGAGAATCCTGAGCTCCGCGAAGAAGTCTATAAGAATATCAACTGGTGGCTGAATAAGGGCCTGGGCGGTTTCCGTATCGACGCGATCATGAACATCAAGAAGGCAATTCCTTTCCACAACTATGAACCAGACAGAGAGGACGGTCTTTCCAGTCTCCAGAACATGCTCCACGAGGCCACCGGCATCGGCGAATTTTTAAGCGAGATGCGTGACCGCACCTTCAAGAAATACGATGCTTTCTCTGTCGGGGAAGTATTCGATGAGAAGCCGGAAGAAATTCCAGATTTTATCGGCGAGAACGGCTATTTCTCCAGTATGTTTGATTTCAACGAGACTATTTGCGGCCAGAGTTCCAAAGGCTGGTATGATGCAAAACCAGTCACCCCGGATGATTACAAAAGATGCTGTTTCGAAGCACAGAAACAGATCGGCACCATCGGCTTTTTGTCCAATATCATCGAAAACCACGACGAACCCCGCGGTGTCAGCCACTATATTCCTGAAGGTGAATGCTGCCTTGAGAGCAAGAAGATGCTGGCAGCGCTGAACTTCATGCTGCGCGGACTGCCTTTTATCTATCAGGGGCAGGAACTTGGCATGGAGAATACGACCTTCGCTTCCATCGATGAAGTGGACGATATCTCCACACTGGAGGAGTACCGCAATGCATTGGAAGCCGGATTGTCAGCTGAGGAGGCACTGAAAGCTGTTTCCAAGTTCAGCCGTGATAATGCCCGTACTCCCATGCAGTGGTCTGATGAGAACCATGCCGGATTCACCACTGGAACACCATGGCTGAAAGTCAATGCCAACTACACTTCTATCAATGTAAAAGCACAGATGGATGATCCTGATTCTGTCCGGAGTTTCTATAAGAAACTCATCGCACTGCGTAAAGATCCGGAATATAAAGATACTGTGGTATATGGTTCCCTGGAACCGGTCTGGGAGGACAGGCACAATCTGATGGCCTATTACCGGAAAGGGGAAAAAATGCTTCTGGTAATTGGTAATTACCAGAAAGAAGAACAGGAAATCATACTGCCCACTGTATGCAAAAAGGTGTTGTTAAACAATTACACAGATGTAGCAATGGAGGGCGGCGTTATCAAGCTGCACGGTTATCAGTTATTGATCTTAGAGATGTAAGCTGACCAGTTCCTGACCTACAGGCAGGAAAGGTTATGAAAACAAAAAACCAAACAGAAAGGAAGGAAACGCACATGAACAAAACATGGTGGAAAGAAGCAGTCATTTATCAGATCTATCCCCGCAGCTTTATGGACAGTAACGGGGACGGTATCGGAGATTTAAAAGGAATCACAAGCCGGCTGGATTATCTGAAATATCTGGGGATCGACGTGATCTGGCTGTCTCCTGTCTACAAATCCCCCAACGATGACAACGGCTACGATATCAGCGACTACCAGGCGATCATGGATGAATTCGGCACGATGGAAGACTTCGATGAGATGCTGGCAGCAGCGCATGAGAGAGGCATCCGCATTGTCATGGATCTGGTTGTAAACCATACCTCAGATGAGCATAAGTGGTTCATGGAGAGCCGGAAATCGAAGGACAATCCATACCGTGATTATTATATCTGGCGCGAAGGAAAGGATGCGCAGACGCCGCCCAATAACTGGGGCGCCTGGTTTGGCGGTTCCGCATGGCAGTATGACGAGCAGGCTGGCATGTACTATCTGCACCTTTTCTCTAAGAAACAGCCCGACTTAAACTGGGATAACCCGCAGGTTCGTAAAGAAGTATTCGATATGATGACCTGGTGGTGTGATAAAGGCATCGATGGATTCCGCATGGATGTGATCAGCCTGATCTCAAAAACCAAAGAGATGCCGGACGGTGAGATCAATGGTCTGTACGGCGATTTCGCCCCTTACTGCATCCATGGCCCCAATGTCCATACTTATCTGCAGGAAATGAATGAAAAAGTTCTGTCCAAATACGACATCATGACCGTCGGCGAGACCGCCGGTGTGACAGCAGAACTGGCAAAGCAGTACGCCGGAGAAGACACCCATGAGCTGAACATGGTATTCCAGTTTGAACATGTGGAAGGCCCCGGATCTGGCAAATACGGTAAGTGGACAGACCAGCAGATCCCGTTGATTAAGTTGAAGAAAATCATGTCCCATTGGCAGACAGAACTGCATGGCAAGGCGTGGAACAGTCTCTTCTGGGATAACCACGACCAGCCCCGCGCGGTCTCCAATTTCGGCAACGACCAGCCACAGTACCGTGAGGCTTCCGCCAAGATGCTTGCTACCTGCCTGCATATGCAGCAGGGTACACCTTATGTCTATCAGGGCGAAGAACTGGGCATGACCAACTATCCTTTCCAGAGTCCTGAAGATTTCCGGGATATCGAAAGTATCAACGCTTACAAGGAGTGGTGTACCGATGGGCGTGTATCCCACGAAGATTTCTGGCCCTGCATCATCTTCAAGAGCCGCGATAATGCCAGAACACCAGTACAGTGGGATGATTCTGACCAAGCCGGATTTACGACTGGAACACCCTGGATCGCAGTCAATCCTAACTACAAGGAGATCAATGCCAAGGCGGAGACAGCAGATCCCAATTCCGTATTCCACTATTACAAGAAGCTGATCGCGCTGCGCAAAGAGAATCCGATCATGGTATACGGCAGCTACGAGCTGCTTCTGGAGGACAGCGAAGAGCTGTTCGTCTACACAAGAACCCTGGAGAATGAAAAACTCCTGGTAGTATGCAGCTTCTGTGACCATGAGACGGCCTTCACCATTCCAGAGGAGTTCGTCGGCACATCCTGCCTGATCTCCAATATGGAGAATGGATATGATAAGGCGGAAATGACATTGAAACCTTATGAGGCATTTGTATTAATAAAGAAATAAAGTTTCCGTAGAAAAAAGAAAAACTACTGGTCCCTCTAGGACCAGTGGTTTTTCTAATTGTGCAACAGACTAATATGACACGTATGACAACAATAAACCTGTTTTATTCCTAAATAACAAAGCTGCCGCAGCCTGCGGCAGCTTTGTTCTACTTGAACCTATCTTCTTATTTCAACTTCCAGATATCCCTGTTATACTCCATGATCGTCCTGTCTGAAGAGAAGAATCCAGCCTTTGCGATGTTGACGAGCATCATCCTGCGCCATTTCGCCTGATCCTCATAATCTGCCATCATCTGATCTTTCACCTTAATATAATCTTCCAGATCGAGCAGCGTCATGAACCAGTCTTTATTCAACAGTTCCTTATACAGTCTCTCCAGGTTCTTCTTATGTCCTGCCTTAAGTGCCTGCTTGCCGACGATAAAATCAACTGCCTCCTTGATCACCGGACTCTTCTTATAATAATCCATGGAGACATAGTCTGCCTTCTCATAATGCTTGATCACCGTCTCAGACTTCTCGCCAAAGATATAAATATTATCATCGCCCACCAAGTCGTTGATTTCCACATTCGCACCATCTGACGTGCCCAGCGTCACTGCTCCATTCAACATATACTTCATGTTACCGGTGCCGGATGCTTCTTTGGATGCAAGAGAAATCTGCTCGGAAATATCGCAGGCCGGAATCATCTTCTCCGCATACGCCACATTATAGTTTTCCACCATCAGCACGGTCATATATGGACTTACATCTGGATCGTTGTTGACGATCTCCTGCAGAACTAACAGCAGATGGATGATATCCTGTGCGATGATATAGGCTGGAGCCGCCTTAGCACCGAAGATAAAAGTCATCGGCCTTGCCGGTTTCTTACCCGCCTTAATCTCCAGATACTTATGAATGATATAGAGCGCGTTCATCTGTTGACGCTTATATTCGTGCATCCGCTTACTCTGCAGGTCAAAGATGGAGTCTGGATTCAGCGTAATGCCCTCCACTTCCTTCACATAAGCCGCCAGATCCTTCTTGCGGTTCATCTTGATCTCTGCGATCCGGTTCAGCACTGCCTCGTCGTCCTTAAAGGCCAGCAGCTGCTCCAGTTTATCCGCATCTTTCTTGTAACCGTCACCGATGGTCTCAGACAAGAAGGTCGCCAGCTCATGGTTACAGGATAGCAGCCATCTTCTGAATGTGATGCCGTTGGTCTTATTGTTAAACTTTTCCGGGTAGATCTTATAAAAGGCATTCAGCTCCGTTTCCTTCAAGATCTCTGTATGGATCGCCGCCACACCGTTTACCGAAAAACCGTAATGGATATCGATATGTGCCATATGCACCCTGTCATCCTGATCGATGATCTGCACCTTGGGATCCTCATATTTCTTCGCCACTCTCTTATCCAGCTCTTTGATGATCGGCACTAACTGTGGTACCACCTTCTCCAGATACTTAAGCGGCCATTTCTCCAACGCCTCCGCCAGAATCGTATGATTCGTATAGGCACATGTCTTGCTGACTACATCAATTGCCTCATCCATGGTAAGCGCCTTGTCATTTACAAGAATTCTGATCAGCTCCGGAATCACCATGGTAGGATGTGTGTCATTGATCTGGATCACCGCATGATCATACATTCTGCGCAGATCGTATTGTTTTTCTTTCATTTCTTTTAAAATAAGCTGCGCTGCATTGCTCACCATAAAATACTGCTGGTAGATCCGCAGAAGATTGCCCGCCTCATCGGAATCATCGGGATATAAGAACAGTGTCAGATTCTTCTCGATATCTTCCTTATCAAAATCAATTCCTTCCTTCACAATGCTCTCATCGACACTTTCAATGTCAAAAAGTCTCAATTTATTGACACCATTGTCATATCCAACCACATCAATATCATACAATCTTGACGTCACCTTCTTATCACCGAACGCTATCTCGAAGGAGGTATCTGTCTTTGTCAGCCAGGACTGTTCTTCGATCCAGTCATTAGGCTGTGCTGTCTGCAGTCTGTCCTTAAACACCTGCTTAAAGAGACCGAAATGATAATTCAGTCCAATTCCCTCTCCGGGAAGTCCCAGTGTAGCAATGGAATCCAGGAAACATGCCGCCAGACGTCCCAAACCGCCATTTCCCAGCGATGGTTCCGGCTCAACCTCTTCGATCTCGCTTAAGCTCTTGCCATTCTTCGCCAGAATCTCATCCAGCTTATCATAGATCCCCAGATTGATCAGATTGTTCGACAATAACTTACCAATCAGAAACTCTGCAGAAATATAATAAACCTTCTTCGGCCCCTCAATGCGCTCTGATACCTCCATCAGTTTCTTAGACAGCTGCAGAAGACTATAGTAAAGTTCTTCCTTGGTGCATGCTGCCACACTTTTGCCGTAGCCAGCCTGGGTCTGCTCCTCCAGTTCTTTCTCCAGATGCAAGACCAAAACGTCTCTTTTCAGATTACTTGCCTGTGCCATGATCTTTCCTCCTGTTTGATTCATGTTTTTGTTGTAGTTTTCTGTTCCTCTGTTACCTTGCTTTGTATGATTATTCCACATCACACTTTTTGTATAACAATGCATCTTCTTTCATAGCCGATGCCCTGCTGTCATTCACATATGCTTTAGCCGTACCGCTGCCTTATTGCAAAACATGCCCTGCTTCCTGACATTCTCCGAAATAGCGTATAACCTCCAGGTGGCATTCCTTACTACTCTGGAACTCCTCCTATCTTAACATATGATATCCAGATACTTCATACGGACCAGTTCATAGTCCAACACAATCTGTCTGCCTGTTCCGCCGTCAATGAGCCTCTTTAGCTCAGTCACAGCCTCCGACGCAATTTTTTTAAAGTTCTGACGCACTGTGTTCATTTGTTTCCCGGCATATCCCATCAGCGTAATACCATCGAAACCGCATACCGGCCTGAAAATATCCATCTCAATCAACGCCTTCATCGCGCCGATCGCCATCAAGTCGGAGGCACAGACCACCACGTCCTTGTTTTTCGCATACTTAAAAGTATGGTTTCTCGCTTGCAGTTCAGAAAACGCGCCATTTCTCACAAGAAGCTCCAAATCAAGCTCTGACGCCAGAGCCCTGATCCCCTTAAGGCGCTCCTCCGTCACATAACCGTTCTTTTTTCCTGCCAGATAGAAAATGCTTCGGCCCTGGTTCTCCAGAACCGTTTTCTTCGCCACATCATACTGTGCCTTCGCCTGATCAATCCAGATTGATGAAGTCGCTTCATTCACCATAGGAGCGTCTACCAGCACAATCTTAAAAGTCTGTGCAGCAATCAGCTTATGCAGTACCCTATCTTCCCTCGACATGCCGAAAATGATCAACCCCGTAATGCTCTGTGCCTGTAAATATCGTATTACTTCTTCCAGGTTCTTATTCTGCAGCATGGAATAAAATATGGTGATCACGTCCAGATTCAACTCCACAGCCCGGCCGATTGTCCCTGCCATATACTGCATGTTAATCTCATCTACTGCCTGCGATGCACTGCTTAAGTCGAGCAGGATCGCCATTCTCCCAGACTGTTTCGATGACAGCGCCGCCGCTACGGAGTTAGGCACAAAGTTTAGTTCCATCACCGCCTGATTTACTTTCTTCTTCGTCTCTTCGCTCACATTCGGGTAGTGATTTAACACCTTAGAAACCGTAGAAATCGCCACACCCGCCTGCTTCGCCACATCTTTGATCGATACCATGCTCCGTCCATTCTGAAAACCTTCTGTATTCCGAAATCCCGGACAAAAACCAGAGCTTATCCAAATTACCTGATAAAATCTATTGTTTACCTTGGAAAAGGTTTTCCGGAAATCGTTTTCCGAAATCATCATATAACAAAAGAGCGGTTTTGTAAACCACTCTTTTGAAAAATCTGTTCTTCCTATTTCTGATCTTCTTATTTGCGTACCAGATGTCTCGGCAGTCCATTCACAAACAGAGGCTGCAGTTCGCCCATGATCAGCGGTCTCGCATACTTGTCATAACCATCTGTCAGACCCTTGCCATCTTCTGTAATCCACTCATCCGGAACATTTCTCTCCACGTTAGCAATCGCGTGAATATCATATGCACTTGTGCCGCACTGGTATGGATCGTCGCCATTTCTGTCCAGTGTGATCATCATGCCTGTTTTACCTTCCTCAGCTGCTACCACTGCATCATGTCCTACCTGGAATGCCTCGTTGATATCTGTCAGGGAAGCAAGATGGGTTGCCGCTCTCTGCAGTGTGGAGAACTCAACTGCACGTGTCTTAAGGCCTGTCTCAGCAGCGATTCTATCCGCCAGCATAACAGCCGTACCAGACATCTGCTTATGTCCAAACGCATCGACTGCCACTTCTCTGCCAAGCTCACATACATATCTGCCGTCCGCAACTTTAACGCCTTCAGATACAGCGATCACAACAGAAGACTTCTTCGCTGCCAGCTCTTTCACGTCAGCTACAAACTTATCGATGTCAAATACTCTCTCCGGAAGGTAGATCGCATCGCATCCGCTACAGTCATCACCCTTCGCCAGCGCTGCCGCTGCAGTCAGCCAGCCTGCATTACGTCCCATAATCTCAACAATACATACAGTGGGCTTCTTCGCGCCGAAAGACTCGTTATCACGGATGATCTCCTTGAGAGAAGTTGCAATATACTTCGCTGCAGAACCATAACCAGGGCAGTGATCTGTCACCGGCAGGTCATTATCAATCGTCTTCGGAACACCCATGAATCTCTGCGGTTTATTGTGCGCTGCCGCATAGTCGGATAACATCTTAACGGTATCCATGGAATCATTACCACCTGCATAGAACAGACACTCGATATCATGTTTCTCCATGATCTCGAAAACCTTCTCATACACTTCCTCGTGTCCTTCGATCTTCGGCATCTTGAAACGGCAGGAACCTAAGAATGCGGAAGGTGTTCTCTTTAACAATTCAATTCCTGTCTCATCATCCAGGTACTCACCCAGATCAATCATCCTATCTTCCAGAAATCCTTCGATACCATGAACCATTCCATAAATCTTCTTTACACCCAGTTTCTTCGCTGCAGCATAGACGCCTGCTACAGAAGAATTGATTACGGCTGTAGGGCCGCCAGACTGACCAACAACAATATTTCCTTTCATTGTCTCTCTCCTTTGATATAAAATTCTTTACGCTGCCTAATCCGATCCTTATCGGATATCAACAAGATTATACCAAATAAATCCATACAAGACAAGCCGCTATTCTGCGGAGTTTATGCATCCTATTTTGCAAAGTCTGCTCCTCCTGTCTGCTCTCTTGCCCTGTAGTCATTCTTCAAGGACAATCCAGACATTTCCTTTCTCCTGGCTCTCCACACAGGCCTCGATAAACTGCATCCCTGACAATCCGTCATTGACATCCGGGAAATCCATCTTCTCCCTGTAAGGCTCGCCAGCCTTCTGCGCACACAGACAATCTATATAATTACAATAATGATTTGCCAAGGCGCCAAACCAGCCTTCACTGTGTCCACCGGGCATCCTGTCATAGGCGGCGGCCCTGCTGTCAATTACAGCATCGCCTCTGTGGATCTCCATTCTACTTCCGTCTTCCATATAATAGAGAAGTTTTTCTCCTTCCTCCTGAAACCAGTGCAGGCTTCCCTTCTCCCCATAGATCCGAATGCGCAGACCATTATCATGCCCAATCGCGATCTGGGATGCCCAGTAAGCGCCGGAAGCCCCGTTTTCATATTCCACCCATACTGCAGAATTGTCATCCAGCTTTCTCCCTGGTACAGTACACTCCATTCTTGCCATTAGTCTGCGGATCGATAACCCTGTCATACGATGCACTGTGTTCTCAATATGAGTGCCGATATCTGCAAGCGTGTTGGATCTGCCCGCCTGCTCCGGATCCAGCCGCCATGCGGCCTGTCTATTTCCAGTCATGTCCTCCTTCGCCAGCCAGCCCTGGGGATATTCCCCCACGATGGTCCTGATCCGGCCGATCGTTCCCTGTTCCACCATGCTTCGGATCTGTTTGACTGCCGTATACCCGGAATAGACATAGGTCACCATAAAGAGCAGTTCCTTCTGCTCGGCAAGTGCACACAGCTGTCTGGCTTCTTCCACCGACATTGCAAGCGGCTTATCACATACCACTGCGATCCCAGCCTCCAGAAATGTCCTGGCAATGATATAATGGGACACATTCGGCGTCACGATCACCACAAAATCAATCCCATCCGGCCGGTTCTTCTCCGCCGCCGCCATCTCTATGTAGTCTTTGTAGATTCTGTCTGCATCTAACCCCCACTCTTCTCCCGTCTGCCGGTTAGTCTCCTCTTTTCTGGAGAAACAACCCGCACATAACGCCGCCTTTCCATCCATCGCGATCGCTCTGCGGTGTGCTGGTCCGATCAAGGACCCCTTGCCCCCGCCTACCATCCCATAAGATAACATCCTGCTCATAACGCATCTCCTCCTTCCATAGCCTTTCTTTCCGATCATAGAAACAAAAGCGGGTGCCGCAAATTCTTACTCTTCACAGCACCCGCTTATTGTCTGCCATCCTGTCAGATGCCCGCGAAATTCGCTTTCTGGACCCTGGTTTACAGGATCAGACATCTGTCTTTACCTCTGACATTTTTTGCTAAAACGTTTTAATACCCCAAGATTATTCGCTGAAGCCATGTGCGGCAAAATTATCCAGATAATCCTGTGCGTTGTCACCGTTTACAACCGTTCCACCGATCTTGATCCACTCGTCTACCGTATTGCCGTTGAGAACTTCCACTGCTGCTTTCACACCTTCATAACCAGTACCGATCGCATCCTGGTCCATGGAAGCTTTCAGCTTACCGCCGAGAATCGCATTACAGCCTTCTACGGCACCGTCGAAACCAGAGATAACTACATCGTCTGTCATACCAGCGTCATCTAATGCCTGCCATGCACCCAGCGCCATCTCATCATTCAATGCCAAAACTGCATCGATATCCGGATTTGCCTGGATCAGGTTCTCCATAATCGTCATCGCTTCGTCACGCTTGAAATAACCTGGCTGGGAAACGGTAAGTTCAATTCCTTCATACTTCTCCAGGATCGTCGTAAATCCTGCAACACGGTCTACAGAAGTCTGTCCTGCCGGATTACCTTCAATAATGACAACCTTACCTTCATTGCCTAATTCATCTACCATATACTGTGCCAGATTCTCTGCAGCCGCCTCATTATCGATGCCTACAAATGTCTCAATCTTAGCGCCATTTGCCTTCGTGTTGATAGCAATGACAGGAATACCTGCCTCATTTGCCTTCTCAAGAGCAGGCACGATACCGTCAGAGTCCACTGGTGCGATACAGATCGCATCAACGCCTGCCTGGATCGCATCTTCCACCTGTTTGGTCTGCTCATCCAGAGACTGTGCTTCCATCGGCGCATACTCCACTACTGTGACACCCAGTTCGTCTGCTGCCTCCTGTGCACCAGATACCAGATAACGCCAGAAAGGAGTAGAAGAATCCTTGACCATAACAGCGATCGTATAATCTCCGCCTGCCTTCTCCTCTGAAGATGCACTTTCTTCCTCTGCCGCCGGTTCTGCTTCTGCTTCTGTTTCCGGCTCACTTTCTGCCTCAGGCGCGCTGCTCTCTTCTTCCTGTGCAGGAGCCGGCTCCGCCGTGCTGCCGCCCTGATCGCTGCCGCCGCATCCTGACAATACAGATACTGCAATGAGTGTTCCTGTCAATAAAGCTACTAACCTTTTTTTCATGTTCCTTCCTCCGTTTTCCGGGAATCTCCTGTCCCCAGGATAACTCCCTGATAATTTATTGCAAACTGTCTTATGACAAGTTTGTTTCTGTTTCCTTTACCTTTAACGCTCTATCTTTGCTGATTTCCTGTCGATCAAAACTGCTATAATAATTACCAGTCCGGTTACCAGCTTCTGGTACTCTGTCGCAATCCCCAACTGATTCATACCATTCTTGATCAGGGTAAGCAGCACTGCACCGATCACGGTACCATATACATTACCTCTTCCACCGGCAAAGGAGATACCACCGATAGCCGCTGCTGCGATCGCATCATTTGCATAGGCTGTACCAATAGTCGCCTCCGCCGCATCTAACCGGGACACATAAACCACACCGGCCAATGCCGCGAACATACCGGAAAATGCGTAACACAACATCGTGATCTTATTGATGCTGATGCCGGAATACTTTGCGGAACTCGGATTCGACCCCGTCATATAGATCTGTCTCCCTGGAATGGACTTCTTTAGGAATAACGCCATAAGGATCAGACAGACCAGCGCAATCAGAATCGGCATCTGCACCTTGCCCACCAGTCTTCCTTTCCCGATCACCTTAAAACTGTCACTGAATCCGTTAAATACTTTGCCGTTCATGTACAAATAGGCAAATCCTCTACAAATCTGCGACATGCCGAACGTCACCAGAAATGCCGGCAGCTTAAAGACGGATACCATCGTCCCGTTCACCAGACCACATGCAATGCCAATCGTCATCGCCAGCAAAATCCCCAAAACAATACTACCCAAATCTTCCTGGAAGAAAAACCTGGCTGCCAGCACAGAAGAGATCGCCAGCACAGAGCCCACCGACAAGTCAATCCCACCGATCAACATCGTCATCATCATGCCAATCGCGATAAATACATTTAAGGATGCCTGATTAAAAATATTCAGGATATTATTTACTGTCAGGAAATTCGGGCATGTGATGCTGAGTAACGCGGCGATGAGCAACACTGCCAGCAAACGGGATAAAGTATCAGGTATGGCTATTTTCTTTTTCATCACTTTTCCCTCCTGCTCATCACATCTACAAACACTACGCCCACGATCACCAGCCCAAGCACTACCATCTGCCAGGAATTCGGCATACCTGCAATATTCAGTCCACTTCTCAGGATAGTAATGATCAGCGCGCCGATCAGCGTATTCCACACAGTTCCATTTCCTCCAGCCATCGATGCACCCGCCACCACTGCGCTGGCAATTCCATAGAATTCGTAGCCGTCACCCTGTCCAGGGTTAGCGCTTCCAAGTTTGGACGCCAGAAGCACGCCTGCAAGTGCCGCGGTCAATCCGCTGAAAGTATATACCAGGAATTTGCTCTTAGCCACATTGATCCCTGTCAGATGTGCCGCTGATTCATTGCCGCCGATCGCATAAATGTAAGTTCCTGTTCTTGTTTTTCTGGTAATCACGTGGAAAATAGCATACACCACTGCCGCAATGATTACACAGTAAGGCAGACCCCCCAGCTCTCCGCTGCCCAACAGTCTAAATTCCTCTGTATTGACAGAAACCGTAGCTCCCTTCGCCACCACAAGCGCCAAAGAATCCGTGATATTCCACATGGCCAGCGTGATGATAAACGGCGCCACATTATTCTTTGCAATAATCAGACCATTAACCGCACCTGCTGCCGTTCCTGCCAGAAGCGCGATCGGCACTACAGCGATCATCGGCATGCCGCCCTTAGAGAGTACAGCTGCCACCACGCCGGAGAAGCACATGATCCCGCCAACGGAAAGGTCTATCCCGCCTGTAATGATTGCTAGCAGGGAGCCAATTGACGCAATCGCCAGAAAAGAACACTGTCCCGCAATGTTGATCATATTACTTCCTGTCAGGAAAGTACCGGGTTTACAGACGATCCAGAACGCCAGCGTAATGACGAGCAACGTATAAATATTGCCTGGTACCCGCTTGAGTGCCACAGATATCCTATTCATGCTTTTCCTCCTTTCCTGCCGCGTAACCGATGATCTCTTCCTGTGTCGTTCCTTCACCTGGCAGCTCTTTAACAATATGTCCCTCTCTCATCACATAAATCCTATCGGAAAGGGTGAGTATCTCCGGCAGATCAGAGGAGATCATAATAATGCCGGCTCCCTTACTTGCCAGATCGTTCATTAAGTTATGGATCTCTTCCTTTGCGCCAACATCGATCCCCCTTGTAGGTTCGTCGAAGATCAGGAAATCAGAGTCTGTACACATCCATTTGGCCAATACCACTTTCTGTTGGTTGCCGCCGGACAGATTCTGTACCAGCATCTCCATATTCCCGGTATTTAATTTCATATCTTTACAGAATCCTGCTGCCACTTCTGTCTCTTTCTTTTCATTGATCCATCCAGAAGGGAAGAGTTTCTTTAGGGATGCACAGGTCGTATTTTTCTTGATCGACATAGATAACGCCAATCCATCCTCTTTGCGGCTCTCCGGTATAAATCCCATATGATTCCTGATATTCAATCCCGGCGAAGGCTTCCGCAGCTGCTTGTCAAACAGCGTTACCTTGCCTTTTTTGATCGGATCGATTCCATAAACCGCATTCGCAAGTTCCGTTCTTCCCGATCCCACAAGTCCCGCTATGCCGACGATCTCGCCCTTCTTGACATGAATGCTGATATCTTCCAGTTTCCGGTTTGTCATATGTTCCACTCTGACCGCATCTTCTTTTTGTGCAGTGTTCTTTAAGCGAATTCTTGCATTACCAATCTCCCGCCCCACCATCATAGTGATCAGCTCGTCCATCGTGCACTTGTCAGCATCCCTTGTCCCGATACTCTTACCGTCACGGATAACCGTAATCCTGTTTCCCACTACTTTTAATTCCTGCAGTCTATGCGAAATATAGATAATCGACACCTTCTGTTCCTGCAGACGTTTGATCGTACTAAACAACTGTTCAATCTCCGGGTCGCTTAAGGACGCCGTCGGCTCGTCCATGATCAGAATCTCTGCGTCAATGGAAAGCGCTTTGGCAACCTCCACTAACTGCTGCTGTGCCACACCAAGCCTTGACACCTGTTCATATACATCGATATCCACCTGCAGGAAATCCAACATTTCCTGAGCCTTCGCATACATCTGCTTTCTGTCAATCAGACCGTACTTACTCCGCGGCTCTCTGCCCAGATAAATATTCTGTCCCACTGTCAGGTTCGGCATCAGGTTAAATTCCTGATAGATAATAGCAATATGCTTATCCTGTGCCTGTTTGGGATTGGAAAACTTCACTTCCTCTCCTTTATAGATAATGCGTCCTTCATTCTGCTGATGGACACCCGCAAGAACCTTCATCAGTGTCGATTTGCCGGCGCCGTTTTCTCCCAGAAGCACATGCACCTCTCCCTCGTTCAGCTCAAACGTGACACCGTCCAATGCCTTGACTCCCGGAAATTCTTTCGTAATATTTTCCAGCTTTAAGATTTGCTTTCCCACGCTTAACTCCTTTCGGATCTATTCAACGACCAGAACCCCCGGCCGCCTTACGGTAACACCGTTCACTTGTGCCTCCACAGCAGGGAAGATAACTGGTTTGGTGATCATCAGAGGACCTTCTTCCGTTACGATAAATCCATCTTCCGTTTTCGTTCCCGTGATAGAAGGATTATAACAATAACACTGGTTCGGAAGGATTACGCCATGTCTGTCCTCAGTCACCAGATAATAGCCATTGGAATAACCCTGCGGGCCGCCCTGATGGTGCACTTTCCACATTTCTGGATATCCTTTCTGCGCGTACAGTTCCTTTGCCAGCCTGTGCGGTACGATATCGTCCGTACCAGCAGTCGTGGCTGCCATCATCTGATTCTCAATATCCAGTGTATCCAGATACTGCTTCATAAACGCCTCATCAGGCTCACCGAAGTTCACAAATCTTGTAGTCTTGGTCACCAGCCCTTTGTACCTGCCGTTGCAGGATACCATCATCCGTTTCCCTATCTTGTTCCCTGTCGGGATGCAGTGTCTGAAATCTAAGATACGCTCGTCTCCCGCCACCAGGAACAGCACCGGATCAATATCATACTTCCACAGCGCCGCATTGATGCGTCCGGCAATATCCAACTCCACATCCCCTGGCCGTACCTGCGCCAGACACTCTTCCAGCGCTTTCGAAAAAGTATCACCCAGATATTGATATCTGGCAATATCGTTATCCGTCAAGCTGTACTGGCATGTCTCGATCAGCTCACTGGCATTCTCTGCACCAGGGAAGGCCACATCTGATCCATACCTTCCTTCTCCCACAATCTCCTTCACTGAATCCAGGTTGTGGTCCTCAAACCAGTACCAGGTCTTGATCTCGAATCCCAGCTCTTCGATGTTTTCTTCCTTCACGATACGAGGATATTCAATATTGTTTGCCAGAATATACTGTCCCCCTTCTTTCGTGATCACGATGGAAGTCACACCTTCTTCGCTGTATCTTGTGATGATATTGCTTGCGCCCGCTGTGATCCATGCGAAATTATTACTCTTGTTGATGATTACGGCATCCAGTCCTGCCTTCTCCATAGCCGCCTGCAGCCGTTTTACCTTAATCGCTATCTCTTCTTTTCTTCCCTGTATGGATTTATCTTCTCTATATTCCTTCATTTCCTGTTCCGCCTTTCCTGCTGTGTCCCCGCCGCAGTTTGGTTATCCTCCCTGCCATATACCGACGACTGTATTCTTTATAAATATCACCCTATCCCAGGATATCGTCCTGCAGAATCCATAATCTATGCGCACAATACCATATCTCCTGCTATAAGACGGTTCTGCCTATATCCTCTGGTTATAGATTCGGATCTACCAGCACTTCCACGCCTTCCCCTCTTCTGAGAAGATCGATGGCCTCATGGATCTCCTCCAGCGGCAGCGTATGGGTGATCATAAAATCCAGATGCAAAAGCCCGGAATCCAGAAGCTTTACCGCTTGTCCAAAGGATGCGTTTGCCAGCCATGTTCCTAAGACCCTCGCCTCTTTATAGGTGATAAGGCTCTGCACGATATTTGGGTTGGCACGCGCATTGTTGCCCATCAAGAGACAGGTGCCCCCCTTGCGGATCACATCGAGGGTCACAGGCATCTGATTGCCTACCACATCGATCGCATAATCTACCCCAATCTGGGTAAGTTTACTCACAACCTCCCGCACATCCTCCGCAGCCGGATCCACACAGACATCCGCACCACATTTTAAAGCGTACTCCCTGCGCATAGCATTGGGCTCTACGGCAATGATCGGCTTTGCGCCAGCCGCCTTCAGAAGCTGGATAAACAGAAGACCTACCGGGCCTGCGCCGACCACGCATACACTTTCCGCCGGGTTGACCCTGATCTTCGCCGCCCCGTTTAAGACACATGCCAACGGCTCTGCATAGGCCGCAATCGGTGTCGGCAATGTCTCAGGCAGCTTATAAGCCATCTTCTCCGCCACTCTGACATACTCGGCAAACCCACCATCTACATCGATCCCCATGGCTTCGATCTTCTCGCATTCGTTCGGCAGATTATTCTTGCAGTAGTAGCAGGCGCCACAGTATTCATTAGGATTCACCACAAAACGGTCCCCCACCTGAAACTGGGTAACACTCGCTCCGACTTCCACTACACTGGCCACCAGTTCATGCCCAAGAATCGTTCCGGGGGTGGCAGGATATCCTGCCGGAACATTAGTCATATGTACATCTGTCCCACAGATAGAGCACACTTCGATCTTGCCAATCATCTGATCCGGCCGCTCAATCTTTGGCACAGGCACTTCTTTCAACACCAGACGCCCCTCGCCCTCGAAAACCGCTGCTCTCATCGTCTCCTTCATCACGTCACTCCTCCTTTAAAAAACTACACCAGATTCCAGGATTACATTGGCAAATGCTTTGCACTCCCCTGTTCTGATCACTGCTTTGCTGTCCGCCGACATTCTCTTAAATTCCTCATGCGGAACGGCAACAAGTTCAGCGCCTTCTTCCGCCATCCTTTTCTCCATATACGCAAGCAGCTCCGGGTTGGACTGCGCCATCTCGGTGGCGATCGTCGCTCTCTGGATCTTAAGTTCTGTCAAGATCGTCTCCAGTACATCGATAAACTGCGGTAGTCCCAGCTTTACTGCCAGATCGATCCTCTCAACCCCATCCGGCACAGGCAGACCTGCATCTCCTACTGTCAGCGTGTCGAAATGCCCCATCTTTGCGATCACGCGAGAGATCTCACTGTTGATACAAGTTGTCTTCTTCATTCCTTCCTCCATTCCGAAGCATTACTCATCTTAACCATATCTTTTTATTCCTGTGTTAGCAAACCAATGCCGCGCGCATCCGGCCGATACCGGAATCCTCCGGCCTTGCAGCTTGCCACAGCAGGCACTCAGATCTCTCCGTATTCTTTCAAAAGGACTTTCATGACTTCACTGCTGCTTCCCCCAACAGGAGTACACTCGAAACCACAGATTCTGTCATAACCGGTTTCCTTCAGCGTCTTTAAGATATTCTTATAATTTAATTCTCCAGTGCCCGGCTCACATCTGCCTGGTACGTCTGCAATATGAAAATGTCCGAAATAGGAACTGTATTTCTTGATCGTGTCACAGATATTGCCTTCCATAATCTGCATGTGATAAGCATCATACAGAAGCTTGATGTTCGGACTGCCTGCTTCTTCCAATAACGCTACCGCCGGTTCCGTATGACACAGGGAATACCCACTGTGATCCACGATCGTGTTAAGCGGTTCGATCACTGCTGTCACCCCCGCCTCCTCTACAAGAGCAGCAACTTTCTTCAACATGGAAAGACTCGCCTGCCGTTTCTCTTCCTCTGTTACAACACGGTCAAAAGGTTTTACAGAACGATCCTCCTGCATGATGTCACTCATCAGGAACATATTCTCTGCCTGAAGCTCCTTCGCCACCGCAATACCCTTCTTGACTCCCTCCAGATAAATTTCCGCGTCCATCTCATCGCACATCCGGCCCCCGGAATTTCCCTGAAACGCTGCCAGTTTCATTCCCGTCTCATCCATCACACGCCTGATCGCCGGAATATCCTTGTTATCCCAATTCCAGAATTCAAAATATTCAAATCCATCTTCCTTCGCTTTTCGGATCCTCTCTAAGAAGTCATACTCCAGATAGATCATTTCAATACAACATGAAAATTTCATTATTTCTCTCCTTTCTTTATTAAAACGTTTTACTTACTTAAAAACAAAACAAATCCTTTTTTCTACACACTTTGATCGTCGTATCATTCTATTAAAATGTTTTAATAGATTTTTCTTTAGAAGATTTGTTATGTACTAACTTAACATTATCACATCCGGAAGTCAAGTGTGTTTTTTGCAATTTGTTACTAAATAATATATTTTTCAAATTTTTTTGGTTATTTTTTACAATTTATGAATTTAATAAATCGTTTTATTACAGTTGTCTATAATCTATCAAAGCTGTGGAAAATAATTGACTTATTCTATTAATTATGTTATCGTAAATGTTGTTAGATCCAGTAATAAATCGTTTTAATTGGATCTCATTCCCTATACATATGCCTACGGAGATATTCTATGAGAGCTACGATCAAAGATGTCGCCAGACGAGCCAACGTATCCACTTCTACGGTCTCTTTGGTGCTGAATAACAAGTCCGTCCCCATTTCTCAACAGACACGGGATGCTGTCTTACAGGCAGCCAAGGAACTACACTACAGACCTAACCAGCTTGCCGTTGGTCTCGTTACCAATAAGACCAACACCATTGGGCTGATTATACCAGACAACTCTAA
Source organism: uncultured Lachnospiraceae bacterium (assembly GCA_951800685.1). Lineage (GTDB taxonomy): Bacteria > Bacillota > Clostridia > Lachnospirales > Lachnospiraceae > UBA3282. The sequence goes on from CATOJY010000010.1 coordinate 67,153, forward strand.
CCCTTTCTTTGCTGCTCTATCGAATCAGATCGAGAAGGCCGCCAGCCGTAATGGTTACTCTATTATCCTGGGTAATACCAACAACAGCGCTAAGAGCACGCGGAATTATCTCCGCATCTTTACCGATCACGCAGTAGATGGAATTATCCTTGCCCAAGCAGACTTCTCTCTGCCGGAAGAAGGTGAAAAATGTATGCAGCTCATTAAGGATCTGCACATCCCTGTTGTTTCCGTTGACCGAATCTATAAGGAAAGTAACCTGAACTCTGTTGTTGTAGACCAGAAACTTGCCGGCTATCTTGCTACCAGACATTTACTTAATCTGGGCCATCGGCGGATTGGCTGCGCCAGTGGACCTTTAGGTCTAAGTAACTGTCACAATCGTCTGCTGGGATATCAGAAGGCACTGTCAGAATTTGATGTTCCCTTTGATCCGAATCTCATATATGAAGAGAATCTCAATATAGAATGTGGCATTCATGCTCTATCCACTCTTCTCGGCCAGAATGTTACCGCCATCTTTGCTTTCAATGACCTGATCGCTTATGGCGTATACAAAGAGCTGAGAAACTATAACCTTTCCGTCCCGGATGATCTTTCCCTGGTAGGGCTTGACGACATTTTTCTGTCTGAGATTTTACAGCCGCCTCTAACCACCGTAGCGCAGCCGGTCACAGAGATCGCAGAGAATGTCGTGGATCGGATCATCGGACAGATTGTATCCGCTGGCGCAACCGGACAAGAACCTCTTGTGCTAGAGCCTATCCTTAAAGTGCGTGGAAGCACGAAACGTATTGTCTGAATGGAACCAAACAACCAGCCACCCTGAAAACAGAAAGGAACCTACTCTATGAAAATCATTAATTTCGGCTCTCTCAATATCGATAACGTATACAACGTTCAAGAATTTGTTAAACCTGGACAGACCATCTTCGCCGACAGCTTTCAGATCGCCGCTGGCGGTAAAGGCTTAAACCAGTCTATTGCGGCAGCGCGTGCCGGCGCGCATGTGATCCATGCCGGCTGTATCGGCCCCAACGGTCTTTTTCTGACTGACCTTATGCAGCAAGCCCATGTAGACATCTCACAGGTTCTCACACTGGATGCTCCTACAGGACATACTGTCATTGAAGTAAACGCCTCTGGCCAGAACCGGATCATCGTCCACGGCGGAACAAACCAGATGCTCACAGAGGATTACCTTGACACTGTTCTCGCTCAGGCAGATGCAGGCGATCTGGTACTGCTTCAGAACGAGACGAATCTGATCGCAGCTATCCTCTATAAATCCCACGAGAAAGGAATGAAGATTGCATTCAATCCATCTCCCATGCCTCAGGATCCATCCTCCTTGCCGCTTCACCTCGTCGATTACTTTATGGTGAATGAGTTGGAAGCCGCCCAGCTTGCAGATATGCAGGCGGATGCCCCTTATGAGGCGATCCTGGACCGTCTGGCAGAAAAATATCCTCAAGCCTCGATCATCATGACACTGGGACACAATGGCGTGCTATTCTCTCAGCAAAAGGTACGGCTCAGCCATCCCATTTTCCCGGTTGAGGCTGTAGATACTACCGCTGCCGGGGATACATTCTGTGGGTATTTTCTCGCAGCGCTCTGCAGAAACGCTTCTATCAACACCGCTCTCCGGGAAGCATCCGCAGCGTCCGCAATTGCTGTTTCACGCCCTAATGCTGCACCCTCTATTCCCCTTTATGAAGAAGTAGAGGCCTTCCAGCGTTCTGCAGTTCTATAAACACTATTACACCTGCTATTCTGCTGGCAGGTATACAATCTGGACCAGGGTTAATCCACATGCAGGAGCCGTGGGCCCCGCCGCCGCACGGTTCTCTGCTTCCAGGATCTCTTTCACTTCCTCAGGTGCTCTATGCCCCCGCCCAACTTCCATCAACGTTCCTGCAATGATTCGTACCATGTTATAGAGAAACCCTCGTCCGGTCACGCGGATTACAATCTCCCTTCCCTCCTGTATCACATCCAGGGAGTCGATCTGCCGCACTGTCGTTTCTACCTGCGCCTGCACACTGCAAAAACTCTTAAAGTCATGTCTTCCAACCAAAGCTGACGCCGCCCTCTGCATCAGCGTAATATCCAGCGGCACATACGTAAAATAGGAATACAGTCTCCGTACCGGCATAGGAAACGGCGCACAGTATATCCGGTATTCATATGTCTTACAGCTTGTCACATGACGCGGATGGAAGCTGCCATCCACCTCCTCCGATCTCTGTACTTTAATATCCTCCGGCAGCCTGCGGTTCAGTGCATAGGAAATCTTATCTGCTGGAATCGGGCTGTCCGTATCAAACACGGCAATATTCCCCATGGCATGTACGCCGGCATCTGTCCGGCTCGCTCCGATCACCTCCACATGTTCTTCCAAAAGTTCAGAAAGGCATCTGTTTAAGATGCCTTCTATCGTCTCTCCATTCGGTTGGATCTGCCACCCGTGATAATTCGTCCCGTCATAGGCTACAGTTAACATAACTCTTTTCATTGCGTTCTCTCCATCGGGTATTGATATAGCGCCTCTATCCGCTGCCAGACCAATTCTTCTGCCGTATTCCTTCTCCGGGGTAGAAATCTCTGCCTTTTACAGATAAATCCCAATCATAATGCAGACTGCAAAGTACGCTGCCAATATGCCATAAGCCACTCTGTCCCTTGCCCCATATTTAAGCGGCTTCATTTTCGTTCTGTGTTCACCACCCCGGTAACATCTCGCTTCCATCGCCATAGCCAGATCATTTGCTCTGCGGAAGGCAGAAATAAACAGTGGTACAAGCAATGGAACCATAGCTTTTGCCTTTTTGATCAGGTTGCCGCTCTCAAAGTCGGCTCCCCTCGCAATTTGCGCCTTCATAATCTTGTCTGTCTCCTCTAACAGAATCGGAATAAAGCGGAGCGCGATCGACATCATCATTGCCACTTCATGCACCGGCACCTTAAACACTTTAAGCGGCTTCATCAGTTTTTCCATCGCATCCGTCAGACTATTCGGGGTCGTCGTCAGCGTCATAATCGAAGAACCCACAATCAGAAACGACAGCCTTACCGCCATAGTCACTGCCTGTTGTAATCCTTCTTTTGTAATCCTGACCTTCCAGAACGACACGAGCACTTCACCTGGCGTCAGAAACAGATTAAATACCACTGTGATCAACATAATAAAAACAATTGCTCTCATGCCTTTTACCATATACTTAAAAGGCACATTAGACAACTTGATCACCACAGCAAGAAAGATTGCCGCCACCACATAACCAACCCAGCTCTTCACCACAAAAAGGGAAATGATAAACGCAACCGTTGCTACCAACTTCACTCGTGGGTCCAATTTATGAATCACGGAATCCGTCTGATAATATTGGCCCAATGTAATATCTCGTAACATGATCTATTCCTCTCAAAAGATTTTTTCTATTTCCAGTTTTGCTTCCTCGATCGTTGTGACGTCCGTCTGTACAGGCATGCCGCTCTTATGCAGCGCCTGCATAATATATGTCACCTGCGGCGCCGCCAATCCTACCGCTTCCAATTCACTGTAATGCTTAAAAACTTCCCTTGGCACATCATCAAACATCACAGAGCCCTGGTTCATGACAATGATCCGCTCCACATATTTCGCCACATCTTCCATACTGTGAGACACCAAGATAACAGTGATTCCCGTCTCCTCTTTCAGCTTCATGATTTGATCTAAGATCTCATCCCTTCCTTTCGGATCCAGGCCAGCCGTCGGCTCATCCAGCACCAGTATTTCCGGCTTCATAGCCAGTACACCCGCGATCGCCACTCTGCGTTTCTGGCCGCCGGACAGATCAAAAGGTGACTGATAGAAATAGTCGTCCTCCAGTCCTACCTGCTTCAACGCTGCATAAGCCCGCAGCTCTGTCTCCTGCCTGGACAACCCCAGATTTTTCGGACCAAAACAGACGTCCGAAAACACATCGATCTCAAACAGCTGATGCTCTGGGTACTGAAATACCAATCCTACCTTACTGCGCAGTTTCTTCTTATCATAGTCCTGGGCATGAATATCTTCTCCATTAAAATAGATACTGCCTCCTGTAGGCTTAATCAGTCCGTTCAGATGCTGTACAAGCGTTGATTTTCCAGACCCTGTATGTCCGATCAGTCCGATAAACTGTCCATCCGGTATCACCAGATTGATATCTTTCAATGCATGTACCGCAAGTGATGTATCAGCGCCATATATATATTCAACATGATCTAATATGATAGACATTTTATGTCCTTTCCCCGTTATCTTTCTTCTATGTTCCAGCTCTCTATTTTACTTTCTCTCTCTTATATAGGTGCATCAGTTCCTGTGTCAATTCTTCTACCGTCAGAATACCATCCGGCAGCTGCAGCCCGCTTTTCTTCAATTCATGCGCCAACAGCGTCACCTGCGGTACATCCAGACGAAGTCTTTTCAGCTTCTCAACCTGCGAGAAAATCTGCCTCGGCGTCCCCTGCATTGCGACCCTGCCTTTATCCATGACAAAGACCTTGTCCGCATGGATAATCTCTTCCATATAGTGTGTGATCAGCACCACCGTAATCCCTTCCACATCGTTTAAGGCCCGCACCGCACGTACTACTTCTTTGCGCCCATTGGGATCAAGCATCGCCGTCGGCTCATCCAGTATAATGCACTTCGGATGCATGGCAATCACCCCGGCAATGGATACTCTCTGCTTCTGTCCGCCCGACAGTTTGTTCGGGGAAAACTTACGGTATTTATACATTCCTACTGCTTTCAGGCTTTCTTCCACGCGCTCCCAGATTTCTTCTGTAGGAATCCCCATATTCTCCGGTCCAAATCCCACATCTTCTTCCACTACCTGTCCAATGATTTGATTGTCTGGATTCTGAAAAACCATCCCGGCTTCCTGTCTGATATTCCACAGGTCCTTATTGTCCTTCGTATCCATTCCATCCACCCATACAGTTCCCTCTGTAGGATATAAGATAGCATTGATATGTTTCGCCAGTGTAGATTTTCCAGAACCATTATGGCCCAGAATCGCTACAAACTCACCCTGCCGCACATCCAGATCCACTTCATCCACTGCCCTGGTGATCCCCTCCACATTTCCCTCTTCGTCCCGCCTGATATATTCAAACACCAGCTTGTCAGTTTTAATGATCCCCATCCGTTTCATCACTCCTGTTCTACAGAGAATGCCTGTTCTATACAGTCTTTTTTACCATGTCCTATTTTACAAGAAAAATTTTGAAAGCACAAGCTTTTCATTTATGATATACTGGTATCAGCTCAGCCAGGTCTGCATCATCTTCTGCGTGACCTGCCCTGGCCTATAAGTTTATATCTAAATATATAGAAACGATAGGAGTATGATTCTCTATGACAAACAATCAAAATTCCAACAAACCTCCTTCTACCATAAAAGAATTCCTACAACGGACTTCCCGTCCATTCGGATTTCTTTTACTCTTTGTTATGATATGTGGTTTTCTTGCACAGTATCTGACAGGCTCTGAGACTTTGCGGGAATATGCTGATAACAACCCTGAACTTGCTTATGGAAAAGCTTCTGTGGAAGAGGAAACAGAAAAACTCCCTGAAAAAGAAAACACTGAGCAAAAAGACACCTCAGCCCCTCCCGCCGCATACAATATTGCAGAAGAGACATCTCCGGATGCTGTACATGATCCAGAATCAGATGGTGCTTCTGCAAGCAAGGAGGAGAACAAGATGGATGCTAATCCGAACCGAACGACCTACCAGGACGGTTTCTACTATGAACCGTTAACGGACACCGTAAAACAAAGGATCACCGGTATTTCCTATCCTGAAACTGGTTGTACCATTCCCTATGAAGATTTGAATTATGTAGGTCTTCTCTACATTGATTTTAACGGAGAAACACAGGAAGGGGAAATGATCTGTAACAAGGCGATCTCACAGGATATTGTTGAAATCTTCTATGAATTGTATCAAAATGATTATCGTGTCGAAAGCATACGCCTCATAGACGAATATCATGGTGATGATACATTGTCCATGGAAAACAACAATACTTCCTGCTTTAACTATAGACTGGTAGACGGTACCACACATTTATCCAAACACGCGCTCGGCTGTGCCATTGACATCAATCCTTTTTATAACCCTTATGTTGTATTTAACCATAACGGAAGCGGCGAAACATACATTTCTCCCAAAGGAAGCGAAGTGTACGCAGACCGTTCACAAAACTTCCCCTACAAGATCGATGAAAACGACTTATGCTATAAGCTCTTTACTACACACGGATTTACCTGGGGTGGGAATTGGAACTCTTCCAAAGACTATCAACATTTTCAGATTGTCCTTGACTAAAAACAATGCATGGACAGACAATATTTATTTGAACTATTCAAAAAAGGGAGTACACACTGCATGTGTACTCCCTTCCCATTCACTGCTTCTTAATTATTTAAATATCTTTTCTGTTGCAGCTATGAATTATAACTCAAACATCGACATAGTCTCATCCATCTGATTTGATATGTTCTTCAGCTCATATGCTTCATCTGCAATCTCATTGATGATGCCGCTGATCTCTGTAACAGAAGCTGATGTCTCCTCTGTACTTGCCGCGTTCTCCTCGGCGATGGCTGACAGATTCTGTACAGTATCTACTACGCTGCTTCTTGCATCATTAACTTTAGCCGTTCTGTTAGATACTTCATCAATTACACCAATTGACTGCTCTACATTCTGGATCAACTGTGCAACCTGCTCGTTCGTATTCGTTACATTCTGGCTCTGCTGTTCCATCATCTCTTTGACTTCATTCATCGTAATAACAGACTTGTCGGAATCCTCGATCAGGGAAAGAATGATTCTCTCAATCTGCCTTGCGGATTCATTAGACTGCTCTGCAAGCTTCTGGATCTGTGCCGCAACAACTGCGAAACCTCTTCCCTGCTCGCCTGCACGTGCTGCCTCGATTGATGCATTCAAGGATAACAGATTCGTCTCTTCTGCAATATTGGTGATAAGCGCTGTCGCTTCTTTGATCTTCTGTGCCGACTCATTCGTAACATTCGTCTGCTCATAAATGATATCGATAGACTCGCTTGTCTTTGCATTGCTCTCCTGCAGTTCGCGGATCGCTTCCATAACAGTCTGGCCGCCTTCTTTCATATGCTGTGCCTTCTGGTTCAGATTTGCCAGTTCTCCTGCCATCTCTTCGATCATATTACCCATCAGGATGATATTCTCTGTTGCGTTCTGCGTCTCTTCAGCCTGTGATCCCGCACCTATTGCGATCTCATTCACTGCCTTCTCCATCTGCTCAACATGCTCACTCGTAATGCTTGTTCTGTTGCGCAGATTATCTGACGCCTCTAACAGCTCTTTGCTTCCTTCAATTACGTTCCTGATGATATCAGACAGATTCTCTTCCAATTTCTTGATCGCTCTGCAAATGTCACCAACCTCATCCGTCTGTTTCAAGGAATCATCATCAAATTTGAAGTTAAGTTTGCCCTGTGAAACTTCTTCCAGCGCACTCACGCCTATGTTCAATCTCTTAGACATCTTACCGACAATAAGGATGATCAGAAGCGTACATACAAACATAAGTACCGCCGCCAGAACCACTATAATCAGCGTAATCTGCCTGATCTGTGACTCAACGATCTCCTTCTTCATACCAGCGAATACCATACCTACCGCTTCGCCTGTTTCGAAATCGAATAAAGGAATATAATATCCAAAATACTCCATTCCGGATACCAGTACATTCTCAGTAAAATATTCCTCACCCTTGCCCAATACCGTATCTAATACTTTGCTATCTGACAGCGTACCAAGAACTCGCTCTCCGTTCTCATTTTTGGCAGAAGTCATATATCTGGTTTCGCCAAAATAAATCGACACGTCAATATCTGCCGCTTCCTTGATATCGTCCGCCAAATCAACCTGCTGGGAAATATTGAAATCACCCTTCACCAGTTCATTGTTCTCATTCAGAGTGTAAGCATCACTATTCATCTTCCTGAATGTACTACGAACAGAAATCGCCGTGCCACGCAGACCATCAGAAATGGTCACAATCATTGCATCGTTGATCTTCTTATTGCTGACCACTGTGATCGCTACCCCAAGTACAAGCAACGGCAAAAGTGCAATCAATAAGATTTTTTGTTTCAATTTCATCTTTTTGTTCCTCCATGCCCCTTATTTAATCAAAACACTATATCTATTGTAGCATATTTATAAATAAAATCCATCCCTAAATTTTAAAAATATTACTATAAAAGAAACCCCGCATTTCCTGCAGGGCTTACTTTTGTTCACTTACTCTTATACCAGCTCCAGAACTACTTCCATCGCTGCATCGCCCTTACGGGGGCCAATCTTGATGATTCTCGTATAACCACCATTACGGCTTGCATATTTAGGTCCATACTCGTCGAAAAGTTTTGCAACAAGATCTACTTCCTTAGTGCCTTTCTTCCTTCCAGCAGGCGCCTGTGGAACTTCTTTCACAGGATATAAAACTTTTAACATCTGCCGTCTTGCATGAAGTCTGGAAGGCAGGTCCTTTTTGATCTCCTTCTCTACGCTGTCGAATACGGTAACCTTTTTACCGTCAACCACTTCTTTTACTCTCTTGCCGTCTTTGTCCTTGCGCGGCACTTTCGCGGCCACTTTAACATTCTCAAAATTATCTTTCTCTTTCACAGCCATTGCGATCAGTCCTTCTGCAATCTTGCGTACCTCTTTCGCTCTTGCCTCTGTTGTAACAATCTTTCCGTTGTACAGAAGCGCTGTTACCTGACTTCTAAGTAATGCTTTTCTCTGGTCAGATGTTCTGCCGAGTTTTCTGTATTTTGCCATAATAGGCTCCTTTCTCACTGGGGAGTTCTCTCCCACAACATGGTTTACATCCGGCTACGCACTTCGGTCTTACTTACCGAATGTAGGAATAGTTTCCATTTATGAGCAGGCACACAGGTGCGCTTTGGACTTACCCTCTATGCCCTCTATGTTGGATCAGGCTCACCCTTATATTATATCTCATCACTGGGATTTAACTGTAAGCCTAACTCCTTTAACTTTGCTAATACTTCCTCCAGAGATTTCCGTCCAAGATTGCGGACTTTCATCATATCCTCAGAAGTCTTATTTGTCAGTTCCTCTACCGTATTGATACCAGCTCTCTTCAAGCAGTTATAAGAACGGACTGACAATTCCAATTCGTCAATGCTCATCTCCAGAACTTTTTCTTTCTCATCATCTTCTTTCTCTATCATAACTTCCGCTGTTTTAGCGTTCTCAGAAAGATCGATGAAAAGACTCAAATGTTCGCTCAGTACCTTTGCGGCAAGGCTGACTGCCTCATCAGGCTCTAATGTTCCATTCGTATACACATCCAACGTCAGTTTGTCGTAATCTGTGATCTGTCCCACACGTGTGTTTTCCACTGTCATATTAACTCTCTCTACAGGCGTGTAGATGGAGTCAATCGCAATCACACCAATCGGCAGATCCTCCGTCTTATTGCGGTCAGAGCTCACATAACCTCTGCCCCTTGTGATCGTCAGTTCCATGTATAATTTAGTGTCTTTACCACTTAACGTCGCGATCACTAAATCCGGATTCAGTATTTCAACATCCTGATCAACCTGAATATCTGATGCTCTGACAATGCCTTCCCCTTCATACTCAATATACGCAGTTTTAGGCTCATTGGTATCGCTGCTATTCTTGATCGCAAGGCTCTTGATGTTCATGATAATCTCAGTAACATCTTCCTTCACACCGGGAATAGAACTAAATTCATGCAAAACACCTTCGATCTTAACCTGGCTGACTGCAGCACCCGGTAAAGAAGAAAGCATGATTCTTCTAAGAGAATTACCCAGTGTAATTCCATAACCTCTTTCTAAGGGCTCTACTACGAATTTACCATACTTCTTATCTTCTGAGATTTCTGCTACCTCAATGTTCGGTCTCTCAAAATCAAACACGCAAATACCCTCCTTTGCGAACAACGCTATTATTTGGAGTACAACTCGACAATAAGCATCTCATTAACCGGAACGTCAATCATTTCTCTTGTAGGAAGGTACTTCACCGTTCCCTTTAATGCTTCCTGGTCTACCTCGATCCACTCAGGAACGAGTCTTCCGCCAGTCACTTCAAGGATATCCTTATATCTCTGTAAAGATCTGGCTTTCTCTCTTACTTCGATCACATCACCTGCTTTGATCAGATAGGAAGGAATCTGAACCGGCTTACCATTCACAAGAAAATGTTTGTGACCTACGATCTGTCTTGCTTCTCTTCTTGTTCTTGCAAATCCCATGCGGAACACTACGCTGTCAAGTCTGCTTTCGAGCATGACCATAAGGTTCTCACCGGTCATTCCCTTCATTCTCTCAGCCTTTTTATAATAGTTCCGGAAAGGTTTCTCAAGTACACCATAGATAAATTTTGCTTTCTGCTTCTCACGTAACTGCAGGCCATACTCGCTGACCTTCTTACCAGCTCTCGCTGATGTTCTGTTGGATTTCTTGTCATATCCTAAAAAAACAGGATCTAAATCAAGGGATCTGCATCTTTTTAATACAGGGACTCTGTTTACTGCCATCTTCTTCGGCTCCTCTCATATCATTTTGTTTACAGTGCCTGCACAAACGCTGCATATGTTTTGGACAGTATATCCTCTATACGGCAGGCAAGCACCTTCTTCCAAATCTTTTTATTTCATAAATTTCTAAGAAATAAACTGTCTGTGACAATTCTCTCAAACGGGTTATATCCGTTCTGCGAAGCATAGATTTTCCAGGTTTCGCCTTACAGCCCCGGAAACTCTTTTCATCCTTTACTAGACGCGGCGACGCTTAGGCGGACGACATCCATTGTGTGGTACAGGCGTTACGTCACGGATGCTTGTCACTTCCAGACCGCATGCCTGCAGCGCGCGGATCGCAGCCTCACGGCCTGAACCGGGACCCTTAACCATAACATCTACTGTCTTCAGACCATGGATCAAAGCAGCCTTCGCTGCTGTCTCTGCAGCCATCTGTGCTGCATAGGGAGTAGATTTCCTTGAACCTCTAAAACCAAGACCACCAGCACTTGCCCAGCTCAATGCATTACCCTCTGTATCTGTCAGAGTAACGATCGTATTGTTAAAAGAAGACTGGATATGTGCCTGTCCACGTTCAACGTTTTTCTTTACACGCTTTTTTGTCACTTTTTTGGTAACTTTTTTAGCCATAATAAACTAACCTACTTTCTCTCAATCTACATAAAGTTTTATACCACCTGGAAATATGAGCCCCGCACATATTTCCTGCTTTAGAATCCCTGATTCTAAAGTCTTCTTACTTCTTCTTATTTGCCACTGTTCTCTTAGGACCTTTTCTCGTTCTCGCATTTGTTTTGGTCTTCTGTCCGCGAACTGGAAGTCCCTTCCTGTGACGGATTCCTCTGTAGCATCCAATCTCCTGAAGACGCTTGATGTTAAGAGCGATCTCTCTTCTCAAGTCACCTTCCACCATGTAATCTCTGTCGATCACTTCGGCAAGTCTCTTTACCTCATCGTCAGTCAACTCCCTGACACGAGTATCCGGATTCACATTTGCTGCCTCCAGAATTTTGTTGGCGCTTACTCTTCCAATACCATAAATATAAGTAAGTCCAATCTCTACACGTTTCTCTCTAGGTAAGTCAACACCTGCAATACGAGCCATTTACGTTTCCTCCATTTTCTCTTAATACATGACACTAATTGATTGGGGTAGGTTCTACCCAATCGGACCAGGCGCTCCGATCTGTCCAAACACGATTGTTGGTATCAAAAAGTAATCTCCGATAGGCTCTTCTCTATATTATAATCAACACCGCTCCTTCCACATCTGTATGCGAAATGCGGTAGCTGCAGCCGCTCATAATACAAAAGGTTAACTTCTAAATAAAATCAACCACAAAAGAACCCCGTCTAAACAATACTGTTTACTATTCGGGATTAACCTTGTACCTGTTTGTGTTTCGGATTCTCACAGATCACTCTGATCTTTCCTTTTCTTTTAATGATCTTGCATTTTTCGCAAATCGGTTTTACTGATGATCTTACTTTCATCTCAAACCCTCCTTTCAAAAAAGACCGTTTTACATTATATCACCAAACCCTATATTTGGCAAGGCGATTTCCGAAGAATTATTATTTATCACGCCAGATAATTCTGCCTTTAGAGAGGTCGTATGGCGATAATTCCAAAGTCACGCGATCGCCTGGCAGAATACGGATAAAATTCTGACGCAGCTTTCCGCTTATATGCGCCAATACAACATGTCCGTTCTCCAGCTCAACCTGAAACATGGTATTGGGTAACTTTTCAATGACTGTTCCTTCGATTTCGATTACATCAGCTTTTGACATTTGCTTCCTCCTGATACTTTTTAATTATTCTCTTTATTTCCAGATCTTGATAACCATCTTCTGACGTCTTGATCTGCACTTTCCTGATGATCTGAATATGCTTTCTGTTTTTTTTCTTCGGTCTGTCTGCCGTTCTGCTCCTGCCATCGGCTAGATATACATATTCATCCTCTTCTTTGATTATGACATATATCTTATTTTTGTCGTGTCCCGCCTGTGATACGGCAAGCATTCCCAATGTCGTGATATCCATCTGCCTCCTCAGCCTGTAAGTCTGCCTCTCTCTGCCCTGCGTTCCGAGACTTTCCTATCCTGTCTTCCTGCTTCTAGTTTCTCCTGCCGTTATGAATACAACGTCAGGATCTCCGGGTCACCGTCTGTAATCAGCACCGTATTCTCATAGTGCGCCGACAAGGAATGGTCCCTGGAAACCACTGTCCAATTATCTTCCAGCCAATCCACCTCTGCCGTACCCATATTGATCATCGGCTCGATTGCCAGCGTCATGCCAGGACGAAGCTTTATACCTCTACGCCGTTGTGCAAAGTTAGGGATCTGTGGATCTTCATGCAGCTTCGTACCGATACCATGCCCCACCAGCGCCCTCACAATCCCATAACCATAGGACGTCACATAGGAATCAATTGCATTGGAAATATCGAACAGCCTATTTCCTGCCCTGGCCATCTTGATTCCCTCATAAAAACTCTGCTCCGTTACATCCATCAACTGCTGCGCCGCTGGACTGATCTTACCTACAGCGTGGGTCCTCGCCGCATCGGAATGATAGCCCTTATAGATCAATCCAGTATCCAGGCTCACAATATCACCTTCCTGTATGATGTGGGAATCCCTCGGAATCCCATGCACGACTTCCTCATTTACCGATACACATACAGACGCCGGATAGCCCTGATAATGCAGAAAATTAGGGGTACATCCCCTCTCTCTGATCAGTCTTTCACATGCCCTGTCAATATCTTTTGTAGAAATCCCCGGCTTGATCAACCTGCCAAGCTCCTCGTGTACCTGAGCAAGCAATCTGCCCGCCTCCCGCATACATTCTATTTCCCTCGGAGATTTAATTGTTACTGCCATTTTCTATTCTCCATGTCATATCCAATCATTCGCTGTCCTTTGGAACATCTTACGCCAATATTTCCACGATATCATCGAAGACCTCATGCATTTCCTTCGTTCCATCCACAGTCTTTAAGATACCTTTCTTTTGATAAAAATCAATCAGAGGCTGCGTCTGTTCATGATATACATCCAGCCGCCTGCCTACCGTCTCTGGTCTGTCGTCCTCTCTAAGCACCAGTTCCTTTCCACACGTATCACAGACTCCCTCAGTCTTTGGCTTGATGTATTCAATATGGTATGTCGCACCACAGGAAATACAGGCACGCCTGCCACCCATCCTTCTGATTATGTTCTCATCCGGCACATCTACGTCAATCGCATGATCAATCTTATCATTTAATTTGGCAAGCTCCCTGTCCAGAACCTCTGCCTGTGGGATGGTTCGTGGGAATCCATCCAGTACATATCCATTCTTGCAGTCTTCCTTAGCCACTCTGTCAAGCAGTATCTTCACCGTCAGTTCATCAGGCACCAACAGCCCCTGATCCATATATCCTTTCGCTTCCATTCCAAGTGCAGTGCCATTCTTGATATTCGCTCTGAAAATATCACCTGTAGAAATATGTGGGATATTATATTTCTCCCCGATCATCTTAGCCTGTGTTCCCTTACCTGCACCAGGAGCTCCTAACATTATAATCTTCATACTGTCCTCCACGATTCCGCTCTTCGGAATCTCAAATCTGTACCGAGTAAAGAAGGGACGTACCAGTCACCCTGCTCGTCCCTTCCATTTTCCTATTCATTAGTCGTTTAAGAATCCTTTATAATTACGAACCAGCATCTGAGATTCGATCTGCTTGATCGTCTCAAGAACAACGCTGACAATAATGATCAGACTTGTTCCGCTGAAAGATACGCTAGCACCGAAAATACCATTGAAGAAATACGGCACAACACATACGATCGTAAGTCCGACTGCACCAATGAAGACAATGTGGTTAAGCACTCTTGTAAGATATTCACTAGTAGGTTTTCCTGGTCTGATCCCTGGTATAAAACCACCCTGCTTCTTCATATTCTCTGCAATCTCTATCGGATTGAAGGTGATGGATGTATAAAAATATGCAAAAAGAATGACCAGTGCAATATATACAACCAAACCAATGGAATAAACCGGCCGTTCCGGGTTACACCAATAATTGGAATTCATTCCCATCAAAATATGACCCCATATGCCAGAACCGCTGATATTAAAGAAAGAACATACAATACCCGGAAGCTGCAGCAGAGAAGATGCAAAAATAACCGGGATAACACCTGCTGTATTGACCTTCAGCGGAAGATTTGTGGTCTGTCCGCCAACCATCTTTCTACCCTGCACTTTCTTAGCATACTGAACAGGAATCCTGCGCACACCATCATTCAAAATGATAACAAGTACTACCATCAGCAAAATAACAGCTATAATAATGATCGCCGCTACCACACCTTTGGCGATCGATCTGCCAATGACAAACTGCTGGAAAAGCTGTATAATATCCTGAGGAACACGTGAGAGAATGTTGATCGTCAGCACAATAGAAATACCATTGCCGATACCATTCTCTGTGATCCGTTCACCGATCCACATCAGGAAAGCACTTCCGGCTGTCAGCGCTGCGATTACTGTAATAACACTGAACGCGTTATACGTCTGGAGCAATCCCTGCCGTCCGAAACCGATCGCCATGGCGCTGGCTTCAATCAACGCAAGCACTACCGTAACGTATCTTGTAATAGACGCTATCTTCTTTCTTCCATCTGCACCCTCACGCTGCATTTCTTCCAATTTTGGAATCGCAATCGTCATAAGCTGCATAATGATAGAAGAAGTAATATAAGGCGTAATATTCAATGCCAAAACAGACATACGCAAGAATGATCCACCTGTAAAAGCATTAAAGAAATCGAAAGCATCACCTGCCTGCGTCTGCTGTGCAAACCAATTTGCAAAGAACGATGTATTGATTCCCGGAACCGGGAGCTGTGATCCTAAACGGATCACAACTAACATGCAAAACGTAAACAGCAGTTTCTTTCGGATTTCCTTAATTTTAAACGCATTCTTTAAGGTTGTAAACATTAAATCACCTCTGCCGTTCCACCAAGAGCTTCGATCTTCTCTTTAGCGGATGCACTGAAAGCACCTACCTTCACATCGAGCTTCTTAGTAAGTTCTCCATTTCCAAGAATCTTAACACCATCCCGGGGATGTTTAACGATCCCTTTTTCGATCAATGCATTCACGTCAACCGTTGTACCATTATCAAATACTTCCAGCGCACTCAAGTTAATTGCAACGATTTCCTTAGAGTTTCTGCATTTAAAACCTCTCTTAGGAAGACGTCTGTATAATGGCATCTGACCACCTTCAAAACCTGGCCTGGGTGCTCCAGAACGGGCTTTCTGACCTTTGTGCCCTTTGCCCGCCGTCTTGCCATTGCCTGAACCGTGTCCACGGCCTTTTCTAAAATTATCACTGTGAACTGACCCGGCTGCGGGTCTTAAATTTGATAATTCCATTGTGACACCTCCTTTACCTTATACTTCTTCTACTTTTACCATATGTCTTACTTTTTGGATCTGGCCTCTGGTCGATGCATTATCCGGCAATTCCACTGTCTGATTGATCTTCCTAAGACCCATAGCTTCCACCGTCGCCCTGTTCTTGGGAACCTGGCCAATGGTAGACTTGATCAAAGTAATTTTTAATTTTTCTGCCATCTTATTTTCCTCCTAAATCTTCTGATCACTTCGTAACAGCCTTAACACTTTCGCTGTTACATAACCTGCTATAGCTTTAAGCACGAACCTCGTCCACAGCCTTGCCACGGTTCTTAGCTACTTCTTCAGGAGTCTTTAACTGGCGCAGTCCCTCGATCGTAGCCAGTACGACGTTCTGTTTATTGTTAGAACCCAAAGATTTTGTACGGATATTCTTGATTCCTGCAAGTTCACATACCACACGTGCAGGACCGCCGGCGATGATACCAGTACCTTCTGGAGCTCTCTTTAAAAGAACAGAAGCGGAACCGAACTTACCGATGAAATCATGTGTAATACTATTCTTCTCATCCAGTGCAACCGGAACCAGATTCTTGATTGCATCTTCTTTACCTTTACGAATTGCTTCAGGGATCTCGGTTGCTTTGCCTAAGCCTGCACCAACATGGCCGTTGCCGTCACCGACTACTACCAATGCCGTAAAACGCATGTTACGACCACCTTTAACAACCTTTGTAACACGTTTGATCGTTACTACTTTTTCAGTCAGTTCCAACTGACTTACATCAATGATTGTACGTCTCATGTGATTTTCTTTCCCCCTTCCTAGAATTCTAAGCCAGCTTCTCTGGCTGCATCAGCTAATGCTGCAATCTTACCCTGGTATATAAAGCCGCCTCTATCAAAGACAACTGTCTTAATGCCTTTTTCAATTGCTCTCTTAGCGATTACTGTTCCCAAATATGCTGCCGCATCAACGTTATTGGTTTTTTCCAGCTCAGACTTCACGTCTTTCTCAAGAGTAGAAGCTGAAACTAAAGTATTTCCAACTGTATCGTCAATAATCTGAGCATACATATGATTATTGCTTCTAAACACAGAAAGGCGAGGTCTCTCAGCTGTGCCGCTGAAACGGTTACGCACTCTGTTGTGTTTTTTTACACGAACTTTTTGTCTTGATTCTTTCCTAACCATTTTTACCCATGCTCCTTTCGATTATTTCTTACCAGTCTTACCAACTTTACGTCTAATTGTCTCATCAGCATACTTGATACCCTTACCCTTATAAGGCTCCGGTCTTCTCTTGTCTCTGATCTCAGCCGCAAATTGACCAACTTTTTCTTTATCAATACCTTTAACGATGATTACATTCTGTCCTTCCATGACAGTCTCAATTCCCTCAGGATCTGTCATCTCTACCGGATGTGAGTACCCTAAGTTGAGAGTCAGAGTCTTTCCGGATTTGGATGCTCTGTAACCAACACCATTTACTTCTAGCTTCTTCTCATAACCTGACGTAACACCAACCACCATATTGTTGATCAATGTTCTGGTCAAACCATGGAATGATCTCATTTTCTTTAAATCATTAGGTCTGGATACTACTATCTGATCGCCTTCTACTTTGATCTCCATCTCAGACGGAAGCACTCTCTCAAGTGTTCCCTTAGGACCTTTTACAGTCACTTTATTATTTTCTGCAACCTCCACAGTTACACCTGCGGGAATCGCGATTGGCATTCTTCCTATACGTGACATGCCCGTACCTCCTGTTTTTGTTGTATGAAAAATTCATTTATTGTTACTATACCGTAAACTATCTTACTTAGGCAAAGTATCGTTTTTCTTAAGCGGTGTTTTACAGCCGCTTTAGAAATTTTTCGTCGTTTCTTTCCCGACTTTGCGAAGCAAACGTCGCAAGCGAAACCTAATATTTCTTAGGCAGCGTCTTTTGCTGGCTTAGAAATTCCTAGGGAGAATGCTTGCATTCTCCACAACAAAGCCATAGTGTTTCTTAGGCGGCGTTCCTTGACGCCTTAGAAACTCTCTTTGCTGTATTACCAGACAAACGCTAATACTTCGCCGCCAACCTGGAGTTCTCTCGCCTTCTTATCGGTCACAACACCCTGGTTGGTAGAGATGATTGCGATACCAAGTCCACCCAGAACTTTCGGAAGTTCTTCCTTGCCTGCATATACACGAAGACCCGGCTTTGAAATTCTCTTGATACCGGAAATGATCTTATCATTCTTGTCTTCGCCGTATTTCAATGTGATATGAATCGTCTTAAAGCTGCCGTTGTCAATCACATCAAACTTCCTTATATATCCTTCGTCCAGAAGAATCTGCGCAATCGCCAGCTTCATCTTGGATGAGGGTACATCTACTGTATCATGTTTTGCAGTATTTGCATTACGGATTCTTGTAAGCATATCTGCAATAGGATCGCTCATTGTCATGATTTTTCCTCCTTAATATTATCCTCATTGCCTTCATAAACCCGGAAGAATGAAAGTGTTCATTCCACCCACTCTGTCAAAATTCTCTTAGCTTTTCTGAGGCTGCACAGCAAACTCACAGACGAAACTTACTGTTTCTCAGGCGACGTCCTCTGGCACCTTAGAAAATCTCTCAGTTTTTTCGAAGCTGCACAGCAGACTCGCAGACGAAACTTACTGTTTCTCAGGCGGCGTTCTCTGGCGCCTTAGAAATTCTCGCAGACGAAGTATAGTATTTCTTAGGCGGCGTTCTCTGGCGCCTTAGAAATTCTCTTCGTCTTATTACCAGCTCGCCTTCTTTACACCGGGAATCTGACCTTTATATGCTAACTCACGGAAGCAAATTCTGCAAATTCCGTATTTTCTTAAATAAGCATGTGGACGACCACAAATTTTGCAACGATTATATTCTCTTGTGGAGAACTTCGGTTTACGCTGCTGTTTGATCTTCATTGCTGTCTTAGCCATGAATTTACCTCCTTTTATTTAGCAAATGGCATATTAAACAATCTCAACAACTCACGGGCCTCTTCGTCAGTTTTCGCCGTGGTAACGAAGATAACGTCCATACCTCTCACCTTATCCACCTTATCATACTCGATCTCCGGGAAGATGATCTGCTCTTTGATACCAAGTGCATAATTGCCTCTTCCATCAAAAGAATTCGGATTCACACCTCTAAAGTCACGCACACGCGGAAGTGCCAGGTTTACGAGACGATCTAGGAATTCATACATCTTGTCACCGCGAAGCGTAGTCTTACATCCGATTGACTGTCCCTCTCTGATCTTGAAGTTAGCGACAGAATTCTTTGCTTTTGTAACAACAGCTTTCTGACCGGTAATCGTTTCCATGTCATTTACAGCCATTTCCAAAACCTTGGCATTCTCCTTCGCTTCGCCAACACCCATGTTGACTACGATCTTGTCAAGCTTCGGAACTTCCATAACATTTTTATATCCAAACTTTTTGATCATAGCATCTACGATCTCGTCTTTATACATCTCTTTCAGTCTACTACTCAACGTTTTAGACCTCCTTTCTTAGAATTAGTCAATGATGTCGCCTGTGGACTTTGCAAAACGAACCTTCTTGCCATTCTCAAACTTGAAGCCGATCCTGGTAGCTTTGCCTTTGTGAACGTACATCACATTGGAAGCATCGATAGCCGCTTCCTTCTGAACGATACCGCCATTCTGGTTTGCAGCTGAGGGCTTCTCATGCTTAGTGATCATATTAACACCTTCTACCAGAACCTTACCATTCTTTCTATCAACAGAAACAACCTTGCCTTCTTTGTCTTTATCTTTACCAGCGATCACCTTAATGGTATCGCCCTTTTTAATCTTAAATGTTGACATACCGGCACCTCCTATAATACTTCCGGAGCCAGTGAAACAATTTTCATAAACTGTTTATCACGAAGCTCTCTTGCTACTGGCCCAAAAATACGGGTTCCTCTTGGAGTCTTATCATCCTTGATGATGACAGCAGCATTTTCGTCAAATTTGATATAAGAACCGTCTTTACGGCGAGCGCCCTTAACACTGCGGACAACTACAGCTTTTACGACATCGCCTTTTTTTACAACGCCGCCTGGTGTTGCATCTTTGACCGTAGCAACGATCACATCACCAATACGCGCATATCTTCTCGTAGAACCGCCTACAACTCTGATGCACAGGATTTCTTTCGCACCGGTATTGTCAGCGACCTTAAGTCTGCTTTCCTGTTGAATCATGCCAATTTCTCCTTCTTTACATATTCTCGCAACTATCCTATGACAAAGTTTTAGTTTTTCTTAGGCTGTGTTTTCCAGACGCCTTAGAAGAACTCTTTGTCCAACCAAACTTAGATTTTCTTAGGCGGCGCTTTCAGACGCCTTAGTAAATCTTTTGATTGTGTTATTTTGCTCTCTCAACAATCTCGACAAGTCTCCATCTCTTATCTTTAGATAAAGGTCTGGTCTCCATTACTTTCACGGTATCACCGATGTTGCACTCATTGTTCTCATCATGCGCTTTCAGTTTATATGTCTTTTTTACAATTTTCTTGTAGAGCGGATGCTTAACATGGTCTTCGATTGCTACAACAACTGTCTTGTCCATTTTATTACTGGTTACTTTACCGATACGGGTTTTCCGCAAATTTCTTTCCACGATTGCTTCTCCTTTCCTATGATTTCAGCAAGCTGAAAATGATTTCGACAAGCCGAAATCGTAAGAATTGCCTTCCAATTCTTACAGCATTGCTTTCTAGTTTACTTTAGCCTTCTGCGTGATAACTGTTTGGATCCTGGCGATGTTTCTTCTAACATCTTTGATCCTGGCTGTATTGTCCAACTGATTCGTTGCATTCTGGAATCTCAAATTGAAAAGTTCTTTCTTCGCATCAACCAACGCCTGCGCTAATTCTGCATCTGATTTGTTCTTTAAATCTTCTACAAACTTATTAGTTTTCATTAGATACACCGCCTTCCAAGTCTGCTTTAGAAACAATTTTACATCTACATGGAAGCTTATGTGTTGCCAGACGTAACGCTTCTTTCGCGATCTCTTCAGATACTCCTGCGATCTCGAACATTACACGTCCGGGCTTAACAACCGCTACCCAGTATTCCAGGGTACCTTTACCGGAACCCATACGTGTTTCTGCTGGTTTTGCTGTTACAGGTTTGTCAGGGAAAATCTTGATCCAGACTTTACCGCCACGCTTGATATAACGTGTCATAGCGATACGGGCTGCCTCAATCTGATTCGATTTGATCCAACATGGCTCTAATGCCACAATACCGTATTCACCATAAGTGATCGTGTTACCGCGGGAAGCTTTACCGCTCATAGAACCACGGAACTGTTTACGACGTTTTACTCTTTTAGGCATTAACATTATTTATCGCTCCCTTCCGCGTTAGATTTTGTAGGAAGTACCTCGCCTTTGTAAATCCATACTTTGACACCGAGTTTACCGTAAGTCGTATCGGCCTCTGCAAATCCATAGTCAATATCTGCTCTCAGAGTCTGAAGCGGGATCGTTCCCTCACTATAAAACTCTGTACGTGCAATATCTGCACCACCAAGACGCCCTGATACTGCCGCCTTAATACCAAGTGCACCTGCCTTCATAGTTCTTCCCATGCAGGATTTCATAGCACGTCTGAAGGAAATACGGTTCTCCAACTGCTGTGCAATATTTTCCGCAACAAGCTGTGCATCTCTGTCAGGTCTCTTGATCTCTTTGATATCAACAAGTACTTTTTTATCTGTCAGTTTGGAAAGCTCTTTCTTCGTTACCTCGATCTCTGCGCCACCCTTACCAATGACAACACCCGGTTTAGCAGTATAGATGATAACCTTTACTCTATCAGATGCTCTTTCGATCTCAATCTTGGAAATACCGGCACTGTACAATTTCTTCTTTAAAAATTTTCTGATGTTATAGTCCTCTACCAGAAAATCAGAAAACTCTGCATCAGCATACCATTTGGAATCCCAATCTTTAATAACACCGACTCTTAAGCCGTGTGGATTAACTTTCTGTCCCATGTTGTTCTCCTTCCTAATATAATCCTATCTTTCATCAAGAACGACCGTGATGTGGCTCATTCTCTTTTCGATTCTGTAAGCTCTGCCCTGCGCTCTCGGTCTTACTCTCTTCATAGTCGGTCCCTTGTTTGCGTAACACTCAGCAACATAAAGGTTCTCCACATTCATACCGTTGTTGTTCTCTGCATTTGCAACCGCAGACTCCAACAGCTTCTTAATAATGCTTGATGCATATCTTGGATTATATTCCAGAATCGCAAGGGCTGTTGTCACATCTTTGCCCCTGATGGCATCCAATACGAAACACGCTTTCTGTACAGACACTCTTGCATAAGACAACTTAGCTGAAGGTCTTGTGTCTTTGTTCGCATTTCTTTCTCTTTTTATCTGGGATCTATGTCCTTTAGCCATAGCTAAAAACCTCCTTTCAAATTAGCGAACCTTGGACTTTCTCTCGTCCTTATCATGTCCTCTATAAGTTCTGGTTGCTACAAACTCGCCAAGTTTATGTCCAACCATATCTTCTGTAACATATACCGGTACGTGCTTTCTTCCGTCATGAACAGCGAATGTGTGTCCTACGAAGGAAGGAAAAATTGTAGAACGGCGGGACCAAGTCTTAATAACCTGCTTCTGTCCCGACGCATTCAGTGCATCTACTTTCTTCAATAAGCTCGCATCTGCAAATGGTCCTTTTTTCAGTGATCTAGCCATTTCAAACCTCCTAATTTTCTCTCTGTTCTCACAATCTTTGGAAGAATTGCCAGGCAATTCTTCCAAACATGACTTAGATTTTCTTAGGTGCGGTTTCTCGCACCTTAGAAACTCTTCATGTTTTATTATTTGATCGCTCTTCCATCTCTTCTTCTCACGATCAGCTTGTTGGACGCTTTCTTCTTCTTACGTGTCTTCAAGCCGAGTGCGGGTTTACCCCAAGGAGTACTCGGTCCAGGACGGCCGATCGGCGCACGTCCTTCACCACCACCATGCGGATGGTCGTTCGGGTTCATAACGGAACCGCGGACTGTTGGACGGATACCCATGTGACGCTTACGTCCTGCCTTACCAATCTTGATCAGGTTATGATCTACATTGCCGACTGTACCTATAGTTGCGCGGCACACAATCGGAACCATTCTCATCTCACCGGAAGGTAATCTCAATGTTGCATACTTGCCTTCCTTCGCCATAAGCTGTGCACTGTTACCTGCAGAACGAACCATCTGACCGCCCTTGCCAGGATATAATTCGATATTGTGAACCAGTGTACCTACAGGAATCTCGGATAACGGTAAGCAGTTGCCCACTCTGACTTCTGCCCCAGGTCCGTTCATTACCTTCATGCCGTCTGTCAGTCCCTGCGGTGCAAGGATATATGCCTTTTCACCATCTTCATAGCAGATCAATGCGATATTCGCTGTTCTGTTCGGATCGTATTCAATACCGATCACCTTAGCCGGAATACCGTCCTTTGTTCTCTTGAAATCGATGTTTCTGTATAATCTTCTGCTTCCACCACCATGGTGTCTGACTGTGATCTTACCCTGATTGTTACGTCCTGCATTCTTCTTTAAAGAAGTACAGAGCGCTTTCTCAGGTGTTGACTTCGTAATCTCGGAAAAGTCAGAACCAGTCATGTTACGTCTGGAAGGTGTATATGGGTTATATGTCTTGATTCCCATGCTCTTTTCTCCTTTTCTTATCAGATTTTTGCGCGGTGTCTCATCACTCTGATCCCGCATACCTTATCTTTTCTTTACAGCCTGAAACGATAAATCTTCATACCTTATCAAAGGCCTGCAAAGATCTCAATATCCTTACTATCCTGTGTAAGCTGTACGATCGCTTTCTTGGTCTTAGCCGTCTTACCGTACACCATACCACGTCTCTTGGTCTTGCCGTCCAGATTCATAGTGTTGACTTTCGCCACCTTTGTTCCTTCGAACATCTTCTCAACAGCTTCCTTGATCTGTGTCTTATTCGCTTCCGGATGAACCAGGAAAGTATATTTCTTCTCGCTCATGCCAGCCATACTCTTCTCTGTGATAACCGGTTTGAGGATTACATCATAATATTGAATCGCTGCCATTATGCATACACCTCCTCAATCTTTGCTACGGCATCCTTCGTGATCACCAATGTGTCACCTTTCAGGATATCATATACGTTGATATTCTCTGCTACTGCTGTAGATACTTTCGGAAGATTTCTTGCGGAACAGATCACGTTCGCGTCCTGCTCACCGATCACTACCATTGCCTTCTCTACTTTAAGGTTATCCATAATCTCTTTGAACTTCTTCGTCTTGATCTCGTCCAGCTTAAGCTCGTCAAGAACAATTATCTTGTTCTCCTGTACTCTGCTGGTCAGAACAGACTTAAGGGCTACCCTCTTCTCCTTCTTATTCATCTTGAAAGAGTAATCTCTTGGAACGGGCGCAAATACAACACCGCCGCCTTTCCACTGGGGAGCTCTTGTAGATCCCTGTCTTGCGTGACCTGTTCCCTTCTGTCTCCAGGGCTTTCTGCCACCGCCAGACACTTCGGAACGAGTCTTCGCTTTCTGTGTTCCCTGACGCTTATTCGCGAGCATCTGAACAACTGCCATGTGTACAAGATGTTCATTGATCTCAACGCCAAATACCGCATCGTTCAAGTCCATCTTACCGACTTCTTTACCTTCCATATTATAAACAGATACGTTTGCCATCTGAATGGTCCTCCTTTCATCTGTGACTCAGGTCACTATTTCGCGCTCACCTTAGTTGTCTCTTTGATGGTTACTAAGGCTTTCCTCGGTCCTGGCACTGCGCCTTTGACAAGGATAAGATTCTTATCCGCATCAACCCTTACTACCGTAAGATTCTGGACTGTCACTCTCACACAGCCC
This sequence comes from uncultured Lachnospiraceae bacterium, assembly GCA_951800685.1. Classification (GTDB taxonomy): domain Bacteria; phylum Bacillota; class Clostridia; order Lachnospirales; family Lachnospiraceae; genus UBA3282. The sequence goes on from CATOJY010000010.1 coordinate 92,152, forward strand.
ATGTGGCCTGGCATACCTTTCCCCTTGAAGACTTTACTCGGAGAAGAACATGCGCCGTTGGAACCCTGATGGCGATGGAATTTGGAACCGTGAGTCATGGGGCCCCTGTGCTGTCCGTGTCTCTTGATGGCACCCTGGAATCCCTTACCTTTAGAGATTGCAGTCACATCAACACGGTCGCCTGCCTCAAAAATATCTGCCTTGATCTCGCTTCCAAGTGTATACTCTTCTGCATTGTCCAGCTTCAACTCTCTAACATATCTCTTGCTGGAAACGCCCGCCTTCTCGAAGTGGCCTTTCTGCGCTTTGTTAACACCATGTCTGTGGATCACTTCCTTCTTACCACTCTTGTCTTTGTTAACGGTCTTATCTTTCTTGTCCACAAAACCAACCTGTACAGCACTGTAACCGTCATTTTCCACAGTCTTAATCTGCGTAACCGCACAAGGGCCTGCCTGAAGTACGGTAACAGGTGTCAATGTTCCGTCTTCGTTGAAGATTTGAGTCATTCCGACTTTGGTTGCTAAGATAGCTTTCATCATTTCTTTCCTTTACCTCCTGTTATTCTACAGCGGACCGGCGTCGATCAGCTTTCGCTTCTTCACACGAAGTTAATTGCGAAGCAATTTCCTTCCGGTCATACTAGTAGGGGTCTTATTTGTTTTTCATCTTGATATCGATATAAACACCTGCAGGCATCTCCAATCTCTGCAGCGCATCCACTGTCTTGGGTGTAGGTGTGATGATATCGATGAGTCTCTTGTGAGTCCTCTGCTCGAACTGTTCTCTGGAATCCTTGTACTTGTGAACCGCTCTAAGAATGGTCACCACTTCCTTCTTTGTCGGAAGCGGTACAGGTCCGCTCACCTGAGATCCGTTCTTCTTTACTGTCTCGATGATTTTTTTTGCAGATGCATCAACTAACTGATGATCATAGGCTTTAAGTGTAATTCTCATTACTTGACTTGCCATAAAAAAAGTCGCCTCCT
>CATOJY010000011.1 GCA_951800685.1 uncultured Lachnospiraceae bacterium
TCAGGAGATGCTGGAGGACATGCGGCAGGAGAATTGCCGGCTGCAGACGGAATACGACAGAAAAAAGAAGGACATGGCGGACTACTATACCATGTGGACCCATCAGATCAAGACGCCCATTGCGGCGTTGCGGCTGCTTCAGCAGGAGGAAGAGACAGGAGAAAGCGCGCAGCACGGCGGACGTCAGGCGGAGCGGGAGGAGCTTTTCAAGATCGAGCAGTATGCGGAAATGGCCCTTTATTTTGCCAGACTGGACAGCCTGTCCTCGGATCTGCTTTTCCGGCACTGCGACGTGCAGGAGATCGTAAAGCAGGCGGTGCGCAAATATTCGGTCCTTTTTTTGCGCAGCGGCCTTTCTTTTCAGATGGAAGCGTTTGAGATCCGGGCGGTGACGGACGAAAAATGGCTGTCTTTTGTGGTGGAGCAGGTCTTTTCCAACGCGCTCAAATATACGCATCAGGGCGGTATCGCCATCTACGGTGCGGATGAGACGGGCAGCAGGAAAGAGGGGCGGACATCCTATCTTGTCATTGAGGACACGGGGATCGGTATTCGAGAGAGCGACCGGCCGAGGATCTTCGAGAGAGGGTTTACCGGCTATAACGGGCGTATGGACAGGAAATCTACGGGAATCGGGCTGTACCTTTGCGCTCAGATCATGGGCAGGATGTCCCACACGATCCGCGTACAGTCAGCACCGGGCGAGGGGACGAAGGTGATCTTGGGATTCTTGCAGCAGACATAACCTCGGCAAAACTGCATATGTGACAGAAACGTAAGGTTGGAGGGAAGAAATGTTAGCCAGATACATGGCAGCGCATTTCTTCTTTGTCTATAATCATCTATGTAAACGGAAATCATACAGCACATAGGGCAGTCTGGTCAGCAAACGCCAGACTGCGGCAGTGCAGATCAAAGCTGTGAAAAAAGGAGTGGGATACAATATGGCATTATTAGAAGTCAGGAATGTGAAAAAGGTATATACGGCCAAACTGGGAGCAGTCAAGGTACAGGCGCTGAGCGATGTGAATTTCTCGGTGGAGGAAGGAGAGTATGTGGCGATCATGGGAGAGTCGGGTTCCGGCAAGACGACGCTGTTAAATATCCTGGCCTCTCTGGATAAGGCCACCAGCGGCCAGGTTCTTTTGCGGGGAAAGGATCTGTCGGAGATCAGGCACAGAGACATCTGTGCGTTCCGCAGGGAGCATCTGGGATTCGTCTTTCAGGATTTTAATCTGCTGGATACGCTGACCTTGAAGGACAATATCTATCTGCCGCTGGTGCTGGCGGGAGTCGATCACCGGGAAATGGAAAAGAGGATGCAGCCGCTGGCGGGCAGGCTTGCCATCACGGAGATTCTGGAGAAATACCCTTACGAAGTGTCCGGCGGCCAGCGGCAGCGGGCGGCGGTGTGCAGGGCGCTGATCACGGAGCCGGATATCATTCTGGCGGATGAACCTACGGGGGCGCTGGATTCCAGGGCGGCGGGTAAGCTGCTGGGACTGTTCGGGGAAGTGAACAGAGAGGGACAGACGATCCTGATGGTCACGCACAGCGTTCAGGCCGCCAGTCATGCGGGGCGTGTGCTGTTTATCAAGGACGGCTGTGTATTCCACCAGATCTATAAGGGCGGTCAGAGCAATGAGGCCATGTACAGGATGATCTCCGATGCCCTGACGGTGCTGCAGACGGAAGCGGCAGCGGGCAATGCGGCAGATGCAGATTTACAAACGACAGTGCAGACGATTGAGAGAAGGGCGGTGTGATCATAGATGAAGAAAGGAAAAATCCTGCCGGTGATGGCTTGGAAAGGGATCTTAAGAAACGGGAACGTGTATTTTCCTTATTTGATCGCAGGCATCTTTTCGGTGTTTATCTATTTTGTATTTACCTCCATCCTGCACAACGATATCATCAAGGTACTGCCGAGAAGCGGTTATGCGTGGATGATGCTGTATATGGGAAAGGGGATTCTCTCACTGATCCTGATTCTCTTTCTGGTCTATGCCAACAGTTTCCTGGTAAAAAGGCGGCAGAAGGAATTCGGTCTGTACCATATTCTGGGACTGGAAAAGAAGCATATCGGCATCATGTTGTTCTTCGAGACGTTCCTGCTTTATGCAGGAGCGGTGGCAGGCGGTGTGCTCTTTGGCATGGTACTTTCCAAGCTGCTGTTTCTTATGCTGCTGCGGATGTGTAACCTGTCGGTGGATGTGAGATTCGTCTTCTATCCGGCGGCGTTTCGGGAGACAATCGTCTACTTTTTGTGGGTGTTTGGCGTGAACTTTGCGGTGGGGCTTTTACAGGTCGGCAAAGCCCGTCCCATCGAGCTGATGAGCGGCAGCAAGAAGGGCGAGAAGGAGCCGAGATTTCTGCCGGTTTATGCGCTGGCTGGCATGGCGGCGCTGGTGTTTGGCTATTACTGTTCCGTCACTTCCAAATTGGACAGCATGATCTTCCTTAATTTTGTGCGGGCGGTAAGTCTGGTCATCGTGGGAACGTATCTGCTGTTCGCGTCGGGCAGTATTGCGTTCCTGAAATGGATGAAGGGCAGGAAGAAGTTCTATTATAAGCCCGGCAATTTTGTCACCATCTCGGGTATGCTTTACCGCATGAAAAAGAATGCGGCGGGCCTTTCCAATATCTGCATCTTTTCCACGATGGTGATCATTACCCTGATCTGTACGGTTTCGCTTCATCTGGGCATGGACAGTCTGGTGCATTTCGTACATCCCTACGATATGACGGTGCTTTACGGTGAAGAAAAGGCCGCTGAAGAAGAGGTGGCGCAGGAGATCGCAGCGCTGGAAGAAAAGTACGGGCTTGCGGCCAAAAGAGTGGATATCTATGACAGAATGAGACTGGCTGTGAGAAAGGAAGGGGACCGTTTTGTCATGCGGCAGGACAATGGAGGGTTCAGTGAACGTGCGGAGGATTACAGGCTGGAGATCATAACGACGCCGGAGTATGAGAGGATCGAGAAACGGACGGTGGACCTGCAGGACAATGAGGTTTTACTCCATTGCAGCGGCAGGGATTACGGGTATGACAGCGTCGATTTCATGGGTGTGAAGCTGCAGGTGAAGGAGGAACTTACGAATTTCTTTCCCTATCCAAAGGCAGCGGACAATGCTTTTGGCGCCTGCTATGTGATGGTGGTGAAAGACAGAAAGGTACAGGAGCAGTGTGTGCGGGCCTGGGCTGAGGCAAACGGTGTGACGGATATGGAAGCTTTTCTCGAAAGCGACTATCGGTTTATCGGGATTGTTTTGGCGGGAGAAGATGCACAGAAGAATGCTTTTCTGGGAGAATTTGCGCAGTGGTGCCAGAGCAGGCCGGGATTTTTCGATCTGACGGACAACGTGGAAGGCAGGCGCGATCTGAGAACCATGTACGGCGCGCTGTTATTTCTCGGAATCTTATTCGGCCTGATCTTTTTTATGTGCCTGATCCTGATCATGTATTATAAACAGATCACGGAAGGGTACGAGGACAGGAACAGTTTCGACATCATGCAGAAGGTGGGCATGAGCGACCGGGAGATCCGGGGCACGGTGCGCAGGCAGATTCTGATGGTGTTCGGACTGCCGCTTGCGGGGGCCGTCATGCACACGGCAGCAGGCATGGTGATGGTAAAAGGGCTGATGGGAGCCGTATCCTTCTTCCGCGTGGATCTGCTTTTCTGGTGCACGGTGGGGGTGATCGTCATATTCATGGCGGTGTACGGCATAAGTTATATGATGACAGCGAAGACCTATTACAGGATCGTGCGGCATGAGTAGGATTGTCAGACTGTGGATTTCATGATAAGATAATCGAAAAAATACGAGGAAGAAAGGAAGTTATCGTATCATGAATGAAATATTACAGGCACTTCATAATAGAAAATCAGTCCGCGTCTTTACGAAGGAAGCCATCTCAGAGAAAGACAGGGAAAATATCTTGTTGGCAGCGCTGCAGGCACCATCTGCGGGCTGCCAGTTATTATACACGATCTTGGATATCACAGATCAGGAGAAGAAAGATAAGCTTGCACAGTTGTGCGATCATCAAGCATTTGCGGCACAGGCGAAGTTGGTGCTTGTCTTCTGCGCGGACTGCCGGAAATGGCTGTCCTTTTATAGGGAGGCGGGACTGTCGCCGAGGAAGCCGGGCGTAGGGGATCTGTTGTTAGCGGTGGAGGATGCGCTGATTGCCGCGCAGAACGCCGTGACGGCAGCGGAGAGTCTGGGGATCGGTTCCTGCTATATCGGTGACGTAATGGAAAACGCAGAAGCGATGAAGGAACTTCTTAGCCTGCCGCAGTATGTTTACCCGGCCTGCATGCTTGTCTTTGGATATCCGACAAGACAGCAGATAGAGAGGAAGAAACCGGAGCGATTCCGGGTAAATGATCTTGTGTGTGAGAATGCCTACCAGGACAAGGATAGTAAGCAGATCCGGGAAATGTTTGCCGGGCATACGGGCAGTCAGGGCTATGAGGCGTGGATGAAAGCCTTCTGGCAGAGAAAGTATGAATCGGATTTTTCTAAAGAAATGAACCGCTCCATGGAAGTCTACCTGCAGGACTACAGACAGGAGTGAACAAGAGCATAGCGGAAATAGCCGAGCCCGAAAGAGTCTGCTTGAAGGAAATGGATATGGGAACTGCCAAAGGCAGGTAGTTTTCAGTAGGGAGAAACCTTAAAGATAGATGGTGTCTCCGCAAGACAGGTAACGAAGACGTTTCATAGATTGTCCCATAAAAGAGAACTGTTTTTCGCCTGTGCAGTGGCAGGTGTAATATTCAGTAGAGAAGCTGTTCAGGTACTCGGCGTATGTTCTTAACGTGTCATCCAATGGCAGTTTGGAGAAATGAAAGCCGCCGACCAGAATATCCGGTCGGAACCAGTCGACGATATCCAGGATGCCTCTGTGGGAGCAGCCGCTGAACAGGATCTTCCGGTGATTTTCTTCCACGAGCAGATACTGTTCGTGACGGAAATCTTCTGGTTTGAAAACACCGTCTTCCAACATAGTAAGGCCGAAAGCGCCCAGAGGGTGGTTCTGCTTTTCCTGACGGCAGCAGCAGAGGGTTATGTCCTCGGCAAGGATAGTGGTGTCATCAGTAAAAATCAGCTGTTTATGTTTTGCGAAGGCAGTGTCCAGGCCGATGTATTTCCCAGTACTATTATAGTGAGGTTCGAAGGCATGACGGTTTACATAGACGGGAGCGGTCTGGTTTAACATAAGGAAACGTTCTAGGCCGCCACCGTGGTCGTAGTGGCCATGGGACAGGATGGCGATATCCACCACCGACAGATCAACACCGAGGGTGGAAGCATTGTATGAGAAAAGGGCAGACTGGCCCATATCAAAAAGAATCTTGTGCGTTGCAGTCTCGATATACAGACTTAAACCGTGTTCTGCGGACAGATCCGGTCTTGCGGTGGTATTTTCCAGAAGGACTGTGATCTTCATTGGTTGTCATTTCCTTTCGTGTGGGTTGAGTGTGGGTTCAACGAAGGGGTACTCCGCTAGTTGGACAGATCATGATTATAGTATAATATAGGATACACTGCATGTCGATGAGAATCATGGTGCAGGAATGTCTGTTTTTAAATGATGGCAGAAACTGGTACAGGGTATAAGTAGAATAGGGATTGGAAAAGAATTTCCGCATAGGTGGAAGAGAGGAGCAAAGATTATGAAACTCGCTGTATTTTTTCCGGGAATTGGATATCACTGTGATAAGCCGTTATTATATTACAGTAATCAACTGGCTGTGCAATATCAGTATGAAACGGTCAGGGTAACTTATGGGGTTCTGCATAAAGAACTCGACAAGGCATTTGAGGATGCGCTTGCCCAGACAAGGATATGTTTAGAACCTGTGGTATGGGAAGACTATGAGGAGGTTCTTTTTGTGTCTAAAAGCATTGGTACAGCAGTAGCCTGCGCTTATGCAAAGGAGCATGGGATATGTTGCAGGAATGTCTATTATACGCCGTTGGAACAGACCTTTGCGTTTAGTCCGCAGAAGGGAATTGTGTTTCATGGGACAGAAGATCCATGGGCAGATGCAGAAAAGATCAGAAAGAAATGCAGGGAAAATAATCTGCCGCTCTATCTAGTTGAAGATGGCAGCCATTCGCTTGAGATTAAACAGGAGTGCAGGGAAAGAGAGAGGAATGGGTGTCAGAAAAAGCTGCAGGAGAATCTCCAGATTCTGACACAGGTTATGGAGCAGACAGAGCAGTATCTTGCAGAGGAAATCTATTGCAGGGAATTGGAGGCAGAGGAAATAAGTCTGGAATTGTTTGGAAAGTTTATCCGGCACCAAAAGGTTACGAAATGCAGACGAAGAGAAAAAGATAAATGGGTCATTCGGGATGATCCATTTATCGATGATTGGACAAGGAAAGACTATCAGGAGCTTGTTGGCTGCCTGCGGAATACGGTCAGTACAGGTGGATTTGTATATGCGGCTTTTGTGCAGGATGTATTAAAAGGATTCGTTTCTGTGGAGCCGTCTGTGTTTGGAGGAGAGAATAGGTATCTTGACTTGTCAAGTATCCACGTATCAGAGGATATGCGGGGGAGAAGAATAGGAAAGATGCTGTTTCAGGCGGCAGCAGAGTGGGCTAGGAAAAAGGGAGCGGGTAAACTGTATATTTCATCCCATTCGGCGATGGAGACACAGGCATTCTATCAGGCTATGGGATGTGTGGATGCACAGGAATATGAGCAAAAACATGTGGAGCTGGAACCGTATGACTGCCAGTTGGAATACCGGTTGTAATACTGCAGTAAGAGCCGTAGAGAAACCAATAGGATCTACAAAGTGATACAACGAGATATCCAGAAAAGGTAGTAAAAAGGGGTGTGAAATAGATTTCACAATAGTTTCCAAAAAGCGTTGGAAAAAATTATATAAAATGCCAATTTACAAATTTATTGTCAAAATATATGATATAAGCGTAATTGAAATCGGTAATATGCTATTAGACTGATGGTAAACGTAAAAGTGGAGGTGATGGAATAAAGCGGAATTTTATGGATAATCTGTAGATAGGGGGAATATCATTAGTCCGGTGCTGATTCTGAAAACGAAAAGTAAAACATAACAAAGGCAGAATGTTTGAAAATGAAGTAAAGGAGAAATGATGAAATGCAGCAGGTAAATGTTAAGTTTAACGATGTTGAGCAGATCAGACAGTTTATTAACACAATTGATAAAATTGATACGAATTTTGATTTGGGTTCCGGACACAGAGTGGTAGATGCCAAATCCATCATAGGTGTGATGGCACTGGATTTTACGAAACCACTCCGATTGAGATATCATTCGGATGATGCGGATATTAGAAAAAAGATTGCGCCATTCTTATGTACGAGCGTATAACTGTATAGTTTTATAGCATTTGAAACAGAGCTTACCTTTGAAGGCCGGCTCTGTTTTTTGTTGTCAAGATATTTGTGATCTTACAGTTTTATATGCAGATGCAGTCTGTATGGTGTCTGTTCATGGAAAAGTAACAACAGCTTGCTTTCTTTATTGGGGATATAGTAAAATAAGAATTACAATGTATAGGGCATTCCAGAGTAGGTTTGAAAGACAGAGGGGAAGGAAAGATGGGGAATCTAGCAGTTGAAATGACTTCTGAGCTTACTTTGCTGGCAGTCGTCCTGCGTTTGGCTTTTGCTACCTTTATTGGCGCTCTGGTGGGGGTAGAGCGCAGCAGTAAAGGACGTGGTGCAGGGGTGAAGACGCATGCGCTGGTGTGTATGGGATCGGCGCTTGTGATGCTGACCAGTGAATATATGCGGATCTGCCTCCACAATTCAGGAGATATGGCCAGAATGGGTGCACAGATCATCAGTGGCATCGGATTTCTGGGGGCAGGTACGATTATCGTGACAGGGCGCAATCATGTGAGAGGATTAACGACGGCGGCAGGGTTGTGGGTGTGTGCCTGTGAAGGAATGACAATCGGGATTGGGTTTTGGAAGGGCGCCGTGGTGGCATTGGTTTTTATTATGCTTACACTGCGGGTACTTGTGAAATTGGACCAGAATCTGCACAGCCATGCGAAATCCTTTGAGCTTTACGTGGAATTTGACATGGGAGCGGACGTTCGTAAATTCATGCAGGATGTGAGTAAACGGAACGCAGTTTTAAAGACTATGGAGATGGCGAAAGGAAAGATTGACGCCAATGACCAGTCGGTGATCGTAGGATTCGAGATGTACAGAGGCAAAGACAGGCCGGAGCTGGTACAGTGGATCCGCAGCCAGGAGTACATATTGTTTGTCGAGGAATTGTAGAACAGGCACCCTCAAAGCAGGACAGCTATCAAATACAAACTAAGGGAAGCTCTACGAAAGGAGCAGAAGTATGGACAGAAGTAAAGCAATCAGGGAATTGTGTGAAGAGAAGCGTATCCGTATGATTGATTTCAAGATGACGGATATTGATGGACGGTGGCGGCATATTACCATTCCGGTGGAACGGTTTGGGGAGGAGACGTTTACTTATGGGATTGGTTTCGATGGCTCCAACTATGGGTATGCGCCGGTGGAGAAGAGTGACATGGTTTTCCTGCCTGACCCGGAGACTGCTTATGTGGATCCGTTTGCCAATGTGCCGACACTAACGATGTGTGGCAATGTATGTACCATTGGACAGGGGGAGAATAAACCATTTGACCAGTATCCGAAGAATGTAAGTCTTCGCGCAGTGGAATATATGAAGGAGAGAGGAATTGCAGACCAGATGATCATTGGGCCTGAGTTCGAATTCTATCTGTTGGACAGTGCACGTTATGAAGTGACGCCTCAGCAGTGTGGCTATCAGATCAACACCAGGCAGGCGGAATGGAACTGCAGTCTGGATGCCTACAAGACAGGCAATAACGGATATGAAGTGCCCTACAAGGGAGGCTATCATGTGGCAGCACCTCAGGATGTGGGCTACGACCTGCGAAGCCGTATGTGCATGATGATGGAGGATTGGGGTATCCGTGTTAAATACCATCATCATGAGGTGGGTGGCCCTGGACAGATGGAAATTGAAGTGGAACTGGCAGATATGCCTGCGATGGCGGATAATACCATGATTATCAAGTATATCATCAAGAATATGGCCGCCAGGGAAGGAAAGACAGCTACTTTTATGCCAAAACCGATCTACCAGGAAGCTGGTAACGGCCTGCATGTGCATATGCTCCTCTTAAAGGATGGAAAGCCTCTCTTTTATGATGCAGAGGGCTATTCTGGTTTGAGCCGCACGGCACACTATTTTATTGGTGGACTATTAAAGCATATCGCTTCCCTGTGTGCGTTCACGAACCCTTCTACGAATTCCTTTAAGCGTCTGGTACCAGGGTATGAGGCACCTGTGACGGTTGGTTATGCGACTTCTAACCGCAGTGCAGTCATTCGGATTCCTGCCTACGCGAAGTCTCCAGAGGCAAAGCGGTTTGAGCTGCGGAACCCTGATGCGACGGCAAATCCCTATTATGCATATGCGGCGATTCTGATGGCGGGATTAGACGGGATTGAGAATCAGATTGATCCTGAGGCTAACGGCTGGGGACCCTATGATTTTAATCTCTATACCTTATCGGAAGAAGAACAGAAGAAGATTAAAGGCTTACCGAAATCTTTGGGTGAAGCGCTGTGTGCTTTGGAAGAGGATCATGATTACCTGACCAGAGGCGGGGTATTCCCACAGAGACTGATCGATATCTGGGTGGCACGTAAGAGGGAAGAATTAAAGAAGCTGGAGCAGATACCAAATCCGGCAGAATTTAAGATGTATTATGACCTTTGATTATGCTGGTTTTGCAATTCGAATAAAATGAGGTCGTAACAAGAGGATAGAAAGATTTTAGAAGTGACATGAATTATGATTTGACAGAAGGAAAAATTATCAATAAACTGCTGCGGTTTGCGTTCCCCATTATGGTGGGAAATCTGCTGCAGCAGCTGTATAATGTGGTGGATACGCTGATTGTGGGGCGGTATCTGGGGGAAAATGCACTGGCGGCGGTGGGATCGTCGTATACGCTGATGGTGTTTATCACATCTATTATTATAGGTCTGTGTATGGGCAGCAGCGCTTTTTTCTCCATACAGTTTGGCAGTAAGGATCAGGACAGATTGGAGAAGGGAATCTTCATTGCGTTTCTTTCCATCGGAATAGTGGCTTTCGTTCTGAATGCTGCTGTGTATGCTGGGATTGACGGTATTTTCATCTTTTTGCGGGTGCCAGAAGAAGTGGTATCACTGATGCGGGAGTACCTGGTATGGATTTTTGCGGGAATTCTGGCGGTTTTTCTTTATAACTTTGTGGCCAATCTTTTGCGGGCAGTGGGTAATTCCGTGGTTCCCCTGTTGTTTTTGGGGGTGTCGGCCTTGTCGAACATCGTTCTGGACCTGCTTTTTATTAGAGGATTCGGATGGGGTGTGGGTGGTGCCGCCGTGGCGACAGTCATATCTCAGTATCTGGCTGGCGTTGGGATTGTACTCTACTATCTTAGAAGGTACCCCCAAATGCGGGTTTCGGGAAAGAACCGTCGTTTTGATCTGCAGATCTTAAAAGAGCTTGCTGGGTTATCTTCTTTAACCTGCTTGCAGCAGTCCATCATGAATTTTGGGATTTTGATGGTGCAGGGGTTGGTGAACAGCTTCGGTCCGGTAGTCATGGCGGCTTTTGCGGCGGCGGTGAAGATCGATTCCTTTGCCTATGCGCCAGTACAGGATTTTGGCAATGCTTTTTCAACTTATGTAGCCCAGAATTATGGGGCAGGTAAGACAGAGCGGATCCGTAGAGGAATGAAAGATGCGGTGCTGAGCGCTTTTGTTTTCTGTTTGCTGATTTCTGTACTGGTGGTTGGGTTTGCAAGACCTTTGATGGGTTTGTTTTTGAAGGAAGAGAGTGCGGAAGCGATTGCAGTCGGAGTAGGCTATCTGCAGATTGAGGCAGCATTTTATTTTGGCATCGGCTTGCTGTTTCTGTTCTATGGATATTACCGGGCAGTTCATAGACCAGGAATTTCTGTGGTACTTACGGTGATTTCTCTGGGGACACGTGTTGTCTTAGCCTATGCGTTGTCGTCAATAGAAGTGATTGGCGTTACGGGAATCTGGATGTCTGTGCCGATTGGATGGATATTGGCGGATGTGGCAGGGGCATGGTATTATTTTAGGGGTCGTGGAAACAGAGAGTGATGCCAGAACTTACAGCGTGTACAGAGCGGTGAGCCTGAAATAAGATCTGGGGCAGTACGTTGATCTGTCGGTATAAGTTTGTCGTTTAAAACACATATTTATCATATAATAAGGCAGGCGGTAAAAGATATGGTTTGTCAGGATGACAGGCGATAATCCGTCTGCCGGTTTATTTTGCAGGTATTGCGGAAAGCCTGTAATAGGAGGAAGCATAATAAAGGAGGCAGTAATATGTGTACAGCAGCAACTTATCGAACAAAAGATTTTTATTTCGGGCGTACCCTGGATCATAATTTCTCTTATGGAGATGACGTTGCAATAACGCCGCGCAGATACCCTTTTCGGTTCCGGAGTATGGGGGTGATTGCGGATCACTATGCGATCATAGGGATGGCACACGTGGTGGAAGATTATCCGCTGTATTATGATGCAGTGAATGAGAAAGGACTTGCCATGGCGGGCCTGAATTTCGTGGGAAATGCGAAGTATGGCGGCTGGGTGCCAAATAAGGATAATGTGGCGAGCTATGAGTTTATTCCATGGATCCTGTGTCAGTGCGGTTCGGTGAAAGAAGCAAGAGAGCTGCTTGCAAAGATCAATCTGACAGATGACCCCTTCGATCAGAAATTGCCAGCGGCTCAGCTTCACTGGCTTTTATCAGATGCGGAAGAATCTGTTACGGTGGAAGCTGTTGCAGCAGGAATGGAAGTTTATGATAACCCGGTTGGAATCTTGACCAATAATCCTCCTTTTGGAGAGCAGATGTTTCAACTGAACAATTATATGGCCTTGTCAGCGAAAGCGCCGGTAAATCATTTCTGCAATAAATTGAAATTACAAACGTACAGTCGGGGGATGGGGGCTATCGGTCTCCCAGGGGATCTGTCTTCGCAGTCCCGTTTTGTGCGGGCCACTTTTGTAAAAATGAATTCCATATCGGGAGATTCGGAAGCAGAGAGTGTGAGTCAGTTTTTCCATATTCTTGGTGCAGTTGATCAGCCGCGGGGATGCTGTATACTGGAAGACGGACAGTATGAAATGACTATATTCACCTCCTGTTGTAATGTTGACAAGGGGATTTATTACTATACGACGTATGGGAATCATCAAATCACAGCTGTCGATCTGCACCGGGAAAACCTGGATAGCCGCAATCTGATCTGTTATCAACCTATTCAGGAGGAGCAGATACAGATGCAGAATTAGACTTGCTATCAGAGGGAAAATTTGCTATACTCAAAAGTGTGCAAAAGATGAAAAGATTTCATATAACAGAGAGTTATTTGGGAGAGGATCAAGATGGGGAATATAGTTATTGTCTCGGAAGTACAGAGCTATCTTATACTGTCATTGAAGAGTTGGTTTGAACATGCAGAATATGAGGTGACGATGGTGCGGGCGGATATTAACGCCATCAATAAGATAGAAGAAACACCTGCAGCTATGGTACTTTATGTAGATGAGAAGATACTGGAGGAGCTGCAGGCGCTTAACTTCATTAAGGATAAGGCAGCAGAGGGAGATATTCCAATCTTTACAGTAGGAGATATGGATGAACTGAATAGTGCTGAATCGATTATTTCGAAGAATTTGATCCGTCAGAGATTCCAGCGCCCGATCAATGTCCATGAAGTGGTATCTTCTATCAGTCATTATGAGAAGAAACACGGACGTCACAATAAGAAGAAGATTTTGGTGGTAGACGATTCTGGTACGATGCTGCGCAATGTCAAAGGATGGCTGGAAGAATCTTATCAGGTGAGCCTGGCTAATTCTGCTGCTATGGCGATCAAAGCTCTGTCAACGAACAGACCTGATCTGGTGCTTTTAGATTATGAGATGCCGATCGTAGATGGAAAGCAGGTATTGGAAATGATTCGCAGTGAGCATGACTTTGCTGATATTCCGGTTATGTTTTTGACCAGCAGGGAGGATCCGGAGACAAAGGAAAGTGCTATGGCTTTGAAGCCGGAAGGCTATCTGCTCAAGAGCATGGAGCCAGGCGAGATCACGCAGGTGATCGATGATTTCTTCGGCGGATTACGGCGTAAAGAGTTGACAGGCATGTAAAGAAACAGAAAAGATAGAAGAAAAGAACGAGCAGGAATTTCCTGGCTCGTTCTTTCTCTTTCTCAGATTCACTATACTTAAATGACAGAATCAAAACGTCCACCTGGTGTGGGAAGAGAAGTTTCTTCTTTGACTGTATCCCAATCAAAATTTTTGATTTTGTCTAATAATTCTTCCGCAGTGGAAGCATACAGAGTGGTACGCTTGCTGTGGGCGTAGCCATATTTACCATGAGCCATAGAGCCAGACTTGTCTGCGGCTTCTTTGGAAGCTTCTTTTTTGCCTTCGCGGATTTTATCTATGAATTCTTTCTGACGTTCGCCACTCTTCTCCAATTCAGCGAAATAGGATACTTCACCGTTCTTGCCAATGGAAACACCTAGGTGAACGACTTCATTCTCCCTATCGCCCAACTGTTTTTTCATTTCATCAAGCTTGCCGACTGCATTGTCAAGCAGGGAAAGATTTTCCTTCTTTACGTCATCATCAGAGGCCATACGCTCTAGTTCTTCTGGATCGATCAGTACACTGTATTCTTTTGAACCACGGTTGAGATAAGCAGCCGCCTCCTCTTCGGATTCATAATCAGCAACTATGAAATCCATATTGGAGTAAGTTTTTTTCAGTTCCTGCAGAAGCGCTTTGGCCCTGTCGCTTAACTGTATGCTGCTGTTATCAGTCTTTTTGGTACTGTCTGTCCTGGAAGAAGCGGAGCGGGATGTCTTTGCTGGATTTTTTTTATTGATGTTATTATTATAATAATTATTTTGATACGTACTGTATCCGTTTACTTTATTCATGTTATTGCCCTCCTTAGCCGTTTTGCGTAAATCCGTTTACTTGCATAGAACGCTTCTCATGTTATATATCGTAGTTCTTGTGTAGTTTCTTAACCGTTGAAGGCGGGCATAATACGGAAATTTCCAGAAGCATAATTTCATGGAATACTGCTTGCGCTCAGAGAGTGTTTTATTGTACAATAAGAAAGTATTAGGGCAGTGCCACGATACAGATCAAAACAAGTGAAAGGCAAGGTGGTAAGATCATGACAGAATCACAGTATAGAAGGGCGAATAAAACAGTACTCTCGGTTATTATCGTAATTCTAGTGTATTTTACGATGGTGATGGGAGCTAGGACATTTACGCTGGATGCAGATTTGGGGACCTATCTGCGGGTGGGTGTGCCGGTATTAATGCTTGCTGGAGCAATCGTAGCATATGTTCTCTGGAAGGACCAGAAGAAAGGGGCACTGGCGATGATCGATTGTGCGGCAGTTGCCTATGCGGTCGTTGTATTATTTGGAACGAGCGCGTCAGTTTATGCATATGCTTTTCCGGTACTGTTTGGTATTATGGCGTATTATAACAAGAAACTGTTAATTGCTGGAAATATCTTTGTTGTTGTGGTCAATATCATCAGGATTTTTTATATGGATAAGTCGCAGCTTGGGGATTCAGTTATGGCGATGCTTACTATGCTTTTGGTAGCGTATGCATCTATTGTGATTTGTAAGCTGCTTACCATGTTTAATGAAGAGAATATGAACGCTGTAGAGGAAGGGGCTGCTAAGCAGGAAGCTGGCCGGAAGAAGATGTTGGAAGTAGCGGGCAGCATTATTGAGAACTTTGACGAGGCGATGGGCAGGCTGAGTGATTTGCAGAGCAGCGTAGATACGAGTAATTTTGCCATGAGCAATATAGCAGAGAGTACCGATGCTACAGCACAGTCTATTCAGCGGCAGGCAGATATGTGTGTGGATATCCGCAGCAATACAGATGCGGCGGAAGAATGTATGCGTGGAATGATCGCTTCTTCCGGCAGGGCAGGAGATGTGGTAGCGCAGGGATCAGAGGTAGTAGAGAATCTGCGGAAACAGGCAATGAATGTAGAGACAGCCAGCAGCGCTACGATTGAAGTAAGCAACCAGCTCAGTGAGAAAGTAGAAGAAGTGAAGAATTTCATTGGTGCGATTATGGCAATCTCCAGCCAAACGAATCTGTTGGCGCTCAATGCGTCCATAGAGGCAGCCAGAGCCGGTGAAGCAGGAAGAGGATTTGCGGTAGTAGCAGAGGAGATCCGTCAGCTTTCTGAGCAGACACAGGAGGCTTCCAATCATATTACGAATATCATTAACGAATTGATCCAAGATACGAAGAGCGTGACAGAGAGTGTTGACAGTGCAGCAGAGTCGATTTCGAAGCAGAGTGAGCTGATTCAGATCACACAGGATAAATTCGAGAAGATGGATGAAGAGGTACAGAATCTAAACCAGCATGTACAGAATAGTGAAATGATCATTGCTGGCATCCTAGACAGTACGAATGCGATTTCTGATGATATCTCCCAGTTGTCGGCTGCCAGCGAAGAAGTAGCAGCTTCGAGTATGGAAGGGCTTAGGAATTCCGAGACGACTGTGAAAAATATGCAGGATTGCAAGGAAATTTTGGAGCAGATTTTTGGCCTTGCAAAACAGTTACAGTAGACCATAAAGTACATATTGACAAGATGATAGGAGTTTATAGATGTTAATACAAAAACGGTGGATCCGATATTGGATCCACCGTTTTTGTATTATAGATTTACTTTTAGTTGTACTCATGTATGTTGACAAAATTATGGAAAGGAAGGGCGTCTTTTGTGTATCCACTGGTATAGATATGAATATTTTTTGCCCGCTCCTGTTCACATGCTTCGTCTAATACCTTGGAAAAAAATGTGTTAGCAAATGTTTGAGACGGACTCTGCTTGAACTGGCGGTTTTTGTCTTCGGAGGTAACCCTCCTCAACGGGGTGATCGCCATAACCGCTTCCACTTTATAATTTTTTTCATATGCTGCGGTAATCCCTCCTCACTTCTTTTTCTATAAATTATATCGTCATACATCGTGTTTTCTTAACACTATTTTAGCGGATAATAACAAAAAATAAAATAAAAAAATAAAATATATTTTTAAAAATAGAATATTATCTGAAAATTATTTTTGTATTTTATGTTTCTAGAAGGAGTCAGGTAAAGCGTGGAGAAAAGATTCAGTGCAGCAACTGATATTGTATAGGTATCTTGAGAATGTGTTTTTGTCTGCTTCCGATGGACTGATATTGATAATAATTCCAGAATTTCATAATCTGGAAAAGAATTGGGAAGGTGGTTGACATGTGACTACCATAGTGTTATATTTTAGGTAGTCGCTTGTCAACCAGAAAATGGAAAGTATAGGAGCAGGAAGGGGAAGATGTATGATCAAGTTGTCGGAAGCAGAGTGGAAGGTAATGACGCTGTTATGGCAGAGGGCACCGCAGACGATGATGGAGATGACCAATCATTTTAAGGGTACTACAGGATGGAGCAAACACACGGTGATGACTTTTCTTAGGCGTATGGAGGAGAAGAAAGCGATTCATTATGAGGAGGGGGGACGGGCAAAGCTGTATTATCCGGATATTGAGAAAGAAGAAGCCGTTTTGCAGGAGACAGAAAATTTTCTGGAGAAGGTGTTTGACGGCAGGATGGGGCTGATGATCAACACAATGGTAGAGAAGAAAGCGCTGTCCAAGGAAGAGATCACAGAGATGTATGAAATTTTGCGGAAGGCTGAAGAAGAACACAGATATAATGGGGGATGACAAGGTATGGGAGAGATTTTGATTAGTACGACGCTCTTAATCTGTATGGTTTTGATGTTGCAAAGATGGACGAAAGGAAAAGTGAGTATGCGGTTACGCTATGCCCTGTGGATTGTTGTGGCATTGCGGTTGGTCGTACCAGGTTCTTTCGGGAGCAGTTCCTTTAGTGTTTTGAATCTGACAACGGGAATGTCAGATGAGATCATGGATATGGCGGCATCCTTTCAAACGGAACAGGTTTTAAAGGAGTTAGTGAGCGACGTAGAGGAGAAAGGGAGAGAATCAGGAGAGCTAGGAGAGGATACAGCACTGGAGAAAACAGCCAATGCTGGTGCAGTGGATTTGAGTATAGTGGAAGATGGCCGCCAGACAGAACCTGCAGGAGTATCAGGGGAGCAGATAATAGGGAAAAAAGCCGGTATACAGAGTATCTTTGGAGTGGAACTTACTAGGAATGCATGGCTGCGCGTGCTGCCAGTATGTTTATGGGCAGCCGGTATGCTGATCGTGGGCGGTTGTATGCTGGTGAACCAGACGCGGTTTATGAGATATCTGCGGCATATGCGGACAGAAGTTGAGGAACAGTCCATACCGAAGGCATGGAACAGGCGGCTGCAGGTACGGCGTATGCATGTTTATACAGTTACGAAGCTGCCCAGTCCATGTTTGGTGGGGTGTGATATCTATATTGAGCCGCAGCTTCTATCCGACCAAAACAGGTTGCAGCATGTCCTGGCACATGAGTATGCACATGCAGTGCAGTGGGATCCGCTGTGGGCAGTATTGCGCAGTGCATTGTGTGCAGTCTACTGGTTCTATCCTCTGATTTGGGTCGCAGCCTGGGCGGCGAAGAGAGACAGTGAGCTGGCCTGTGATGAGCACGCGATCTTATTTCTGGGAGAGTCGGAGAGATTTGCCTATGGAAGAACATTGCTTGACCTGCTTGCTGGCAGTGAGAAGAAGAAAAGAGCAGCGGGAGCAGTCTTAATCATGGGCAGCAGCCGGCAAAACATGAAGGAAAGAGTCTCTATGATCGCAGCCAGAAGGGAGAACAGGAAGGTGACGGCAGTTGTAACAACACTGACGGTATTTCTTGTATGTGGATGTGCATTTACTGGTGCGCAGGAGTCTAAGGGGAAGCGTGTTCTTTTGACCAATCAGGGCAGTCTTTCGGCGGGCGGGACAGAGAAAACAGAAGAGGGAAGCCTGCCGCAGGAAGAGGTGGAGAAGAGAACACAGGAGAGTGGACAGCCGAACCCGGTATTTGGGCAGGAACAGCGGGAAGCGGGGGCACAAGACAGTGCAGAGAAAGAGGTATTTGGTGAGGAGCAGCCGGTATTTGAGGAGTTGTTAGCAAGTATGGATGACAGCAGCCTTGCGGAAGCGGAACCGGTGAGGCTTGAGGAATATTGGGATTATATCTACGAAGGAAAAGAATGCCCATTAGAAGATGGCATGTGGTATCGGCTGTCCCAGGAGAAAGAGCCGGAGATTTCTTTCTATGGCCTTTATACAGAGGAATATGGATGCCGAGGAATGAAGATTGGGATTGGTGGTGATGTTAACACCTTCGACCAACTCTGGATTCCCACTTCTTTCAATATGGATGTGATGATTCTGGAAGAGTCAGAGACAGATGGCATGCCCCGGAGTTTTGCCTTTACAGTGTGTGTTGAAAATAATAACAATGGTGAAAAATGGCAGCTTTATGTAGCGGATAGATACGATACGGGGACAATAGAACTTACCAGCTTCGAGGAGAGAGCGTACCTAAGCCAGCGGGAGGAAGAAAATCTCAGTTTGCATGTGGACCAGGAAAGGAAAAAGATATCTGTGATCCAGGAAGAAGGAGAGAATCTGGGGACGATAGATTTTGCATCATACTATGGAGAAGAGCAAATAGACAAGGCGTTATGGGATGATAGAACGATGGGTTATCGTCTGGAGGAAGAAGGAAAACGGATCACTCTGGTAACAGGCATCGGCCTGCAGGAGGCAGATAGTGATAAAGTTTTCTTCAATGGGATCTCACTGATCGGCTTTCCGGTAGAGATCGGGACTTTTGGGAATCATAGTTTTACGCTGGGGACACCTGAGGTAGATGACAGTGTCAGTATCAAACGCAATCTATAGAAGACTATGAATAAAAATGATATCTGTCAGCCTGAAAAAGGAAAGAATATAGGAAAAGTCACGAAAAAATCGAATTAGAAAATAATACGCGATAAGATTCTTTCTTATTGCGTATTTTTGTGTTAAAATAATACTGCACCTGAAAATAACAGAAGCATACAAAGATGGCCTGTGCCGGTTGAGAATGGCATGATACATGTTACGAAAGGACGGCAGGCAGAAAACAGAGGATAACGGGTTATATGAAATATAAGAAGATCAACGATGCGACAGTGCAATGTATCATTACAGCAGAAGATATGGTGGAATATGGTCTGACTCTGTCTGATATTTTTGAGAGAAATGAGAAGGGAGAGGGATTTCTGCGAGATATCATTGAACGTGCCCATGATGAGATTGGGTATCAGATCAATGGCGAGAATATCGCTATGCAGATTACGCCACTGAAGGATAAAGGATTGGTAGTTACTTTTACAGATGAAAGTCCTTTGGCATTTAAGGATATTCTGCAGCATTTAAAGGATGTGCTGCAGGGGGTGAGCGAGGAGTTTGGCAAACAGGAGCAGCCGGAAGCGCAGGGGCAGAAAGTAGAGGAATTCGATGATAACAGACGGATGTTTGTTTTTGCCTCGCTTCATCAGGTGATGCAGTATACGGCGTCTATTCCCAATAGCATATCGGTCAAAAGCCATCTCTATAAAGAGGGAGAGGTATATTATCTGGTACTGGAGAAGAACAGACTTTCGTATAAGATGTTCAATAAGATCAGTGCACAGGCGGTGGAGTTCGGTAATTTGATTGCGGTTTCAGAGGAGAGGATGCAGTACCTGGAGGAGCATGGTGAGTGTCTGATTATGGACCGGGCGGTGAGCAGATTGCGCAGGATTTATTTGGCATAATCTGTGCTGGGGAATGCTTTTTTAGAATATTGAGACAATTATATGCGAAATGAAAAGGTATGTATATGCTGCCAGTCCCAGATGAGCTTTCGGGTCTGGCAGCAATTCTTCTGTTAAGCATATAGGGAGTTGTATATGATGGACGCTGCTGTTATGGCAGGGGATCTACATAGATGAGGTAATACTTTAATTAAGAATGGAGAAAATATGAGCGGTAAGAAGAGAAAAAGAGAAGGATTTGAAGAATTTCTGGAAAAGGAGATATTGACACAGGAACGCTATGATAGACTTTATAGCAGCCAGGCTGTGGTTCATGATGGAGAGGAGAGCAAGGGGCAAAGCAGCCAGGAGAAAGAGAAGGATCTGCCAAAAGAGACGAGGATGCGTTATGAGGATGCACAGATTGATGGAAGAATCCTTCGCGCGGTCAAAGAACTTGGATATGAAATGATGACGCCAATTCAAGAGCAGGCGATACCTCTTTTTATGACAGGCAAGGATATGATCGGGCAGGCACAGACCGGTACTGGCAAGACGGCGGCTTTCGGGATTCCTATTTTGCAAAAGATTGATCCAGAGAACCGTAATCTGCAGGCGGTGATTTTGTGTCCTACCAGGGAATTAGCGATGCAGGCGGCGGAAGAACTTAGGAAGTTCTCTAAGTATATGCATGGGATCAAGGTACTTCCAATCTATGGAGGGCAGGATATTGTCCGGCAGATTAAGAATTTGAAGGGTGGCGCACAGATCATTGTGGGAACGCCTGGGCGTGTGATGGATCATATGCGCAGGCATACGCTTCGGATGGACGATGTCCATACAGTGGTGCTTGATGAGGCTGACGAAATGCTCAATATGGGATTTCGGGAAGATATCGAGACGATTCTGCAGCAGATGCCGGAGGAAAGACAGACAGGCCTTTTCTCAGCTACAATGCCGGGACCGATCCTGGAGTTGACGAAGACTTATCAGAAGAACGCTGTCTATGTCAAGATGACGCCGGAAGAAGTGACCATTCCACTAATTAAACAAGCTTATTACCAGGTGCGCAGACAGGACAAAGAAGAAGTGCTGTGTCGCCTGATCGATTACTATGATCCAAAGAGGGCATTGATTTTCTGTAATACGAAACGTATGGTGGATGAGCTGACTGAGCATTTAAAGGAAAGAGGCTATGAGGCAGAAGGACTGCACGGTGATCTTTCCCAGCATCAGAGGGACACGGTAATGAATCTGTTCCGCAGTGGCAGGGCTGGCATCCTGATTGCGACAGACGTAGCGGCGAGAGGAATCGATGTGAATGATGTAGAAGCAGTCTACAATTACGATGTACCGGAAGACATTGAATATTATGTGCACCGAATCGGCAGAACCGGACGTGCTGGTAAGACGGGCCGCTCTTTTACGTTGGTTGTGGGGAGAGAAGCTTACAAGATTCGGGATATCGAGCGTGCCTGCCGGACGAAGATCCGGGAGCGGAAGATTCCGAGTGCAGCAGATATCACGGCCAGAAAAGCAGCTAAGATCTTAAAAGAGGCAGTTCGTGTGGCAGAGCAGAAAGATATCAGTCGTGCTACGGAGTATATTTTAGAAGAAATCTCCCTGGGAGAGCACAGCGCTGTGGAGATTGCAGCAGCGTTTATGCAGATGAAACTTGGAGACGAGATTGAGGATATCAGATCAGAGAAGTTTTTGTTTGACAGAAAATCCGGAAGCCGTGGCCGAAATAGAAGCGGCGTAAGCGGCCGGAACAGAAGTGACACCAGAGGCCGGAATACTACCAGGAGCGGCCAGGAAAGTTACAGCGGGAAGTCTGGAAGAAAAGAGGACAAGAAAAGGTCACGGGATGATAGTAGAAACAGCTATTCAACATCTTTGCGGGTCAAGACAAAGAAACAAAAAGGGTTATAATACCAGTTCCTGACCATGGTCTTTCAGCCATTTGCGGGCAGTGCGGTAATCAGGATATACTTCCGCTACGGCTTGCCAGAAAGCGGTGGAGTGGTTCATATGGGTCAGGTGGCACAGCTCATGGACCACAACATAATCCAGAATGGCAGGAGGTGCCAGCATGAGACGCCAGTTAAAGGAGAGAGTCCCCTTCGCGCTACAGCTTCCCCAGCGTGTCTTTTGATCACGGATGGTAATGCGGTGGTAAATGCCGCCGGTGAATTGCTGGAAATAGGCGGCTCTCTTAGGGAAATACTCTTTAGCAGCGGCGATATACCGCTGTGTCAAGGCAGTACGTTGTGTCTGTGTCAGATCGGAAACCGGTTTGGAAGCCTGTTTGTGCTGCTGCTCCAGATATCGGGTAATGATCCAATGCTGTTTCTCTGTGAGAATATGATGGATTTCTTTGTCGCTGGCCTTTAAAGGAACGCGTACTGTGATCAGGCCTTCTGATGAGATGCTGATCGCATAGCTTTTGCGGTCACTGCGGATCAGGGTATAGGGAAGTTCATAAAGTTTACTTTGGTATTTGATGCGTAATAGAGTATCCATGAAGCTATTATAGCACAGATTGTCTGGGATGGACAAATGGTGGACAAGATTTGACAATATGTGCTACTATGAGAAAAGACTGGCCATGGTTCTGGAAGGGTTCCTACAGCCGTAATGCTGACTGTAGCAAAGGTACATAGTTACAAAGATAAAACAGGAGTTGAGATCAATGGGGCGTGATGACGCAAATTTAACAGCAAAACACAGTAAGACGGCAGGGAAAAAATCTTCCGGTGGAAAAAAGCCGGCTCCTAGAAAGAAAACGGTTTCAAGACAGGAGGCGGTTTCTGGAAGGAAAGGGACAGATGGGAAGCGGTCCACTTCTGTCAGGAAAACATCTGGAGGAAAAAAGCCGGTTCCCGGAAAGAGAATGGCTGATGGGAAGCGGTCAGTCTCTGAAAAAAAAGTATCTGGAAAGAAGAAAGCGGCAGGAAGTGTTTCGGCAGGGATGAGACCTGCAGAGATGAAAGAGGGTTCCTCTGCGCAGATGAGCAGGCGGGAGGAAGAGCGTGCAAGAAGAAGAGCAGAACGGGAACGGAAGGTCAGAAGACAGAAGATCGTTATGGCAGTGTCTTCTTGTATTATCCTGCTTTCTGTGATTGGGATTGCAGTATTCTGTCTGTCTTCGGCAAGGGTATCGTTTTACTTGTTAAAGGGCAGCAGGGCGATAGCAGGAGAAGACTATGTGAAAGCACAGAGTGCCTATGAAAAGGCGGTGGAGATTGATCCAGCTTCAGTAAGAGCTTATTGTGGTTTGGCGGACAGCTATAGAGGCCAGCAGATGTTTACAGAGGCGGAGCAGCTTCTTATCACTGGCTGGCAGCAAACACAGGATGAAACGATCCTGCGTTATTATGGAACCGTGGTACTGAATCAGGCAGTGGCAGAGATTAATGCACATAGTTGTACGCTGGCAACAGTAGACAAGTGCGTCAGAGCTCTGGAACAGGGCGGGGTCGACGAAGAGGCGCTTAAATTATTAGGAACTTGCTATGAGCGTCTTTTTCCGGAAGCCGAAGAGGAGGATACCTGTACATTGTTCTATGATGAGGATGCTTCGCAGGATACGTGCAGTTATATAGAATATGAAGGACAGCTTCGCAGGATGCTTAAAGTATACAAGGAACGGCCGTCGGAGGAGCTTAAGACGCTGCTCCAAAACTATGCTGTGATTGATATTCCTTATGTGAAGATCAGTGTTCCGCATTTGGAGTCTTATAAGACTTTGCTTTTGGAGGTCTGTGAGGTTACCGATGAGGCAGATGTGGTAGAGACACAGGCATGTCTAGCCCGTGCGGCAGAGATTGCAGCATATTTCAGCACGGCTTTTGATGAGTTTGCAGCAGGGAATTATGCCTATGCAAGAGATTTGATATCGGAAGAGGCTTATCAGAAGATACGGGATGAATTCATCGAAGAAAATTCAGGATATTGGGAAGGGTCTGTCTATATTCCTGTGAATAAGGAGCAGCTTGTACTGCACAGGGAAGAGGGAAACGTCAGATTCTCTTTCCTGGGACCAGAGGAGTATGAGAACCGGCAGGGAATTATCAAGGTTTTGGGCATGAAACAGGAAGATGACGGTGTGCAGAGAAGTGGGATTTCCTATGAGCCGCCCAAAGAAGAGGGGGCTGATTCCCACACAGAGTACACGATGCAGTATCTGTACAGTAATGTCAAGATTGATGGAAAGTATGTGCCGCAGATGAATTATCGGTTTGACACGAAGGTGACTACCGCAGAGGGGGTTACGAATAATGCGATCGGTGATTGGGGTGGTGAGCATGAGTGGGAGATTGATTATTAATTCGGCAGTTGACGATGGAAGAGGAATCTCCTATAATTAGGAATGGAAATGATCGAAAATAGATGGGCTGCAAAGGGGAATGTTCTGCGGCTGTATGATTGATGCAAGATAAGAAAAGGAGAATGAAGGGTATGAGAAAGAAACCAGCAGTATTGATGATCCTGGATGGCTATGGCCTAAATGAAAAGAAGGATGGCAACGCGGTAGCGGAAGCAAACACACCGGTGATGGATGCGCTTATGACACAGTATCCTTTTGTTAAGGGAAATGCCAGCGGTATGGCGGTAGGTCTTCCGGATGGACAGATGGGCAATTCCGAGGTGGGACATCTGAACATGGGCGCGGGCCGTATCGTGTATCAGGAACTTACGCGAATTACCAAAGAGATCCAGGATGGCACCTTTTTCGAGAATCCCGCACTTCTTGCTGCAGTGAATAATTGTAAGAAGAATGATTCCGCACTTCATATGTTCGGCCTGGTATCTGATGGCGGAGTACACAGCCATAACACGCATATTTATGGTCTTCTGGAGCTGGCGAAAAGAAATGGACTGCAGAAAGTATATGTCCATGCATTTCTGGATGGACGTGATACACCACCTGCAAGCGGTAAGGGCTTCGTGGAGGAGCTGGAGCAGGAGATGCATAGGATCGGTGTGGGCGAAGTGGCGTCTGTGACAGGCCGGTATTATGCAATGGATAGAGATAACAATTATGACAGAGTAGAGAAAGCATATCTGGCTTTGACGAAGGGAGAAGGGTTAGAGGCTTCCAGTGCAACAGAAGGGATTCAGGCATCTTATGACAGGGAAGAGACAGACGAGTTTGTGAAACCTACTGTTGTGAAGAAGGACGGTGCACCAGTAGCTCTTATTCAGGATGGAGATTCTGTTGTCTTCTACAACTTCCGTCCTGATCGTGCCAGGGAAATTACCAGAAGCTTCTGTGATGATGAGTTTAAGGGTTTTGACAGAGGCAAGAGATTGGAGCTTACTTATGTATGTTTTTCCGATTATGATCCGACAATCCCGAACAAGGAAGTTGCGTTCCATAAGATTTCTGTTACCAATACCTTTGGTGAGTGGCTGGCAGCCCGTGGCATGAAACAGGCCAGGCTTGCCGAGACAGAGAAGTATGCACATGTGACCTTTTTCTTCAACGGCGGAGTAGAGGAGCCGAACGAGGGAGAGGAGAGAATTCTTGTCAATTCACCTAAGGATGTGGCAACTTATGATCTGAAGCCACAGATGAGCGCTTATGAGGTTTGTGATAAACTGGTAGACAGCATCAAATCCGATAAATATGATGTGATCATTATTAACTTTGCAAACCCTGATATGGTAGGGCATACTGGCGTGGAACAGGCGGCGATCAAGGCAGTAGAGGCAGTTGATGCATGTGTTGGACGTGCTGTGGAAGCGATCAAAGAAGTGGACGGTGTTATGTTCATCTGTGCTGACCATGGTAATGCAGAGCAGTTGGTAGACTATGAGACAGGGGCGCCTTTTACAGCACATACCACCAATCCAGTACCGTTCATTCTTGTCAATGCGGATCCTTCTTATAAGTTGAGAGAAGGGGGCTGTCTGGCTGATATTGTGCCTACTCTCATTGAACTTATGGGGATGGAGCAGCCTGAGGAGATGACAGGAAAGTCGCTGTTAGTTAAGGCTTAAGTAAGAGTCGCGGAAATGAAGGAAAGGATATCTGTATGAAAATACAGATGTCCTTTTTTATTGACAGCATGCTTGTTTGAGCGTATACTAAGCGTACCATCATTGATAGTACACTTAGTGTGGGGATGAAGGATGTTTCTTACTATCGTTGGGGATTAGAAAGGAGAAGCAATGATCATTATAGACTACAAAGATACCAGGCCAATCTATGAGCAGATCGTAGAACGGTTCAAGACGCTGATCCTAAAGGGGGCCATGCAGCCGGACGAACAGATGCCGTCTGTGCGTAATCTTGCCATGGAGCTTTCTATCAATCCGAATACAATCCAAAAAGCCTATGCGGAATTGGAGCGGCAGGGATTTATCTATACTGTGAAAGGCAGAGGGAACTTTGTATCAGGAGACAGCGGTTTGGTGGATAAGCGAAAGAAAGAATATCTGGGTAAAATATTGCTGCTTGTAGGCGAGGTTTTGGAAATCGGTATGTCCAAAGCAGAATTGATCCGTGAGATTGAGATGCTTTAGACAGAAAGGAAGGAAAACATGATTGAGATACATAACCTGACCAAGACTTTTGAGAAGATCAAGGCGGTTGACGAAGTCAGTGTCATGATTAAGGATAGTACGGTGTTTGGATTGATTGGAACTAATGGTGCAGGTAAGAGTACAGTGCTGCGCACGATATCAGGTGTCCTGAAACCTGACAGTGGGACAGTGACGGTGGATGGCATGCCGGTATATGATAATGTGAAAGCTAAGAAGCAGTTGTTCTTTATTGCAGATGAACCGTACTTCTTTGCCAATTCCAACGCTCAGTCGATGGAGCGGTATTACAGCGGCGTTTATGAAAACTTTAGCAGAGAGGAATTTTATAAGTATCTGGAAAGCTTCAATTTAGATAAAAACAGGAAGATCAATACCTTTTCTAAGGGTATGAGGAAGCAGCTGGCGCTGCTTTTGGGGATCTGTGCGCATACGAAGTATATCCTATGTGATGAAACATTCGATGGGCTGGATCCTGTCATGCGGCAGGGAATCAAATCGATTTTTGCCAAAGAGATGGAGGAGAGGGGATTGACGCCAGTGATCGCTTCTCATAACTTGCGGGAGCTGGAAGACATCTGTGACCACGTGGGACTGCTGCACAAAGGAGGAGTGCTGTTGTCGAAGGATCTGGAGGATATGAAGTGCAATATCCAGAAGATCCAGTGTGTATTTGCTTCTGTGGAGGAAGAATTGAAGGTGATAAACGGTATGGAGGTGTTAAAGAAGGAACAGAGAGGTTCTCTTCGTACTTTTACCGTGAGAAGTACTAGAGAAGAAGTGGCGGCAAGATTCGCTACAGTAGATACCGTATTTTACGAAGTGCTTCCTCTTTCTTTGGAGGAAATCTTCATCAGTGAAACGGAGGTAGTGGGATATGACATCAAGAAACTCATTTTGGGATAGTTGTAAAGAAAACCATAAGAGACGGATCTGGGTCTGGATTGTTGCTTGTCTGGCGCAGGCGGTGTCTTATGTGGGTGTTCTGACTGTGTACTTAAGCCGTATCAGAATGAGAAATGAAAATGATACTTACAAAGGACCTGAAGATTTCCAGGCTGCTTTGTATATGGCAACACAGGATGCATTGGGATTTCAGGATAATCTGGGCATCGTGATTGTTATTCTTGCCACCATAATCGGCATGCAGGGTTTTTCTTATCTTTATGATAAGAAGAAAGTAGATATGTACCATAGTGTTCCGGTAAACAAAAACAGAAGGTTTTTGGTGCTTTACGCGAATGGTATTATGATTTATCTGGCGGCGACATTGCTAAATCTATTGATCAGTGTTATTATGGCAGTGGTACAGCATGCAGTAAACGGCAGCGTGATGGCAGTAGTTAGTTTGGGTTTTATATGGAATTTTCTTGTGTTTCTGGTGATGTACCATACGGTGATTCTGGCAGTTATGCTGACAGGAAGCCGTTTCATCACACTGTGTGCTGTGGGAGTGCTTAGCTTATATGAATTGGTAATCTACAGCATGGGAAGTTCGTTGCAGTATGCCTTTTTTGCAACGAAAGATAACTTCTATGTATCCCACGAACCAAAGCTTTCAGTGTTAAGTGACTATATTTTCCATACATTGGAGATCAAGCTAATGAAGGAAGCGAAGGAGATGGCTGTCAGTGCGCTGCCCTTTTATGGAAAGTGGATTATTCTGGCGGTTGTGATCCTGGCATTTGCATGGTTTAGTTACCGTAAGCGGCCATCAGAGGCCGCGGGTAAGGCAATGGCTTTCCAGATTCTGGAGCCTTATGTTAAAGTCCTTGTTGTGATCCCAGTTGCAGTTTGCCTTGGCATGTGGGTATATAATGTAGGATATGGCAGTAAATCGCTTGCGTTTGTGAGCATGACCGCAAGTGGAGTGATCGCCTGTGCTGTGATGGAAGTGATCTATGATTATGATATTAAGAGTATGTTCAGACATCTGTTGTCCAGCGGGATTGCAGTGGCGGGGATTGTGACCATATTTTTTATCTATAAAGAAGATATATTTGGATATGATAAATACATACCTGTGGAGGATAAGGTAGAGAGTATTGCGCTTATGTTGGATTCCTACCCGGACTTTTGGGATAAGGATTTTTCCTATCTTTCTACCGCAAAGGCCAGTGAGGAGCGTATGCATCTTACAAAGATCGCGCCAGTGTTGGCACTGGCAGAGAAGGCGCAGCAGAAGGAGGTAGAGGATATGGCTGATGCCAGGATGGTGCATGTGCTTTACCGTCTGAAATCCGGCAGAAGAGTGGGCAGGTCCTTCTGGGTTGATTTTGCAGATCCGTCTAATGAATTGTTGTTAGACCAGATTGTGAAGACAGAAGAATATAAGAATGGCACCTTCCAGATTATGACAGATGAGGATTCTTTCGACAAGGCACAGGCTGTCACTTACAGCAACGGAGCGGTACAAGTTGTTTTGCCGGTAGAAGATGCGCCTGCGCTGCGGGAAGCTTATCTGAAAGATATGGAACAGTTTACTTTCACAATGGCCAGAAAGGAACGGCCATGTGGCGAGATTAGTTTCCGGTTTCCGTACTGGATGACCTATACGCTGCAAGTATATGAAGGGTTCGAGAATACGATTGCCTATCTAAAGTCAAAAGAAGCTTATTATCCGGTGCTGCTGGATCCGAAGGATATAGAAAGCATTACCGTAACGAATTACCATTACGAATTGCAGCAGGTGGGGTATGAGGATTCAGAGATCATTTACGATGTGAGGAGCAATACTGTGATCGGTGGAAAATATCCTGAGGAGAACGCTGTTTCTGAGACATTTTATGAGGAAGAGCAGTTTGCAAAGATTGTGCCAGAGATCTATCCGAATATGTTGTCGGCGCCGTGGTGTGATTATCAGGAGATTGATTCCAACTATGATGTTTATATTACATTTAAGAAGGACACGACTTATCCATATGACAGGAGCAGCTATGGATTTAGCTACCAGCTCTTTAGGGATCGCGTGCCTGAGTTTGTAGAGAAGGCAACGGCGCTGGGAGCTGATGAAGAATGATGACAGGACTTAGATTGCAGTTTATGCAGTTTATGCAGAATATAGCAGGAAAGGCAGGATATGGGCGCAGGACGGACAGGACCTGTGATCAGGGTCAATGATTTATATAAGATATACCGGGTTGGAGAGACAAAGGTGAGAGCACTGAACGGCGTCAGTTTTACCATCAATCGGGGAGATTTCTGTTCTATTGTGGGTACTTCCGGCTCCGGCAAGTCTACGCTGCTCAATATGCTGGCCGGGTTGGAGAAACCGACCAAAGGTGAGATTGTGATCGCTGGAGAGCATATGGAGAGCAAGACAGAGAACCAGCTTGTGGCTTTCAGGAGAGAACACATTGGGTTTATTTTTCAATCATTTAATTTAATGGGAACTATGAACGCCATAGAGAATGTAGCACTTCCGCTTACTTTTCAGGGAATGGACAAGAAGAAACGCAATGAAAAAGCCGAAGAAATGTTGGATCTGGTGGGACTTAAGAAGCATAAACAGCATAGGCCCAATCAGATGTCTGGAGGACAACAGCAGCGTGTGGGCGTGGCCCGTGCGCTGGTGGTGGAACCAGAGATCATCTTCGCTGATGAACCTACTGGTAATCTGGATTCGAACACTTCTGTGGAAGTGATGAATCTGATGAAGAAAGTGGTACGGGAGAAAAACCAGACGTTAGTCATGGTGACACATGACAATTATCTGGCTGGGTTTGCGGATCTGGTGCTGCGGATCAAAGATGGTAAGATCATTGAGATTGAAGACAGGCGCGGCCAGGATCTGCCGGATCAGATCCAAAAGAAAGAGTAAAGCAGGACGGTCTACCGGACAGAGTTGGCGGGGAGTATGTAGTAGAAGAGGGTAACAGGGATGAGAAGACAAGAATGGAATAGAAAGAGACAAGTCAAGAGGCAAGGAATGATGGGCAGGCTGCTGTTTGCGGGTCTGCTCAGTATAGCGATCGGTGTTGCGATCCCTCAGATTTCGGATTCGATGACTTATGTGGAAGCGGTAAGCGGTGATGACTGGCATGAGGCGGAAGAGAACGAACCGCCAACCATCAACCGTACCTCTGACCGTCTGATTACGGATGATGACAGAGGGGATGCCGATGAGGACATGCTCTATTATATGCAGAGTCTGGAAGTGCGGTATAAGCTGGATGCGAAAGTCATGGAGAACTTGCATAAGGTATTCGACAGTGCCGTTTATTATATTGCCAATACGGAAATGTCGGTAACAGAGCTGTGGTCTTATGTGGCACAGGTCAAAGGAAATATGGAGTCTACGGCAGTAGCGGCAGTTACCATGACGACCAGTGAATTTCTGCAGGTTGGTGATAACTGGGAGACGCCTACGGTAAGCTATGGACAACAGGTTTCCATTGTACTTCCTGTGATCAATTTCGGCACAGAGGAGTTAAACAATCTGATCATAGAGCCGAAGACTTCCACGGTTGTTACAGAATGGCCTTTTGAACCAGATATGACCAGTTATCTGCAGACAGAACCGTATATTCCTGGTAATCAGACCAAAGAAGCAGCAATGGCTAATAGAAGGGAATTTACATTCACGTTTACTGCCAGAAACGATGTTATGACAGGGTATTACCCGCTTGTATTTAATGTCTGGTATACGAAGGCAGGTGTAAGGAGCGAGAAGCCGGCAGAATTGACGGTCTATGTGAAGACGGTTGGTAAGCCGGGCAGCGGCTACATCGGTGGCAATGGACAGGAAACAGAGGGGGCAAAGCCTCGTATTGTAGTGACAGGATTTGAGACGAATCCCTCCACTGTTTATGCAGGCGATACGTTTACGCTGACAATTCATGTGCAGAATACGGCAAAAGACACGGCGGTAACCAATGTCCTTTTTGATATGCAGGCGGCACAGGAAGGGGAAGATAAGACGAACACATATTCGGCATTCCTGCCTACATCTGGAGCAAGTTCTGTCTATATGGACCGGATTGGTGCGAATACGGCTGCAGATATTGTCATTGAGATGACGGCGAAAGCTGATTTGGCACAGAAACCCTATGTGCTGGATGTGAATATGAAATATGATGCAGGCACTTCTTTTGACCTGACAGATAAGGCAAGCGTTTCTATTCCGATCTCTCAGGAGAGCCGGTTCGATACAAGTATTCCAGAGGTGGTGCCTGCGGATATCACAGTGGGATCGCAGTCTAATGTGATGTGCAGTATCTACAATACCGGTAAGACAACGCTTTATAATGTGCAGGTTAAGTTTAAGGCAGATACTATTGATGAAGCGTCGGCTTTTGTAGGAAATCTGCAGTCGGGGGCTACAGGGAATGTTGATGTTATGTTGACCGGAATTGCACCGACAATGGATGATGGAACGGTGAAGATGGAGATTTCCTATGAGGACGATGCTGGTAAGGTTACGACTGCAGAGAAGACGATCACGCTGATTGTCACGGAAGAAATTTTTGATGACATGATGGGTGATGACATGATGGGAGGCGATATGATGTTGGAGGAGCAGCAAGGACCTAAAACAGGTCTGATCGTTGTGATCTCAGCAGTAGTGGTCATAGTTGTGGTAGCCGGTGTTACTGTGTTTTTCAGAATCCGCAAGAAGAAAAAGGAGGCTGCACTGTTAGCCAGTGAACTAAAGGACCTGGAAGCTGAGCTGGAGAATGAGAAGAAAGAGAATTAATTGCGAATAGCAATAATGAAATGGAGCAGTCTATGAAATTGCTTGATTTGCTGCGGATGAGCAGCAGTAATCTGTGGAAAAGAAAGGTGAGGACCATATTGACGGTTCTCGGCGTTGTGATTGGTGTGGCTTCTATTGTGGTGATGGTTTCCTTAGGATTGGGGCTGAGCCGTTCTATGTTAGAACAGTATGAGTCTTATGGAAGCCTTACACAGATCGAGGTAAATGAGCCATGGAATAGCGAGGATTCGGAAGAGAAAAGACTGGATGATAAGCTTGTCAAGGAGATAGAGGCTTTAGCGCATGTAGAATCGGTCCATCCGGTGCTGCAGTTTTCTGCGCTGGCCAAATATGGAAATTATGAAGGGCATCTTCAGATCAGAGGAATGTCGAAAGAAGTCTTCGAAGATATGGATATCAAGATTGGAGAAGGGCGGCTTCCAGGAGAAGATGATAAGCTTACTTTTTTCTACGGAAATCAGGTGCAGCAGAATTTCTATAATCCGAAAGCAAGCGGGGATTTCTTTAGTGATATTCCTGCTATAGATCTAATGCACGATCCTATCTTTATAATTTTTGACACGAATGCCTATTATCAGTCCATGGGTCCAAGTGAGGAAGGACAGCCTGCTGTAAAACCACCGAAGAAATATATGATCGAGACATGTGGTGTGGAGGCGCCAAATGAGGAAGACTCCTGGTCGCCCAACGGTTGGTATACGTACTGCGATATGGAACAACTTATGCCGCAGCTTAAGAAGATGTTCAAGAATAAGGTGATACCTGGGCAGCCTCAGACGAAAACGGGTAAACCCTATAAAGAAATTTTCTATAATCAGATTCTGGTAAATGTGGAGAGTATGGAGTATGTGATGGAAGTACAAAACCATTTGACGGATTTAGGTTATGAGGCTTACAGCAATGCAGAGTGGGTAGAGTCTTCGATGACATCGTTAGGGTATGTACAGGCTGTATTGGGTGGTATCGGTGCAGTGTCCTTGTTCGTGGCGGCGATTGGCATCACGAATACGATGATGATGTCTATTTATGAAAGAACCAAGGAGATTGGCGTTATGAAGGTGCTGGGGTGTGATCTCAGGAATATCCGGACGTTGTTTCTGATGGAGGCAGGGTTTATCGGATTTATTGGCGGTGTGATTGGACTAATGCTAAGTTATATCATCTCTTTTGTAATCAATAAGATTGCAGGCGGTGCAAACCAGGGTATGATGAATGTAGGTTCTGGAGGAATCTCCTATATTCCGTTTTGGCTTGTGGGCTTATCCCTCATTTTTGCTATCATGGTTGGTATGGCAGCGGGATTCTTTCCGGCGAAAAGAGCTATGAAACTCAGTCCGCTTGCGGCAATCAGGAACGAGTAATGTTATTGTGTAATGAGAATAAGATATGGAAAGGGCAGGAACATTGGCATTGTCAATAGGGGCCTGAGTATCTGGGGAATTGAACAAATAGGGGATTGTATATTGTATAAAAGAAACCTTCTGTGTGCATAATACTGGAAAAAGGAATGTAACTGTCTGGATAGGAATATACGCTTGCAGCGCTATTGTCTAAACAGTTATGAGCCAGTTCGCACAGGAGGTTTTATATGGCTATGAAATTGAGGATTGTGGATGTACATGCAAGGGAGATATTGGATTCCAGAGGAAATCCTACGGTAGAAGCACAAGTAACGGTAGAGAAAGAAGTAGGCGGAACCCAGTATGTAGGCCGTGCGGCAGTGCCCAGCGGCGCGAGTACGGGACGCTTTGAGGCGGTGGAACTGCGGGACGGAGAGACAAGATATTTCGGACTTGGAACGACAAAGGCAGTGAATAACGTAAATACCAAGATCAGAGAAGCCTTGATGGGGATGAATGCTTTTGACCAAGGATTGGTGGACCGCATTCTGATTGAGCAGGATGGGACAGACAATAAGAGTAATCTGGGTGCGAATGCAACGCTGGGTGTATCGATGGCCTGTGCCAAAGTAAGCGCCAAGGCCATGGGAATTCCATTGTACCGCTATCTGGGCGGCGCATACACGAGATTACTTCCTGTGCCTATGATGAATATTTTGAATGGCGGCAAACATGCAGATAATACAGTAGACTTTCAGGAATTCATGATTATGCCGGTACAGGCAGAAAGTTTTAAAGACGGTCTTCGTATCTGTGCGGAAATTTACCATAATCTGAAGAAGCTGTGTAATGACAGAGGATTATCCACCGGTGTGGGTGATGAAGGAGGTTTTGCCCCTTCTTTGCCGGATGCGTTTGCGGTGCTCGATCTGATTGTGGAGTCAATCAAGGCGGCTGGTTATATGCCCGGCCAGGATATCAAGATCGCTCTGGATGTGGCAGCCTCTGAGCTGTATAACGAGGTGGATGGGGTGTATCATTTTCCAGGGGAGACAGAGCTTAAGCGGAAAAGAAATAAGGTAAAGGGAAGCCGCGTTACAGAATGTTATGAGGCAGGGATCGAGTTCGCAGACCAGGCGGAAATACAGGAGATCACCAGAAGTACAGAAGAGATGATCGCATATTATGAAGAACTGGTGGAACGGTATCCGATTATATCAATCGAGGATGGTCTGGCGGAAGATGATTGGGACGGATGGCAGCTGATGACGAAGAAGCTGGGAGACAGTGTACAGCTTGTAGGAGATGACTTGTTCGTGACCAACACGAAAAGATTGGATGCTGGGATCAAATTAAAAGTGGCGAATGCGATTCTCGTCAAGGTTAACCAGATCGGCACGGTCAGCGAGGCGATGGATGCCATTGAGATGGCACAGAAGAACGGATATAGGGCGGTGATCTCGCACAGGTCCGGTGAGACAGAAGATACGTTTATCGCTGATCTGGCAGTGGCAGTTAATGCGGGGCAGATCAAGACAGGAGCGCCTTGCAGAAGCGACCGTGTAGCGAAGTACAACCAACTTCTGCGGATTGAGGAAGATTTAGGAAGTGTGGCGTGCTATAAGGAGCCGTTTAATAAAATATAAGAAAGAGGTTTCGGTAAGAGAGTGTTCTGACGGAGGTGCAAAACCGCTGTCATCCAGGATAGGGATGATGGCGGTTTTTTGTACCAGTTGGTTGAAGTTTGTTATGGGAAGGGACTGGCTGCTTTGACAGAATACCGGTAGAAAACGAAAAAGGATTTCTGTTGCGTTTCTATTGTGGTATAATGAGCGCATTGAGATGAAGATTATAAGAAAAGCAGAGATTATATCACATGGCTGGGGCGCAGCAATCAATTCTGATTACTGGCTGTAGAGGATCGGCTGGCGATGAGGTGACAGGAACTGCTGCTGACAGAGAAAGGAATGGGCAGAACGTTGCAGATACTTAAGAGTAATAAAGCACAGTTTGAATATGATATTCATGCATTGGTCAAAGCATTCTATCCGGCATGGGAGCTGAAAATCCTGACGCCGGAGTCTGCTGTGAGAGATAGAAAGGTACGGGAGACGGCGCCTGTGATGGAGCTGGTGTTTGGTGAGAAGGAAGTAAAGTTTACGATTCACAAAAGTTTACATAACATTGAAGAAGAGTGTAATAATGCGGGAAAAGATTTGGATGGAGCGAAAGCGCAGTCCTCGGCTGAGAATGACAGCGTCTATCTATGGCATGACACGGATCTGACCGATCCTTCTGCGTATAAGGACAGGTTCAAGCAGTTTCTCTACACTTCGCTGCAGAAGGAGACAGGGAGGACGCTTCCCTGGGGAAATCTGACGGGAATACGTCCGACAAAGATTGCCTTGACGATGTTAGAGCATGGGGAGAGTGAGCAGGCTGTGGCGGCATTTCTCAGGGAGAAACATTTTGTCAGTGAGGAGAAAACTGCACTTGGGATCGAGATCGCAAAACGGGAGCGGGAAATTCTCAGCAGCCTTCATTATGAAAATGGTTACAGCCTCTATATCGGCATACCGTTTTGCCCTACGACGTGCCTGTACTGTTCTTTTACCTCTTATCCGATCAGCATGTGGAAGGAGCGGGTGGCGGATTATCTGAAGGCGTTAGAACGAGAGGTCAGTGCGGTGGCGCAGATGTACCAGGATAAGGTACTGGACACCGTCTATATTGGGGGCGGTACGCCCAGTTCCTTGTCGGCTGATGAACTGGACAGATTGATCACAATGCTGAAAAATGCTTTTGCATTCCAAACGGTGCAGGAGTTTACAGTGGAAGCAGGACGGGCAGATAGTATAACGGAGGATAAGCTTAAGGTACTCTACCGTCATGGCGTAACAAGGATTTCTGTCAATCCCCAGACGATGAAGCAGGAGACGCTTAAGCTGATCGGCAGGCAGCACACTGTAGAGCAGGTGGCAGATGCCTTCCGTGTGGCACGCAAAGCAGGGTTTAACAATATCAATATGGATATTATCCTGGGTCTTCCTGGGGAGACGAGAGAAGATGTGAGAGATACCATAGAGGCAATCCGGGAGTTGGGTCCAGATTCGTTAACGGTTCATTCTCTGGCGGTGAAAAGAGCCTCTGGATTGCAGAAATGGATCGCAGAGAATGGAGTTACCGCTTACAACAATACAGAGGAGACGATGGAGATTGCGGCAGCGGGCGCAAGAGATATGAATATGGTGCCGTACTATCTGTACCGTCAGAAAAATATGTCCGGTAATTTTGAAAATGTGGGTTACTCTGTGGAAGGAAAGTATGGGATCTATAATATTCTGATCATGGAGGAGAAACAGACCATAGTTGCATGCGGAGCCGGTTCGATTACGAAAAGGGTGTACCCGGACGGACGGATCGAGCGGTGCGAGAATGTCAAGGATGTTTCCCAATATATTGAGAGAATTGAGGAGATGATAGAGCGCAAGGAACAGCTTTTGGGACGTCTGTGAAAGGGCATCGGGTCAAAAAAAGGATATCCAGGTGAATATTGTTATAGAGTAATATGATTTTGTTAAAGAAATTTTGCGATAGAAATGATATTGTTATACAATGCTGTGGTTACAAAATAGTGAAATATTGTTGATCTGGCGGCGGGTACCATGCTATGTGACACTGGATCACCACAAGGCCATGGCAGTGGAACGTATCATATCATATTACAAGGAGGATGGAGTGTATGACAGAGCAGGAGAGACAGGTTAGAATAGCGAATGGGTATCTGTGGGAGGATACGGAGGCGTATCTTGCACAGCAGGCAAGGGTAAAGGATTTAATGTATGAATTTAATACATCCAGACCCAGTGAGATCGATAAGAGGAATGCGCTTGTCAGACAGATGTTTGGAAAAGTTGGAGAGAATGTATGGGTTAATCAGCCTCTTACATTGGCGGTAGGTTCTACTGTGACGATTGGTGATGGAACCTATATTAATTCGGGACTGGTCCTGATCGATGACTATCAGATTACGATTGGAAAGGGGGTTCTTTTTGGGACGGGGGTGACACTCTGTACGACAGGGCATCCGATAGACCCAGAGAAGCGTGCGGAGGGAAGTATGTACTCGTTCCCGATCCTAATCGGGGATGGAGCATGGATCGGCGCTGGGGCGATTGTACTGCCGGGTGTGACAATAGGGGAATATGCTGTCATCGGAGCAGGCAGTGTTGTCACGAAGGACATACCGGCCTACACAGTGGCTGTGGGAAATCCCTGCAAGCCTCTTCGAAAGATCAATGAACATGATAAAGAGTATTATTGGAAGGATAGACGCTTTGATGAACAGGTGTCTGTGTGATCTTATTCTTGAAAAATCATTGGAAACAGTGTAGAATCATACCAGTAAACAAACGATCTGAAAGAAATGGGATCAGAGAATAACGATAACAGAGGTATCGGCAGCTTTGGTATTGATACTTTGGTATTTAGAAAGCAGGTACTTCGGAATGGAAGGAAACTATGGCACTCAGTAAGAAACCAGTCACCGGAATGAAAGATATACTTCCCGAAGAGATGGAGATCCGTGATTATGTCATTGGTGTGATCAAGGAAACCTATGGAAATTTTGGCTTCACGTCTATTGAGACTCCTTGTGTGGAGAATCTTGCTAACTTGAACTGTAAGGCGGGTGGCGAGAATGAGAAGCTAATCTTTAAGATATTGAAGAGGGGTGAGAAGCTGCGTTTGCAGGAAGCACAAGGGGAGGAAGACCTGGTGGACGGTGGACTGCGGTATGACCTGACAGTTCCGCTGGTCAGATATTATTCTAATCATGTCAATGAGCTTCCAGCGCCTTTTAAAGCATTGCAGATTGGGAATGTGTGGCGTGCAGACAGACCCCAGCGTGGACGGTATCGTCAATTCATGCAATGTGATATTGATATCTTTGGCGAGGCGGGTAATCTGGCGGAGATCGAGCTGATTCTTGCCACGACCACAACGCTGGGCAGATTGGGATTTCGTAATTTCAACATACGTATCAATGACAGGCAGATCCTGAAAGCGATGGCGGCATACAGTGGATTTGCACAGGAAGATTATGACCAGATCTTTATCATTTTGGATAAGATGGACAAGATTGGTATAGATGGCGTGGAAACGGAATTGCTGGGGGCAGGTTATGCAAAGGAGAGTGTAGCCAGCTATATGGAACTGTACAGAGGATTGGAGAAGGCTGATAATGCAGTTGCCTATATTACCGAGAAGCTGACAGGGATACTTCCAGAGGAGACTATGAAGAGTTTTCAGGAGATTATCGACAGTGTGGAGGCAACGAAGGGAGAGTTCTTCAATCTGGTATTTGACCCTACTTTAGTGCGCGGTATGTCTTACTACACAGGGACGATCTTCGAGATTGATATGCCAGAGTTTGGCGGAAGCTGCGGCGGCGGTGGAAGATATGATAAAATGGTGGGTAAATTTACTGGCCATGATCTGCCTGCATGTGGATTTTCCATCGGATTTGAGAGGATTATTCTCCTGCTTTTGGAGAATGGATTTAAAGTGCCTAAGGCTGGGAAAAAGATTGCGTATCTTATGGAAAAAGGGCTGTCTTCAGATAAGCTTTGTGAGGTAATGAAAGAAGCGCAGAGAGTGCGTGAGGATGGTAACCAGATTTTGGTGGCACGGATGAATAAGAATAAGAAGTTTCAGAAGGAGCAGTTGACCGCGCAGGGATATGAAGAATTTAAGGAATTTTACCAGGAGGAGCTGAAGCGCTGAGAGGCGGATGCTGACACAAAAAAGAGTGTAAATAAGAGAAGTGAGAGGAGAGAGCAAGATGAACATACAGAATCCGGCGGCGCTTTTTCAGTTGATGAATCTGTGGAACCGCTTTCAGAAGAATCATCCCAAGTTCCCGAAATTTCTTTCGGCGGTAGTGCAGAACGGAATCAGGGAAGGCAGTATTATTGAGATTAAGGTGACTACGGCTGAGGGAGAGAATTTTGACTCTAACCTAAAGATTACAGCAGACGATATGGATATGATTGAACAGCTTAAGAATATGTCACTAAACAGATAAAAATCGGAGAGTTACCTGTAGGGAGAACGAAGAGGTTTTGGATTCCTGAGGGTAACTTTTTGAATGAACAAAAGACGGCAGGATAACTGCAGGAAGGTATGGTTATAAAATGACAGGATTTAAAGTAAGGCAGTCGCTCCTATTGTTTCTTACGGCAGTGATTTGGGGTGTGGCATTCGTAGCGCAGAGTGCCGGAATGGAGCACCTGGGTCCCTTTACCTATAATGGTAGTCGTTCTGTGCTGGGAGGTCTGGTACTGCTTCCCTGTATTGCGTTTCTGGACAGGATACAGGGACAGAGTCGGGGCGATGGAAGCGTGCGGGAGGCGGTTACCCTAAGAGGGGTGGACGAAACGGCGAAACAGGCCGGGAACGGCAGGCAGCTTCTGATCGGTGGGCTGTGCTGCGGTCTTATATTGTTTGCTGCCAGCAATTTCCAACAGTTTGGCATTCAGTATACAACGGTCGGTAAAGCAGGGTTTATCACAGCGATGTACATATTGATCGTGCCGCTTCTTGGACTGTTTGTCCATAAAAAGGCAGGGCTGCAGGTTTGGATCGGCGTGCTGTTTGGAATCACTGGGTTGTATCTGCTGTGTATGAAAGACAGCCTTCGCCTGGAAAAGGGAGATGCGCTGGTATTAGTCTGTGCGTTCATTTTTTCGCTGCATATTCTGGTGATTGATCATTTTTCCCAGAAGGTGGATGGTGTCAAGATGTCCTGCATCCAGTTTTGGGTTTGTGGTATTTTGTCGTTAATCTGCAGTCTCTATTTTGAGGTACCAAATCTCCAGGATATTTTGGCGTCCTGGCTGCCAATCTGTTATGGTGGCATCATGTCCTGTGGTGTGGCC
Organism: uncultured Lachnospiraceae bacterium; assembly: GCA_951800685.1. Taxonomy (GTDB): domain Bacteria; phylum Bacillota; class Clostridia; order Lachnospirales; family Lachnospiraceae; genus UBA3282. Next base: position 40,466 of record CATOJY010000011.1, read on the forward strand.
TATACTCTGCAGATCGTAGGACAAAAAGGAATGAATCCTACAGTGGCATCGTTGATTTTGAGCCTGGAGTCTGTGGTTGCGGTAGTGGCAGGGTTCTTGCTGCTGGGACAGGCGATGAGCCGCAGGGAACTGTTTGGCTGTCTTATGATGGTGATGGCGATCACATTTGCACAGCTTCCTGAAAAGAAGAGATCATGATTTGTGATTGGCAGAGAGGATAGAATTTGTTATACTAATACAGTGGATAAGAAGCAGCCAGAAATTCTGTTTTATACCTGACAATCGAAGATTACTGATCCGGTGTGATGGATAGGAAATAGAAGCAGGATGTTCAGGAAGAGGAAATAAGAGAAGAGAGCAGCAGAAATGGAGATTTGATATGGCAGAGAACAGATTAGATAATACAAAACTGGAAGCAGCAGTTGCGGAATTTGTGAAAGACAGGCAGAGAGATAAATACGCAGATCTTATGGAACTTTTGGAGAGATCGGTAGTGCTTGTGCCTACGCTTGCGCCGCAGGGATTAGACCAGGAGATGCAGAAGCAGGTGCAGCAGGGAGGACAGGTCAAACTGCCTAAGGATGCAAAGATCATGCCATGCTTGTTGCGGAAAGAGGATGGTGGACAGGTTTTTCCGATCTTTACGTCTATGCCACAGATCCCAAAGGATAAGAAAAGTCCGGCGGTGCTCGCTATTCCTTTCTTTTCTTGTGTGGCGATGGTCATGGGGAATAAGGAGAAAGTTGAGTCGATCGTCTTGAATCCTTTTACCCATAATGTGGTTCTGCCTAAGGGGATCCTGGAGGTTGCGGAGAAGCGAAGAAATGCGATGCAGCAGACGAAGACGGTCAAGATGACAGAGGGGCAGTTCCAGGAGCTGGTACACAACAGGGTTGCGCTGCATCTTCTGCCAAACTATCTGTTTGCGCATAAGGAGGAAGGACTTAGGAGTCTGCAGAAAGAAGAAGGGGAATTCATGCTGCAGTTCTACCGGGAAATGTATCCAGAGGGAAAAAAAGATGCTGTGACGGTATCGCCAGATGATTTCTCGATGATGACGCTGAATCTTACAGACAATTTACAGATGACCAGAGTGGACCTTCCGGTAGAAATGGCGAAGAAGAAGGGAATGTGCTATCGTGTGTATGCGGTGTGGCTGCAGGATAGGCAAGAAATACGGTATTATACCTTTGAAAGGACGGAAGAGGGAAATTATATCGGCCAGATCATGCCAGGAGGCAAACATGAACTGGTAGAGCCGGCGCCGGACAATGGGGCAGAGATTGAGGCGGTGATGAATCTGGCTGGTACAGTGGTGTAGATGAGCGGAAGCGTTATACCCGCCTGCAAGGAAGGGGATGCAGGCGGGTATGTTTGTAGTGGTACATTTACAGTGACTGGTGCCTGGAAGGCATATATGCACGAAGATAGGACAGAAGGAGGTTGCTACATGATAAATACCATTGTTTTTGATTTGGATGGAACTTTACTAAATACACTGGAAGATCTGACAGACAGTGTCAATCATGTAATGAAGCAGTATCATCTGCCAGTACACACAATCGAGGAGATCAGGACTTACGTGGGCAGCGGGGCGGCGAAGCTGATCGAGCGCGCTATACCGCAGGGAACGGATAATCCTGCCTACCAGGAAATTCTTGATTGTTTTCGTCAGCATTATCAAGTTCATTGTGAAGAGAAGACAGGACCTTATGAGGGTGTACTGGAGATGTTGGCAGTGTTGAAGCAGAGAAAGTACCGGATGGCGATCGTATCCAATAAGCCAGATGGGGCAGTAAAGCAGCTTTTCCATAAATATTTTGAAGCTTATGTGCAGGCAGCTGTGGGAGAGCATCCAGGAACAAAGAAAAAACCAGCACCCGATATGGTCTATCAGGCGCTGGGGGAACTTGCAGTGGATGCTGCCCATGCAGTTTATGTGGGAGACTCTGAGGTGGATCTACAGACGGCAGCCAATGTGCCTATGCCTTGTGTCAGTGTTCTGTGGGGATTCCGGACAGAAGAAGAGCTTTACCAGGCAGGCGCGGTCAAGGCCCATATGATCAGGATGCCTCAGGATCTTCCTGAGTATCTTCGCTGTCTGGATCAGGCAGAGTGATCAGTACTTTCAGGATACGGTTCTCCTCTATGCCGTCTGCCTGCAGGGTGATGCCATTGTCCAGCACGATGGTTTCCTTGTCCTGGGGCAGGCGTTCTAATTTCTCGATGATCAGTCCACCGACAGAGTCATAATCTTCGGAATCCAGTTCGATATTGAGAGCATCGTTGATATCATGGATTTTCATACTGCCTTCCACCAGGTATTGGTCGTCAGCAAGCTGTTTGATCAGTTCTTCTTCATCCGCATCATATTCATCGCGGATTTCACCTACTAGTTCTTCAATCATGTCCTCCATGGTGATCATACCTACTGTGGTGCCGTATTCGCTCAGGACGAAAGCGATACTGAGCGATTTCTCGCGGATTTCCATCAACAGGTCTGACACGCTCTTGAACTCATAAGTATAGTAAGCTTCCCGCAGTATTTTCTTGAGCTGGAATTTCTCCGTGTCTTTTACCAGAATAAAGTCTTTGATATTGACGACGCCTACGATATGGTCTGGATCGCCTTCATAGACAGGGATCCTTGTGAACATGGATGCCTGGAAGGTGGAGAGCAGTTCCTGATAGGTCGCGTCAATGGGTACGGTTGTCATTTGGATCCGGGGAATCATGATATCCTTAGCTACGGTATCACCGAAGTCAAACACATTGTAGATCAGTTCCCGTTCTTCTGTTTCGATAACGCCGCCCTCGTGGCTTACATCTACATAAGTTTTCAGTTCTTTCTCTGTGATGCTGAAATTATTGCCGTCAGAACTGATATGCATCAGGCGCAGAATCCAGTTAGAAATCTGGTCGATCACGAAAATAACCGGCGTCAGCACTGTCATCAGCATGCGGATGATACCGCCGTAAAACAGCGTGATCTGTTCAGCATTCTGCATGGCCCAGGTCTTGGGTACGATTTCTCCGAACATTAATATGATAAAGGTGAGCGCACCAGTCATAATGCCGACTGCACGATTGCCCCATGTCCTGATCGCAAAGGTAGTCGCAACAGAAGAGGCGGATAGATTGACGATATTATTACCGATCAATACCGCGCTGAGCATTTTGCCATACTGATCCAATATGCCCAGAACCCTGATCGCTCCTTTATGGTCTTCGCTGGCGAGTGTACGGAGACGTACCCGGTTGACTGTCGAAAAAGAAGTTTCGGCAGAAGAAAAAAATGCTGACAACAGCACCAGAACTAATAATGATACGATTTGTATGACACCTGTGGTATCCAATGAAATGTTCACTCCTTATAATATGTAATAAAATTAGGATGATGGTCCGAAGACCGTCAACTGAGGTAAGTGTACTATGAAATTCAATCTTATGTCAAGTATCTGATGTGAACTGGTACAAGGCTTTGTACTATTCTTGCTTTGAATTCAAAGAAAACGTGGTATGCGGTACAGACTGCGGCATATATATTAATATCGGGATTAGTTTGAGGCAATCTGTATCAAGAATGGAGGGAATATGGGGAAGAAGGAAATCTATACACAAAAGGCGCTTTTTGTAACGAAATGCATGCTGGCGGCGTACATTCTGACGGCAGGACTTTTGCTTCTGCTGGCTTTTATGCTGTACAGGTTCGGTTTGTCAGAAAAAGTAGTATCTATATGCATTATCGGAATTTATATTGCAGTTACCTTTTTGGCAGGAATGCTGTCCGGGAAAAGGGCGGGCAGACGTAAGTACCTTTGGGGGCTGGCGATGGGGATCACATACTATGTAATCCTGGTGATGGTATCGCTGATTGTCAATAGAGGAGTGCAGGATGTAGCGGGAAATATGCTGACGGTCTTCTTTCTGTGTGCGGGCAGCGGCATGCTGGGCGGGATGATCAGTTGAAAAATTAAAAAAAACACTTTTCCGGCGGTGAAAATTATGCTATACTACATAAAGTTATGGGAAGCATTGTCACTGGAAGCGGAAAACCGCATATAGTTACAAGGCGTCCGTATCGGAATGATACGTAAGGAGGAAATGACAGATGAAACATATTAAGACATTGACGACGAGAGATTTAAAGGAATCTATGAAGAAGGGCGGTTGCGGCGAATGCCAGACATCCTGCCAGTCCGCTTGTAAGACATCCTGCACAGTAGGAAACCAGAGTTGCGAGAAAGCAAGATAAAGTAACTGCTCTTACCGGACATCGCAATGTGCGGCATAAGTGTTCGGTTGAGAAGGCGGAAGATATAAGCAGCGATCTAGTGTCGCTGCTTATTATGCGTAGTGCCGGAAGTATGGAGCGCATCACAGCCCAGTCCAGTCTATCTACAGAATTGTCTGTACTGTTGTCATTTGATATATTGTGAAGAGAAATAGTATTGTGGACAGGATTGTGAGGAATGATTTAAGAAAATAGCAATTTAGCATGGTGCCTGCAGGTGAAAGAGGAATGATACAGAGAAGTTAGACCCGCAGGCTGCAAGAAAGGGATAGGTGTTAAGGTGATACACCAATATATAAGTAACGGGTATCAGATCGTACTGGATGTTAATAGCGGCAGTGTTCATGTGGTGGATGGGCTGACATATCGAGTGATACCATTGGTGGAGGAAGCGCTCATAAAACATAATGAAACAGTAGAAGCGCTGACAACATATGTAGCAGGAAGACTGTCAGAGGAAGAGAAAAAGCACTTGGATAGTACAGATCTGCAGGAAGTGGTCGGGGAACTTCTGGAATTGAAGGAAGCGGGCATGCTTTTTACAGAGGATATTTATGAGAATTATATCGGTGAGTTCCAGAACAGGGCGACTGTGGTGAAGGCGTTGTGTCTGCATATTGCGCATGACTGTAACCTTGCCTGTAAGTATTGTTTTGCAGAGGAGGGCGAGTATCACGGAAGAAGGGCGCTTATGAGCTACGAAGTGGGCAGGAAGGCGCTGGATTTTCTGGTGGCAAGTTCTGGAAACCGGGTGAACCTGGAAGTGGACTTTTTTGGCGGAGAGCCGCTCATGAACTGGCAGGTAGTAAAGGATCTGGTTGCTTATGGCAGAAGCCTGGAGGGGGTACACCATAAGAAGTTCCGTTTTACCCTCACAACGAATGGAGTGCTGCTGGACGATGAGGTGCTGGAATTTGTAAACAGAGAGATGGCCAATGTGGTCTTAAGCATCGACGGCCGCAGGGAGATTCATGATCTGATGCGCCCCCACAGGGGTGGACAGGGCAGTTATGACGAAGTGGTTCCGAAGTATAAGAAGGTGGCGGAGAGCAGAGAGCAGATGAACTATTATGTGAGAGGCACGTTCACCAGAAATAATTTGGATTTCACGAAGGATGTCATGCACCTGGCTGATGAGGGGTTTGAACAAATCTCTGTGGAACCAGTGGTTGCAGAGGAGACAGAGGACTATGCGCTTCGTGAGGAAGATGTTCCGGTCATTCTGGCTGAGTATGACCGGCTGGCGTTGGAATATATCCGCAGAAAAAAAGAAGGAAAAGGTTTTAATTTTTTCCATTTTATGATAGATTTAGAAGGTGGCCCCTGTGTGGCGAAACGGCTGTCAGGCTGCGGGTCCGGTACAGAATATCTCGCAGTGACACCATGGGGAGATTTCTATCCTTGCCATCAGTTTGTGGGGCAGGAAGAATTTCTGATGGGGAATGTGGAGGACGGAATCGTTCAGACAGAAATACGGGACAAGTTTAAGGCATGCAATGTCTATGCGAAGGAGAACTGCAGGAATTGTTTTGCGAAATTTTACTGCAGCGGCGGGTGTGCTGCGAATGCATACAATTTCAGTGGCAGCATAGATGGCACCTATGATCTTGGCTGTGAGCTGCAGAGGAAACGCGTTGAATGCGCAATTATGATAAAAGCGGCGCTTGCCGATGAAGAAAAGGAGAAAGCATTATGAAAAAGAACAGAGCGGTGGTCAGTCTGATCGCATTTGTCCTGATACTTGGACTGCTTGGTTATATGGCAGTTTTCGGTGTCGGTTCAGACAAGTCCGGTTCGGCATCAAGCATCAAGCTTGGTTTGGATCTGGCAGGTGGTGTCAGCATTACCTATCAGGTTGTAGGTGATGAGGATCCCGATTCCGAGGATATGGATGATACGATCTATAAGCTGCAGCAGCGTGTACAGAACTACAGTACAGAGGCACAGGTCTATCAGGAAGGATCAGACAGAATTAATATTGAGATTCCAGGAGTGTCAGATGCCAACGCGATCTTGGAAGAGTTGGGTAAACCTGGAAGTTTATACTTTATTTCCGAGACAGATAAGGATGGTAACCTGAATTACACGTTGACCTATGGCGTGGATGCCGAAGGTAATCTGACTCCACAATATCTGTTGAATAAGACGATAGAGCAGATGCTGGAGGATGGTTCTATTGTTCTGACTGGTACAGAAGTGGCCAGCGCGCAGGCGAGAACACAGCAGGATTCCATGGGGAATTCCCAGAATGTGGTAGCATTATCTCTCAACGAGACAGGGAAAGAAGCCTTTGCGGAAGTTACTAGAAAGGCTTATGAGAACGGCGAGACAATCGCGATCTATTATGACGATGAGATCGTCAGCGCGCCTGGTGTGGAGGCTGTAATCACAGATGGCAATGCAGTCATCACAGGACAGAATACAGCCGCGGAAGCAGAGCAGCTTGCTTCCACAATCAGGATCGGCGGCCTGAAACTGGAGCTGGAAGAGCTTCGTTCCAATGTTGTGGGTGCGCAGCTTGGATCTGAGGCGATCCACACCAGCCTGATTGCTGCAGGTGTTGGGTTTGCGCTTGTAGTGGTATTTATGATTGCGGTCTACTATGTATCAGGATTGGCGGCTTCTTTGGCGTTGTGTCTTTATACAGAATTGATGGTGATTCTGCTGTATGCTTTTGAGGCAACTTTGACTCTGCCAGGTATTGCAGGTATCATTCTTTCTGTAGGTATGGCAGTGGATGCTAATGTGATTATTTTTGCACGTATCAGAGAGGAACTGGCTACCGGTAAGACGGTGCAGTCCTCTATCAAGATTGGTTTTAATAAGGCGCTGTCTGCGATTTTGGACGGGAATATCACAACCTTTATCGCGGCGGTCGTACTCTATCTGATGGGCAGCGGTACAATTAAGGGCTTTTCGATTACGTTGATGCTCGGTATTATTTTATCTATGTTCACAGCGCTTTTTGTCACGAAATTCCTGATTAATGTGTTGTATGCATTGGGTGTTCAGAGTGAGAAAGCCTATGGCGTCGGTAAAGAAAAGAAGACGATCAATTTCTTAACGAAGAGAAAAGCATTCTTTGGTCTGTCGATCGCGGTGATTCTGATTGGATTTGTTGTTATGGGAATCAACCAGTCTCAGATGGGTATGCCGTTGAATTATAGTCTGGATTTTGTGGGCGGTACTTCTACGACTATGACATTGAATGAAGATATGAGCATTGAGGAAATCGATGCACAGATTGTTCCCATGATCGAGGAAATTACAGGAGATGGCAATGTGCAGACCACGAAGGTGGCAGGTTCTAATCAGGTAATCATCAAGACAAGAACCTTGAACGTGGAAGAGAGACAAGAATTTTCTGAGGTTATGGTGACGAATTTTGGTGTGGATGCTGGAAGTATCACAGCGGAGACGATCAGTGCGACGATCAGTTCTGAGATGCAGGCAGATGCTGTAAAGGCCATTGTTGTATCGACACTCCTTATGCTTTTGTATATCTGGTTACGCTTTAAGGATATTCGTTTCGGTGCCAGCGCTGTTGCAGCCCTGGTACATGACGTGCTGGTGGTATTGGCTTTTTATGCGATTGTGAAGATTTCTGTAGGAAATACCTTTATTGCGTGTATGTTGACGATTGTGGGTTATTCGATTAATGCGACGATCGTGATCTTTGACCGTATCCGCGAGAATTTGAAGGAGATGCGGCATAAGAATGATTTGCAGGATTTGGTCAACAAAAGTATTTCCCAGACGCTGTCAAGAAGTATCTTTACTTCCTTGACAACATTCTTCATGGTGGCAGCGCTGGAGGTATTTGGCGTATCTTCCATCAGGGAGTTTGCGCTGCCGTTGATTGCGGGCATCATCTGCGGTACGTACTCATCAATCTGCCTGACAGGTGCACTTTGGTTTGTATTGCGCACGAAGGTGAAACAGAAAGTACAGACAGCGGCGAAATAGAGAATAAATGAGGAAAGTGGTTTCTTAAGACGTTCCGCAGTGTGCGGAACGTCTTTCTTTCTAAGAGCGTACTGGTGGGGTATAGGAGTCCGGCTGTCAGTGGAACGGGTGAGGAAAGCGCGGTATATATGAAAAGAAATAGTGGGGAGAGAAGATGGCGAAATGGATGGTATCTGCCAAAAAGGCGGATTTTAACGGGATAGCGGCAAAATTTCAAATTGATCCAGTCATTGCCAGGATCATTCGTAACAGGGATATTGTAGAGGAGGAAGAGATTGATAGATTTCTGCACGGCAGGCTTGAGGACATGCATGATCCACATCTGCTTAAAGATGCAGACCGGGCGGCGGAGATCTTACATAATAAGATAGAGGCTGGAAAGAGGATCCGGGTCATTGGTGATTATGATATTGACGGAATCTGTTCTGCTTATTTATTACTTGCTGGGCTGAGATATTGCGGTGCTGTGGCGGATGCTGTGATTCCCCACCGCATCCATGATGGGTATGGCCTGAATAATCATTTGATCCAGGAAGCATGGGAAGCAGGAATGGATACGATCGTGACTTGTGACAACGGTATTGCGGCGAAAGAGCAGATTGCTTATGCAAAGACTCTTGGCATGACAGTGGTTGTGACAGATCATCATGAGGTTCCTTATGAGCTTTTGGAAGGGGGAGAGCGGATAGAATGTCTGCCAGAAGCAGATGCTGTAATTGATCCAAAGCAGACAGACTGCGAATATCCTTTTGATGGGATTTGCGGGGCTTTTGTTGCCTATAAATTACTGCAGGTGCTGTTTGAAAGAGATGACACACCGGCGGCCAGGAGGCTTCTGCAGGAGTTGTTGGCTTTTGCTGCGTTTGCCACAGTGGGCGATGTGATGGAGCTGGTGGATGAAAACAGGATTCTTGTCCGGTATGGACTACGTCAGATCGTACAGTCTGGAAATTGTGGTATGCAGGCATTGTTGGCGGCAAATGGCCTGCAGGATAAGAAACTGTCAGCCTACCATATTGGTTTCGTATTAGGCCCCTGTCTTAACGCTTCCGGCAGGTTGGATACGGCGGTCAGAGCATTACAGCTTTTTCAGACGAACGATAAGGCGGAAGCGGCTATGATCGCTGGGGAATTGAAAGCTTTGAACGATAACCGCAAGGATATGACACTGTTGGGAACGAAACAGGCAATCGAGATGATTGAGAATGGTAGACTACGGGACGATAAGGTTCTTGTGGTTTATCTGCCGGAGTGTCATGAAAGTCTGGCAGGCATTATAGCAGGACGCATTAGGGAGCGGTATCATAAACCGACATTTGTACTAACTTTATCAGAAGAAGGTGTCAAGGGATCAGGACGATCTGTTGATGCGTATCATATGTATGAGAAGATGAGTGAATGTAAAGAGTTTTACACGAAATACGGCGGTCATAAACTGGCGGCAGGCGTTTCCATGCCTGAGAGCAACATAGAGAATTTCCGGACCTTCCTGAACGCACATTGTGAGTTGACGAAAGAGGATCTTGAAGAAAAGATCCATATTGATGTACCTATGCCGATGGCCTATGTGACAGCAGAGTTTGTAAAGCAGCTGGCGGTTTTGGAGCCCTTTGGCAACGGTAATCCAAAGCCTGTATTTGCACAGAGAAATCTTAGATTCCTAAATGGCCGCATTCTCGGACGGAACAGGAATGTAGGTAAATATCGTGTGGAAGATGAGAACGGTAGGCAATATGATATGATGTATTTTGGAGATTTAGAAGCATGGCATGATTTTCTCACGGAAAGTTTCGGGAAAGATGCCTGCGAGAGATTGTATCAGGGAAGGTATGGAGAAGGCGATGCGATCTGTATTCATGTCATTTATTATCCAGATCTGGATGTGTATCAGGGGCGGGAGAGGCTGCAGATGATCATGCAGGATTATACATGTGGAAGATGACAACAAAAAAGTCTGGAAATTCCAGACTTTTTCGCATTTTCTTATGAGGGGGGAGATAGTGAGTTCATCAACTATCTTGCTTATTATCATAAAGTGAAAATGTGTCCAAAATGTGTTCTGTTTATTAGAAAAATATAAAAATACCTTAAGAAAACTTAAACAGATTCTTAAAGAAAAATGAAAACCCTTCCTATATCCGGATAAGATCACCCTGGTAGTACCAGAAAACCTCCAATCTCCCGTAAATATTGAAAAAATGAGGCTTTCGTGTTATCTTAATATAGATTGGATGGTGGATAAGGCTATGTGACAAAAGGCTGGAAGAAGTTATGGAGTTGTGTAACAAAGAGATAGATTAGCATCATAATATTGTTATAGAACTGTAAGAGAGGAGTTTAATCGTATATGACAGGTTTGAGAGAATTGCTGGCTGAAGTTTCGTATGAATGTGTCTGCGGTAAGCTGGACAGAGAGGTGACAGACATTATTTATGACTCCCGAAAGGTAGTGCCAGGCAGTATGTTTGTCTGCATTCCGGGCGCTGTTGTGGATGGACATGAATTCGCTTATGCGGCTGTAGAAGCGGGTGCAGAGGTGCTGCTCGTGGAGAAAGAAGTGAAACTGCCAGAAAAGACAGACGTGACGGTGATCAAGGTGGCGGACACGCATTATGCTATGGCGTTTGTATCTGCGGCCTTTTTTGATCATCCGGCAAAAGAAATGAAGATCATTGGTGTGACTGGTACAAAGGGAAAGACTACAACGACTTATCTTGTGAAATCGATCCTGGAACATGCGGGAAGAAAAACAGGACTGATCGGTACGATTGAGATTGTGATTGGAGATCTGCATATTCCGGCAGACCATACGACACCGGAATCTTATCTGATCCAGAAATATTTCCGTCAGATGGCGGATGCTGGATGTGATACAGTGGTGATGGAGGTGTCCTCTCAGGGACTGATGCTGCATAGAACGCAGGGATTTGTCTTTGATGTCGGTATTTTTACCAACTTGGAACCAGATCATATAGGCAAGGGAGAGCATAAGGATTTCGAGGATTATCTTCATTGTAAGGGACTGCTTTTTCAGCAGTGCAGGATCGGTATTGTCAATCAGGATGATGAGCATTGGGAAGCAGTTACTAAGGGTCATACATGTACTCTGGAAACCTATGGCATTGATGCCGAGGCAGATTTGCGGGCCAGGAATATTACTTTTTTAAGAGAGTCTGGAAATCTTGGAATGGGATTTGAAGTGACAGGATTAATGGACTTTTCCGTGCAGATCGCTACACCTGGCAAATTTAGTGTTTACAATGCATTGACAGCGATTGCGATCTGTAGACACTTCGGTGTGCAGGAAGAGGATGTCAGAAAGGCGCTTCTTCAGGCGAAAGTCAAGGGCAGGATCGAGCCTGTCAAGGTGTCTGATAAATTTACACTGATGATAGATTATGCACATAATGCAATGGCACTCAAGAGCCTGTTGACCACGTTGCGTGCCTATGAACCGCATCGTCTTGTGTGTCTTTTTGGCTGTGGCGGCAACCGGGCGAAATCCAGGAGATATGAGATGGGGGAAGTCAGCGGCAATATGGCGGATCTGACGATCATTACGTCAGACAATCCACGTTACGAAGAGCCGCAGGCAATCATCGATGATATCAAGATTGGCATTGGAAGAACGCAGGGGAAATACGTGGAGATCTGTGACAGGAAAGAAGCGATCGCTTACGCGATCGATCATGGTGAACCGGGAGATATTATCGTACTTGCCGGGAAGGGCCATGAAGATTATCAGGAGATCTGCGGGGTGAAATATCCTATGGATGAAAGGGTTCTGATCCGGGAGATCATAGAGGAACGGCAGTAAGACAGTTTCCGGCAGACAGGGTAGTGCACAGGAGAGGTCTGAGCGATTTTGCCCTGACAGTGAGCAGGGAGAAGAGAAAGAGGAGAAAAAGGAGACGGTATGGCTAGGATGTATGCAGATGTCATCATAGATATTTCCCATGAGAAAGTTGACCGTCCTTTTCAGTACCGGATACCGCCCAAGTTGTCTGAGGTGGTGTGTCCAGGGGTTCGTGTACATGTACCTTTCGGAAGAGGCAACCAGGATAAGGTAGGCTATGTGGTGGATCTTTCCGACCAGCCGGATTATCCGGTGGATAAAATTAAGGATATTATTGCTGTAGACAGCAAGGGTATCACGGCAGAGAGCAACCAGATCAGGATCGCTTACTGGCTCAAGAGGCAGTATGGTTCAACTACGATTGCAGCGCTTAAAACCGTACTGCCAGTGAAGCAGAAATTGAAACAATTAGAGCGCAAGAAAGTGGTAAGATGTGTAGAGGGAGACATCTTGCAGGAAGCAGTCTTCGCATGTGAGCGCAAAAAACAGGTGGCGAGGGCACGGGTGCTGCGAGCGTTTTTGACAGATGCGGTGTTGCCCTATGAGCTGATCAGACAGAAGCTGAACGTAGCGTCGGCAACCCTTATGGCATTAGAGAAACAAGGATTGTTGAAAATAGAGACGGAAAGCTACTACCGGAATCCAGTCAGATGTGCGGACCGGGAAGAAAAGAGAGTCGTGCTGAGTGAGATACAACGTGGAATCATAGAAAAGGTGCTGTCTGATTATGAAGAAGGTCATTCTGGGACTTATCTGATTCATGGAATTACCGGAAGCGGCAAGACAGAAGTGTATCTTGGTATTATAGAAAAGATGATTGGTATGGGAAGGCAGGCAATCGTGCTGATTCCTGAGATCGCTCTTACTTATCAGACACTTTTACGCTTCTACAAGAGATTTGGTGACAGGGTATCAGTTATGAATTCGTCCCTTTCTATGGGAGAGAAATATGATCAGATCAGGCGGGCGCAGGCAGGAGAGATTGATGTGATTATTGGTCCCAGATCTGCGCTTTTTACGCCCTTTCCTAGACTGGGAGTTATTATTGTGGACGAGGAGCATGAGAGCAGCTACAAGGGGGAAGCCATGCCAAAGTACCACGCCAGAGAGACAGCAGTCCAGATTGCTTCCATGCATCATGCCTGTGTGGTGTTAGGATCTGCGACGCCGTCCATGGAGGCATATTACCGGGCAAGACAGGGAGAGTATCAGTTATTTGAGATGAGAAACCGTCAGGGAGGCAGTATACTGCCACGTGTATATACTGTAGATTTGCGGGAAGAATTAAAGCAGGGCAACCGGTCAGTATTTAGCAGAAAACTGCGTGAATTGATGGAAGAACGTTTGCGGGATGGAGAACAGACGATACTTTTTCTCAATAGAAGAGGGTATGCGGGTTTTATTTCCTGCAGGGAATGCGGCCATGTGATGAAATGTCCGCATTGTGATGTTTCTCTTTCCGAACACCGGGGGAATGTGTTATTATGTCATTATTGCGGTTATCAGGAAATAAGGAAGAAGAACTGTCCGGTGTGTGGTTCCAGATACCTGATGGGTTTTAAGGCAGGGACAGAGCAGATTGAGGAAGCATTGCACAGGGAATTTCCAGAAGCCAGGGTTCTTCGCATGGATGCGGATACGACGAAGACAAAGGAGAGTTACGAGAAAATCTTATCGGCATTTGCGGATGAGAAGGCAGATATTCTGGTAGGAACTCAGATGATCGTGAAGGGACATGATTTTCCCAATGTGACGTTGGTGGGAATTCTGGCGGCAGATCTGTCACTGAATCAGAATGATTACCGCGCGGGAGAGAGAACATTTCAACTGTTGACGCAGGCGGCAGGGCGTGCAGGCAGAGGGGAAAAGCCGGGAGAAGTGGTAATCCAGACTTATCAGCCAGAACACTATAGCATTGTGCATGCGGCTAGACAGGATTATCAGGGATTCTATGAAGAAGAGATCATGTATCGGGATCTGATGCAGTACCCGCCAGTGGCCCATATGCTGGCTGTGTTAGTTACATCCAGAGAGCAGGAGCAGGGAGAAGCGTTGACCGGGAAAATGGTAGATTTTGTCAATTTCTGCCGTACAGCAAGGACAAAGGAAGAAAGTCCTGATGAAGAGAGAAGGACAGCACAGACATGGCAAAGACTGCAGATTATAGGTCCCACAGAGGCTTCCATCAATAAGATCAACGATCTGTACCGGCATGTTTTTTATATGAAACATCCAGATTATCAGGTGTTAGTTGGGATCAAAGATGAACTGGAGTTTTTTTGTAAAAGAGAAGAACTAAAGAACCAGACAGTGCAATATGATTTCGATCCGATGAATACATATTAGAGACAGTCTAGAATGGAGGATAAGATGGCAATCAGGAAGATCAGAGAGATCGGTGATCCGGTCTTGTATAAGAAATGTAAGGAAGTGACGGAGATCACACCTAGAATACAGGAGTTGATCGACGATATGTTTGAGACGTTGTATGAGGCAGAAGGAGTTGGGCTGGCAGCACCGCAGGTAGGCATTTTAAAGAGGATCGTGGTGATTGATGTTACTGGTGAGGATCCGTTGCTGCTCATTAATCCGAAACTGCTTGAGTCTAGTGGGGAACAGACAGGTTATGAGGGTTGTTTAAGTGTTCCAGGGAAAAGCGGTAGTGTAACAAGACCGAATTATGCCAAAGTGCTTGCATATGATGAGAACATGAACGCTTTTGAGCTGGAAGGTACAGAGCTTCTTGCACGGGCACTCTGCCATGAGCTGGACCATTTGGAAGGACATCTGTATGTAGAAAAGGTGGATGGGCCGCTTGTCAATACAGAGGATCTACAGGAAGAGCAATAGGAAGGAGTGTTGTGGATGAAGGTTGTATTTATGGGAACACCGGATTTTTCGGTGGGGGCGCTGGAGGCCATTCTGGCGGCTGGTCACCAGGTAGCGGCGGTGGTCACACAGCCTGACAAGCCGAAGGGAAGAGGCAAAGCGGTTCAGGTGACGCCGGTCAAGGCATGTGCGCAAGCCCATGACATTCCAGTTTTTCAGCCTGTCAAGGTGAAAGAAAAAGAAGCAGTGGAAGTGCTGAGAAGCTACGATGCAGATATTTTTGTGGTAGCAGCATTTGGACAGATTCTGTCGGAAGAAATTCTGTCAATGCCGGTCTATGGCTGTGTGAATATACACGCTTCCCTGTTGCCGAAATACCGTGGTGCAGGACCGATCCAGTGGGCGATCATCAATGGCGAGAAGAAGACGGGTGTCACAATCATGCAGATGGACCGGGGGATAGATACTGGCGATATGCTGTTGAAGAAGGAAGTAGAGATCGGTCCGAAAGAGACAGGAGACAGCCTGCATGATAAACTGGCTGTTGCCGGGGCCGAGCTGATTGTAGAGGCCTTGGATAAGATCGGGCAAGGGAAGCTTACTCCGGTAAAGCAGCTGGAAGAAGAAGCCTCTCATGCGAAGATGTTGAGGAAGTCCATGGGAAAGATCTCCTGGGAGCAGGAAGCTGACAAACTGGACTGTCTGATCAGGGGGCTGATCTCCTGGCCGGGCGCTTACACGGGATTTCGGGGGAAAACTCTGAAAATCTGGGAAGAAGAGGCCGTAAAGGAATCGGAAGCGGCGGCAGAAAACAGAGACTTGCAGAGGAATATCGCGGACGCTGAGCCTGGTACAGTAGTATGTGTGGAGAAAGAAGCCTTCTATGTGAAGACCGGTAAGGGCGTGTTGAAAATCCTGGAAGTACAGCCAGAAGGTAAGAAGCGAATGCAGGTGAAGGAGTTTCTCCTTGGTTATCCAATTAAGATTGGGGAAAAACTTGTGTGAGATGGGTGGAATCTTTACAGTAGGCAGCCTCCTTTCGCCGTGGCGGTCATCAGCAGAGAAGAGAGTACCACATATTTGTCTGATGTTCCTGGATGCCAGGGGCTGTTTGCGATGGTGCCAAAACAGTGACAGAGGTGTTTAGGAAAAGAAAGAAAAGGTATGGTGAGTGATATGGGATACTACTATGGATATTATATGGACCCGACATATTTCCTGGTATTGATCGGAGCGGTGTTGTGTATTTTTGCGCAGATGCGTGTTTCCTCTACTTATAGGAAATATTCTGGTGTCAGAAGCAGAAGTGGACTGACTGGTGTGCAGGCGGCTTCAAGGATCCTGCAGATGTCTGGCATTTATGATGTGCGTATTGAGCATGTGCGGGGTGAGCTGACGGATCATTATGACCCTGCACACAAAGTATTACGGTTATCTGATTCCGTATATGGTTCTTCTTCGCTGGCGGCAATTGGGGTTGCGGCGCATGAGTGTGGACATGCGGTGCAGCATGATAAGGGTTATGCACCATTGAAAATACGGACAGCACTTGTTCCGGTGGCAAATATTGGATCTAGGGCGGGGATCCCTTTGGTTTTTCTTGGTGTTCTGCTGGGGATGAATCAAATGTTAATCCAGGTAGGAATCTGGGTGTTTGCCCTTGCAGTACTCTTTCAATTGATTACGCTGCCGGTAGAATTTAATGCTTCCGGCCGGGCATTGGCAATGCTGGGAGATTATGGCATGTTGGCGCAGGATGAGACAAATGCCTGCCGGAGAGTATTGAGCGCGGCGGCGCTTACCTATGTGGCGGCTGCGGCCTCTGCGATCCTGCAGTTACTCAGACTGGTTATCTTGTTTGGCAATAACAATAGACGCAGAGATTGATGCGTGCGCGTAAAGCAAAGATATAATTTGAGTCAGAGCATCAAGTATGCCTTGGCTGCGGTAGGAAAGTTGAGAGTTCCGAGGCATATCATCGCAGTAAACTGCTCTGACAGGGATGATTGGTGCAGATATACAGATGTGTTGTCAAGAGACGGGGCAGATCGAAACGGCAGGTTATTGGGGGTATTATGAACATACGTGAGATTATTCTGGATATTCTGATGGAATTGGATCGGCAGGGAGAATATGCGAACATCCTGATCTCTTCCGTTTTGGAGAAATACGATTATCTGGACAGCAGGGAGAAGGCTTTTCTAAAGCGGGTCAGTGAGGGAACGATCGAGCGCAGGATTGAAATCGATTATGTATTGGACCAATTCTCGAAAGTACCTGTGGCAAAGATGAAACCTCTGATCCGGGAGCTGCTGCGGATGAGCGTGTATCAAATTCTGTTTATGGATCAGATTCCGGACGCGGCGGTCTGTAATGAGGCTGTGAAACTGGCGAAGAAGCGCAGGTTCCAGTCACTGCAGGGTTATGTGAACGGTGTTTTGCGGGCAGTTGCCAGAGGCAGGGAAAAGATTACTTATCCTGACAAAGAGAAGGATCTTTTCGGGTATTGGTCTGTCTGTTATTCGTCGCCGGCTTGGCTGGTGGAGCATCTGGCCGATGCTTATGGAATTGAGCAGTGTGAAAAGATCCTGCAATCTTTTCTGGTAAGGAAGCCTGTCTGCATCCGCATACGGGAATCGATGTCAGAGGAAGAAAAAGAGCAGCTTCTGGACAAATGGCGGCAGGCAGGGGTCATAGTGCATCAGCATCCCTATCTGTCCTATGCTGTGGAAGTGGAAAAGACAGATGGCATCAAGAATCTGGAAGGATACAGGGAGGGCGCCTTTATGGTGCAGGATGTCAGTTCTATGCTGGTGGTGGAGACAGCCGGCATAAGAGCGGGGGATGTTGTGATCGACGTCTGCGCGGCGCCTGGTGGGAAGGCTTTGCATGCCGCCGATAAACTGGCAGGGACGGGGCAGGTGATGGCTTGTGATATAACACAATATAAAGCAGATAAAATAGAGGAGAACAGGGAGAGAATGCGGGTGGAAAACCTTTCAACAAAAGTACAGGACGCCCGTGCGATGGACGGAACATTGCGCGGAGCCGCGGATGTATTGATTGTGGATGTGCCCTGTTCTGGGTTGGGGGTTATCGGCAAGAAGCAGGATATCAAGTACCGTGTGACCAGACAATCCTTGCAGGAAATCAAGACACTGCAAAAAGAGATCGTTCAGAATGTTGTACAATATTTGAAGCCGGAAGGCACTATGATGTACAGTACCTGTACGATGAATCCAGGTGAAAATGAAGAGATGACAGCGTGGATCTGTCAGGAATTCGGAATGGAGACGGTGAGTATGGAGCAGGATCTGCCAGAGGAACTGAAAGCGCTGGGAAAGAAGGGATACCTGCAAATGCTGCCAGGCATACATAAAACAGATGGATTTTATATGGCAAAACTGCGCAAGTGTAGGAAAACAACGTGATGGAAGACTTATTTGCAAACAGGAAAGACATCAAATCATTTACATTGCCACAACTAAAAGAAGAGATGGGATTACTTGGGGAGAAAACATTCCGGGCGGTGCAGCTGTATGAGTGGATGCACAGAAAGTTAGCGGCAGGATATGAAGAGATGACGAATATTCCGCGCAAGCTTGCGGACCGCTGCAGAGAACAGTACGAGTATACGACGCTGCGGCTGCTCCAGGTACAGGAGTCAAGATTAGACGGTACAAGGAAATATCTCTTTGAGCTGCCAGACGGTAATACGGTGGAAAGTGTGTGGATGCGTTATAAACATGGCAATTCTGTGTGTATATCTTCCCAGGTAGGCTGTCGTATGGGGTGCCGTTTCTGTGCTTCAACACTGGATGGGTTAGAGCGTAATCTGCTGCCCTCTGAAATGTTGGAACAGATTTATGCGATTACAAGACATACCGCGGAGCGGGTTTCCAATGTGGTGGTGATGGGAACAGGAGAACCCTTGGATAATTTCGATCATCTAATCCAGTTTATTACGCTTTTGTCAGATGAAAATGGACTGCATATCAGCCAACGTAATATTACTGTGTCTACTTGTGGTATCGTACCCAGAATGCGTCAGCTTGCCGACAGACATCTGCAGATCACATTAGCGCTTTCCCTGCATGCGGCCACAGATGAAAAGCGCAGAGAGCTGATGCCGATAGCAAATCGCTATTCGGTAGATGAATTAATGGAGGTTTGCGCATACTACTTTGAACAGACAGGCAGAAGGATCACCTTTGAATATAGTCTTGTGAAGGGAGTCAATGATTCTGACGATGATGCTATGCAGCTGATCAGACTGATCAGAGGGTTAAACTGTCATGTAAACCTGATACCGGTAAATCCGATTAAAGAGCGCGAGTATGTACAGTCAGAGCGTCGTGCGGTGGAAGCGTTCCAGAATAAACTGGAACAAGGAGGAGTCAACGCGACTGTCAGAAGAGAGATGGGGCGGGACATTGATGGAGCGTGCGGACAGCTGCGCCGCAGGCATCTGAAACAGCAGGATCCTGGAAGAGAGGACTGTCAGGTGGATGCGTAGTGAATACCAAAAAGCAGACGAAAAGAAGACATATTACAATGCGCAGAATAGAGGTATAGGCATCCAGTTTGCATGACAAGGTAAGTCTGTAAGAAGACCAGAATGCGAGAATGACACTTAGAATGAATATTCCAATATCCAGGAGAAATATACTTTTCCCAAGAACAGTGGTGTAGGCATAAAAGGCGGTTGGGATGAACAAAGTTCCAAGTATAATGCCAAAATACAGAGAGGAACAGATACAGGGACAGAGGTTCTTACATCTGCAGATCATGATAAGGGAATATAGTAGCATAGGAAAAAAGAGTAATTTCATATGTTCCCATATAGATTCATTAACTGGCGCGAAGAGTCCCATCAGGTAATTATGGCCGGACCAAGTATATAGGTAATGGGCAAGGGATCCTGTGACTAGGACAAATAGTATTCCAATAATGGTATAGATCTTGACAGATTTCATAAAAACACCTCCTGAATAGTATATGCAGCAGGAGAGATGTTATGTAGCCATAGGGGGTATCTGATATTGCATTTGCTTTTTCCTTGCTTTTTTTGTCAAACATGCTATAATAAATAAAGATGTGGGGATATAGCTCAGATGGGAGAGCGATACGTTCGCAACGTATAGGTCACGAGTTCGAGTCTCGCTATCTCCATTTAATGGTGCTGATCAGCCGGGAATCTTAAAACAGTTTCCTGGCTCTATTTTTGCCATAAGATGTAAACGTTCTGTGCGATAGGATTGACTGACTAGATTTTAGACCGCTGAGAGGTAAAACTAATGAATTCTAAAGTGTATCAATATGAGTCTATGATTTACAATGCAGACGGAAAAGGCGGTGCCTATGTGGTATTTCCCTATGATGTCAGAGAAGAGTTTGGCGCAGGCAGGGTAAAAGTACATGCGACTTTTGATGGTGTACCTTATGATGGCAGTGTTGTGAATATGGGACTTAAGAATGAGGATGGAAGTATTTGTTATATTATTGGACTGCGCAAGGACATTCGTGCTACAATAAAGAAGGGGCCAGGAGATAAAGTACTGGTGACAATAAAACAGCGCGAATAAGAGGAGGGATCATGGAGGAAAACCGACTGGACAGATTCGAGAAAATGCTTACGGCAGTGCATGAGGAATATGAGGCAATTTTATCTGGCATGGAGAAGATGAAGACAGAAGGGAAAGTAAAAACCGTGACATACCAACAAATGTTATCACGGAAGATGATGTATCAGAATATACTTTCTCTCTATCAGATCTACGGTCTGACGGAAGAAAAGGAAGTATAGGAGAAAGAGGACTGGAAGAAAAAGAAACCGATGGAGAGAATTTTTTGGAAACAGAGAATGCACGAATAGGAGGAAAGAGTATGTCAGATTATTTTGGGAAAGAAGTGCCGAAGCTAGGATTTGGATTGATGCGTCTGCCGAAAGAGGAGGAGTGTATCGAGATCGAGCAGGTCAAGCATATGGTAGATTTGTTCATGGATGCGGGATTTACTTATTTTGATACAGCATATGTGTATCAGGGATCGGAAGCAGCGGCGAAGAAGGCGTTGGTGGAGCGGCATCCCCGTGATTCTTATACACTGGCGTCGAAACTGAACGCGGGAGTAGCTGAGAATGAAGAGGAGGCGAAGAAGCAGCTCCAGACGAGTCTGGAGCGGACAGGAGCCGGATATTTTGATTATTATCTGCTACATGCGCTGATGGAGGATAATTATAAGAAATATGAGGAATACGGACTTTGGGACTTTGTGAAAGAACAGAAGGCAAAGGGACTGATCAGACATATTGGTTTTTCCTTCCATGGAGGTCCGCAGCTTTTGGACAAGCTGCTTTTAGAGCATCCGGAAGTAGAATTTGTACAACTGCAGATTAATTATGCAGATTGGGAGAATCCGGCGATCGCTTCCAGGGCAAATTACGAGGTTGCCAGGAAGCATGGGAAACCAATCGTTATTATGGAGCCGGTTAAAGGCGGAAGCCTTGCGGAGCCGTCAGAAGAAATAGACAGAATGTTTAAAGCTTACCATCCGGAACAGTCAGATGCCTCGTGGGCAGTCCGCTTCGCAGCGTCTCTTGACGGGATTATAACCGTATTGTCTGGAATGTCGAATACAGAGCAGATGGAAGATAATCTGTCCTATATGAAAGAGTTCCAGCCGCTGAATGAGGAAGAACAGAAAATTATCCAGCAGGCACAGAGAGTTTTAGGGCAATCTTCCACGATTCCCTGTACTGCATGTCATTATTGTACGGAGGGATGTCCGAAACAGATTCCGATTCCGGAGATCTTCTCTGCCATGAATAAACAGCTTGGCAATGGGCAGATGGCGGAGGCTGTGAATGACTACCAGAAAGCGACGGAGTCGAAAGGGAAGGCTTCTGCCTGCATTGGCTGCAGACAGTGTGAACACGCCTGCCCGCAGCATTTGGAGATTGTCGATTATCTAAAGCAGTGTGCGGAAGCGTTGGAGCGCTGAAACAGGTGTTAATACTATTTAAAGAACCGGTCTTCCATTCGGAAGGCCGGTTATTGTTTGGTCCATAAGAGGGCAGGAAGGACCTTAATCGTCTACATCAAAGTTTTCCAGCATACTGCCTTTTTTCTCAGGTTTTGAATCCCCATGTTTAACCATCAGCATCGTACAGAACGAAAGTATACTGAATACCACCGCATAAGGGAACAGTGTCCGGTAGGAAACATGTTCTAACAGGAATCCAGACAGAATCGGGGTGATCACCTGAGCAGCCATGGAAAAGGTATAGTAATAACCGGTGTATTTCCCGACATCGCCGTTTGCACTGATCTCTACTACCATCGGAAAGGAGTTGACGTTGATTGCTGCCCAGGCAAAACCGATGATACCAAAGAACAGATTCATGGAAACATGATAAGAGGTGTAGAAGGAGGCACACAGATAACAGAACGTCAAAAGCGCGACCCCGATCAGGATTGTCCGTTTTCTGCCGATGCTGCTAGAAAGAGAGCCGATGGGAATATAGCTGATGATTGCGGCGACAGTTGCAACCATGAGGCAGTTTGCGTAGCCGCCGTTCTCCAAGCCCCACACGTGGGTTGCATAGCGGGAGAATGCTGTGGTGACAGCATTGTAGGCGATATACCAGAGGGCGACTGACAACAGGATGAAGAGAAGGCTGCGTTTTACCTCTCGCGGCAGCTCTGCGGTGGCACCGGGTTTCGATTCGTCTTCCACAGATTCTACGGTCATCTGCGCGACGAGTTTCTGTTCAGGAATCGTAAGAAACAGCAGAATAACACAGCAAAGCATCAACAGACCGATGGAGAGAAAGAGCGGAAAATAGTCAGGTGTTGTACCACTGCCCACTAGGAGTCTGATCATGATCAGTGCGTAGACACCGCCAACAGCACCCATGAGATTGATAACGGCATTGCCTTTGCTGCGAAGAGGCTTTGGTGTCAGATCTGGCATCAGCGCGACTGCGGGAGAACGGTAGAGTCCCATGGAGAGCAGGACAAAGAACAGTGCTGTGATAAAAAATATCACATTTGCTTTTTGGTTTGCCGCCGAAAGGAGCAGCAGAAAAATAAAGGAAAGTCCGGTACCGGTCAGGATAAAGGGGGTGCGTCTGCCGATCCTTGTATGGGTCCTGTCGGATAGGGAGCCGAACAGTGGGAGCAGGAACAGCGCCAGGACATTATCTGCTGCCATGATCGCACCGGTAACTGTCTCACCTAAGTGAAAGGTGTTCTTGAGAATGAGCGGTATGATATTGTCATACATCTGCCAGAAAGCGCAGATAGACAGAAATGCCATGCCAATAAAAACAGTTCTTCTGTAATTCAGCTTCATAAGGAAATCCCCTTTCTGTCGGTTACTTTAAGTCCTATGCTCTACAGGATACTTTATTATACAGCAGGAGGAAGAAAAAAGATAGGGTTGTAGGGTGTCATTACGGGAATTGTAACAGGTGTCAAAGAATGTTATAATGGGGTGCAGGATAAGGAGATGGTCGATTATAATGGATAGAATGAGAATGGAATCTGTGAACAGAACAGAACAGAATATTGAAAAGATAAGAGATTTATTTCCTAACTGCGTAACTGAGATTCTCGATGAAGAGAGGAGTACGCCGCATGAAAGAGTGTACAGGAAAGCGGTCAATTTTGATCTTTTGAAGCAGATGCTTTCCGATGAAGTGATTGCAGGTCCTGAGACTTTTGAATTTACCTGGGTGGGGAAGAGAAACGCAATCGTGGAGGCAAACAAGCCTATCCGTAAGACATTGCGCCCCTGTTATGCAGAGAGTCTTAACTGGGAGGAAACAGGAAATCTCTATCTGGAAGGGGACAATCTTGCGGTACTCAAACTGCTGCAGGAGAGCTATTTAGGAAAGGTGAAAATGATCTATATCGATCCCCCCTACAATACGGGACATGATTTCGTCTATCCGGATTCGTATGTCATGGAAGGTGTGGAATATGATGAAAGATCCGGCTATTGTGATGCCAATGGGAATATAAATTATCAGAGGGAACACAGCGCTTCCTCCGGCCGGTTTCATTCTGACTGGTGCTCCATGATCTATGCGCGGTTGCTTCTGGCGCGTAATCTTTTGCGGGAAGACGGTGTAATCTTTCTCTCAATCGACGATAAGGAGCTTGACGATTTGATGAAGATTGGAAATGAACTGTTTGGCAAGGACAACTTTCTTGCATGTTTTCCCAGAGTGACTAAGAAGGCTGGCAAATCTTCGGAAGCGATTGCAAGAAATCATGATTATGTGCTGGCTTACAGCAAAAGCGCATCGCCGGCCCTGTTTCTTCCAGTACATACGGATGAAGGTTTTAGATACAGCGATGAGTATGAGGAGGAGAGAGGGAAGTACAAACTGAATCAGACGCTGGACTACGACAGCCTGCAGTACAGCGCCAGTCTGGATTATCCCATTACGATTGAGGGAGAGACGTTCTATCCAGGAGGTTCTTATGAAAAGTATCTTGCACGGCGAAACGGCGGACATGCACGGGCCGACTGGGCATGGCGCTGGAGCGAGGAACTGTTCCGGTTTGGCAGGGAGCATGGCTTTATTGTAGTAAAAAAGTACGACGGTCATTCACGCATCTATACGAAGACCTATGAAAGGTGCAGGATCGTGAGAAACGGCGGTTCATTTACGTTAGAGTACAGGCAGAGGAGAAAGCCTATTTCGACATTGGAGTTTGTGGCTAACGAATATTCCAACGATAATTCCAAAAAAAATCTTGTCCAGTTATTCGGCAGTGGTGTTTTTGATTACTCAAAACCGGTATCACTGCTCAAGATGCTGGTACAGTATGCGACCCAGAAAGATGACATTGTGCTGGATTTCTTTGCAGGATCTGCAACGACAGCTCATGCGGTCATGCAGAGGAATGCGGAGGATGGTGGAAAACGTAAATTTATTATGGTACAGATTCCGGAACCGTGTGCAGAGAACAGTGATGCGTATAAGTCAGGGTATTCCAATATTTGCGAGATTGGCAAGGAACGTATCAGGCGCGCCGGTAGGAAGCTAAAGGCAGAGTACCCCTTAGCGGCACAAGACTTGGATGTGGGTTTCCGGGTGCTGAAACTAGACGAAGGCAACAGGAAGGATGGCTATTACAACCCGGTGCAATACAATCAGGAAATGCTTGCGTTGTTGGAATCCAATATAAAAGAGGACAGAACGGATATGGATCTTCTCTTTGGCTGTCTGTTGTCCTTTGGGCTGCCGCTGCACCTTCCCCATATTTCTGTATATATGGAAGAATGCACCATACATACATACAATGACGGAGATCTGGTGGCATGTTTTCAGGAGAAGATACCCGACAGCGTGATCAGAAAGATTGCAGAACAGAAGCCGCGCAGGGTGGTATTCCGTGACAGCGGCTTTGCAGACAGCGCCTCCAAAATAAATGCGGAAGAACTGTTTAGGATGTTGGCGCCAGATACACGGATTAGGGTAATCTAATCAAAAACGACGCCAGATCCAGGGAATTTAGGTACAGACAAAAGAAGGCAGGGGAAAACAGATGGGATATATTACAGTGGACGGTACAGTAATCTGTAAGGCTCCGTCAGAAAAGGAATTAGATCAGAGGGAAATAGAACAGATCGTCTCCCATACGGCGAATACCTGGCAGAGTGGCAGAGGAGCCGACGAGACCAGGAGAGATACCGTGCAGGGTAAGAAGGCGGAATTGGCTTTAGAGGGTTTTCTACACAGGAGAAGCCAGATCCAGTATCTGTCCTATGATAAGTTCCGGGAAGACGGCTATCAGAAGCATGCACCATTTGATGGTATTCTTTTCCGCAGAGATACTGCACCAAAGCTGCTTGAGTACCTGATCGGCAGGATCAATGATGATGTGGCTGGCAGTGACAAGGGGCAGATCGGTGCGGTGCTTAGAAAGGAACTGGCAGCATGTGGCGTTTACACAATGGAGATCAAATCCTCTTCCCTGAAAAAGAGGGACTATGAAGGCGTTTCTGCTCTAAGCGGAGAGGAAGAAAGAGTGGTAGAAGAGGATGGGACAGTTTTCATTTATGTCAGAACAGAAGAAGAGTATCAGCAGATAGTAAATAATATCAAAAGATGGGACTTTTTTGTATACCCTTATTATAAGCGGAAAAGTGAAGAAATTCAAACTTTTTATGATTATGCAGAATCTGTCAGGGCTAATACACCGGATAGGGAAAGACAGCAGAGTAATTGGAGGTTTCTACATGATCTGATCGTAGCAGAATATGATAATGCTTGCGATATTTACACAAGATTATATTTTGACTATGAGACGGGTGAGATTTATTTTCCTGGTTATCTCAAGAAAGGGGATTTCTACAAGAAGCCGCGTATTGCCCACATGCCAGGAGGAAAGTCAGGACAGGCGTTGTACTACATGCGGAGTATCGCGGATGGGCGGTCTTTTGGGGAAATTGACCAGGACATTGCTTCCTGGCATTTTGGGGACGAAGCAGCCTATGGCAGATTATTTGCAGGTGACAGAAGGGAATGTATAAGATGCGGAGCCGACCTGCAGATCTGCAATGTGACGACAAGACGGGCCTATAGATACCGATGTTATAGCTGTGGTGCATGGTATGATATGGATGAGGTAAACGGTGCTGGAAGATGAGATTACAGTTTAAACAGCAGGCATTTCAGGCGGATGCAGCGAGGGCAGTGGTGGATGTCTTTGCTGGACAGCCATTTTATGATCCTTCTTTTCAAAGGGAGGAAGGGGAGAATACTGGAGAAGGGCTGGATCCTATTGTATGGGGCAACCAGAAGATTGTATCGACGCTTTCGGATGAGGTGATCCTGGAACAACTGCGTGAAGTACAGAAAGCCAACCAGATTCAACCGTCAGGGAAGCTGGAAGGACATTATAATCTGACCGTTGAAATGGAGACGGGCGTCGGGAAGACGTATACTTACATTAAGACGATGTACGAATTAAACCGCGTTTATGGGTGGAGTAAATTCATCGTCGTGACGCCGAGCGTTGCTGTCCGCGAGGGGGTCTATAAAACTTTTCAGATGACACAGGAGCATTTTGCGGAAGAATACGGCAGGAAGATCCGTTTCTTTCTCTATGATTCTTCCAGGTTGATGGAGATCGACCGCTTTGCATCGGACCGCTCCATGCATGTCATGATCATTAATGCGCAGGCGTTTCATGCTAAGAGCAGGGAAGCCAGGCGTATTTATGTGCAGATGGACGCGTTTGGAGCCAGACGGCCTATTGATCTGATCGCCAGGACAAATCCTATTGTGATTATAGATGAACCACAGTCCGTAGAAGGAAGACAGACGAAGGAAAACCTAAAGCAGTTCCAGCCGTTGATGACGCTTCGCTATTCTGCAACCCATAGAGCGGACAGCATCTATAATATGGTCTATCGTCTGGATGCAGTGGATGCCTATCGCAGACAGTTGGTGAAAAGGATCGCGGTAAAAGGGATCACGGAAAACAGAAGCAGCGCTGTGGACAGTTATGTCTATCTGGAAGGGATTCATCTCTCCAGAACGGCGCCGATGGCATCACTACAATTTGATTGTAGGACAACGTCCGGGATCCAGAGGAAAACAAAAAGGGTCGGGATTGGATTTGATCTTTACGCCGCCTCCGGCGAATTGGCGGAATATAAGGAAGGATATGTAGTCAAACACATTGACGGCAGGGATGATTCCGTTGAATTTTTCAATGGAATCAGGATCTATGGCGGAGATGTGATTGGGGAAGTACAAGTAGAAGGGCTGCGCAGAATTCAGATCCGGGAGACGATCTTATCGCATATCGAGCGGGAGCGACGGCTGTTTTATCAGGGAATCAAGGTGTTGTCGTTGTTTTTTATCGATGAAGTAGCGCATTACAGAGAGTATGATGAAATGGGACAGCAGCGAAATGGCGTTTATGCTGAAATATTCGAGGAAGAATATCAGGATATCATTGCCACGATGCAGGAACGAAGCGGTGAGGAAGCGTATAGACACTATCTGGCGTCGATTCCGGTTGCGGACACGCATGCAGGCTATTTCTCGATTGACAGGAAAGGGCGTATGGTGGATCAAACGACGGGAGATGACAGGAAGAATAAGCTCTCGAATGATCATGATGCCTATGAGCTGATCATGAAGAATAAAGAACTGCTTCTGGACCAGGACCCTGATAGGTCTCCAGTAAGATTTATCTTCTCACATTCTGCGCTTCGGGAAGGTTGGGATAATCCTAATGTGTTTCAGATCTGTACGTTAAAACAAAGCGGCAGTAATATCCGCAGACGGCAGGAAGTAGGCCGTGGTCTAAGGCTGTGCGTGAACCAGGAGGGGGAGCGCATGGATGAGAGTGTAGTGGGAAACGAAATACACGACATCAATGTGCTGACAGTGATCGCCAGCGAAAGCTATGAAAGCTTTGCCAAAGGACTGCAGACAGAGATTTCGGAAGCGCTTATGGACAGAAGGAACATGGAGGGAGAGTATGACAGCGTAGTTATGCTGCCGGAGAATGCCCGCGGTAATCAGGTAGAACTGCAGGTGGAACAGGAGAAGCTGGACAGTAAGGAATTTCAGGCGCTGTGGTCCAGGGTAAGTCCTAAATCTGTCTATAGGGTCAGGTTTGACACAAAGGAGCTGGTAGAAGAGACAGCGGCCCTTCTCGACAGCATGCTTCGTGTATCTGACCATTATGTTAAAGTGGAATCTGGGCAGATGAGGGGAATTTTTTGCGAAGAGGAAACAGATTCTGGCGTTGCGCTGATGAAGAAGTCCCGCGTGTATTACGAAAGCAAGACAAGGACTGCTCCAGAGCAAGGGGTGAAGTATGATCTGCTTACCAGACTTGTGGATGAGACAGGATTGACCAGAAAGGCGGTCGTGCAGATTATGACAAGTATGAAGCAGTCTGTCTTTGAACAGTTTAAGGTGAACCCAGAGGAATTCATCCGCCAGGCTTCTGTATTGATAAACCGTCAAAAGACAGTTGTTATGACAAGACGGATCAGCTATATGTCATTGGAGGGAACGTTTGGAACAGACATTTTTACCGCGCCTTTGATCAGGGGTAGATTGGGGCAGAATGTCATGCAGGCAGGGAAGCACCTGTATGACTATGTCCAATACGATACGGAAAGAGAGAAGGTTTTTGCTGAGAAGCTGGAAGTGACAGAGGAAGTGGCGGTTTATGCGAAGCTGCCGGATGCCTTCTACATTTCTACGCCTGTGGGGCGTTACCGGCCAGATTGGATTATTGCTTTTCAGGAAGGAACGGCAGCACACACTTTTTTTGTGGTGGACACAAAGGTGATTGCGGATACCGGGAAGCAGATGATCGAGCAAATAAAGAGGCAATGTGCGCGGGAACACTTTAAAGCTGTCAGCAATGGCGAAATTGTCTATGACGTGGTAGAAAGTTTTGATGAATTTATGGACAGGGCATTAAGTGGAGTGATCACAGAATGACGGATTTATATCCTGTATAACGTATACATTTACAGTATGAGGACATAGAAGGAGAAAGATGTTGATTCGGGTGACTGCTCTTTTTGAAGCAGCCTATTGTTAACCGATATAATTATATGGTTGACAATAGGCTGCTTTTTTGCTATTTTAAATAACAAGAAAAAGGTACGATTACTTATCCAGGAAAAGGAGTGAAGAAAACATGAGACAAAAAAGCAGGATCCAGAAAATAGCCATATGCAGTCTGTTTACGGCACTGACAGCGGTGGGAGCGTTTATCAAGATACCGGTTCCGGTGGTCCCCTTTACACTGCAGTTTTTGTTCACGATGCTGGCAGGGCTTCTCCTGGGTGGCAGGCTGGGAGCGGTTAGTGTGGGAGCCTATGCGCTTCTTGGACTGGCAGGGCTTCCCATATTTGCGGAAGGAGGCGGCTTCTGGTATGTCTTAAAGCCGAGCTTCGGCTATATTCTGGGTTTTATCCTGGCGGCCTATGTGACAGGCAGGCTGACGGAGAAGCCAGAGGGACTGACTCTTAGCAGGATTCTGATTGCGAATTTTATCGGGCTGGCTATCGTTTACGGGGCTGGCATGGTGTACTACTACATCATCTGCAATTATGTGATCAATACGCCGATTGGGCTGTGGCCGCTGTTTCTGTACTGCTTTTTACTGGCGGTGCCGGGGGATATCTGCTTGTGTTTTGTGGCAGCAGTGTTGACGAAACGTATTAAGCCGGTGATTGCCAGAATGTAGCGATACGACAGCGTCTTTTAACGGCAAAAGGTCTCTGCAGCAGTATAGGCGGCGGGAATCAGGTTGAATAAATTCTCCGAGGAGCAATTTAGTTCAACAAACTGAACAAATTCTGCTGATCGCAGAGCAGAATCTGAAATTGTGCTTGCGTCCTTAGCGCAAAGCGCTTCTGAATGTAGGGAAAGAGGTAAAGGAGGATAAGGCGGATGAGTTTTGCGGAAGAGATGAAGGATAAGATATTGCGGGGAAAATGGATCAGCGGACAGGAGGCGCTGCGGCTGGCGGAGGAACCGATTGAAGAGCTGCGGCTGGCGGCGGATGAGATCCGCAGGAAGGTATGTGGAAGCGGCTTCGATCTGTGCACGATCGTCAATGCAAAATGCGGCAGATGTTCCGAGGACTGCCGGTACTGTGCCCAGAGCGCCCATTACCGAACGGCCTGCGAGGAGAGTTATCCGCTGCTTTCCACACAGGAGCTGTTGGAGGATGCAAGACGCAACGCGCAGCAGGGCGTTTTGCGGTATTCGATCGTGACATCCGGCAAGAGGCTCTCCGAAGAGGAGGTGGAGCAGGCCTGTGAGAGTATCCGCAGAATCAGGGCGGAAATCCCGATTGAGGTATGTGTCTCCTTCGGCCTGCTGGACGAGGCGCAGTTTCGGAAGATCAAGGCGGCGGGCGCGTCCAGGGTGCACTGTAATCTGGAATCCTCGGCACGTTATTTTCCGTCGGTCTGCACGACCCACACTTATGAGGAGAAGATTCGGACGCTGCGGGCGGCGAAGCGGGCAGGGCTGTCCATCTGCTCCGGTGGGATCCTGGGTCTGGGAGAGACGATGGAGGATCGGATCGACATGGTGCTGACAGCCAGGGAGCTGGGGGTAAAGTCGATTCCGGTGAACCTTCTCAATCCGATTCCGGGGACGCCCTATGAGAACCGGGTCCCGCTTGACAATGAGGAGGCGTGCAGGTGTGTGGCGCTGTTCCGCTTCCTGATTCCGGATGCGTCGATCAGGCTGGCGGGCGGAAGAGGGCTGCTGGGCGACAAAGGGGAAGCATGTTTCTTAAGCGGCGCCAATGCGGCCATCTCCGGCGATATGCTGACGACGGCCGGCATTACGGTGGAGACGGACATGGAACTGCTGCGCAGTTCAGGATTCGAGGTGAAGCGACACGATGGCTAAGAAAATTTTTATTACCGGCACCGGCACGGATGTGGGCAAGACTTATGTGACGGGCCTGATCGTAAAAAAGTTAAAAGAAAGCGGCATGAACGCTGCCTACTATAAAGCAGCCATGAGCGGCAACGAGCGGACGGAGGAAGGGATGCTGCTTCCCGGTGATGCGCAGTATGTGAAGACGGTATCGGGGATTGAACAGTCTCTTGCCTGCATGTGCCCTTATGTCTATGAGGCTGCGGTCTCGCCCCATCTTGCCTCACGGATCGAGGGGAATCCGGTCATGCTGCAGGAGGTGGTAAAGGGTTTCGAGGAGGTCTGCCGGCAGTACGATTATGTGACTATGGAGGGCAGCGGCGGCATTCTGTGTCCGATTTGTTTTGATGAGAGGGAGCTGTGGCTGGAGGATGTGATCAGGGAGCTTGGCTTATCCAGCCTGATCGTGGCCGATGCGGGGCTTGGTACGATCAACAGCGTAGTGCTGACTGTGGAATACATGCGTGCGAAGGGTCTTCCCGTGAAGGGTATCATCTTCAATCGTTTTCATCCGGGAGACAGCATGGAGGAAGATAATCTGCGCATGTGTGAGCACAGGACGAAACTGCCGGTGCTTGCCTGCGTGGAAGCTGACAGCGGGACACTCGACATAGAGATTGGGAAGCTGACAGCGCTGTATGAGGACTGAGGCAAATTTAACAGCACTACATGAGGGCTGATGGAAAATTAACGGCACTGCATAAGGGCTGATGGAAGGCTAACGGCACTGCATGAGGACTGCCGGAAAGTTAACGGCACTGCATGAGGACTATCAGAAAGCCGGCAGTGTTATATAAGGATTGACGGAAAACAAAAACAGGGCAGGACAAAGGAGGCATACGAGATGATCTGGTATCCATACCAGCAGATGAAAACAATGAAAGAACCCTATAAGATCATAGACGCGCAGGGGGTGTGGCTGAAAACACCGGAGCGGGAGATGATCGATTCGATCTCCTCCTGGTGGAGTGTGATCCATGGGTATAAGCATCCGGCGCTGACAGAGGCGATCAAGGTTCAGGCTGATGCTTTTTCCCATGTGATGCTTGGTGGGCTGACTCATGAACCGGTACAGAGGCTTGCGGATAAATTACAGTGTTTTCTGCCGGGTGATTTGGATTACTGCTTTTTCTCCGATTCCGGAAGTGTTGCAGTGGAAGTGGCGCTGAAAATGGCTCTTCAATATTATGTCAACCAGGGAGATCATAAACGGACAAAAGTACTTGCCCTGACACATGCCTACCACGGCGACACCTTCAAGGCAATGGAAGTGGGAGATGATGCGGATTATCACTTTATTCTGGAGGCTTACGGGGAGAAGAAAAATGTGATCCATATTCCTACACGGACAGAGGCATTGGAAGCGGCTTTTGAGAAGTATCACCGGGAGCTTAACTGTTTTATCGTGGAACCGCTGCTGCAGGGCGCTGGCGGGATGCGCATGTATGATGTTTCTTTTCTGGAACGGGCGAGACAGCTGTGCGACCGGTATGGTGTGCTGCTGATCTTTGATGAGGTGGCGACGGGATTTGGCCGGACCGGCAACCGTTTTGTGGCGGATCTGGTACTGCCGGATATTCTGGTGCTGGGCAAGGCGCTGACGGGCGGTTATATCGGCCATGCGGTGACTGTTGCAAACCACAGGGTGTACGAAGGCTTTTATAGCGACGATCCGGATCAGGCGCTGATGCACGGGCCCACGTTTATGGGAAATGCGCTGGCCTGCAGTGTGGCGCTCAGATCGATCGAGCTTTTTGAGAGGGAGGACTATATGGCGAAGATCCGCCGCATCGAGGAGATCACCAGACGTGAGATGGAAGGCTTTGCGGATCACAGGGTCGAAGAGGTACGGATCATGGGCGGATGTGTCTGTGTGGAAGTGAAGGATGCGGGCGTGTTGAAGGGCTATCAGCAGTTCGCATATGAGCACGGCGTGTTCAGCCGACCTTTCTTAAACTGCATGTACGCCATGGTGCCTTATATCATAACGGAGGAGGAACTGGTCAGAGTACTGGATACGATGAAAGCCTGGTTTTGCAGAGAATACCTGTCCAGATCGTCTCATCGATGAAATAGAACAGGCCCTGTTCAAATTAATCGTCCCATCCCTTGAAGCCGTGTTTTTATCATAGAAATTTCTTATCATAGGCTTATGGGATGGGACTAAATGGAGAAAAGAATTTTCAGCCAGTGTGGGTTATTCTCCGGGAGGCTTTGTTCACTGATCCTGTAACAGGGCAAGGATGTCTGTCTTTGGCCTTGCACCTGTCGTCTGTCTTTTGATCTCCCCGTTTTTGATTACAGTGAGAGTAGGAATACTTAATACCCGGAATCGCTGTGCGAGCTCAGGTTCCTTGTCTACATTGATTTTACCGATCAAGTATTGTGGGTTTTCTTCTGCGATCTCCTCCACTATGGGAGATACCATACGGCAGGGACCGCACCAATCGGCATAGAAGTCCAGAAGAACAGGTTTGCTGCTGTTTTTGACAGAATCGAAATTTTCTTTGTTTACAATGAGTACCGACATAGTAGATACCTTCCTTTCTTTGTGGTTAAGCTGTTCTATGTGTGCTAGAGTACACGTCTCCTTCGGCTATATATTCTGGAGAAGGTCTCATGTTTGATCTTAGTATAGCAGTGTTTGTGCATTGTTTCTGTGATGTAGTCACGGTTTTCTTTGCCGATTAGCTGTGTCATCATTTTTGGCGTGTAAAATTAATATATTTTGAAATAAAAAACAAGATTTTATTTATTTTTCTTATGTTATAATAAGACGGAAATCAATAGAGGAGGAGGCTGGGATGTCTGATAGAATCTTGATTGTTGATGATGAGGCTGAGATTGCAGATTTGATTGAAACATATCTGAAAAGTGAGGATTATTCCGTATGCAAATTTTATTCTTCCAGGCAGGCATTGGAATGTATTCAAACAACGGTATTTGATCTTGCTGTTTTAGATGTTATGATGCCGGAGCTAGATGGATTGACATTATGTCAGAAGATCAGGGAGAAGTATACTTATCCTATTATTATGCTGACGGCAAAAGATGGGGAAATGGATAAGATCACAGGGCTTACACTTGGGGCGGATGATTATATCACAAAACCGTTTCTTCCCCTTGAATTGGTTGCAAGAATAAAATCTCAGTTACGGCGGTATAAAAAATATAATCATACGTATGTGGAAGAGGAGAAAGATATCCTGACCCATCTGGGTCTTTCTATGGATGTCAAAACTTATGAGTGTATGTTAAGCGGGAAACCACTTGTGCTGACACCTACCGAGTTTAGTATTTTGCGCATTCTTTTGGAAAACAAAGGCCGTGTGATCAGTGCAGAGGAATTGTTCCATAAGATCTGGCAGGATGAATATTATTGCAAATCTAACAATACGATTCCAGTTCATATAAGGCACTTACGGGAGAAGCTGAGCGATACTTTGAGCAAACCTAAATATATTAAGACGATATGGGGAGTTGGGTATAAAATTGAAGAAACGTAAACAGGAAGAGTACGCTGCGTTTCAGAAAACAATCATGCAGCGGTTTTGTTTTATTGTTTTTATTTCCGTTCTTTTGGTAATTTTCTTATATATGCTTCTATGGAAGGAGCGGCTTGGTGACTGGACGGTCAGATTTCTGGAATCTTTTATGAGGATTAGTCAGGAACAGGCTTTTTATATTTATCATATCTATTTTAGGGGTTATAAAGAGGTTTTTTTCGGGGTGGCGATCCTTTTCATATTTCTCTTTTTGCTCTGGTATTTATTCCGGTGGA
Organism: uncultured Lachnospiraceae bacterium; assembly: GCA_951800685.1. Taxonomy (GTDB): domain Bacteria; phylum Bacillota; class Clostridia; order Lachnospirales; family Lachnospiraceae; genus UBA3282. The sequence continues at coordinate 75,651 of CATOJY010000011.1, forward strand.
TGACACGATATTTCAAAGAGATTGACCAGGGTATAGATGCATTGCTGGAAGAAGGGACTGGGCAGATTTATTTGTCTCCGGAAATGCTGCCGTTTGAACGCAAGTTGAATGCAGTGAAGCAGGAATTAGAGAAACAGACGAAAGAGAGAATGAATGCGGAACAACGCAAGGATGAACTGGTCTTATATCTTGCCCATGACATCCGTACACCGCTGACGTCAGTGATCGGTTACCTGAATCTGTTGGAAGCAGATCCGGACATGCCGGTTTCCCAGATGGAAAAATATGTGCATATAACGCTGGAAAAGGCAAATCGCCTGGAAGAAATGATCAATGAGTTTTTTGAGATTACCCGGTTTAATTCTCGGCAGATCCAGCTCTCAATGGAGCAGATCGACTTGTATTATATGATGGTGCAGTTGTGCGATGAAGTCTCTCCGGTTCTGGAAGGCCGTGGGAATTTTGTAGTATTGGATTTGAATGAAGATCTTGTCATCTTTGCCGATCCGGACAAAATAGCGAGGGTGTTCTCAAATATCATAAAAAATGCGGCAGCGTATAGTTATCCAAAGACTGAGATTCGTATTTGTGCCAGGAAAACAGAAGAAGATGTGCTGATATCCTTTCAGAATAAAGGAAAAACCATTCCGGCGGAAAAACTGCCGTTATTATTTGATAAATTTTACCGTCTGGATTCTTCCCGTATCTCTGATACTGGTGGAACAGGTCTTGGACTTGCAATTGCAAAGGAGATTCTTACTTTGCATGGCGGGGAAATTCAGGTGCGGAGCGAAAGAGAAACCGTTACCTTTATCGTGCGTTTGCCGTTAATCTTTTCTTAAAATTTAAATAAACTTATTTTAAAGTAAAGCAAGCCGCTGGGCAGTACAATAGTCACTGTGCAGAGGCTTGTTTTATTTCTGTGGGTGATGGGGTTAACCAATGTCGCAGGATAAATCTTGTACAGCAAAGAGGAATTTTGATTTGTGACAAAGATCTGACGTTACAGGAAGGGGAGTTTGGGGTATGGATAAAAGAAACGTTAGGAATGTGAGAAGACGCAAACATTTGCGTCAGAGGAGGTGCATCCAGTATGTGGCAGGAGTACTTCTTTGTTGCATCATGGCAGTAATTTTTTACAGCGGTTTTTTTATGGGGTGTTCATGGGGAAAGACCATAGGACCAGAAGACACGGATATGGCATTGGACACCTGGGAAGATACGGTTTGCTACAATGCGCAGTGGAATCTTATCCTGGTGAATAGTTGGAATCCAGTGCCCGACCATTATGAAGTTAATTTAGTAGATGTTGGAGGTGGTGAACGTGTAGATCAACGAATCTATGATCCATTGATGGAAATGCTGGAGGATGCGAGGGAAGCTAATTGGGGTCAGCTGCCCATTGTGGTGTCGGGTTATAGGACTAAGGAGCGTCAGCAGCAGCTTTATGAGGAAAAGATTGCTGTGTATAGGAAGCAAGGGTATTTGGAGCAGGAAGCGGAAGAACTGGCACAGCAATGGGTAGCTGTGCCGGGATATAGTGAGCATCAGCTTGGGGTTGCAGTAGATATCAATGGAGCTACCTATGATCTTTATCTTTGGCTGCAGGAAAACAGTTATCGATACGGTTTTATATTCCGCTATCCGGGGAATAAAACGGAACGAACAGGAATAGCAGAGGAAGTCTGGCATTACCGGTATGTAGGTGTTGAAGCGGCAACCGAGATATTTGAGCAGGGTATTTGTCTGGAGGAATATCTTGAGAACAGGAACTTGTGAGGGATTCTGTAATTGGACGGAGATTTTTTGATACAGAAAGGGATATTATCGATATAAAAGGATGAAAAATATGAGAAAAGAGACAGGAAAAAGGGTTATTGGACTATGGATAGGGATAACGATGTTGTTGATGACGGGTTGTGGAAGCCAGAGTAATTTAGAAGAAATGGAAGGACAGCAGACAACTATGGGGAGGTATGTGGAATCGGAGGCAACGCTGCCAGTTCAATTGGACGGCATCGCCGGATTCCATAAAGTTTCAGATGGCAGGCTTATGATACTTGGGAGACAGGGGGAGGTACTTGTATCGGAGGATGACGGCGTTTCCTGGAAAAGCAGTGACCGGCAATGGCTCATAGAAAAAGCATCTGTTTCCCACATTATGGATGTCAAAATGGATTCCAGAGGTGTGATGGGGATCCTATATGTGGAGAATGACAGCGAAAACAACGAGGGCAGTGAAGATCGTGAGGACAGTGGGAACAATGCAGACAGTGAGGCGGCGGAATCCGTATATCAGGCGTCCCCGGAATGTGTACTGCTTTTGGCAGATGGGATGGTGATACCTGTCCGGTTTCCGACAGCAGAGGGTGAGGAGGGGATTGACAGATTCTGGATTTCGAATGCGGACCAGTATTTTGTTTCAACGCAGGGAGGCAGTGTCTATAAGGTAGAGAAGGATGGCAGCAGTACACTGTATCTGATGACAGAAGGAAGTCCCCAAACGATACAATTTCTGGGGGATCTGATGATTCTGGATGGGTATGATTTTAAGGCGCCTCTTCTCTATGATATGGAACAGGAAGAATATGTAGAAGATGGGGTGCTAGCTGAATTTGTACAGGATAATTATGCGGACAGAGGGTTTAATGGCAGCGGCTGGCAGAATATGTGCCTTTTTCCAGGAGAAGAGGACGTGATCTATCTGGCAGGTAAGAAAGGGCTGCACCGCCATGTGATAGGAGGCGCCGTAATGGAGCAGATTATTGACGGGAGATTGTCACGGCTGGGAAATCCGCAGTATGGGATTGTGGGAATGATCTTCCTGGATGCAGGTACGTTTTTGGCAGTATCTGCGCAGGGAAGGCTGATCCATTTTACATACGATGCAGATAAGACGGCGGTACCGCAGGAAAAACTGAAAATATACAGTCTGGAGAAAAACGTGGATCTGTATACGGCAGTATCTTTTTATCAGATCCAGAACCCGGATATTTTTGTGGAATACGAAATCGGAATGGAGGAGGCAGTCACCAAAGAGGACGCAGTCAAGAAACTGAATACAAAAATTATGGCAGGAGAAGGACCAGATATTCTGATGTTGGATGGACTGCCTATGGATTCCTATAGGGAAGCAGGACTGCTTTACGAACTGAATGATTTTGTTGCCAGTCTGGAGCAGGAGACGTTTGGGAATATACTTCGCGTTTTTGAAAAGGACGGCGGAATTTGTATGGTTCCAGGACAGGCCAAATTTCCGGTTATGTTAGGGAATGAACACAGCGTTTGCGGCATTACAGGGCTTACGGAACTTGCGGACCGGATAGAATGGATGCGCAAGGAACTTCCAGGGGAGGATTTGATCGGTTTGTGTTCTGAGAAGGGGATCATGAAATTATGCGCTCTTATTTCTGCACAGGAGTGGAGAAAAGAGGATGGAGAGATCAACAGAGCCGCTATCGAAGAATTTCTTATGCAGACGAAAAGGATCTATGAAGCGCAGATGGATGGGATTGCTGCGAGCAGCGTAGAACGGTTTCAGGAGAGAGACGAGTATTATGTGCAGTATGTAGCGAAGGATTGGATGTACGATTTAAATCATTATGGATTTTATATGGACTATGTTGCAGACTATTTCAGCACTTTTGTGGGCGTGAGCTTTTCGCCGCAAAGTTATACGGAACTGGCTTCTATTTCTAAGGCAGAAGGATTTGAGGACAGGGTTCTTGTACTCCTGGAAAGGAAAGAAGGGAGTGTGTTTATACCAGAAATGATCTTTGGAATCAATAGGGCGACACAGAAAAAAGAGATGGCGGAAGATTTTCTGAGAGTTTTTTTTGGAGAGGAAAATCAGAGAAGGCTGAGTGGGTATGCAGTAAACAGAGCGGCGTTTGACGCGGCATTGATGATGGAAGAGAAAGAAACGGGAGAAAATGGTGAGTACGGGAAGGTGGGTATGGTATATGAAGACGGCAGGGAACTGTTCTTAGATCTGTTTCCGCCCACGGGCGAAGAGATCGCGGTTGCGAAAGGGTGGATGGAGACAGCCAGAATCCCTTATATAGAAGATACGGTTTTCGAGGAATGTATTTTTGAGGAGGGTTCTAAGTTCCTCACAGGAAAGCAGGGAATCAAGGAGACATTGGATGTCGTTGAGAAACGGTTAGCGATTTATCTTGCCGAGTAGACGCTCTCTTTACAGACAGAAAATATGTCTGTGTGGTTTCTGTTCTTGATGTTGTATGTATTTGAGTGTAAAATAAATGGTATCTATTTGAGGCCACAGGAGAGAAGTGGAAAGGAGCGTATTGTAATGAAAAGATTATTTAATTATGCGGACAGATACATCAAGAGGAGCGACTGGAAAGATTTGGCGATGATAAAGTTTTGTCTTTTTTCGATTGGGATGATCGCAGGCATGCGGATGCCGGAAAGAAACAGAAAGCAGGCAGAGGGAATTGCTGCCGTTGTCTTTGTGGCAACCTATATTCCGCTGATGGCGAAGTTCTTTGCTGTTATGATGGAAAAAGAAGAATAGCAGGGATTTGGGATATTGTAAGATGGTGCCATGGAGGAAGAATAACAAAGAATAGGAGATAGTCACAATGGTCGGACGTTACGCAAGTATGGCATTGCGCTATGCAGTCATTGCTATGATCTTTGGGGTATTTTACAGAGAGTTTACAAAGTTTAATCATTTTAGCGGACAGACAAATTTGTCCGTTATGCACACCCATTATTTTTTAATGGGAATGTTCTTCTTTTTGATTTTGATGCTGACAGAGAAAGCTTTTGCTTTTTCGGATCAAGCCACAGGCAAAATTCTGGCGGCGTATCAACTTGGTCTGAACATTACCGGTATTGGCTTTCTTATGAGAGGTTTGGCACAGGTATGGGGAACGGAACTGCACAAAGGGATGGACGCTTCCATTTCAGGCATTGCTGGGATTGGCCATATTCTAATGGGGGTCTGTCTCATCCCTTTGTTAGTTAAGATAAGGAAGCAGGCAGTTTGTTCAAAAAGTATTTAGAGGATTTTCAGACTCTTTGACCGGCATGCAGGACAATGCTTTTGGGTTATCCGCCAACGGGGATTTCGATCTGTACAATGTAATCTTCGATCTGGTCAATGACATTCTCATTGATGCCCATCTCATAGGAAAATCCGTGGAGTGCCAGGTCATGTGCTCTGGCAAAAGCAAAAATTTCTTCATACCGCCTGGGAAGTCTGTCAAAGGATCCTTTGTGGAAGGCCTTCAGATAGCGCCCGCCGGGAGCCGTGTGAAGATCCGGTTGGCAGGGCAGGAAAGGAATCTCGATAAAGAGTCTGGAATACTCATCATATTTGCCGGCAAGCAGGCTGGAGACGGCGATCATGGAGCCATAGGAGGCATCATGGAGTCGTCCCAGCCTGTATTTTTCCGTTTCGGCGGTGATCAGTTCCACTTCCTCCTCGAAGGAGGTTTCCCGGTCGATGGGGACCGTGACCAGACAGCGCGCTTCCCGCTCTATGATGCTGATCTCGGACAGATCCATCGTCAGCAGGGTGGACATGTTCCGGTGGTGGGAGCACAGGGTGGAGCGGACTGCCTGCAGGTGGGTAATGCGCAGGTCAAGCTCCGCGATCTTGTCTTCCAGCAGGCTT
>CATOJY010000012.1 GCA_951800685.1 uncultured Lachnospiraceae bacterium
CGTCGTTACATGAATATGGATCACCTCTCCAAACCGGAGGAGGAACTGCTGTCTGATATCATAGCCGGCTGACTATTGGCTACCAAACGGTGGAAATTAAATTTGCGAAAAAATCTTGACACTATCGGCTTGTAATGGTTTCATTGATACATTTTAGGGTAACGCCTGAAAAGTGGCTAGAATCGGCTTGTAGCGTGCTTATTTTGTGTGATTTATTGCTTGCTTTCGGTCTGTATGATGATATAGGGGCGGTGGGTGCAAGGGTGTATGCCGGTAGGTTTACATTATTAAAATCTGACTTTATTCTGCTAAAGCCCCTATCTAATCTTCGCACACAATACGCCTCATTTTTGATATCGAACGAACCCATAGGGGGGGGAGGATTCAATCCAAAATATAAAATTCCATATATAAGGGTATACCCTATAAAAAATACGCCCTCTAAATATCACCAATAATCTAATGTATATCTTAAAATTTTAAACTCAGTAGATTTACCCCATCAACTTATCAAATGCAATCATTCTATTCCTAATTCTAAGATATATATTAGAATAGAGAACAAAAGACATATAGTTACACCCTAAAACATATCAAAATCAAACGGACCAAGACTTGCATCTTCTAACGCTTCTATTTTTTCATCATCATCCATCATCTCAAATTCAAATGAATCTATACCCACCTCTTCCAATTGTTCTTCCTGTTCACTATACAATATCAAATTATCATATAAATTACTTCAATAAGAAGTACTAGATTGAAAGCCGCTTATATGTGAATCTGATTCATCCAAATCATCCGAATCGTCACTATATGTATAACTACTACTACAGCCATTTGTCGCATTACCCTTCATCGAATCCAAAGCATTAATTGTCTCTCCTAATTTCAATGAATCTTCAAATGTCCATTTCTGTCCTGATCCAATAGTCGCCCCGATAGCTGCCTCAAATACTGCTGCTTTATCAGTTTTCTTATTTTTATCAAACGCACCACTTGCACCTAATGCGGCTCCCAAAATTCTATTTTTATTTCCGAAAAATCCCATATCAATGTTCCCCCTGTTTATATGTCTCTATGCTCTTACTAATAAACATTTTACAACAACAAAAACTTCACATCAAAAGGGTTACTTCAATATCCACATCAAGCATCATTATATATGGAACTATTCCTCCAAGTATTGTCAATAATCTAACGTACAACTTAAAATTTCAGCATAACACCACTACCCTACCAACTTATCAGCTGTGGCTATTCTATCTGAAATTTAAAGATAGACTATTGATTACAGAGCAAGATCAAAGTATATAAGAAGGTGAGGGATATGTTTAAATCTCTCATATATTTACCACCTTATATCACGCATATCGCTTATACAGAACGCTTAATTTTTACCGAACATTTTCACCGTATCCCAATAACTGCAAGAAAACATATAGATTTTGGGATAGATAGCATCCTATATAAATGTAAGAAATCATACAGTAAATGGAATTATATCACTACACAAATTCTTCTTACTAAAAACATTCTTTCCTACGTCATTATGGATTTCTGGCTACAGCATACATTATGCTAAATATCACTTTTGCAATCAATAATTTTCAGTGTCTATTTATCTTTGATAAATCGTCCAAAAATAACTATATAAGATAAATTGTGGCATACAATATAGCCATCATATTACCATTAGGAAAGATTTTCCATCTGGAAATTTTAAGTACCTACTATATATTAGATACACCATACAAATTAATATATTATTTCTACCAAAATTCCCATCCACTTCCATCATCAAATAAATTATTATCTATGATATATTTTACTAAAAATTCTTCTGAACAATACTTCCTTTTTCCTGATATTTCTCCTGAATAGATCAAATCCATATGAATACTCGTAGAACCATCTGCAAATTTATAAACATATATAGTATGTGTATGAGGATCAGCATTACTTTCCCCATCTTCAATTATATGTGTTGTAGAAATTAAGTATGTTCCATGCCCTGTATCCCAAAAAAAATTATTATCCCTTGAAGAAACCATAGATAAGTTAAATTTTTCATCACTATCATAATAATTATAATATTCTCCACTATCTATTTCGTTATCGGAAATATCATAAGTGCCAACTAAATGATATTTTCTGTCTCTTATTGAATAACCAAATATTCCATTTATATAAATCCCTGCGCTTCCACCACCACTTTCATAAAAATTTATACAAATTTCTGGTATTTTGTCCCCATTTAAATCAATAATATCATCAATTTCTGCCTTATAACTTGCACCATAACTATCACTAGCCAAAGCAAACTGATATCTTAATGAATAGTTACTTCCAAATCCAAATAGATTATATAACTGGTTTAAGATTCCATTATTAACCTCATCAAAAATTAGAATTTGTGTTCTTGGATCTATTTTCGATGTATACTCACCTATTTCAAAATCATATCCATATGGAATTTTTTGTGTAATTACAATTATACTATTATTACCAAATCCATGTACATCTGAAGAAACTATTTCTTCTATAACATAATCATTTTCAAGTGTTTTTTGAATACAATCTAATATCAAATCGTCATCTGTTTTATAATAATTAGATATGTTTCCTATTATGTAAAGAAAAATCCCTGAGAAAACAGTAAACGTTGATATAATCGACAAACCAATATATAGTTTTTTTAAAAAAAAGGACATTTTTCCTAAAAGATTTCTAAGTCTTTTTATAAAAAAGACTAACTTTTTTTTATATTTCTTTCTTGTTTTTTTTATTTTCATATTTTAATTTCTTCCAAGGATCAATCCTTCATTATCAAAGTCAAATCCAATATATTTTTTATCATACCACACCCATAAATTAATTGCCATAACTTAACAAAATTTGTAAATAAGGCGCACCAGACTTTCACATCCTATATGCCTTATAATCTCACATCACCTAATCATCAATTTCAATCTTCTATATACGGCTTCACTTCAAGCCTCAACAGTGCATCATATACCTTCCTCGACACTTTATTCTTATACTACCATGATCAATATATCAGCCTGTTTATGTCTTTTATACTCTTCAAATGCTTCTTCTGGTGTCACCCAATAGGACAGCCTGATTACTTCATCATGCCCATATGGTTTAATCTCCCCATAATACATGTTCATTTTACTGTCATATCTCACACCCAACGGCAAATCAGTTCTCGCATTCCTCCATCTTGATCTATGCTGCTTACAATTAGACAACATGGTATTCAATGTTTGAGGAATAATATAACACTTATCAGGAGCTTGCTTTTTATTGCCTGGAAACAGTAAATCTTTATCTACTGCCATGGATCACCATCACACTCGTAATATTCCGCGCTCCACTACTCTGCAAAAGAATCCTTGTCATTCAGCCATAAGTCGCACATAGTTGAACCATTTTTATCCTTATAATATCTAATATAGATACCATTCCAGATTGAATATGCAGTATTTGATTTCAATGTGATATATGATTTGTATTCCTGCTGCCTTCCTAATTCTTCTACAAGCACGATCCCACGCTGTAAATCTATGTATTCATTATTATTTACCCAGATAAGATTCCTGTAATAGCAGTTATCCCTGTCAATATGCCAAATCTTGTTATAGTTATGTGGATTTTCAAGGAAATGTTCTGCAACCAACTTATCTGTATACGTTTCAATTTTAGTATTAATCCCACTAAGCGTATAATGTGCATATCCTGTTTTATGCATGTGGAAATTATTTCGCAGATTATTAACCATTCTTCCATGATTAGATATCCCGTAATTATTTGTACCATTCACCAGCACAAACACTTCATCATCAGCAATCAATTCTATACCTGATTTCTTGATATCCAATACTCTTTTATCCGCTATGGACAGATATTCTTTAAATTCTTTTCGTTGTTCTAATTTCTTTTTACTACCCATTATTACTTCTAAAATTCCTTTCGACATGATAATAGATAGCCAACATAATTTTGTGTCAGCTAATAATTGAGCATCCAGATTTGTATGCTCCGATTCCTATTCACAATAAAAGAGACAATACGATTGATTCATACTGTCTCTGTAAATGCTGTATTTAGTTTTAGTGTGTTTTTATTGGATATTTTCAAATTTGCTATTGACAGTCAATGCGGTAAAAGGAGAGGGGTATATAACAGAGATATATAAGTTATATTACCCCCCCCCCACCTTTTACCCTACCTACACCATATCAAGCTACATCTTCAATAATGATATTGGGATAACCGTCTGATTTAATATGATACTGCTCCTTCAATGCCTTATTTGCTTTAACCTTTTTCAGTCCATATGAGTCCATAATCTCATTTAGACTACGCTTAATCTGTGTTTCAGTGACTTCATATCTGTATTTATTGCCAAGAATATAGACAACTTCCTTTTCAGTACAATATCCTTTTTGCTGGACGCACTGTAATATTATCTCGGAAATCTTCAAAGTACGTTCATCACTCGCTTTTGTGGTGGTACGTTCTACAATCTCTCCATATTCATTCTTCTTTTTCTTATATTGCGGATATATGGAAGCTGCTACATCGAATCCTTCAGAACGGTAGAACATATCAAAAGATACTCCTGCAATCCTATAGCCTTTTTCTTTCCACCTGACACCGTTATTCTCAATAGTGCTTAACTGTTGAATTACCCATGAAGGGATAGCATAGAAATTAACGTGTTTTCCTGTCCTTTTATCTGTACCTGAATACTTGATTGCTTTGAACAATAATTCTTTTGATACTTGTTCATCATCAAGAATACGGATCAAATCATGGTAAATGAGCATTTTAATATATTTGCCAATCTTATCTATCTTACTTTGACTGTAATCTTTCCCCAGACATTCAGCGATTTTCTTTGTAGTCACAAAGAACACAATTTCTCCATCATCATTAGAGAATTTCTCACTGTAGACATTATTCCTTGCAATAGAAAGCATCATAAGAAATGTATCTTTCGCATACTTGATATTTTTATCTGCTTGTGGACACAATTCTTTAAACTTATTCAGCGTAATATTGCTAATCATAAGGTCAATATTTTCTCTCTGTTCTATGCTCCATTGGGATTCTTTGATTGATAGGTTATAGATATTCATGATAAATTGGATTGCCTTGTATTCAGATTTGAAATCGCCTAATAATTCAATTAACTGCTTGATATTCAGAGTAAGATTTTCAGAACAACATCTGTATTTCTGTACGCCATTTTGTGTAGTAAATATATTTGCAGATGGATTATGGTCATTATGCAACACACAACAAAATGACCTCGGATCGTCTATACCAATTAGTTCTGCTATATCCAATTCAGAGTAGATATAATCCCAAAACTCATTTTTATTCTCAAATTCTATCGGATCATGCGCTAATACCTTGCGTAAATACTCAATATCATGCTCTTTGATTGCTTTTACATTTAGATTTTCATATGTAGTACACTCTTTTGCAGTATCAGTATCTTTATTTTTGATGCCAGCAGCAGTACTATCCTTTCTTTTCTTTATCTTTTCATCTGGAATAAATTGACGGTATTCTTCTTTCCAGTATTTTTCAATAATATTTTCAGCGTTAATCCTTATATCAAAATCAGGATGTAAAACAATCTGTCCTTTACCACCGTAAAATAATCTGTCGCGGTTACGGCATACTGGATCAACGTCTTCCATAATTCCCATAAGCGTAGCTTGCAGCTTATCTCTGTAATTACCGTCCGTTATAACTTTATCATTGCAGAAAACCATACGGAATTTATGTTCTTCCTCACTATGGCTGAATGTTGTATACATGAAGCATGGTTTTATTCCAAGCATTATTGCTTTATTATATTTTTCTTCTATCGTTGTATTATGGTCAAAATCCAAACCAAATAACTGTTGCTCTTTCCAATCGTTCTTTGAACGTCCATATAGTACCCCAGGTCTAAAAGATGCACCATGTACCAAAGCCTCTGATAAGTCTTTGATTGTGATATTTGCTGGTTTTAAATCACATTGTATCTTTCTAGCACCGTCACTATCTGGTTTATTTTTAAACCACAGACTGCTAAAGGTACATTTTACTTTTATGTCATTACCCATTGAACCTCCTAGATTAACAGAAATTCAAGAAATGTTTAGAGCATCACAAAACTTTTGTGAGTCTAACTTTAGTAAAATTTCAGAAATGTTAAGTTTTTTGCATTACAAAAAGACCACACCAAAACAGTGCGGTCTTTTACTTATAATTTTTATTTTCAAATATTTAGTTTATAATCATCACTTAATGGAATCTCATTGTGCAGACTTGCACAGTGAAGTGGTTGACAGTTATTAGATATTCTTGAATTTCAGTTTTACAGCTTATTTTGATTGCTCTGTAAGGGCAATTATCTTACGATATGTCTATCTTGGCAGCAGCCCTCTAATAACAATCATTCTCTACCAGAAAATCAATCGCTTTCTTGATCCTTGCTATCTCATTGCTGTATATCCTGTATGCCACATTCTTAGCCAATTCTACAGAATCATACTTCTCAGGCTCTAATCTCCTGATACTTCCCTTGCCGAAAGAATACAGATAATATTTATTTTCTTTTGGTTCATGGTTTATACGAAATTCTATTTTAATTACACCGCATATACTCAATTCACATGTACTGCAGACAATTACATCATCTGAAATATGGTCTCTCCATACTAATTCTTTGAACTGCATATAAGTTTACCTCATCTTTCAGCGTTCCCATAATCTTGGGAATTAACTATTCTCTCTCAATGGACACCACTCAGGGCTTGTCTTCGGTAAATTATCAACGCCCAACTTCCCCATATCGTCACTTCTGTCTACATGGTCGCAATAATATATCCTGTTGGCGGAATCATACATTCTCGTATATTCGCATTCAGCGCAATTTTGCTCCTTATTATTCAATTCCATATGTATTTACTCTTCCCTCCCTATTTCGTCAATCTTATCAGTCAACGTCTCACTTGCATGAAATTTCATCACTCTATGTTCCGGTATAACGCATTCTGCTCCACTTAAAGGTACTCTGCCCCTTCTTTCTTTAGTTGTTTTCATCTCAAATCTGCCTAATCCCACTAATAGTACTTTCTCTCCCTCTGCCATACATTCCATTAATGTTTCAAAGAAAAGATCAAGTCCCTGCTTTGCTGCTTTCTTTGTAATACCGCCATTTTCTGCCATCCTGTCTATAAATTCTTTCTCCAATACTGCCATTATACTTCTCCCTTTGTTTTATGTTCTTACTGAAAATCCTTTGCTCTTTAGATAATCTTAATGCCAATCTTAGAAGTTCTCCATTATCTACCGTCTCACGCATTGTATCATCCCATACATGAGGCTTGTGATCTACTTCTATGCCGCCATGAAGACCTTCGTTACTCCACTTTGCTACTTGATAACCACTAACATTCCTATAGCTGTCCATAGCATCCGTATTAATATATACACATGCTCTTACACCGCCTTTATATGGTTGTGCTTCTACCTTTACCGCTGAAAACAGAAAATCTTTTGTTCTCTGGTAACTTGATGGTTCATATCCTGCATAGTAGTCCTGTAGAAAATAATTCAACGTCTCATATACCCTGTCTGCCAACTGGTCAGTCATTTTCAATAGTGTTGGTTGTAGTGCTTTTGCAAGTTCTTTCATGTTTTTTACATGTACTGCCATTATTTTTCTTCCTTTCCGGTGCTTCAATCACCATAAGATTTCTTGCGTTGTAATCACTTCTGTCATTTTGGAACGGTTTAAAGAATACAAAATAACCAGAGTCTATATACTCACCGTTCAGTTTTGAATGATGAATAAAATACATATTACCATCTTCACCTCGGATAAATCCAAACTTTCTGTCATGGAAATATTTTGTTACATGTCCATACAATATGATCATTCCTCTTCTATGGCTTGGTATTTACAGCTGCTATGAAATTGTTATTTTAAGTTAGTGTTAGATATGGGCTGTGAATGTGTGCAAGTAACATTTAGATACCCTTCTGACGCTCTGTAAGGCTCATATAGGCGTTTTAGAATTGGTTATGAAGATTTTCATGATCCATTGTTAAACCACATAAATAAGCCCTCTATCAATCATATTTCTACAACTGATAGAGGACTTATTTAAATGTCCTAACAACATATGAAATTGTCACGATGTGCAGAATTTCTCCTTTCTTCTACGCTTTTGAATCGAACATATGTTAGATTACTTTTTTGATTACCTTTTGATTACTCACATTTGAAAAAGCCTGTAAAATCAAGGCACAAAAAGAGCGCGAGACGGGACTCGAACCCGCGACCCCGACCTTGGCAAGGTCGTGCTCCACCAACTGAGCCACTCGCGCATATCACTTATCCGGCTTTGTTTTCCTTATGTATCGCTCGGACAAGTAATAATATACTACATAGGTTCCACTTTGTCAACACCATTTTTTAAATTTGTAAAATTCAATAATCTTTTTATTTTTTTCTAATTTTACACGCAATTCATTCTTTTTAAATTGTGCCTTTGATTATCCTAGCCCATTCTCTCCTATATGCATCCTGAAGGCAAATACACCATAATTCTATTCCAACTTATCAGCGCACTTTAAGCGGAAGATACGCTCCAAAGACTCGTCAATTCGTTCCTCAGAAATCGTTCCATCCTTTACAGCCGCCAAGACCGCTTCATACGCTGCATTGAAATCATCTGGCATAAGAAGCATATCCACACCGGCTTCAATCGCCATCACAGAAGCCTCCTCCGATGTATAGTACTCCGTAATTGCACTCATATCCAAAGCATCCGTAATGATCACCCCCTGAAAACTAAGCTCATTGCGCAGAATATCCGTAACAATTACTTTAGACAGAGAAGAAGGCAACGCTTCCTCATCCACCCCAGATGCAATAATATGACTGACCATAACAAAATCTGCACCTGCATTTATCCCTGCCTGAAACGGAAGAAATTCATAATTTCTCATCTCATCTAGTGTCTTAGCAGTCTCTACCCTACTCTCATGCATATCCCCTTCTGCGTCTCCTATTCCTGGGAAATGCTTCAGACAGGAACTTACTCCCGTCTCTTCTATTCCTTCTACCGTACTGGCCACCATCTCACTCACTGCCTGCGCATCCGAACCAAAAACACGATCTCCCAATACGCCCTCTTCTGTGTCTGCCGTATCTGCTACCGGCGCAAAATCCAGATTAAATCCAATCTCGTCCAGATATGATCCAATCGCCTTCCCGGCTTCTTTAGCCTGAGAAACGTCACCAGATGCACCAATCGTAGCCATATCTCCTACCTGCGGCACATCAATCCCACTTTCTGCTACTCTGCTGACAGTACCACCCTCTTCATCCACTGCCAAGAAGATTGGATATTTGCTCATCGAAATGGTATTGGACAACATTTCTGTTACCTGCTCTTTGTTTAATATATTTTGTTTGAAATATACCAGTCCTCCTACTGCATAAGTATTCAACGCTTCTCGTGTACCATCTCCTGCCTGTGTAACCGTTGATACTCCAGTGATCGCCTCCGGTCTAATAATAAACAGCCCTGCTACTTTATCCTCAAGCGGCATCTCGGAAATATACGCGTTTACAATTTCACCCAGATAATCCTCTTCCGGCTCTTCTTCCAACGTTTCTGGCGTATCAATCACAACATCATGAGCTTCCTGCTCTTCCTGTAATCTTTGCTGTTCTTCCGCCAGACTCCGCTGTTCATCTTCAAGTTTTTTCTGCCTAACTACATTGACGATACCTCTTCCAGCCCAAATACAACTTCCAATCACGGCTACTAAGAATACGAGCACAACAGAATATACAATGATCTGATTTCGAATTCTTCTGCGACGTCTGTAAGCGCGGCGGTCATCTTCCTCCCACTCATCTTCCTCATCATCCTCTATCTCGTCCTCGTCTGGATCATCATCTGCTTCTAGCTCGTCGTCATCTGCTTCTTCGTCTTCCTCATTATCGTTCTCTATCTCATCCTCATCTGGATCATCGTCATCCTCGTCTGATCCATCATTCAGATCTTCCTCGTCTATTTCATCCTCTTCTATCTCATCGTCAAATTCTTCATTTTCATATTCATCTTCTGAATACTTCTTTTTTCTGCCGAATAGCTTTCCCATTATTATCCTCCTGTTATATAGCACATAACTTCTCAATTCACTATAACTTATTTTCAGAAAATATGCTACCCGATTTTACATTTTTCGATATTCTTTACACAGCGAAGCGGGTACTAATCCTCTGAGAATTAATACCCGCTTCTATACTACACTATCCAATGGCTTATACCTCCATCTTTTCTCTTTCGTACTCTTTCCACTCTTCTTTCGTATGCATATACTGTAACGTCTTCTTCTTTTCTTTCTTCTTCTGTGATTCGTTACTTTCTCTCATGTACTCGACTACGTTTCTTGTTTTGTCATTGGTTCCTTATTCATTTGTACTTTAAAATGGATGTTAGATTATGTTTTCGGTGGACTATACCTCCTTTTTCTAAGATATCTATCTGAATTTGTTTTGTTTATGATTTAATTATAACAGCTTATTTTTATTTGTCAACACATTTTTTCAAAAAAATTATTATTTTTACAATTTATTTCCAAAAAATGCAAATTATCACATTTTTAATTTATTTATCAATTATTTACAGTTATTTCCCATTGTAGAGACCAATAAAACAAAATAACCGACTCGTTGCGGCAAAGTCTCGGTTCCACAACTGCTCGCAGAATAGCACACCCGGCACAATCTTTTTATATAACGAAGTACCCTATTTTATTTTCTCAAGGAACTTCCTGATCGTTTCATAATATATCTCTGGTTCCTTATCCTGAGCCTGTGCGTGTCCCGCTTCCTCCACAATTAGCAATTCCTTATAACAGCCTGCTGCTTCATATAGATCCCTCGTCATTTGTACATTGATCATAGCGTCGTCCTCACCATGGATAAAAAGGGTAGGCACCTGGCTCTCCTTCACAGCATCGATCGCCGACGCATCTTTCAGTTCATATCCGCCTCGCAGCTTAAGTGCCAGACATGCTGAATCCACTAGCGGAAATGCTGGCAGACTGAACCACTCTGTGATCTTTTCCCCAAACATCGAATAGGCATCCGTATAGGCACAGTCCGAGATCACTGCAATGATATTATCCGGTAATTCTCTCTCCCCCGTCATCATCAAGGCAGTAGCCGCACCCATAGACTGGCCATGAATCACAATCTCTGCATTTTGATCCTGCTCCAATATATAAGCAATCCAAAGCATACAGTCATAGTGATCCGTCCACCCCATTCCGATGAAATCCCCCTCGCTTTCACCCTGACAGCGCAGATCCGGCACAATAACATGATAGCCTTCTTCATGATACCAATATGCAAAAGGATACATTTCTTCTTTCCAGCCTGTATATCCATGTAGTACAAGTACCCATCTGTGTCCTTCCTCATCCGCCGGAAATTCCTGTGCTACCAGTCTGTAACCATCTGTACTTATCACAGAAATCTGATACATCTTAGCTGTCTCCAGCCACGCATCTGTTGCATTTAAAGCAAGCTGCCGATTCACCTGAATATCTGATGTCTGCACCTGAGCAGCATAACTTTCTTCCGTGATCCGCTCGAAAGCCTCCAGTTTCTCCATAAAGGAAGGAACCAGCGCAGCACTGACAAGACAATTCACCAGAATAAAATACAGCGTAATAGCCAAACCAATGACTATACCCACCGTAATCATGACTTTCTTTCTTCTGGAACTCCCCTCTTTTACCATAGACACTCTTTCCTTACTATGTATTGGAAGTGTCATAAGTTTCCCCAAAACATTCTAGGCTTTACTTTCACTTCACAATTTTATTTTACCTTAAACTATCTCGCAATTCCACCATATATCTTTTATTTGTCTTTGCCATTTTATACCAACACTACAATATGTTCCCAATTCTGATAAATTAACTCTATCCAATATACATTAACAAATATTATGTGATTATCACAAAATCCCATAAAACACAGCGCGGTTATTTCTCACCCTTAATGCGAAAAAAGAGACAGACCCGCTTCTATGCAGTCCGCCTCTCTATTCCACTTCTTTTCCTTTAACCATCTCTTATTGGCCTGTATCTCATATATCCAAAACAGCGTTATATCTGCATCAATACAAAGATATCATAAATTGCCTTAATCGCAGTCTCAAAGTCTGCATTGGACACGCCAATAATAATATTTAGCTCACTGGACCCCTGGTCAATCATCTTAACATTGACATTCGCATGTGCAAGGGCTGAGAAAATTCTTCCTGCTGTACCACGGGTTGACTTCATACCCCGTCCCACAACAGCGATCAGTGCAAAATCCCCTTCAATGTCAATATGATCTGGATCTGCCAGCCTGTGAATCGCCGACACGACTCTCTGCTCCTTATGCATAAACTCATCCTGATGTACAAACACTGTCATCGTGTCAATACCTGATGGTACATGTTCGAAGGAAATGCCATTCTCCTCAAAAGCCTGCAGTACTTTACGTCCAAATCCGATTTCAGAATTCATCATATCCTTATCAATGTTCACAGCACAGAAACCCTTTTTCCCTGCTATGCCCGTGATAACATATTTCGATTTCTGGCATGTACTTTCCACAATCCAGGTTCCATTATCATTCGGTGCGTTGGTGTTACGTATATTAATCGGAATTCCTTCACATCTGACTGGAAAAATCGACTCTTCGTGTAATACAGATGCTCCCATATATGCCAGCTCCCGCAGTTCCTTATAAGTGATCGTATCAATCCCTTCTGGCTTATAGATGATCCTCGGATCTGCAATCAAGAACCCGGATACATCCGTCCAATTCTCATACACATTCGCTTTGATCGCCCGCGCTACAATAGATCCCGTGATGTCAGATCCTCCTCTTGAAAAGGTCTTTACCGTACCGTCTGCATACGCACCGTAGAATCCGGGAATGACCGCAGCATCTAATCCCTCCAGTCTTTCTCTCATCTTTCTGTTAGTGACTTCCACATTATACTCGCCGTTTTCTTCAAAAAGGATCACCTCAGCAGCATCTACAAATACAAATCCAAGATACTCCGCCATAATGATACCATTGAGATACTCTCCTCTGGAAGCTGCATAGTTACTGCCTGCCTTATTCTTAAAGTTGTTCTCGATCGTCTTAAACTCTTCTTCAAGAGAGAGCTTTAAACCCAATCCATCGATGATCTCTTGGTATCTGTCTTTGATCGCCTTAAGCTGACTACTGAAATCCTTTCCAGCCTCTGCCAAATCATAGCAGGCATACAGCATATCCGTTACTTTCGTATCATCCGCATATCTTTTTCCTGGTGCAGACGGAACGACAAATCTGCGCTCCTTGTCTGCATGGATAATGTCCCCAACCTTTTTAAACTGTTCTGCGCTGGCCAGCGAACTGCCGCCAAACTTTACTACTTTTTTCATATCCTGCTCCTCTGAATTGAAATACTCATTGCTATGATATCTTATTTTCGCTTCTTTCACGCACTGAAAATGCGGATCCGGTTAATGCAGCCGCCAATCTTTTCAATTTTATCGTTAAATTCCTGCTCCGTCATCATCTGGGTCATAAACGCAAATTCTTCCGTAATTCCCACATTCACCTCAGCCAGAGAACCAAAGATTTCCATTGCCGCCTCTTTCTGTACACTGCCTACCCTGACAAAAAACTTTCTTTGATCTTCCTTAATGTCAGCAACCCGAACATTGTCATTTTCCCAGAAGCACATAATCGTTTTGCCTGGATGTCTTGCACAATCCACAACATCGGATACTACCGCACTGGCCGTCGGAAGCTTGCCGGCACCCCGGCCGTAATACATAGAATCTCCCAGCATGTTACCATGTACATAAATTGCATTGAAGACGCCGCTCACGCTGTAGAGCGGATGGGATTTGGATATCATAAAAGGCGCAACCATCGCAAAAAAACCTTCTTCTTTATCCCTGCTCATCGCCAAAAGCTTTATAGATTTGCCCATCTGCTTTGCATATAAAAAATCTGCCGCTGATATCTTCGTGATGCCCTCGGTGTAGATTTCTTCATAACTGACATTCTTTCCACACATCAACGAAGAAAGAATAGCAATTTTACGGCAAGCATCATATCCTTCCACATCCGCTTCTGGATTCCGCTCAGCATAGCCTTTCTCCTGCGCTTCTTTCAGGACATCCGCAAAATCTGCCCCTTCTTTATCCATCTTAGTTAAAATATAGTTGGTTGTGCCATTTAAAATACCTGTAATAGAGTCAATCTTCTCCGCCGTCAACGAATAATTCAATGGACGAATGATCGGTATACCGCCGCCCACACTCGCCTCAAACAGATAATTACAATGATTCTCTCTGGCAATCTCTATAAGCTCCGGTCCATAACTCGCTACCAGCTCTTTATTGGAAGTACATACACTTTTACCTGAGAGCAGCGCCTGCTTAGAGAATTCATAGGCTGGATGGAGTCCTCCCATTGTCTCGCAAATCACGGTTACTTCCGGATCATTCATAATAATATTGAAATCATGAACTATCTTATTCTCATATGGATCCCCAGGGAAATCCCTCAAATCCAGAATATACTTGATATTGAGCTTAGCCGCCGCCCTCTTATCGATCGCAGTCTTGTTCGTCTCGATCACCTCAACGACACCGCTCCCCACTGTTCCGTATCCTAATACTGCTACATGAATCATACCGCTGCTCCTTCCTTAATCCCTCATTGTATCGTATCTATCTTGTCCTACCGCAGACTTCCCGTGCATATTGCAAACCCACTTATCATCCTGCCTAAATAAAAAATCGAAAAAGCTTTGTTTTTCAATCTATCCCCGTGCATATCGCAAGCCCGCTTGCGATACTGCTTAAATAGAAAATTGAATAAGCTTTTTTTCAATCTACTCTCTTGCAAGGATCTTCACATTATGAACTCCTAACTTCCTCTCCATAGCTTCGATCATCTCCGAGATGTCTCCTGTTGTTGGCAGCACCTGTACACTGAGACTCAGAGAAGCCACGCCATTGATCGGAATACTCTGATGGATTGTCAGAATATTCGCTCCATAGTCCGCCACAATTTTTAACACATCCGACAGAAGACCCGTCTCATCATCCATTTGAAAAGTGAGCGTAATCGTTGTCCCCTGCGAGTTTTCATGAAAAGGGAAAATATCATCTTTATATTTATAGAAGGAACTCCGACTGATTCCTACATCTTCGACTGCTTCTTGTACAGATCCTGCCCTTCCGGACTCCACCAGCCGCTTTGCTTCCACTACCTTGAGAAGGACCTCTGGAACAGCTTTCTGCCTCACTACAAAATAGCCGCTTTTTTCCCACATATTACAATCATACCTCTCTGCATTACTCTGTTATCTGTTCGTCCCGGTATTTGTTGCTCTCTGCATGTCCTTTTTGTGCGGACACTTGTTTTTATCTGTCCTTATATTGAAGACATTTGTCTGCCAACGAAAGATATTCTAGCATAACTGACTAATAAAGGCAAGCAGTTTTTGTGAAAAAGAGCGAAAAAGGAAAAATCGAAGGGGCAAACCATCAATGCCTGCCCCTCCTACCACATTATATTTTTACAGACCCCCTCCAGTATCTCATCGCGATATCTCAGAGCAGAACAGAGAATGTCCCCTTCCAAGCATCCACCAAAGAAGATTGTTTACGAATTGTACTAGATCAGCGGGTATTTGTCTGTAAGCGTCTTTACGATCGCCTGCGCTTTCTCGATTCCAGCTTCACCCTCTTTGATAACAATAGCGACAGCTTCTGCAACCTGATCCATGTCTTCCGTATTCAGACCACGTGATGTCGCCGCTGGTGTTCCAAGTCGGATACCGCTTGTGACAAAAGGAGACTTAGGATCATTCGGAATCGTGTTCTTATTCGCTGTAATATGCGCCTCATCCAGAAGCTTCTCCAGCGCCTTACCTGTTACGTTATAGGCAGTCAGATCAACCAGCATCAAATGATTATCTGTACCGTCTGAAACAATCTTAATATCTCTCTTCTGCAATCCCTTACAGAGTGCCTGTGCATTGTCAATCACACCCTGCTGGTACTCCTTGAAAGAAGGATCCAGCGCTTCCTTGAAGCAGACAGCCTTCGCCGCGATCACATGCATCAGCGGCCCCCCCTGTGTACCGGGGAATATAGCTTTGTTGAAATTATATTTATCTGCCACTTCCTGGCTGGACATGATCATACCGCCGCGGGGACCGCGAAGCGTCTTGTGCGTCGTGGTCGTAGTCGCATGAGCGTAAGGGATCGGACTCGGATGCAGTCCAGCTGCTACAAGCCCTGCAATGTGAGCGATGTCTACCATGAGTACAGCATCCACTTCATCGGCAATTTCTCTAAATTTCTTAAAATCAATGGTCCGTGCATAAGCGGAAGCTCCTGCCACGATCATCTTCGGCTTACATTCCAACGCGATCTTTCGCACATTATCATAATCAAGAAATCCTTCATCATTGACGCCGTAAGGCACACAGTTAAAATATTTACCAGACAAATTCACTGGTGAACCGTGAGACAGATGGCCGCCGTGATCAAGATTCATCCCCATAAAAGTATCGCCTGGCTCCATTACGGCAAAAAAGACCGCCATGTTAGCCTGTGCGCCCGAATGCGGCTGTACATTAACATATTCACATCCAAATAATTGCTTTGCCCTGTCTCTTGCCAGATCTTCTACTACATCTACGCACTCACAGCCGCCATAGTATCTCTTGCCTGGATAACCTTCTGCATATTTGTTCGTCAACGGACTTCCCATAGCTGCCATAACAGCTTTGCTCACCCAGTTCTCCGAAGCAATCAGCTCGATATGGGAATTTTGACGCTGTTCCTCCGCCTCGATCGCCTGTGCAATCTCCGGATCTGTCCTCCTTACTTCATCCAATGAATACATTCCTTGTTCCTGCCTTTCCTTAATCCAATTATCATACTTGTGACATAAGCTTAAAATAATGCATAAAACCGGTATAAGTATATCACAAGCTCCATTTGGGACGCAACAGCATGTTTCGAAAAATACCAATGGGCAGAAGTCCTAAAAACATGATATACTTTTCTTATCCAGCATACTATACCTATATATCTATATGCTGATATACCCTTATTACAATATATCTATATTACGATATATTCATACTACATACCCAATACTACAGACAAGGAATTATAACGCCTATGTATCACATTATCATGAACCCGACTTCCAAATCCGGCAGAGGATTATCTATATGGCAGACCTTAAAGCCTGTCTTGTCTGAAAGAAACATTTCTTATGTATTGCACGAATCCACCTGTCCAGGGGATGTGACAGAGTTGACGCGCCAAATCACTTCTACAGGACAGAAAGTCGATCTGATCCTGCTGGGCGGTGACGGCACTGTCAATGAAGCTTTACAGGGAATTACAGATTTTGACAACATAAGTATTGGTTATATCCCTACCGGATCCAGCAATGATCTTGCCAGAGCACTCAAGCTTGAGCCCCATCCAGTTGAATTGCTCTCAAGGATTCTAGAGGGTACCCATGTCCACATGGTCGATCTAGGAATTCTAACTTATAAAAGCAATTCCGAAGAAACATCCAGACTTCATCACCGGCCTACATATAAGAGCCGGTACTTTATCGTCAGCAGCGGCATAGGCTTCGATGCTGCTGTCTGTAAAGAAGCCTTATCTTCTCCTATTAAAGATACATTAAACAAACTTAAGCTTGGCAAACTGACTTATCTGTGCATAGCACTCAAGCAATTGTTTACCGCCAAAGCTATATCCTGTAAGCTGACATTAGACGGTTCCAGATCTATTTTTGTACCCAAACTGCTTTTCAGCACCTTTATGAACCATCCCTATGAAGGTGGCGGTTTCTGTTTCTGCCCACAAGCAGATAACAGTGATGGCCTCCTTGATCTGTGTGTTGTTGGCGATCTCTCCAAACTGCTTATCCTTTTCGCATTGCCCACAGCATTCTTCGGCAAACATTACATTTTCCCGAAAATTGACCACTATACCGCTTCCTCTATCCATCTGCAGACATCTGCACCACTGTGGATACATACGGATGGAGAAGTATCGACTAAATCCGACCAGATCAGCATTTCCTGTCTGAAACAGAGAATCCGTTTTCTGGTATAATCAGCATGTTGGACACTTTTTCATGAAAAATTAAGAAATATTTATGGAAATCTTATTTTGACTTTTTATCCTAATCTGCTATGATATCTTCTATGAACTGACCACATACCATATGGGAACGGTTTATCATGCAGCTATCAATCAGACAAATGGGGAATTGTCATCATGGAAAAATTTCGTCAAAAATATCAGAAAACAATACAGGCGTCCGCCTTTTTAAAGAAATGTGATCCGCTTGTCCAGCTCTTTCTTAAATACCGGCACGCGTTGCCTTTGATCATATATGGGATTATCTATCTCTCGTGGTTTGGTCACCTGGAACGCACAGTGACAAGTCATTACCGGGTCATTCACGTAGCCTTTGATGACTATATTCCGTTTTGTGAAATATTTGTCCTTCCTTATTTGCTCTGGTTCGCTTATGTGGCAGTGGTTGTAATGTACTTCTTTTTCCGCGACAAGGACGATTATTTCAAAACCTGTACTTTTTTGTTCACTGGAATGACTATCTTTCTTCTGGTATCCACACTCTGGCCTAATGGTCATCATTTGAGACCTTATATCATGCCACGGGACAACATCTTTACACAGATGGTAGCGGCGCTCTACAGAGCAGATACCCCTACTAATTTATGGCCCAGCATTCATGTATATAATTCTCTCGGATGCCACATAGCCATAATGAAGAGCCAACAGTTAAGGAAATATACAGGTATCCGTATTGGTTCCTTGATCCTGTGTGTGTCGATCATCCTGTCGACTGTATTCATCAAGCAGCATTCTCTGTTCGATGTAATGACTGCTTTCATCATGGCTGCTGTCATGTATGGTGTCGTGTACCGTTTTGATGTAGTGCTTCACTTCTATCGAAACACACTGGGTCGCATAAAACGCAAGCCTAAAGTAGGTTAAACGATCTCCCGTCAGTCTGGACGCCGTTAGGAATTATTCCACCGTCTCCTGGCTGACGGGATCTCTTATATCAATTGAACTTATAGAATCTCCGGCAGATCTTATAACCTTCCACCGATATCTTTCGTCCCCCCTTGCCAGGAAGATTCATGGAATTCCCCAGCACACCATAGCGCAGACGCATGTACATCCCCATATCTTTCTGCTTGATATACTGCCATAATTCCTGTTTCTTCTCCAATGCCTCTTCCGTCCCATCCCGTATCAACAGAATCGAGGAAATAACCGTTATGATCTCCAAATACCTAAACATATAATTTCTCAGCTTGCGGTTAGAAGCCACCTTTGCCTTATGATCGGACAGATAATCAACCATGATCTTATTAACCTTGATCTGCTGGTCAACTCTGGATATCATTACCTGTTCATTGACCGACTGCCCCTCTCTGCCTATATAATAGCGGTAAAAATTAACATCCAGATAATACAGATTCTTTACAAACGGAAGTGGTTCAAATACAAAAATATTATCCACGTAGAAAGTATGCTCCGGCAGTTTCAGTCCACATTCTTTCAACAACCTGGTTCTAAAGATGACCGAATGCATTAAAATATATTGTCCCTTATGAAAATGCTTCACTTCATTCCAGGTGAAGACCCTGTCCTGTGGAAGAGCATGCCGGTACTTCATGACTTTATGTTTCCTCTCGCCCTCTTTTTCATAGACGAAATTACTGATCAGCATATCCAAACTGGAATCTCCCGTCGCAATGTCCCTGAGAACGTCCAAAATCTTGAAATAGGCGCTCTCCTTCACCCAGTCATCGCTATCGACTACCTTAAAATATAAGCCAGTAGCATGTTCCAACCCAGCATTGACCGCCGATCCATGACCGCCATTCTCCTTATGGATCGCCTTGACAATCGATGGATATCTCGCCTCATATCCATCCGCAATAGCTCCTGTTCCATCTGTAGAGCCATCATCAACGATCAGTATCTCTACGTCTTCTCCACCCACAAGCAATGATTCAATACATTTGCGCATATAAGCTTCTGAATTATAGCTCGGTATTGCCACTGATAATAATTTCATATTCACTATCCCCTTATTACATTGTCTGTTTGCCGTTCCACTGAACATCTGCATAGGAATTCCCTATATCATAGAATACCCACATAAGATTATCTTCATAACTGTTTAGTGAGAAGGTTTCTATATTTTTTAAACAATGACCTTCTATTCAATGTTGTGCTGCCTTAGCCATCCATGTAAATAGCAACGCAGATCTCTGTTGCAGGCAGTACTCAAACTCCCCTCTTCATCTCCATATGATCTGCATAGGCAGCAAACGCTGACGGAATCGGATATCTGTTCTTAGTCTCTGCAGGATCGATAAAAATATATTGCTGTCCGTCCACTTCTTCCCCAGCGTTCTTTCTCATCTTCATCAATTCATCTACGCGTATTTGATAACCAATCATATGCCATTCCTTATGGGTAAAGATATGTTTGGAAGGTTCCAACCGCTGTATACGGAGTATCGCCATGCCAGACTGCTTCAAATAGGAGAGTACTTCTTCCTCACTCCTGTGTCCCTCCATCATCGGAAACTCATACATACCTGCAAGCAGTCCCTTGTTTTCCCTCCTATGAAGCGCCACATAATGTTCGTCCAAAATAACCATAACTGTTTTCTTCTCAATCGAACGCGGTTTCTTCGGCTTCTTTCTCGGATAATCCAAAACGCACTCCTGCAGTCTCGCCTGACACAATCCTTTCCACGGACATTCCTCGCATTTCGGTAGCCCATTGGGAATACACACCATTGCTCCTAGTTCCATTAACGCCTGATTAAAATCACCCGGCCGGTCTTTCGGTATCACAGCCCTGAGTTCCTCTTCTATCGATCTTTTGACGCCTGTATCCAGAATATCACGGTCATCCATCCGCAATCTGGCAAGAATCCTCAATACATTACCATCAACCGCAGGAACTGCTTTTTGAAAAGCAATCGAGGCAATCGCACCTGCTGTATAACTACCAATACCCGCAAGCTTAATCAACTGTTCATATTCTGGCGGCATCTCACCGCCATACTCCGTCATGATCTGCATAGCGGACTTTTTCAGATTCCTCGCCCGATTGTAATATCCCAGCCCTTCCCACAATTTCAGAAGCTGTTCCTCTTCCACTGCCGCAAGGCTCTCTATATCAGGAAGATACTGCAGAAACCGGTCGTAATAAGGCTTCACCGCCTCCACCCTTGTCTGCTGCAGCATGATCTCTGACAGCCAGACATGGTATGGCGTTGGTTCTTCACGCCAGGGGAGAATTCTTCTCCCCGCATCATACCAGGCAAGCAATGGCCGTGCGATCAAATCCAGACGATCCAATACAACAGGCACTTGTCTGTCCAACACAAGGCTGTCCTTCCCTACCAGACAATCATAGGCAAGTAAATGCACCCCTGCACTTCGCGCCTTCTTCAACGCTTCCCCGAAAGCTGGCTGTGTCTTCCAATTCGGTTCCACATGTGCAATCCCTTTCATCTGGACAACGAAGATCAGATATGCCTCATAGCCCAGGGCATGTGCTTCCACTAGCTCTTCTACATGTTTTACCGCGCGTGCAGATGGTGCGTCTGGAAATGCCGCTATATTATCATTCTCCAATGTGACGCCTTTGACCTCTATAAATGCCCTGCATCCCGCCTCACTCTCCACATAAAAGTCAAACCGGGAATTCCCAAAGACTGTCTCCGGCCGCAGCAGAGTGATATCCTCGTATAATCCTCCTGACGACAGCCACTCACCCACTACCTTATTCGGTGCATTCGAATCCATATTAATCAATCTTCCCGCCTTATCCACCGCTACAAGATCATAAGCCGTAGAACGATTCCGATTATCGCTCTGCTCCAGATATACCTGTGCATTGTCACGCAGCAATTCCCGACATCTCCCCGTATTCTTAACATGTACCTTCGTTTTTGTGCCATCTATATCCACATAGGCTATAAAACGGTTCGGTCTCTCTATAAAATTTGCTGTGATTATCTCATTATATCTCATATTATGTAAACTGCAAAATCTTCTCCATCCCTTTATCTTTTATATCAAGACCGTAACCCTTCTTAATTTCGTCTTTTTAGCTCCTCAAGATTAACTACTGTCCAATTCCTCTTCTGTCTCGTCACAGGGAACCTTCTTCTTGTACGGCACTCTGGCGGCAGGCACTACTTCTGATGCTGGCACCGTATGCATTGACTGATCATCGAAGAAAATATGTGCTCCAAATGCATGCAATACCTCTTTCTTGCGGACTCCCCCAAGGAAAAACACTTCATCGATACGCACATTCCATGCCCGCAGGGTACGGATCACTCTCTCATGCGTCGGTGCACATCTTGATGTCACAAGTGCGGTTCTGATCGGTGCTGTCTCTACAGTGCAATCCTTCTGCAGCTCAGACAACATCTTAAGAAATTTAGCAAAAGGTCCTGCCTCCAGTGGATTGTTGGCATTCCTTCTCTCATTCTCCGCAAAAGCCTCCAGTCCCTGTTCCTTAAAAATTTGTTCCGAGTCATCCGAAAATAGTACCGCATCTCCATCAAACGCAATCCGAATCTGTCTAATCTGATGATCACAATCGTAAGTGCACAATCCTTCCGTACAGATGATACCCGCCGCTATATTGGAATCAATTGCGCTCTGTACATCATCCTCGTATGCCGATAAAAATAAGTCCGTCTTAAAAGCCGACAGATACGGTGCCAGAGAAGCGCCACTGGCAAGAACAGCTCTGGTGATATCGAGACCATAATGCTCTATCGTGTTAAAAACACGTAGCGAAGAATCCGGGCTATTCCTGGACATGATAATTACTTCCACACTGCCTTCCCTGCCTGGCAGATGATTCAGATTAAGAAGTGCCTTAACCAGGGGAAAACCTGGACCTGGCCGCAGGATCTCATTTTCATGTTCGATCTGATACCTGCAGTATGCTTCCACACCATCTGACTCAAATATAGTATTCTCATAAGTCAGGTCAAACAACGCCCTGGATGATACACCTACCACCAGTTTATTCTCTAGATCATACGCCATAGATTACCTCCCGGTCCGAATCAAACGCTTATTCTACTACCTCTTATTTGATCCGCCGGAAGACACTCCTAAAAACTACCGCAGCCTGTTACACTCATACTTCTCAAACGTCAACAGGCAGTTCCTGAATTCCTCATAGCGCTCTTCTACACTGCCTTCCTTAATTTCCAGATCGACAGCCATCGCCATCGTGTTGATCATCTCATCCGTAATCCTATGCCGGAGCGCCGCCAGAACATTGAGTCTCTGTTCATACGTGTCTGCTTCCAGGAATTCCATCACCAGTGGATCAATATTTAGTTGTTCCTCCAATCCTGCTGCCTGTTCCTCCTGCAAAGATGAGATCT
This sequence comes from uncultured Lachnospiraceae bacterium, assembly GCA_951800685.1. GTDB lineage: Bacteria > Bacillota > Clostridia > Lachnospirales > Lachnospiraceae > UBA3282. Next base: position 23,631 of record CATOJY010000012.1, read on the forward strand.
GTTCTGATATCTCTTCTCTGTCTGCCTCCTGCGGCGAAGACTCCAACTCCATATCCTGCAGCAGTTCAAAGCGATACTTCTGCGTAACATTTGGATATTTCGTAGAATCTACCTCTTCCATAAACATAGCAAGCGGTCTGACATAGATCTGAAAAGTATCATACATGGCCTGATAGACTACCATCATCTCTCTTGTCTCACTGTGCTTTGCAAGACAGCGGATCTGATAAATATTTCCTTTAAAATGTCTGTACATTTCCTGTGGTTTGGGATTCGGTCTCATATACTGCTCCAATCTACCTAAAATAGAAAAGTCATTTCCGTTTCAGCTGAAAATTCCTTTCCTGTAAACGTTGCTTTCATCTAGTATAATCCCAAATCGTGAAAAAGTCATTCTTAAAGTTTTCATATCACCAAAATAGAACAAATGTTCTGTTTTGATGATAGAACATATATTCGGTTTTGTCAATAGTTTACAGATCATATTGAAAGATACAGGTACCACGTCCAAACTCTGCCTGTGACAATGACTTCCTCAAAAACAACTTATCTTCTGCTGTCATCCGTTCCAGTCTCCTGTGATGAATCTGTACTCTGTATTCCCTGCTGCCGTCCCCATAAGTTACCCTGGTCATCATTACACCACAGTCGACAAAACCCTGTTCTCTCAGGTAGATCTTCGTATTCTCCACATATTCCTGTTCCAGTCCCAGATAGTATTCATTCTCCTGTGCGCGCTGTGGATTTCCCTTACTCATCACAGTACCTTTCACACAGAAAATAATGACCACTACCAGCAGAATTGTAAATATTGTAAATCTTCTCCCCGACATAAATAGCCTTCCTCCTTCGCTCCCATATCTTCTTAAATCTGACAGCAGGCTCTCCGAAAACCTTGATAATAATAAAATAGCATAGGATATGTCCCATTAGACGGACTTACACAATTTTCCTCTAAATTTCTTTTCCACAAAAACAGCCGCAAAATAACGGCTTTACACAGTATATGGTCTTTCTTTATTGCTCTCCCATATACCACAGGCCTGTTGCTTTTGCGGCTGTTACTCAGTTATAAATTTCCTATGATAAATACTTTTCCTTCTATAATAAATAGTTTTTTCTATTTAAGCAGTATCGCAAGCCAGCCTGCGATCTGTATGAGGATTAGATTACACGGTGTTACTCTATCGTGACGCGAAATACCACCGGCTTGTTGCTCCTGACAGTGGTGGTAATCTGCAAGCCTTCCTCATCCCGTTCCCATACCGGTTCCTGATCCTGTCCTAAGATCTCCACTTTCCCGATGATTCCACTGAAATTAGCTACTCTTGACGCATCCTTTATCCCCAAAGACCGCACACAATATTTCCCTGTCTCGCTACATTTCAGTGCCGTGATATACAGCTTTCCTCCCCTAGTCGTAAAACGAAAATCCTGACTTGTAAAATTCTTCTTAATACCGTCCGAAAATTGTCCTTCCACAATCTGCGTGGGACCTTCCCCATAGACCCGCCATGTTTTTGTCCCATAAACAGCCTCTCCATTCACTGCAAGCCAGTCCCCGATTTCCATAAGAACCCTGGTCTCCTCCTCTGAAATCGTGCCATCCGCTTTGGGTCCCACATTTAAGAGAAGGCGTCCATTCTTACTCACAATATCCACCAGATCACACAGAAGTTCCTCTGCCGGACGATAGATATTGTTCTCCGTATATCCCCAGGAATTCAACGCAATCGCCGTGTCTGTCTGCCAACTGTACTGCTTCATATCTGCAAACTGTCCTCTTTCCACATCAGGAACTGCCGTTCCGAACAGATAGGCATCGTGTTTATAGTTAATCACAACCTGTTCTCCCCACTGCTTCGCCCTATTATAATAGTACGCCGCCAGCTTCCTGATATAAGGCTTGGCACTGGCATGCTGGATCCACCAGTCAAAATATAGAATCTTCGGCCGGTATAAGTCTATCAGTTCACAAGTCCTGACAAGCCAGTCCTGCAGAAATTCTTCACTCGGTACCGGCTGACTTAAAATATCATGATACTCTGCTTCGGACATCGCCGGCCAATAAAGATCTCCCCGCTTTAAAGGTTCCTTGACATCACTGTCAAACTCCCTGCCATGCCCCAGAAAGAACCAATGTTCAATGCGATGAGATGACACACCAAAGGTAAGACCCTTTTGCGCAAAGGCCGCACCAAGTTCTCCTAGCACATCTCTCTTTGGTCCCTTTTCCCATGCATTCCACTCAGAAATCTGGCTTTTATACATCTGAAATCCATCATGATGCTCCGCCACGGGTACTACATACTCAGCTCCTGCCCTTTGAAATAACTGTGCCCATGACTCCGGATCAAACGCCTCCGCTTTGAAAAGTGGTATGAAATCCTTGTACCCAAACTCCTTATGTGGACCGTACGTCTTGATATGATGCTGATATTCTTTTTCTCCCTGTATGTACATATTCCTGGGATACCATTCGCTTCCAAATGCCGGCACACTGAACACACCCCAATGAATGAAGATACCAAATTTCTTTTCTTCATACCAGACAGGAACCCGATATTCTGATAAGGATTCCCAGCTGTCTTTGTAGGGCCCCTCCTGTATCACCTTTTCAATCTCATTAAGATATGGTTTCATGTCATACATCGTTTTCCCCTCCTTGATCCTAATTTCAATAATACCGTTTTTTGACATCCAAAGTCTGCATAGAAAGCGTCTCAGACCTCAATCTGAGTAAGGCTATGTCCCCTGCGCAATCAAAGTCTTTTTCTTTCTGAATACAATGATTATACTATATGGATATCCTTTCCAAACTTTAAGTGCCTGGGAGCTCCAATTCCATCTCTACTGCCTTCCTGCCCATCAATTCCTCACTCCGCTCATCCGGCTGGAATGTAGCGGCATACAGGATAAAATGTGTGCCATCCATCTTGCGCACCCCTTCCGGGCTCACCACTGTAAATGCCTTATGCCCGATCTGCAATGTCACCTTTGCCTGCTCCCCTGCCTTTACGTGCACCCGCTGAAAAGCGCAGAGCGTTGGATTCTTCACCGCATATACAGAATCTTTATTCCGGATGTAAATCTGAATAACATCATCTGTATCGCACTTTCCTTGATTCTGCACGGTTACTTCTACAGCCGCCGTATACTGGTCATCTTTGTTCTGTGCATCCTCTGTCTTCTGCTTCCTGTCGTCACAAACTTCCTTCTGGATTCCGCAGACTTCTGCCTCTGTCACGACTACATCCCCGTAAGTCAGCCCAAACCCGAACGGATACGCCGCCTTATCCTGCATATAGCGGTAAGTTCTCCCCTTCATACGGTAATCCGTAAATTCTGGAAGACTATCGCTGTCTTTATAAAAGGTAACTGGAAGCTTACCGGAAGGAGAGACCTCTCCAAACAGGATCTCGGCGGCATTTCTTCCTCCCCTGGCCCCTGGATACCATAACTGCAGTATGGCATTGAAATGTTCTGCCGCAAAGCGCAGATCCATGGCGCTTCCTGTCATCAGGCATAAGATCACTGGCCGCCCAACGGCTGCCACCGTTTCCATCAGTTCTCTTTGTGGCTTCGGAAGGAGCAGGTCAACCTTATCTCCTGACGCATAGCTGTTCCCGGTATCTCCTTCTTCCCCTTCCAAAGTCTCGTCCAACCCCAGACAGAGCACCACCACATCACTGTGCTCTGCAATGATCTGTGCTTCCGTAAGCCTGTCTCCTGCCATAGCAAGCGCCTCTGTCTTATCTTCGAACAGGCCGCACCCTTCCGAGAATAAAACCCTTACTTTTCCATCTACATACCTGCGGATCCCCTCCGCCACTGTAATGTATTCCGATGAAGTCCCATGGTAATTACCCATTAATGCCCTCCGGCTGTCCGCATTGGGACCAATTACGCCAATTGTCCTGATCTCATCCACAGCAAGGGGCAGAATTCCATCGTTCTTGAGCAGGACCATGCTCTCTCTTGCCGCCCGGTCTGCAAGCGCGATGTGCTCACTGCATTCTACCACCTCATAGTCTAGACCATCATACATATTCGTCTCAAACAGCCCCAATAAGAAACGGGTTGTAAACAGACGTACAGCAGCCTCCGTAATGTTCTCTTCCGTCACAAGCCCCAGTTGCAGCGCTTCCAGCAGATGCAGATAGGTAACGCCACAGTTGAGATCACATCCTGCATTCAGCGCCATTGCTGCAGACTGTGCCGGCGTTGCAGTCACCATATGATTCTCATGGAAATCCTTGATCGCCCAGCAGTCAGATACGAAATGTCCCTCAAAGTTCCATTTTCCGCGAAGCATATCCCGAATCAGCGCCTCACTCCCACAGCAGGGTTCCCCGTTCACTCTGTTATAGGCACCCATAACCGCTTCTACATGAGCTTCCTTAACCAGCGCCTCAAAAGCAGGCAGATAAGTCTCTTCCATATCTTTCGGGCTAGCCTTCGCATTAAATTCATGCCGCAGTGCCTCCGGTCCGGAATGCACTGCAAAATGCTTCGCACAGGCCGCCGCCTTCAGGACTTCTCCGTCCCCCTGCAGACCTTTGACAAACGCAACGCCCAATCTGGAAGTCAAATAGGGATCCTCTCCATAAGTCTCGTGCCCTCTCCCCCATCTGGGGTCCCGGAAGATATTGACATTTGGCGACCAAAAAGTGAGTCCTTTATAAATATCCCTGTCATGATGCGCAGAAAATTCATTGTACTTCGCTCTGCCCTCCGTTCCCACGCAGTCTCCGATCTTGCCGGCCAATTTTTCATCAAAAGCCGCCGCAATACCAATTGCCTGCGGAAACACAGTGGCAGTCCCCGCTCTGGCCACTCCGTGCAGCCCTTCTCCCCACCAGTTATAAGCAGGAACACCTAAACGTTCTATTGCTGGTGCATCATACCTAAGCTGCCCGGCGCGTTCCTCCACCGTCATCTGCGCCACAAGCTCTACTGCTCTCTTTCTCGCCTCTTCTCTATTCATATCCCTCTCCATTCCGGAACGTTCTCCCAAAATATTCTGTTTTTGTGCCTTTCCCTTCACCACACCTGCCATCAAACCTTCTGCACTCTGGTGCAGAAGATACGCTATACCAGAATCGTTGCCGCAATAGCGACCACCGCTATCCCAAACAGTTCCTCCGGCATCCCTCTAATTCCACCACTAAGAACCTCGCCATTGGCACAAAAATAGATGACAATTAAATATATCATATCATATAGACCAGAATCATAACAGGACTTATCGCCTTTTCCCTGTTTTCTCTTTCCTACCTATCTCCAACCCAGAATATACCGTTACAGACGCAGCAATCAGTTCCCTTTTTCCATCCTCTCTTATTTTATCAGAATATTCAAAATCATCAGAAATTGTACAGCTATGAAGTGTCGCAATAGTAAATCCACAACGAATAAATTCCGGCAATAGTAATTTCAGCAAAGAAATCTGATCCATTACATAAATATACATTCTTTTGACTTTTTTCTTGTGTAATATAACATGCAGTGGTATACTATCCTCGGCAGTCATGCTAAACATCTCATATCTGCTATTCATGGCACAGTATAGTTTATGAATTTTTATACAAAATGCATGCTGGAAATGTCTTTCCCACGACATACCGTATGATTCTGCACCCTGCTGTCCGGAAAGTTGGAAGGCATGACAAGCCAATTCTATAGAAAAGGGAGTACAAAAGAATGAAAAAGAAAAAACTGTTACGAGGAGCTGGTCTTTTGATCCTCTGTATGGCTCTTCTGCCGCTTACTGCATTCGCTGCAGAGGAAGGGGCGGAATATACCCCTGCCATGTATGCCACCTTCTGGGCGCTGGTGCCTCCCATTGTGGCCATCGTATTGTCACTGATTACGAAGGAAGTTTACAGTTCTCTCTTCGTCGGGATCTTAGTTGGCGGATTGTTCTATTCAGGATTTTCCTTCGAGAAGACCCTTACCCACATCTTCAACGACGGATTTGTGGCTGTTTTGTCTGACAGCTATAATGTGGGTATCCTAATCTTCCTCGTGATCCTGGGCGCTATGGTAAGTCTGATGAATCGCGCTGGTGGATCCGCCGCTTTCGGTCATTTCGCTAAGGAAAAGATCAAAACCCGTGCAGGTGCACAACTTGCAACTATCGCTCTTGGCGTGTTGATCTTTATCGACGATTATTTCAACTGTCTCACCGTTGGCAGCGTTATGAAGCCTGTCACAGACGAGCATAAAGTTTCCAGGGCGAAGTTAGCTTACCTGATCGACGCCACTGCAGCGCCAGTCTGCATCATCGCCCCGATCTCTTCCTGGGCGGCGGCCGTTTCTGGTTTCGTGGAAGGAGAAGATGGCTTCTCTATCTTTATCCGTGCGATTCCTTATAACTTCTATGCCATCTTGACAATCATTATGATGATCTCTATGGTGATTTTAAAGGTTGACTTCGGTTCCATGAAAACCCACGAAGCAAACGCATTAAAAGGCGATCTGTTCTCCACAGGAAAAAACACTGCCGTACAGGAAACTGTACCCGTTAACGCTAAAGGTAAGGTGATCGATCTTCTGATCCCTATCATTGCACTGATTATCTGTTGTGTCATTGGTATGATTTACACCGGCGGATTTTTTGACGGCGCCGACTTCGTTACCGCCTTCTCCAATTCTGACGCATCCGTTGGCCTTGCGCTGGGCAGTATCTGCGCTATGATCTTGACGATCATCATCTACCTGATCCGGAGAGTTTTGAATTTCACAGAATGTATGAAGTGCCTGCCTGACGGATTTAAGGCCATGGTTCCAGCTATTTTGATCCTTACTTTTGCGTGGACCCTTAAAGCCATGACTGATTCTCTTGGCGCGGCAGTCTTTGTGGCTGACGCCGTACAGAAGAGCGCAGGATCTTTTATGAATTTCCTGCCAGCCATCATTTTCGTTGTAGCATGTTTCCTTGCCTTCTCTACTGGGACCTCCTGGGGAACTTTCGGAATCTTGATTCCTATTGTGGTAAATGTATTTATGAATACTAATCCTCAGCTTATGATCATCTCCATTTCTGCTTGTATGGCTGGCGCAGTATGTGGCGATCACTGTTCTCCGATTTCTGACACCACGATCATGGCCTCGGCAGGTGCGCAGTGTGATCATGTCAACCATGTGGCTACACAGCTGCCTTATGCAGTTCTGGTTGCCGTTATCTCTTTCATCACATATCTTGTAGCCGGTTTTACACAGAGCGCATGGATCTCCCTGCCAGTAGGAACCGTACTGTTGCTGCTCACACTCTTTGTGATCAGGAACAGAGTCCAGGAATAGCGCAAGATTCCAATAATTAAATAACTAGTGAAATAAAATACCCCGCCAAAGGATCTGCCATGTCCTTCCAGACATAGCAGCCCTCCCGGCGGGGTACTTGCTTCCAACCAAACTCCTGTACTCCGTGGAACATACAGATACTGTCCTGTATATAGGTGGTTTTATCAACCAAAACATTAAATCATAATATAATTTATTTCTATTTTCTCATCAATCTGGCTTTCCAGCGTCAAGCACATGCATTTCCATATCTCGACAATCTTTTTGCAAATCAAATCTATCTTTAATTTCTTGTGTGAGATAAATTTTTCGGTCCTCTGTGACAAGAATCACATCAAATTCCTGTTCTTCCCGATGTTCCTTCCAATAAGCCACCGCATCTTCCAGGCCCATCACAAAAAGTGACGTGGACAAAGCATCGCACAATTTTCCTTCTTTTGCAATGACTGTCACCGACGCAAGACCATTGTTCACAGGATATCCCGTGGCTGGATTGATAATATGTCCATAGCGGACACCGTCTTCACCAATAAAATAACGCTCGTAATTACCAGAGGTCACAACGGCAAGATCCGAAATCAGAAGCGTTCCAAATATCCCCTCCCCAAATGGACTCCGCAATCCCAGACGCCAGTCGCTGCCATCCGGTTTACTTCCCACTGCCTGGACATTACCGCCTATGTCCAGAAGCGCAGAGGTAATTCCCCTCTCTTCCATAACCTGCACTACACGGTCGCCTGCACAACCTTTGCCGACAGCCCCCAGATCAAACATCATACCTTCCTCCAGCGTGATCTGCTTTCCCGCCACCAGCACCCGATCGTATCCAACCTGTCCCAGAAGTTTATTGATCTGCTCTGTAGAGGGAATCCGATTCTCCTCCGTCGTAAATCCCCATGCCGTCAGCACAGGATACAGTGTCGGCTCCAATGCACCTTCTGTATTTTGTGCCATTTCCAGCGCAAACAGGATCGTCTGCGCAGTTTCTTCCTGGACAGCCACTGGCCGGCCTCCTCCATGATTGACCGCATAAATATCGCTGTCTGCATCGGTAACCGACCATAATGCCTCTAACCGCCCGATCTCTTCCTGGGCTTGCCGCAAAGCTGACTGTGCCCTCTTTGCATCCTCATCATACACGGTAAAAGTCATGTATGTATCCATAGCAAAGAAAGATTTGGAATAAGCTTCTTCACGCCTCTGCATTCCAGCACAGGCAGTCAGTATACCAGACAGAACAATGATCCATACAGGCAGGACGAACCGCTTAAGGCCATCCGGCTTCAAAATGCCTGACGGATTGCCGCCATCAGCTCTTCATAAGTATCATAAGCCGCAAACTGCGGATTATCCCTAATAATCTGTTCTGTACTCTTAAAGAGAAATCCTGCTTTACTTGCCCGGATCATTCCCAGATCATTATGGCTGTCACCGGCAGCAATCGTCTCAAACCCAATCGACTGCAGCGCTTTCACCGTGGACAGTTTGGAATCCTCTATTCTCATTCTAAATCCCGTAATTTCACCATCCGGCGCAACCTCAAGCGTATTGCAGAAGATTGTGGGCCAGCCGAGTTTCTCCATCAGCGGCCCTGCAAATTGCGTAAAGGTATCGCTGATGATAATCACCTGCGTCATGCTGCGCAGTTCGTCCAGAAACTCCTTTGCGCCCGGAATGGGATCGATCTTCGCAATGGTGTCCTGAATCTCTTTCAGGCCCAAACCATGTTCTTTCAACACGCCCAGCCGCCATCGCATCAATTTATCATAATCTGGTTCCTCTCTGGTCGTTCTCTTTAACTCCGGAATTCCGCTGGCTTGTGCAAAAGCAATCCAAATCTCCGGCACCAGCACCCCTTCCAGATCCAGACACACAATATTCATACCCATATCCTATCCTCCCATTCTTCTCCTGTATGAGACCTCGTACTTTTTAACGAACTACCCTCTGGCATGTGTCTTAGAACTACTTCTCACTGCCCTACTTTCCTTCTCTCTCCTGGATGCAAACTGATCACCTGCTCCCCATCACACAGACACAACGTAACCGCCGACGGATTATAAACAAGGTCTCCTTCCACAGAAATCACAAGCGACCGCATCGCCGTCACATACTCATAAATCTCCAGATTCGTAGCATACCACACATCTTTCTGCCCCTGCAGTCTGTCGCATATCTTCTCGATATGATCCCAGGTGCCATCCCGTTCAAACTCATAACTGTGTCCCCAAATATAAAGAAGGGACATATTGCGATACGCCGGCTGCGTTAAGAAATCTTCCAGCATCGTCTCTGTCACCTGGTCATGATGCCAGGTCGGATGCCAGTGCATAAAATCTGCCGGCAGATCAAAATGCATCGTCGGCTCTATACTGCGGCTGTACACAATCCCCGCATTAAGCGACGCCTGGATCAGCCTATCATTGTATTCCCCATAAGGATAAGACATCCCCTGCACAATCTTACCACTGTACTTCTCCAACGCACGCCTGTCCTCATAGACTTCCCGTACCGTCTGCGTCAATGACAGCTGGTTAAAAAAGGGATGGGTCACGCCGTGACACGCCACTTCATGTTTCTCGTAAAGTTGCTCCACTTCCCCACTCGCAATAAATCCCGGCTGTCCTAACGTTCCGCTGTTAAGATGAAAGGTTGCCTTAATTCCCTTTTCATTAAAAAGGCTGACAAGCCTCCTGTCATGGATCTGCGCATCATCGTAACTGAACGTCAACGCCTTTCTTTTTCCCTCCGGAAATAAAAATTGTACCGCCATCCTGCTGCCTCCTTTTTATTTTACCGCACTGTACTTCACAATCAGCAATTCTATACTCATAACATCATTCATCCTGCCTGTCTTGACACGTTCCTCTGTCTCCACGCAGTCTGTCAAGGCCCTGCGCAGATCCTCCTCCCTAAACCTGGCCGCCTGCGCCACATACTTCTTAGCGATAAACCCAGCCAAGCCCACTTTGGCGCCAATGGTATTGGCGTCATGTCCTTTCTTTTTCAACTCCTTAACCTGCAGCAACAGATTAAACTGTCTCGTAATCAGAAAGAGAATACGCATTGGCGGTTCTTTCAGCGTCAACAGGTCGTAGTACAGATCGAGCGCCTCCCTCTGCTTCCTCTCCGCCACAGCGTTGATCATCTCAAAGATCTGGCTGTTCACCTGTCTGGTGCAGACTGCCTCAATATCCTGCGCTGTGATCACATCCCGCTCCATACAATAACAGAAAAGTTTCTCAAGCTCTCCCCTGACATTCTCCATATTCGGTCCAGTCTTATCCAGGAAAAGGTTCAGATCACGTTCCGTGATCTTTTTGTTCTCCTTTTTCAAAAGACCTAAAATCCACCGTTTGAGTACAGCCTCGTCCTGCGCCGTAAACTCGATGGCCCGCCCCTTCGCTGTTGCCGCCTTATACAGTTTACTTCGCTTATCTACCATCGTCTCCACAAAAACGAAGTAGGCCGTCTCGGCCGGACTATGCAGATACGCCGCCAATTCCTCCCCGCCGCGCGCAAAGAATCCGCTGTTCTCCAGCATCAGCACCCTGCGTTCCGCGAAGAAGGGCATGGTCTCAGCTAAGTCGATCACTTCCCCTGGTGAGATATTCTTCCCCTCAAAATAGTGAAAATTCATAGTATCCCCGTCGCCTAACAATGCCTTTTTCACTTTATCCTTGTACTGGCTGCGCAGGTATGTCTCTTCCCCATATAGCACATATACCTGCCTCATCTGTCCTGATCTGATCTCTTCCGACAATTTCTGCATACCCTAATTCCCTTAACCCGCTCTTCCGTCCATATCAATCTTGTTGCGCAGATCCTGCATCTGATGATCCAGCATCTCTATGGAATCTGCACAGAGTTTGAGCTGCTCCACGATCTCTTCCGCATTGTTCACATCTTTCTTATATTTCAGCTTATGTTCCAGACTCGCCCAGAAGTCCATGGCAATCGTGCGGAACTGCACTTCCGCTTTCATATATTTCTTCTCATTCGACAAGAAGATTGGCACGCTCAAGATAAGGTGCAGACTCCTGTACCCATTGTCCTTAGGATTCTGTATGTAATCCTTCTTGCGCAGAAGAAGGATATCATCCTGCCGGATCACCAGATCCGCCAGACGGTAAATATCATCTGGAAAAGAACAGATGACCCGCAGTCCGGCCACATCCGTCAGACGCTCCCTGATGTTCTCCACCGTGATCGGATATCCCTTCCGTTCCAGCTTCTCATAGATGCTCTCTGGGGTTTTCAGCCGGCTCTTGATAGACTCAAAAGGATTCCGCTTGTACTCCCTGGAAAATTCTTCGTTCAGCACCTTAAGCCGCGTCTCGATCTCCATAATAGCAAACCGGTATTCCATCATCAGACGGTTGAACGGCTCGGCTTCTTTCAGTTTCTCTGCCTGGATGCGGATGATCCGGTCCTGCTGCCGCAGCGTCTGACGCTGTGCTTCCACCTGCTCTTCCAGACTATTCTTATAGGCAAACAGATCGATCGTATTCTTAACTCTGTTCTTGACGATCGAACCGTCGAAAGGTTTGTGGATAAAGTCAGAGACCCCGATCTCCAGGCACCTGTTCTCGACTTCCGCTGCATTCTCGCCGCTGATCACAAGCACCGGAATCTGCTCCAACCACCCATTTCCCTTCATGGCGTCTATCACCGCATAGCCGTCCATCTCCGGCATCTGCAGATCCAGGAGGACCGCCGACAGCACACTCTTGTATTCCAGCAGCTTTCGGAGCGCCTGATGTCCATTCTCCGCCATTTCAATCTCATAATTTTCTTCTAACATTTCCCGCAGCAGCTCGCGGTTGACTGCCGCATCATCTACTACTAGTATCTTTTGCATTTCCGTATTCCCCAAGGGATCCTTCAGCTCCCTGTCCTTTTACTACACAATTTACAGAATCTTTCGACTGTTGCACACTCAACACTTTCCGTTCCTTTTCCCATTACTTCTGCCTGAAGAAATGTCGTCTCACATTCTCTGAACAGTCAACGCACAATCGACGAAGCCATCCGATGATAGGTGTGCCTGATGCCACGTACAGCGATCGAATACGCCTGGATGTTCTCCGGCAGCGCCATACCCGTATATCCTGTATCCCCCAAATGATGTATATCCGTACCAGTCATCTTACACAACAGCGCAATCTGGCGGATCGTACTCGTATCCGTACCTTCCTGGGAAGTCCCTATCGCTGTAATCGTCAATGCGCCCAGACTGTGTGCACAGCTCACCAGATCTCTCACATATTCCATCGTAATACCTGGTACTGTTCCTGGAGCAGGAAACAACAGAATATCCGCACCTGCTTCCCGGAAACGTCTGATATCATCTTTCGTTATGATATGCTCCGCTGCCTCCGAAAGGATTCCCGCTGCATGCATCTTACCTGCCGCAAGAATAACCCGGTCCCCCAGATTTTCCCGGTACATCCGAAGCGTTGTCTCAATCGCTTCATTGCTGACCCCCATGCCTGGATTACCTGTCAGAAGAATCATATCCACTCCCATATCACAGGCAATCTGTGCATTTTCAAGCGTCGCCCTGCGGCCATCAGACATCTGCCAAAGCGGTGAAGCCTCCGCTTCTCTTCCGCTTTCTACGGGCTCCAAATTGATTCCAACAGGACGCCCAGTCAGTTTCTTAACAAGACGCACGATATCCTCCGGCTTTCCTCCCGGCAGCCCCTGTATTTCAGGATGCTTTACATCAAACATATTAAGGAGCAGAAAATCAGCCCCCATAGCGGAGACAAACTCTGCATTCGTCACATCTCCTAGCATGGGACGCACTGTGCCGATCGTCTCACAGAGTATGACGCGTCCCTCGCTCTTACCGATCGCCATAAGCAGATCCTCTTTTGAAAATCCTGCAAAATCCGACGCATAACAATCCAGAATCCTTTTCACCATGTAATCCGTTCTCCTTCCTATCTTACTATTATCTCTGTGAAACCAGCAGAATATACCATATTTCCAGGAAGAATGCCAAAACCCTCCACTCCAATTCAGATTTTACAACCGCTCTCAGCTCTTTTCTTTTATCCTGAATCAGATCGGAAGGTTTCTGTACAATATCTATTTTATTATACAACAGACCCACAGAATCGAAAAGCCTGTAAGCATAACAAATTTATAACCGTCAAAATCCATGGAACTGCTTCTCTTCCTAGCGCTCCGGCTCCACATATCCTTCCACCGTCACGTTCTTTCCCTGCACTCTCACAGTCACTGCTCCACTTGGCTGTGTGCTGTAGATTGCACATCCCTGTTTTTCAAGACGTTCCAACAATTCCTTGTGAGGATGTCCATACCTGTTATTCCTGCCAGATGATATCAATGCGATCCTTGGCGCAGTCTCCTGCAGAAACCATGTACTGGTTGAGTTTTTGGAACCATGATGTGCCACCTTGAGCAACGTGATATTCTGCAGCGCTGCCTCCTTCTCAATAATCTTCTCTACCCGCCGTTCTCCCTCACCTTCCAGATCTCCTGTGAAAAGTGCCGTGAAATCACCATAGGACAAATGCAGTACTGTGGAATAGGCATTGGCTTCTTGTGTATTCCATCCTTTCTCTGGATGCACACAGGTTAGTCTAACATTTCCACATTGCAGACGGTCCTTGTAACTGAGATAGCGTACTGGCACTTTAGCCTGTCTGGCCATCCTTTCCAGTTCATGATACTCCTCCTTACGCCCCATTTCTCCTACATCTGGCAAATATAAAGTTCCAATCGTAAACCGGTCGGCCTCCGCCACCTCTTCCAGCAAATCACAGATGCCATTTATGTGGTCGCTGTCTGGGTGTGTAATGAAAACCGCATCCAGATGGGATACCCCTTCATATTTCAGGAAAGGTACAATCTGGTACTGGGCCACCCCTTTCTTATCCGAGCTGCCACCATCAATCAGCATACAGATGCCGCTCTCTTCCGAGAGATAAATACAGTCCCCCTGCCCCACATCTATCATCGTGATCTGCAGGCCGCCAGACAGCCTGATCCCAAACACAAGCAGCGCACACAGCATTCCCTGCCAAAAGAGAAGTTTCGGCATTCTTTCATTCCACACAACTATTCCTAGAAGAAGCCCGAAGAAAAGCAGTACCTGCCATAATGCAGGACGCCCTGCCGCCCAGATATGGCCAGGCAGCTGCGTACAAACCACACAGCACTTTTCGTAGAACCACAGCAGAAAATGCACCAGCAAGGCTGGCAGCTCTCCCAGAGAAAGGATAAACGCCGCCATACCAAGACTTGCCAGGCCGCCTAATAGAACCAATGTCATACAAGGAATCACGATCAGGTTTAAAAGCACAGAATAAGGCGGAAACTCATAATAAAAACACAGATAAACAGGCAGCGTGGAGATAGAAACCGCAATACCTGACAGCAGCGCTTTCTCCACTCTGCCCTGTCCAAAGAAATTCTGTTCCACAGCGGGAAGCAGAATCCCAATCCCACAGACAGCGCCGAACGAAAACAGGAAACCACTGTGCCTCAGATACAATGGCTGCTGCAGCAGGATGATAAGCGCCGACACAATCATCGCTGTCAGCAGATCATAGGTTCTTCCGATCAGTTCCGCAAACAGGTGCATAACAAACATAATATAGGCTCTCATCATAGAGGTACCCATTCCTGTTATCGTCCCGTAACAATACATCAGACTAATACACAGACTTATGTCAACTATCCGCGGCATTCTGACATGACGGAAGAATGTATGACATCCCATTCCAATGACAGACAAATGCAGGCCGCTGACCGCCAGTATATGTATGATTCCATTCATTTGATACAACTCTTTGAGTTCTGCATCAAGCGTTCCCTTTTCTCCCAGGAGCATCGCCTTCATAACAGAAGCGTCTTTCTCCTCATAACAGGCGTCCAGCAACAGGGAAAGGTACTCCCGGAACCGGTACATTGTCTCCTGAAAAGCACAGTAGGAACCGCTTCTCGCAAGCAGTATTCCATCCATGACCCTACCTTGTCTGCCTAAGACCGCATAATACTCTGCAGAATCGAACTCCCCCGGATTTGTGGCATGGGTAAAGGCACGGTAACTTCCTTGTATCATCACAATACCACCCATTTCAGGCATATCTTCTTCTTTCATATAACAGAGAATGCCCTGTATCCCCACCGCATCTTCTCTCTGTAGTTTTGTCTTATTCTTTTCCCAAAATTTCAATAGATCACGCTTTGGAATTTTATCAGAATCTGATAAGAATTGTTCCAGAACTGGAACTTGACTTTGTTTTAGAATTACTGCATCGGATAAAAATATGACAGGCGTTTTACCATTCTGGGATAACCGGTATTCCTTCCAGTCCACATACCCGGCGGCGACGATCTGCTCTCGATCCAGCGCATCACAGACCGCCGTCTTGTTCGTCAGGCCATAAAGCACAAGCCAGACTGCCGCCACATACACCAATCCGAGCAGGCATAGTGGTCTTCTCAATAAAACCCTCCATTTCTGCTTGCGATTCTTCCTATTTCCTTCCACATTAAGGTGTAACCAACAGATCCAGATTCCGTTCAAACAGATCGCTCAGATTAAATTTCTCCCGATAGATCATATTTGTCTCACCGCCGATGGCTATCTGCACCTTATTCACGTTAGACAGCTCCACGAGAGAATTCGTGATGGAATAAATCGTTACCTCCGCGCTCGCATTGCTGGGCTGATTTAAAAAATTATCTCCAAAGTTTACATAGCATATACCATCTTTCACTGATACGCTGGTAATCTTTGTGGACGGATCAATGGTCGGATACGCCCCCTCCATCTGTGGCCCTTTCACAATTTGCTCCACTACCAGCTTCTCCAGGGAAATATTGCTGTTGTACACCACATTTCTCCGGTTCTCTTCCACCAGCCTCGTGCCGTCCTCATTGGCAAAATACAGCTTAAGGTTTACCTTCTCATAAGCATTGATTTCATCTCCTGCATTTTCGATAAAGGTGTCTGCAGACATCGTACCAATCGCCATACCACTGCTATCTGTCAACATCTCACCTTGTACCGTGAAAGAAACATAGCTGATCTCAGGAATCTGAGTCACTGTCCTAACGATCGCGGCCCTTGTCAACACTTCCCTCGTAATCTCCATCGTCTTGTACTGTTCATCGAAATTCATCGTCAGCTGTCCATTATCCAAAGTATATTCAAGTAACGTAAAGTTGCCCGCAAGAGGTGGCTTATACTCCAGCTTAGAAGGCACTGTCCCCAGCTGCTCCAACAGCTCCGCAAGCAGCTTTTCGGGATCCACTGTCTCACTACAGTACTCTCCGGAAAGCGTATTGGTCTCTTCATTATTTACATAATATATCTTATAGACTTTTCCATTCTCTACGGCTTCTTCACTTCCACATGCTGTACACAAAGACATCAGCAGAAAAATAACCACAGCCGTCAACTGTTTCCATTTTACACCCATCAGACACTCTTTTCTGTTTTCTTGCCAGCACATCCTAAACCGGAATATATTTTAGCGGAATCCTGATCGTAAAGGTCGTCCCCTCTCCTTCTGCACTTTCCACTTTGATCATACCCCTGTGCATCAAAATTGCACTTCTGGTAATCGCTAACCCAAGCCCAGTACCACCAATTTCTTTGGAACGCGACTTATCCACGCGGTAAAATCTCTCATAGATGTGATCTACACTCTCTGCCGGGATCCCAATTCCGGAATCAGCAACCTCAACCGTAAAATATTGGTGGTCTGCATCCAATTTGACCTTAACCCACCCATGCTCTTTATTGTACTTGATGGCGTTTTCCACCAGATTAGATATAACCAACGTCATTTTCACTTCATCCACTGCCGCTGTGACTGGCCGTACACTCTCGTATACTACCTCCACATCCCGCTTCTGTGCAATCGGGCGCAGTCTGCGCATAATCAACTCTACCAAAGCATTGACATCCACTTCGGTGATATTCAGGTCTGCAGCAGTTCTGTCCATTTTCACAAGAGACAGAAGATCCGTGATAATCTTATCCTCACGCTCAATCTCCTCCGCAATATCCGCCATAAATTCCTGGTATAGCTCAAGCGGCACATCTTTCTGGCTGATCAGGGAATCCGCCAGCACTTTCATGGAAGTGATTGGCGTTCTCAACTCGTGGGACACATTGGATACAAATTCCTGCCTGGAAGTATCCAGCACTTTCATTCGGCCAAGCACACGGTTAAAGGCATCTCCAATATGTTCTGTCTCCACACAATCCATCACGCAGATAGGATCATCCGTATACCCCTCCTGAGCCTGATCCAACGCCTCCGTGATTTTCTCAAAAGGACGGATCAACACTTTGGCTGCCAGCACTGATACAATCGTCATAGCAACAATCACGATCATTTCCACGATTAGAGCCTTACGGCTTAATATCTCCATCGTCATACTGATACTGTCTGTAGAAGCACTTACCAGCATGACGCCTCTTACAATCTCTTTTCTCTTTACGGGGTCCTTGTCATCACCGCCCAGCGTTACTGTCTCTGTAATCGGGATTGTCATCTCTACATAGCCGTTATTTTTGTCATACCGGCTGGTATTTTCTCCCTTGATACAGCGTATCACTTCCTCCGAAATGACCGTCTTATTTTCACTGATACCATAAGTATCCTTAACAATCTTAAGATCATTGTTGATCACCAGCACACGGCCGTCATAAAGACCAGACAACTGGTCCAATTCCGCGTTGATCACCTCAGAAGATGTATCCTGTAAATAATGATAAGTGATCAGATGATTCGCCAGGATCTTAAGCTGCGTGGACACATCAGAAATTTTAACATTGACCGCACGCTGCTCATAATTCTGTAAAATCGCATATCGCATACTGACGCACGGAACGAGTCCCACGATAAGCAGGATCAGAAAGATTCTTGATTTCAGACTTCTTAGAATTTTAATATTACACAATTTCTTTTTAAGCAAAATAGTATCCTACACCCCACTTCGTACGCACATAGACTGGATCACTAGGGGTATTTTCAATTTTTTCTCTCAGTCTTCTGATATGTACGTCTACCGTCCTGACATCTCCAGGATAATCATTGCCCCACACAAGTTTCAACAGATTCTCACGGCTGTACACCCTGCCCTGGTTCTTCATCAGAAGTTCCAGTACCTCAAATTCCTTGGCGGTCAGATTGATCTCTTTGTCGTCAATATAGACTCTTCTACTATCGCATACAAGCCGCATGCCGCCCTTCTCCACGATCTTAGCGCTCTCCTTCGATTCTCCGCTCCGGGCAGTTCTTCTCATGATCGCCTTGATCCGCGCCTTGACTTCCAGAATATTAAAAGGTTTGGTGATATAATCATCAGCGCCATATTCAAGCCCCAGGATCTTATCCATGTCTTCCCCTTTAGCGGTCAACATAACTATGGGCACATTGGAAAATTCCCGTATCTGCTGACATACTTCGAATCCCGTCATCTTAGGCAGCATCACATCTAACAACACCATATCGTACGTATTGTGACGTGCCAATTCCAGCGCTTCCTCACCATCATAAGCACAATCTACTTCCATACCGTCCTGTTCCAGACTGAATCGGATTCCTTTCACAATTAATTTCTCATCGTCAACCACTAATACTTTCTGACCCATTCCTTATACACGTCCTTCACTATAATGATTCCATCACATCCCTTATGTCTGCCTGACAGATCCGTCCTGCCGCCTGGGATGTCAATCCACTGTAATGCTGTCTTTTATTTTTGCATAAGTGCCTTCCTTAATCCCACTGACCTTCATGATCTCTTCTATGGAAGCGAAACTGCCATTCTCCTGTCTGTACGCCGCGATCGCCGCTGCCCGCGTGGCCCCGATACCCGGAATCTCACACAGCTGCGCTTCTGTCGCCGTATTGATATTAATCTTACCGTTTCCACCAGGCTGTTCAGCAGCTGCCTGCTCTATAATACCAATCCCGCCTGTATCCGCCGAAAGACCCTCAGCAGCTTGCTGCGTCTGTTCCAGCGTAGGAATCATAAGCTTCGCGCCGTCTGCTAATTGCTGCGCCTGATTAACATAGCTTTCGTCCGCATTCTCCGCAAAACCTCCTGCCTTTTCCACAGCTTCATATACCCGGCTGTCCGGCGGCAGTTCATAAACACCAGCCTTATTAACCGCTCCGCAGACATGCACGCAAATCGTCTTTTTTTCTGTTTCTTCTGTCCGCGTCTGCACACTTTGGCCTATTGGCTTGTCTTCCGAAGCATCTGACTGCTCTGCAGGCGTCCGGCCCTGACCCTCTTCCTCAAAAAGCACTGCCTGTTCTTTCTCCACCGCCGCAGATTCTGCACCACGCGGCTCAAGCACAAGCTGTTCTCTACGGGTGCATCCACACAACATACCTGTTACAACAGACATAACCAGCCACACCCGCAATACGGTCATAACTCTTATCTTTTTATTGCACATAATTTCCTTTCCAGACACTATCGTCCTGCAAGGAAGCTCCCGCTATGCACTGTATTTCCATTGTAAAATAAATTCTCATTTATGTCCACTTAAAAATAACAATTCCGGCTATGGCAACTGCCATGCCAACGATTTTACGCGCCTCCAGCGGCTGTTTTTCCACACCAAAAAGGCCAAACATCTCAATCAGATACGCGACAATTAACTGAGAGATTACAATAATCATGACAGCTCGCGCAGGACCTAACAGCTCCATGCCCTTAATCACTGTATAGGTAATGACCGCGCCGATCGTGCCTCCAAGCAGCATATATTTCGGTTCCACTTTCCATAAAGCACCAAAAGAAGACCTATCTGTGACAAACCATGCCGCCAGACAGACGAGCAGCGCTGTAAACTGTACAAATGCATTCGCTACCCAAATCCCCGACGTCTTTGTTACCTGTGTATTGAATACTCCCTGTACGCTCATAAGCGCCCCTGATAATAATGCGATCAAAAAACCAAACATATAATACCCCTTTCCTGATCAGACTTGTTCCGAATCAAAACATAAAAATAAGACAAAGTATACGCTATACTTTGTCTTATTATTTCCATTTTGTGTATCAATATGCGTCCGCCATCTGCCTTTTGCTTTCCTATCGCACTAGACGATACCGTGCTTTGGCAATATCAGCCTTCCTCTGATGATTCCTCCTCCATTCCTTCGTCATCTATATATTCTTCTACCACTTCTTCTGGAACATCGATATACTCTTCTGTATATTCCTCGCCCACAACCTGTGACATAATCTTCTCAGAAAGCGCCTTTAAATCCTGGTTCGCATCCTCTCCACTCCAAATCTTGGCAAAGGCAATCTCTAACTCCACCCAGAAATTACTGGTTTCTACCATTTTCGGCATCGGAACCGAGTTCTTATATTCCTGCAGGAAGGCGGCCCTCTTGGCATCCTCGTAAGTATCTTTCGTACTGACAACCGGCAGTTTGCCTGTTCTTGCAAAAAGTGCATCGGAAGCGTGCTGTATCAGATATACCGCAAAATCATTCGCCATCTCCTTCTTGACAGAATAGCCGTTAACCACCACACATTGTGTGACTGACAAAGAAGCCGAGCTTAACGACTCACTCACATCCGGCAGCACAGAAACGCCATATTCATAGGCAAAATTACCCTCTGCCTTTGCTGTCTCAATCTTAGACAGCGCATCCGATGTCGCTACCGTATACACAATCTTGCCGTCCATAAAATCCTGCAGGACACCGTCATAACTGATCTCTTTCGTATCAATGGAAAAGAACTGGTTCAGATTCTGATAAACCCGCATACACTTGATGGCTTCCTCGTTATAAATACGGATCAAGTCAGCCTGGTCGCCATTGACGCCTCCAACGTCAATAGCGCCTCCCACAAAGAAATAATTGTAGAAGATATCTGACACATCCCATTTAAAGACTGCCTCCACCTGTTCCGGCGCGTCATATTCATCTGCAAACGTAAGAATGTCATCGATCGTCTTTGGAAGTGCCTGCATCACTTTATCATTCACTGCATCCTCCAAACTGTCCGCAGCTTCTAAAGTCCCCTCTTCTTCCAGATTCCCGTCATCAGCACCTGCCTCTTCTGTTCCCTCAGAGTCCTCGCCTGACTCACCACTTTGTGTATCTCCCGAATTTTCTTCCTGTCCGGCGTCGATCTGCTCTCCTGCCTCAGCCTCCGCCATGTCCTGCTCTGCCTCAAGCTGCGCTCTCGCCCAGTCTTCCAGGTAAGTCAGATTATACAGGAAGCAGCTTGTCTCAAAATAGAATGGATAGGCAATCTGTTTCTCATGATAGGTCGCCGCATGGACCGCTGTTTCCGGGAACCATTGTTCCATCGGGAGTACGCCATCCGGCAGTTTAACTTCTGAGGCAAGTCCAGACAGATATGCCTTTTCCAGAGAATCATTACTGGTAATATATAGATCGGGAACCTCATCTGTATGCAAAGACGCCTGATTGACCGTCTCCAGATATTCCCGTCCTGATGTGAAAACCGGTACCACACGTACCTCATCCTGGTATTCACTGTATGCTACTGCTGCACTATTCAGATAATCTGACAACGCTTCGTCTGTATACCATAGATAGAGTGTCTCCCGATGTCCAAACAACGAGTCCTCTTCCGTCTCTGTCTCCTCACTCTGTCTGACCGTAAGTCCGAAATACCCGGCAGCATATACACCACCTGCACACAATACAATGATCAGAATCGTAATCAATCTTTTTTTCAGAGTCACTTTCTTTCTCCTTCAGTAAACCTTTCTCTTGTGGAAAGTGGACTGGCTTCCCGGATACTCTCTCTCAGAATCGTGATCATAGTGTCCACATTCTCCTGCGTAATCACAAGCGATGGCACAAATCTGATGACATCGCTTCCTGCATTAACCAGAACAAGCCCTTTCTCCATAGCCTTTGCAATGATATCCCCGACCGGCTGGTCAAAAACAAGTCCCTGCAGCAGTCCCACACCTCTATGCGTTTTCACGCAGTCAAACTCCTCTACCAACCGTTCAAGATGATCGGACAAATAAGCGCTGACTGCGTTCACATTATCCAGAATCCTCTGCTTCTCAAACAGCTCAATTACCTTACACACAGCCGCACAGGCTAACGGATTGCCGCCATAAGTCGTACCATGGTCACCAGCCACCAGCGAATGGGCTCCGACCTTCTCCGTCATCAGAAACGCGCCAACCGGCACACCGCACCCCAACGCCTTAGCTGTAGTCATCACATCCGGTTTCACACCAAACCGCTGCCAGGCAAACATGGTTCCTGTCCGTCCCATACCACATTGGATCTCATCTAAGATCATCAGAATATCTCTCTCATCACAGAATTTGCGCACCTTGCGCAGAAAATCTTCCGTAGCCGGATAAATGCCGCCTTCTCCCTGCACTGTCTCAAACAAGATTGCACAGGTCTTGTCTGTCACCTGTGCCAGCACACTGTCAAAATCATTCAGCTGCGCAAACCTGATATTCCCGATCATAGGTTCAAACGCTTCCCTGTAATGGGGATTGCCTGTTACTGACAACGCTCCCATAGTCCGGCCATGAAAAGAATGGTTCATAGCAATGATCTCATGGTCTGTACCGCCATCCTTCAAATAAGCATACTTCCTGGCTGTTTTGATCGCGCCCTCGACTGCTTCCGCGCCACTGTTCGTAAAGAACACCCGGTCCATGCCGGATATCTCTTTGAGCTTTTTTGCCGCTTCAATCGCTGGAACGTTATAATAATAATTTGAAGTATGGGTAATCTTGTCTATCTGCGCCTTCAATGCGTCATCATATTCTCTATTATGATACCCTAAAGCAAACACCGCAATACCAGACACGAAATCCAGATAACGTTTTCCTTCCAGATCGTAAAGATATACGCCGTCTCCTCTCTCAAACACCACCTGATAGCGGTTATACGTGTGCAAAAGGGCTTTCTCAGCCTCGTCTATATACTGCTGCATTATTGTACTCATTTTTTATTCCTTTTCTCTTTTATCTCATGGCCGTTCTTTATAATTTATCTTCCTCTGCGATGATCGCTGTTCCAATCCCTTGGTCTGTAAAGATCTCCAGCAGCAGGCAATGTGCGATACGTCCATCCAAAATATGCACCCTGTTGACTCCTTCTTTGATCGCATCTGTACAGTTGCTGAGCTTCGGCAGCATCCCACCCCCGATGCAGCCGCTGCTGATCAGTTCATCCGCCTGCGATGCCGTAAGTCTGGAAATAAAACTCCCTTTATCCTCGATATCCCGGTACAGGCCTTCAATATCAGTCAAAAACACGAGCTTATCTGCACCCACTGCCTTGGCAATCGCACAGGCTGCATCATCCGCATTAATATTATAGGTCATAAACGCCTCATCCAGACCGATCGGCGCTACAATCGGCAGGAAATCCTTCTCCAGCAGATCATAGAGCACTTTCGGATCTACGCCGCAGATCTCTCCCACATAACCGATATCTTCCCCGTCAGGACATTTCTTGGTGCACTGCAAAAGCCCTGCGTCTTTACCACTGATTCCCACTGCTTTGACCCCCAGTTTCTCTACCATCCTGACCAAGTTCTTATTGACCTTGTTGAGAACCATCTCCGCAATCTCCATGGTTTCTTCGTCTGTCACCCGCAGCCCATTCACAAACCGCGCCTCTTTGCCGACCTTGCCAACCCAACGGCTGATCTCCTTGCCGCCACCGTGTACGATAATAGGTTTGAATCCTACCAGCTTTAGCAGAGTAACATCCTTAATCACGTTCTGCTGCAGTTCCTCGTCGCTCATGGCGCTGCCACCATATTTCACGACGATGATCTTGCGGTTAAACTTCTGAATATAGGGCAGAGCCTCAATCAGGACCTCGGCCTTCCCTAAGATTTTATCCATTTCCTTCTGTTCCATATCTTCTATTTTCCTTTTTGATTTTACTATTTTGCATTTATGCCTGGATTTACAACGCGTCAACTTCTGTAATCCGCGTTGATTTTCACATACTCATAGCTTAAGTCACATCCCCACGCTGTAGCCTCTGCCTCTCCCATATGCATATCCACTAATACCCGGACTTCCGGTGACGCCAATACCTGGGTCGCCTCTTCTTCACTATACTCCACCGCTGCACCGTCCTGATAGATGAGAATGCTCTTCTCCTCATTTTCAAAATAAAGCGCTATCTTCTCTGGATCGAACTGCACCCCGGAATAACCCAACGCACATAAGAACCTGCCAAAGTTAGCATCATGTCCGAAAATGGCCGCTTTACACAGACTCGATCTAATTACCGATTTACTCAAAATGCGCGCCTCTTCTTTGGTTGCGGCATGAATTACTCTTGTCTCAAAAAGCGCAGTCGCGCCCTCGCCGTCCCCAGCCATCTTCTTTGCCAATGTGGTGTTAATATAGTTTAACGCTTCCTTGAACCTGACATAATCCTCACCCCTGCTGGTAATCTCAGGATTGCCCGCCGCACCGTTGGCCAGCACCACCAGTGTGTCATTGGTAGAGGTATCTCCATCCACAGAGATCATGTTAAAAGTGTCCACCACATCCTCACGCAGCGCCTCCTGCAGCATTTCTTTGGAAATCGCCGCATCTGTTGTCACAAATGCAAGCATCGTACACATATTCGGATGGATCATGCCAGATCCCTTGCACATGCCGCCAACCGTTACCGTTCTGCCGCCCAGCTCCACCTGTACTGCTGCCTGTTTCGATACCGTGTCCGTCGTCATGATTGCTTCCGCTGCCTGGGTACCCGCCTCTCTTGTATTCGTCTTAGCTGACGCCAGTTTCTCCACACCTGCCAGAAGCTTCTCCACCGGCATCTGATTACCGATCACCCCTGTTGAGGCTACCAAAACAGCATCTGAAGAGATCGAAAGAAGCTGTGCTGTCTTCTCCGCCGTCTGTCTGCAGCAGTCATATCCTTGTTTTCCCGTACAAGCATTGGCAATACCAGAGTTCACAACCACCGCCTGAACCGCCGGGGCATGTGCGATGATCTCCTGATCCCACAGCACTGGAGCCGCCTTGACTACATTGCTGGTAAAGACGCCTGCCGCAGTGCAGGGCACATCACTGTACACCATCGCCATATCTTTCCTGTTCTGATATTTAATCGCCGCCTCAACACCTGCTGCTTCAAAGCCCTGTGCTGCGGTAACGCCGCCTTCTATGATCTTCATCCTCTCGTTGTCCTTTCTTCCTATAAACTGTTAGTCCCACGCCTTTCCATACATTTTCACACCATCCCGTATGCAGACAGGCCCTTTTGACTCACTGTTTACCATTCTAATACAATTATTCCCCGTTGGGAAGTTAAACTTTTGCCACGTGATTCAGATATTCCCTGACTCTGGCGCCTCATTCTCCAGGCCGATATCCGGAAGCTCCACATTGATCTGCGTTTCCTCCGCCATCTCATGAGGGTTTGGATTCTCACCCTTCTCCTTTTCCTCTCCCCATAGGGATTCATACTCCTTATGTTTCTTATCTGCATTCATCACAGCCATATTTTTGGCCGCCTTATATACCTCTATATTGAAATCCATCAGCTTCTTCTCATCCGAAGCAGGTACCTTATCCCCATTGGCAATCCGTCTGGCAATCTCCAGGCATTTGGCGACCTCTTCCCCATATTCCTGCATGCCTTCGCCCTGCTGCTTCGCTGCTTCTACATTGGCGATCCCGGTCTCCAGCTCGATCACCTCATCCCGCAGCTTCACATGTTCCTCGATCTGCTCTTTCACCTGATCAATCTTTTCCTGCAGCTCCTGCGCACGCTTACGATATTCCTCTGACAGTTCGACTACCACCCCGGAGCCGCCATTCCAGGCTTCCTCCGGTGAACCATATTGGAACTTCCTATTATGCTCTTCCTGTTCTTTCAGCAGCTTTCTCTGTCTGTTCCGAAGCACTTCCAACTGCGCCGTATATGCCCGTCTGGCCTCTTTAATCTTCATCGTTGCCATCTCATACCCTCCATGTACGCTTTCCCCGCCTCTTCACATCTGATTGAATGCCGTAATGTTCTTCTCATTCAGTGTAAAGTCATAGTAATTTAAATCTTCCCGTTTCGTCCAGCCGATCTGCCGCCAGAAAGCATTGCCGATATCGTTTGCTGTAAAGGCGATCAGAGAAACCTTATTGATCTGCTCCGCCTTAAGCGCCTCCATGCAAAAAACCACCATCTGCCTTCCAATGCCCCTCATCCGGTATTTCTCCGCCACACAGACATGGTACAGACAACCTCTCCTGCCATCATGCCCACACAAAATCGCTCCCACGATCCTGCCATCCTCCACCGCTACGACACTGCTGGAAGGGTTTCTGACAAGGAAACGTGCGACACCTTCTCTAGAATCGTCCAGGCTTCTGATCGCAAATCCTTTGATGGAAAGCCACAACGCCTTCACGCCTTCATAATCCTCTATCGTCATCGTTCGTATCATCATCTTATTTTCCTTGCCTTTCTATCATCCTATCAATCCACATTGCAGTCAAAATAAGCTTTTTTAAAAAACTCTCCCATAATGGTACTGTTTAGATCAATACCCCAGCGTCCCCTCCAGAGACTCGTCCTCATCAATCCACTGCTGTACCGGAATCACCCGGTAATCATCCTCGGTATCCCGAATATAAACCGTCTCGATGCCCGCATTGATAATCTGCCGTTTGCACATAGAGCAGCTGCAGGAATGCTTCACATATTCCCCAGTTCCTGCCTCAACCCCCACCAGATACAAAGCACTGCCGATCATCTTATCTCTGGAAGCGCTGATAATGGCATTCGCCTCTGCATGAACGCTCCGGCATAATTCATAACGCTCACCGCGGGGAATCTCCATCTTGATTCGGACGCATTCCCCAATATCTGTACAGTTTTTCCTGCCCCGCGGCGCTCCCACATATCCCGTAGAAATCACCTCATCATTTTTGACGATCACCGCGCCATAATGCCGCCGCAGGCAGGTAGAGCGCTGCGCCACCATCTTCGCCAGATCCAGATAATAGTTTATTTTGTCTCTTCTCACCATGTCATGTCCCTATTCCTTTCCTGTTCCCTATCTGCTAGCTTCCATTCCTTTAGACCCGCTTTTTCCTCCTGTTTCCCAGACTGCTACGGGAAGATTGGCACGAACGCCAGCCCCTCATTCTCCGGAAGGCCAAACATCAGATTCATGTTCTGTACCGCCTGTCCTGCTGCCCCTTTGACCAGATTGTCCAGCGCTCCCATCATAATGATTCTGCCGGTCCGCTCATCAATCACAAAATTAATGTCTACATAATTGCTTCCTTCCACCCACTTCGTCTCCGGACAGATCCCCTGCTCCAACACACGAATAAAATTTTCTTCCCCATAATATTTCTCATACACCGCCCTAATTTCTTCATCGGTTGGCAGACTCTCCTGTCCGTCCGCCCCTTTTACAGGAAGCAGCTTTGCATATTCCGTCACCAGAATTCCTCTGTTCATGGGAACAAGATGCGGTGTAAAATTCAAAAGAATCTCCTTGCCGGCAGCATATCCCAACTGTTCTTCAATCTCCGGTGTATGTCTGTGGCTGGCCACACCGTAAGCCTTGATATTTTCATTCACTTCGCAGTACAGATTCGGTACTTTAGCGCCGCGTCCAGCCCCTGATGTGCCGCTCTTGGCATCGATGATCAACGTATCTGGATCAATCATACCCTCTTTGACAAGCGGATACGCCGTCAGAATAGAACACGTCGTATAGCAGCCCGGATTTGCTACCAATCTTGCCTTCTTCACATCCTCTCTGTTTATTTCACAGAGTCCATATACCGCTTCTTCTATGTACTGTGGAGATTTATGCTCTATCCCATACCACTTCTCATAGACAGGCACCCTCTTGATCCGGAAATCTGCGCTCAAATCTACGATCTTTGTCTTCGACAAAATCCTGTCATTCAACATAGACGCACAGAATCCCTGTGGCGTAGCCGTGAATATGACATCCACCTGATTAGCCAGTTCTTCCATATTATCATCCATACAAGTATCATCCACAATCTGAAAGAAATTTCGGTACAAGGATGCATACTTCTGATCCACATAACTGCGGGAACCATACCATTTGATCTCTACTTCTTTGTGTCCTGTCAGAATCCTGACCAATTCTCCTCCTGCATACCCTGTTGCCCCTATAATTCCTGCTCTGATCATCTCTTCCTCCATTCTAATGCCCATGCATATAGCAAACTTGCTTGAACAAGTTTGCTTACAATACTGCTTCAATAGAAAAACACAGTAAGCTGTCAATTTAGTTTTCCAACTCCATATCGCATAATAATACATCATTATTGCATATTATTCAATATAAATTTTATTTTGAATGTTTTTACTAATAATTAGTAATAAATATACATTCATATGTGACCACTCCTCAGGTTTCCTCACAAATACAAACTGCCATCCCTGTATTGTTTCTATTCTATCATAAATCCAAAACCATGAAAACGGTGGATTCTATCATTCCCCCGCCTTCTCGCCCTGCCGCAACAGATTGCATAATTTTTCATTTTTAATGAATAATATTCAGTTTATCTTCTACTTTTTGCATAAAAAACGAAAAATAATTGCTTTAAAAATGCATAAAATCACACTTGCAATCTACACCGCCATGATGTATATTGTTTTAGGAACAAAGCGTAACAGGATTTTACCCGGTTTTTATTCTGCAACCGGGCAAAAATCTCTTAAAACCCATACCACAACCATTTCCGGTAATTTGACCGGCCGGTTAAGCTATGGAATAAAGAAAAGACAAAGGAGACTACACCATGAAAGAAAAAGTTGTTCTTGCGTATTCAGGCGGACTCGACACCACAGCGATTATCCCCTGGTTAAAGGAAAATTTTGATTACGAAGTAATCTGCGTATGCGGTAACTGCGGCCAGGCCGAAGAGCTTGACGGTCTGGAAGAACGGGCCTTATCCAGCGGCGCCTCCAAACTCTATATCGAAGATCTCACAGACGAGTTCTGCGACGACTTCATCATACCCTGTGTACAGGCAAATGCGGTATACGAGAACAAATATCTGTTAGGTACCTCCATGGCACGTCCTGTCATCGCCAAGAAATTAGTAGAAATCGCCCGTAAAGAAGGCGCTACTGCGATCTGCCACGGTGCTACCGGGAAAGGCAACGACCAGATCCGTTTCGAGCTGGGTATCAAGGCTCTAGCGCCCGATTTGAAAATCATCGCTGCATGGCGCAATGAGAAATGGACGATGAACTCCCGTGAGGAGGAGATCGAATATTGTAAACAGCACGGTATTCATCTTCCTTTTTCCGCTGATTCAAGCTACAGCCGTGACCGTAACCTGTGGCACATCAGCCACGAAGGTTTAGAGCTGGAAGATCCTTCCAACGAGCCTAACTATGAACACTTGCTCGTTCTTGGCACTACGCCGGACAAAGCGCCTGATGAGGGCGAGTACGTCACTATGACTTTCGAAAAGGGTATTCCCACTTCCGTCAATGGAAAGCAGATGAAAGTGTCCGAGATCATCACCACCTTAAATGAACTGGGCGGCAAACATGGTATTGGCATCATTGATATCGTAGAGAACCGTGTAGTAGGCATGAAATCCCGCGGCGTTTATGAAACACCTGGCGGCACCATTCTTTACGAAGCACATCAGCAGTTGGAGGAGCTGATCCTCGACCGTGATACTTATGCACTCAAGAAAGACCTGGGCAATAAATTCGCACAGATTGTATACGAAGGCAAATGGTTTACCCCAATCCGTGAGGCAATCCAGGCATTCATCCAGTCCACCCAGAAATATGTGACAGGTGAAGTAAAATTCAAACTCTATAAAGGCAACATCATTAAAGCGGGTACCACTTCCCCGTACTCTCTCTACAACGAGAGCATTGCATCTTTCACCACTGGCGATCTGTACGATCATCACGATGCAGAAGGGTTTATCAATCTGTTCGGATTATCCTGCAAAGTCCGTGCAATGAAAATGCAGGAAAATGGACAAAACCTGCTTTAATCCAAGAGGGTCTGATTACAAACGGCTGCCACTTCGTGACAGCCGTTTGTTTTTATCTCTATACGCTTTCCCATAATACCTAACCATAAGATTGACCTCTCATCCTTTCACAGCTCCTGCCGCAATTCCCTTGATGATATGTTTCTGCATCACAAGATAGAAGATCACAATGGGAATACTGGAAATCAGGAAGTTTGTCAGAATCAGATTCCACTGGTTACTGTAGGTCCCGAAGAAATACCGCTGGGACAATGGCAATGTCATAGGTTTTCCATTTCCATACACCAGGAAGGCTACCAGGAACTCTCCCCACACCCACAACGCGTTTAACACAGCTACTGTGGCCAGGATCGGCTTCATCAGCGGCAGAATAATAATGAATACCATCTTTCCTTTAGAACAGCCGTCAATAGTTGCTGCCTCCTCAATCTCCCTGGACATGCCTACACAGTAACTGCGGCAAAGGAAGATGGGAACTGGCATCCCTAACGCCAGATAGACCAAAATAAGACCAAACAACCGGTTGACCAACTGGAGATTCCGCACCACTACGATCAGAGCCACCATATATACTTGAAAAGGCACAAATAAGGTAGACATAATCACCAACAAGATAACCGTACACAGCCTGCTGTTCCATCTAGCCAACGCATATCCTGTCACTGCAGATACCAATACCGTCAACCCGGTCGTCATGACCACAACAAACAGACTGCACAAAAACGAAGACACAAAGCTTGCTTCCGTCATAATGCGCTCAAAATTTCCCAAATACAAAGAGGATGGCATAGCTATCGCCGAGTCCATAATCTCCCCTTTGGTTTTAAAGGAATTAATCAGGACGAGGAGCAGCGGAGATGCAAAGATTGCTGCCAGAATCCAGATTACGACCGTTTGAATCCATATTTTACTGTTTTTCACTGCAGCCTCTCCTCTCTTTTCTTCATGAAATAATTTAATACCAGACTGATCCCTCCAATAATGATAAACAGAACGACTGACTGTGCCGCCGCATAACCGTTGCGGTTCGCGTTAAATGCAGTCTTATAGATCTTGAATACCATTGTAGCGGATGCTCCCACCGGACCGCCGCTCGTCATCGTATAAGGCAGTTCAAACACCCGCATGTTAGAGGCAACCGCCAAGATCAGACAAGTGATGATGGTTGGGGAGATCAAAGGTAGTTTCACATAGCGCAGCACCTGCATCACACTGGCGCCGTCAATCCTGGCTGCTTCCACCAAATCCTCCGAGATTCCCTGCAGGGCTGCAAGATAAATCACCATATAATATCCCGCACTGTTCCAGATCCCGACTGCCGCAAGCGCTGGAATCACTGCATTTTTATTCCCCAAAACTGCAATGCTGCCGCCGCCTAGACCCATAATCAGATCAGGCGCAACCTGCTGGTAGATAAACAACCAGATATAGCCCACCACAAGAAGGCTCATCATATTCGGTATAAAGAAAAATGTCCGCAGCACCGCTTTTAACCGGATTCTGGAATCTAAAAGCAATGCCAGCACCAGAGAAAGAATATTCCCCGGTATCACCACAAGAATCGCATATTTCAAAGTCACGCTTATCGTCTTTAGAAAGCTTCTGTCTGTAAACGCTTCCTGATAATTCGCAGCTCCCACCCAATTATAACTGGTCTTCATCCCATAGGAATCCGTGAAGGACAGCCACAGACTCTGTACTACCGGTATGATAAAAAACACGATAAACAGAATGACTGCAGGCATCAGCAATGCGAGATAAAAAATATTCTGTCTTCTTCTCTTCATCTTCCTTCCCCTTTCCTTTTCATGTCACGCAGGTCCAGATAGTCCAAAAGGGTATCCTGCCGTATACAGCAAGACACCCCTCGGCTTTATACTCACTTTACTTGATCGTGTATCAGACAAATTTTACTGTGCCGCCTCATCTCTGGCCTTATCCCAATAAGTATCCAGTTCCTCTGACAGACTTGCCCAATCGCTCTCCCCTAACATATAGTAAGAGAAGATCTCCCACAGCTTGTCTGTATAGACGCTGCGCAGGACTCTATCACCATAAGGTGTAAACTGTCCGCTTGACAGATAGGAATCAATGTCAGAAGCGATCGGATCATACTCCACGGACACGCCCTTTACTGACGAAGAAACCCTGACATTTTCAGACCAGATTGTGCCCGCTTCTTCACTTGCCACATAAGCTAAGAAATCTTTTGCTACATCCTGGTGCTCCGAATCAGCGCAGACAGACAGGGATGTTTCTGGGAAACAGAGCAGCTTAGCATCCGCCTGGTTCTCCGAAATCGGGAACGCCATCAGTCCAATATTAGCATCTGGGTTTGCCGACCGGATATCCGCAAGCGCCCAAGAACCATTGCCGTAGAAAGCAGCTTCGCCGTTCGCAATCAACGCGGCGCAATCCTCATACGTATTGTTGTAAGCGTTATCAGGATCCGAATATTTGTATACCACATCCGTCAAAATATCAAAAGCCTTTTTCCAGCCACCGTCTTCTGCCGCAATCGTCACCTCCGAAGCATCTCTCTTAGCGCTCCAGTCAGGATCAGCCCCATATACAGTTTCCGCAAACAAGCCAATCAATGACATATAAGGAACTGACAGATTACTTAAGCTCAATGCAAAGGGCGTTACCCCATTCGCCTGCAATGTCTCACAGCAGGAAACCAGCTCACTTAAAGTTTCTGGCGCTTCTAAACTGTTCGCCTCCAAAACATCCTTATTATAATACAGAGCGATATACCCATTATCAATCGGCATTGCATAAATACCATTCTCATAGATCGCATTGGCTCCAGCCACCGTATCTGCATTCAAGCCATCTAGGAAACTCTCACCAGAAAGATCTACCAGGAATTCCGGTTCCACTTCTTTCATCCAGGTGATGATATCCGGCATGTCTCCCGATGCACTTCTTGCGCGAAGCGTAGTCTTTAAATCATCAGACCCCATAGACTGCAGTTCAAATTTTACATTGGGATGCTCCGCCGTATAATTATCAAACATCTGTTGGAAGGAAGCCTGCGCAGACTCTTCCGTCTTCAGGGAAAGAATCTCCAGCGTAACGCTTTCTCCCTCCACATCTCCCGCTGAATCTGCTGCATCCGTATTTTCGGCCTCTGCAGTATTCTCATCAGCAGTTTCTGTATCCTGCGTCTGTTCTTCTGCGGGAGCGGCATCAGATGAATTATTTCCAGATCCGCATCCCATCAGCATACCGGCTGTCATACTGACGCACAACAGCATTGCCACAATTTTTTTCCTCATACCTTCCTCCTTCGGATTTACTCCTGATCATAATTTCATATTTATTCAATCCCACAGTACGCGTTCCTGCCGGATCAAACCAGATTAAGTAACTGCAAGAGATAACTTCGGTTTGGCGAAAAGATGCTCAAACACATAGCAGCACGCCCCAAGAGCATATTCTTCCCTACGCAGTCTGCCTGGCCGTATATCCAGATTCATCTCCATGTCATGGACCAGGCTGTCCCTGACTGTATTCTTCAGGGTCTCCCAATAAACGGAACCTTCCAGATTCCCACAGCCCCCAACAATGACTGTCTCTACTTCCAACGTTTTCAAAAGGTTGGACAATGCAATCCCCAGATAAAATGCTGCCCGCTGCAGGATTAAAGCGCTGTTTCTATCTCCTTGCTTCGCTTTCTCTATGAAATCATAAAGCGTATAATACTCTTCCAGATTGTCCTGTCCTGTCTGGGTGCGGTAGAACCGGTTCATAGCCAGCTCTCCGGAAAAGGCATCCAGACACCCCTTGTTTCCACAGACACATTCCGGTCCGTTCACATCTAAGATCGTGTGACCGATATACCCTGCATTCCCATTATTACCATCAAGCGGTCTGTTATGATAGAAAATTGCACTACCAATACCGGAACGGATTCCTATATATACGAAATCTTCCGTGTCCGCCGCAAGATACTTTTCTTTTTCGACCAGCGCTAACAGATGTACATCATTCTTCATGTAGACAGGATACTGGAATTTTTCTTCCAGGATTTCTTTCATATTAATATAATCCCATCCCCGGATCCTCTTAATGTGCAGCGATTTTCCTTCTCTCTTATGAATCGTTCCCGATATTCCCAAACCTATACCCACGATCTTTTCTCTGGGTTTCCCCGCTTCCGCGATCAGAGATCCAATTTCATCCAAAAGCCTGGACAATACCAGATCCGCTTCACTATCGATATGGAATTTCATTTCCCTGCTCGCTATGATCTCCTTCTTCATGTTGGCGAAAGACATCCTTACTTTAGGAAATTCAAAATCAATCCCCACCGCATACGCAGAATCTTTATTAATACAGATCAGCTCTGCCGGACGCCCGCCCGTGGATTCCGAAAACCCATTCTTCACAATATAGCCGGCCTCTAAAAATTCTTTCACCGTCTCCAAAACAGTTGGACGGCTCAGAGAGGTTCTTGAAGTGATCTCCTCTGTGGTTACAGGTTCATACGTCTGGATACACTGCATAACCAGATACTTGTTGGCAGCCTTTAAAACTTTTGTTGTATTTTTCTTCATAAATGGCATCTCCCCTTATCCATTTCTGATTGTATTGTCATTATAGCATCTATGTTTTGTTTTGTAAATAACTTTTGTAAATATTTTTTATAAAACTACTTTTCATATTAAATATCCTGTGCTATACTACAGCTAAAGCACAGAAAAACATAATGATCGTATACCATATGATCCGATGGCGCACTCTATCATCAGGGTTACGATCATGCTTATTAGTAAGGAGGACATTTCATGTATTGCAAATTAGAAACCAGCCTGGCAGAACTTTCTTCTATTCTAATAGAGAACTGCAAGGCAAACGCTTACGACGGCACGATCCTTTACACCCCGGACGGTATCTCCAGTTATAACGCACTGTGGCTTCGGGATTTTTCTTATATGGTAGAGTATGCCGGATCTACTATTCCACAGACAGACATTGCTGCCTGTATCCGATATGCCATCCGGCACCGTCGGGAAGATGGCTGGATGCCCGACCGGGTAACCGGGGATGGAATCGGCATATATGCCGCTGGGGAAATGGGCTCTCCTGTAGGCGAAGCGAACCTAGATAACACCCCTTTCCTGATCTATACTGTATACAGTCTGTACCAGCGCATGGAGCAGAATGCCTTTGCCTCTCTGTTTCGGGAATGGGAACCAGCCCTGACCCAGGGGATGTCTTTGATTCCTTTACATGAATCCGGTCTGGTTTACAATGATCCCCAAAAGCCTCATTCTCCTTACGGCTTTACAGATACTGTCTGCAAGACCGGAACGCTTTATATGGAGTCTCTGCTGTTCTGGCGCGCATGCCGTATGATGGAAGAACTTTGTACCACTTTTGGCCAAGGCAGTGCTGAACAATATGCCGCCTTGGCCACATCCATAGAAGATGCCATAGCATCCTTCCGGGAAGCATCCGACGGATCCTACTACGCTGCTTCCGGTGACTGCCATCAGAAAGATATCTGGGGCATGGCTTACATGCTTTACATCGGATTTCCTGTTCCTGCCTCAGACAGGGATGCCCTTCTAGATTTCCTATGTGCCAACTATGAACGTTATATGTATAAAGGCCAGGTGCGCCATCTGCTGACTGGCGAATACTGGCAGAAACTGCTGATCGAGGTAGAGCCGGAAACCTACCAGAACGGTGCCTACTGGGCAACTGCCACAGGCTGGCTGGTCTGGTGCCTGGCACAAAGGGACGTCTCCCTGGCAGCCCGCACTGCCATGGAAGCAGTATCTTATCTGAAAGAGGAAGGTTCCTATGAATGTGTGAATGAGAATTACCAGAAACTACCTAGCATGGTGGTCAGTGCAACCAACCTTTATGCCGGGTTAAAACGTGCTGCTGCAGAATTTCCAGCCCTGCGAAGCGCTCTGGATTCATAGGCCTTTTTCTATAATAGTATGGGCAGAAGGTTGGATACAGCCAGTTTTGCAGATGCGGTTCATCTCCCCGGATGACATCCGCCGGGAATTATCCCGCGGTGAATTACATCGCAGAATACAAAACCAGCGCCGCCTTCCCGCCCACCTTTTCTGAACATAAGAAACATCATAAAGAAACTTTTATGTTTATCATGACAATTTGTGCCGCCAACAGCAGAGCGGCGGAATGGAGATCTTATGAAATATGGAATTTATTTTGCTTATTGGGAGAAAGAATGGAACACGAAAATCGTTCCCTATATCAAAAAGGTGAAAGATCTGGGCTTTGATATCCTGGAAATTTCCTGTGCAAGCCTTGTTCACGCATCCACAAAAGAACTGGATGTTCTCAAACAAGCTGCCGCAGACAACGGTGTAATCCTGACTGCCGGCTATGGACCTGGTCCATCTGAAAATCTGGCAAGTCCAGATCCTGCCATCGTAGAAAATGCGATAGCCTTTTACACGGATATCCTGCAGAAGCTGGAACATCTGCAGATTCACACCATCGGCGGCGGCATCTATTCCTATTGGCCCGTAGATTATACCACCCCTATTGATAAACCTGCAGACTGGGCGCGCAGTGTCACCAATGTACGAAGAGTGGGAAAAATTGCTGCAGACTGCGGGGTCCATTACTGCCTCGAAGTTCTGAACCGTTTTGAAGGTTATCTGCTCAACACAGCCGAAGAGGCGAAACAATTTGTGGAGGAAGTCGGACTTGATTCTGTCATGATCATGCTGGACACCTTCCATATGAATATTGAAGAGGATAACATGGCTAATGCCATCCGACTGGCCGGAAACAAGCTGGGACATTTCCATGTAGGCGAGAATAACCGCAGAGTGCCTGGCAAAGGAAGCCTTCCCTGGGCAGACATCGGTACCGCACTCCGGGAAATCAACTATACAGGTGCTGTGGTCATGGAACCATTTGTTACACAGGGTGGAACCATTGGAAGTGATATTCGTATCTGGCGTGATCTAAGTCATGGTGCAGATATTTCCAGACTGGATAAAGATGCTGCAGGTTCTGTTGCTTTTCTCCGCCATGTCTTTTCTGGCCCTTATGGGGATCACTGCTAAATCAGATGCATCGCTTCAAATACGGTATCTGCATTTTTTGTCATAAAGCACCATAAATTCAACTACAGTCGTTCTTATCAGCAAGCGCGGTAAAGCGCTTTGAAATGGAGGAAAACATGAAGACATACCCAATAATCGGCATCCGTCCGGTGATAGACGCCAGACTTCTGGGAATCCGGGAAGCACTGGAAGCAAAAACCAGACGTATGGCCGAAGAAGCCAAAAAACTAATCGAGTCAACTATATATTATATGGACGGTTCTCCCGCCCGCTGCGTAATCTTCTCCGGTTCCATCGGTACAGGAGAGGAAGCTGCCCGCTGCGAAGCCGAATTCACAGCTCATAATGTATGTGCCACCTTAAGTGTCACCCCCAGCTGGTGCTATGGAAGTGAAACCATGGATATGAATCCTTCCACCATCAAAGCTGTCTGGGGCTTTAATGGCACTTCCCGTCCCGGCGCAGTTTATTTGGCTGCCGTCATGGCTGCCCATGCCCGTACAGGACTGCCGGCCTTTTCCATTTATGGAAGAGACGTTCAGGACATGGAAGATGATACCATTCCTGCCGATGTAACCCAAAAGCTGCTGCAGTGGGCCAGATGCGCTCTTGCGGCAGGACAGATGCATAATAAAGCCTATGTCAATATTGGTTCTGTTTCCATGGGTATTATGGGCTCTTATTGCGACATAGATTTCTACCATCAATACCTTGGAATGCGCACTGAATGGGTAGATATGACTGAAATCCTGAGACGAGAAGCTCTTGATATTATAGATACGGAAGAGTATGAACGGGCATTGCGCTGGATCCAGGCAAACTGCCCTGAAGGAACGGACCCGAACCCACCACAACGTGCCCGCAGTTCACAGCAGAAACAACAGGATTGGAAATTTGTTACCAAGATGACTCTGATTATCCGTGACATCCTTCTGGGAAATGACCGCCTGGCTGCTATTGGATGGAAAGAAGAATCTCTGGGCAGAAATGGACTCCTGGGCGGCTTCCAGGGACAGCGCATGTGGACAGATTGGAAACCAAACGGTGATTTTACCGAAGCCATCCTCAATTCAACTTTTGACTGGAACGGAAAGAAACAGCCTACTATCCTGGCTACCGAGAACGACAATCTCAATGGCGTTTCCATGCTGTTTGCCCATCTTCTCACAGGCTGTGCCTCTCTCTTTGCCGATGTGCGCACCTATTGGAGTCCAGACGCTGTTGCAAGAGTTACCGGATGGATGCCGGAAGGCATGGCTGCGGGTGGATTTATCCATCTTACCAATTCCGGGGCAGCCTGTCTGGATGCCACAGGCGCCGCTAAGAACGAGCGCGGCCAGGGCGTCATGAAGCGCTGGTGGGAAATGACCGACGAAGATATCCACGCCTGCCTGCAGGCAACCGACTGGTGTCCAGCGGAGCTATGCCAATTCCGGGGCGGCGGCTTCTCTTCCCATTTTTCCACCGCTGCATCCATGCCGCTCACCATGATCCGCCTGAACCTGGTGGAAGGAGTCGGTCCATGCCTGCAGATCGCGGAAGGGTACAGCATCCTTCTGCCGGAAGAAGTACACCGTATCATCGATCAGCGCACCGATCCTACCTGGCCAACTACATGGTTCGTACCTAATACCACCGGGAACGGAGCTTTCCGGGACGTCTACTCCGTCATGAAACACTGGGGTGCCAACCATGCCGCCTGCGCTTACGGTCATATCGGCGCAGACCTGATCACTCTATCTTCCATGCTGCGGATTCCTGTGTCCATGCACAACGTAGCTCCAGAGCGGGTTTACCGTCCTCATTGCTGGAGCGCCTTTGGCACAGAGTCACTCCAGACAGCAGATTATGCAGCCTGCAAAGCTTATGGTCCGCTATATAAATAAAGAAATCCTCTAAGCAAAACAACAGCAAAAGGGACTATCGCAAAATCCATTGATTTTGCAGGATAGTCCCTTTTTGTGATCAACGTAGTAAATAAGCAGATCCAGCCAAACTGCTGCTTTCAATATACCTCTATCTTCTTCATGATCACTTCATCCCTTGCTGCTGTCACCTGTACCTTAAGTGTTGTAATCTCCTGCGGGGCCTCGCCTGTCAAAGGATTCTGCAGCGCAAAAGGATCTTCCAGCTGACAGATCTTTTTGTGTCCAATACAAGTCCCCTGATACAAAGGATATTGTCCTCCTCTGGCAGACTCTGCTATAATTCGGAAACTCTCTACCCTCTGTCCCTGCGCAATCTCCTCCTGCAGCACCACGTACCGGATCTTCTTAGCCGGCTGGTCAATGCAGATTCTGTAGACAGGCTGGGTAGGTGCATGCCCTGCTTCCCTCTCCACTGACACCGGAATTGCTGTTCCAAACTCCCGTCTTAATAATTCTCCAAACTCTTTCAGACGTTTTACATCTCTCTCATCAAACAATCCATCCCTGTTGGGCGGAATATTCAGATTCAGACAGGCATTTCCACCTACACTTGCCAGATAAGCAGCAAATAGACGTTCAAGCGAATGCGGCTTTTCTTCCTGGTGCCAAAACCAGCCTGGACGGATAGACATATCAATTTCTGATGGTGCAAATACCAGCCCTCTGGAATACAGAATATTCGCGATGCTTCCCAACTCTTTTTCCGTATTATAAAGATAAGATAGACTTCCCATCTCTGCCATTGGGCCAGGATTAGTCTGCACCGGACTGTAATAACACAATTCCGACGGCACCACCGCCCATTCAGCGCTGCGCCCCACACCCGCCTCATTACCACACCAGCGGATATCGGGTCCAAAATCATTAAAGATCACTGCCTCAGGCTGAAGCTTGTGGATCAGATCAAAATATCTTGGGAAATCATAGACCTGCTTCCTGCCTTCTGGTCCCTCTCCACACGCATTATCAAACCATACGCAGAAAATATCGCCGTATCCGGTCAAGAGCTCGGTCAACTGGTTACAGAAGTAATCATTATAAGCCGCTGTACCATAAGTATCCGCATTCCGATCCCACGGGGAAAGATAAAAGCCAAATTTGATTCCACCCCTGCGGCATGCTTCCGACGCCTCTTTCACAATATCTTTCTGACACGGGCTGTTTTTCACAGAATGCTCCGTGTAGCTGGATGGCCAAAGACAAAATCCGTCATGGTGCTTAGCTGTCAGGATCATTCCCTTCATTCCCGCCGACTTGATCGCTTCCACCCACTGATCACAGTCAAGCTTCTTCGGCCAGAAAAGTTTCTCCTCCTCTGTCCCATCTCCCCACTCCCTGCCAGTGTACGTGTTAGGTCCAAAATGAACAAATGCATAAAATTCCGTGCAAAACCAGTTTAGCTGCTTCTTTGTAGGTTTTACATGCGCCGCTTCCTTTAAAAAATCTACCATAATCATTCCTCCGAACTCTTTTCCGTCCTTCTATATTGAATCTGCCGGATTCCGTTTCTCATGATTATAGTATAAACATTCTTCTGCCTTAGGGCAAGCTTCCTAACACTCCCGCATCAAGCCCGTCATTCCTGCCAGCTGGTCAAAATCCTCCTCGATTTCTAAGTTAAACCACATGCTCCTTCCGATCAAAATATATGGTGCATGCATAGCCAATTCCTCAATCATACTTCCTGCTGTCTGTCCTGTCAATTCCGTCTGCAGACACCATTTACAATGTGTGGAGTCATAGAAATGTAAAACTCCCTCCGTCTCTTTGGTAATCTCCGTAATCTCTGGCTCATAATACGTGCCGGACTGGCTGTCATATACACTCACGCAAGCCCAGATAATCCCACTGTAAGGTATCGTATACCTGCCAAGTCCACCATTCACGATCTTGATACAATTACTGCTAAATTGAATCTTCTCCGGCCTAAGTGTTATCGTTATCTCATGTCCCATCACTTTTATCTTCTCCTAGCCTTCCTAAATATAGTACGCCACAACACCGTTCTGTCTGGGCGCAAATAAACAAGATTCAGTCCCTCTTCCCTGTCTACAGACTTCTCAGGGACTTACTTTTTACACATAACGCAAAAGTGCACGCAAAATACTGCCGTACGTGAAACTACACTTCGGCGTATTGTAAAATCGCAAAGAGCAACAATAAAAATGGATTGACATAGCAATGGAAAATTACTATAATATATAAAAATTCAACATAAATATCCTGTTTATTTTGTATATTTTCCCTATATGTACTCAGTTCGCCGAAGTGTAGTTTCACGTACTTTTATAATCCCATCTGTTTCACATATTTAAAAAAATATGTCCGCCCTATATTGAGCTCCTCCAGGGCTTCCGAAAGCTTTATTTCTTTCCGTCTCCATTTTCCCACCACTGCCTCAAACGTTTCCGGTACAGGTCTGCCAGGATTCCCGAAATGCACGCCCCTCTCTTTTGCTGCCGCAATTCCCTCTGCCTGACGCTTACGGATATTTTCACGTTCATTCTGTGCAACATAGGACAGGATCTGTAACACCAGATCCGCAACAAAAGTTCCTGTCAGATCCCGGCTTTTGTCCCTTGTATCCAATAGCGGCATATCCAGTACAACGATATCAATCTGCTTTTCCCTGGTGAGTATACGCCATTGTTCGAGGATCTCTTCATAGTTTCGTCCCAGCCTGTCGATCGATTGGATGACCAGAACATCCTTTTTCTTCATTTTCCTGACCAACTTCCGATAGGCAGCACGGTTAAAATCCTTTCCGCTTTGCTTGTCCATATAGATATTTTCCTCCTGAACTGGAAAATTCCGCAGAGCAATCTTCTGCCTCGCTTCATTCTGTTCCCGTGTAGATACACGTATGTATCCATAGACTGTGTTTTCCATATGACCTCTCCTTTTTTGCTTTAATATACCAAGTTCCCGTTAATTTCCATGAAATTAACCACAAAAAAATCAAACAATACGTGGAAAACCCTTCAAAAAGTACACAAAAAAACAGCTGATTTCTAATGCTAGAAATCAGCCGTCATCTGCCTTCTTATTCTATTATCCTCTATAGATTCATTCCAACCAGATCTCCTTACCATCGCTGACAAACAACGCATCCTGCCCTCTCGTACAGACGATTTGCGCATCCACCGATGTCAGCGCCAGCTCTATCTCTTTTCCTGGTGCCGCCGCTGTCACCACAGCATACTGCGGGCGT
This sequence comes from uncultured Lachnospiraceae bacterium, assembly GCA_951800685.1. GTDB lineage: Bacteria > Bacillota > Clostridia > Lachnospirales > Lachnospiraceae > UBA3282. Next base: position 66,177 of record CATOJY010000012.1, read on the forward strand.
ATAATGTCGATCAGTTTGACGCCAGATGTGAGATTGCGCCCATGATAACTTACCTTATATAAATCCACTTGCGGCAAGTTATATTGCAGCAGCTCTTTCATACGCTTCTTTTGCGCATCTCCCGCAAAAAACATCTTCACTTCTCCATACTCAGCCAGCACAGCAAGAGAATAATTATTGTCCTTATCATAATAAGTTTCCTCTGGAGGCCAGATACTTAAGGACAATTCTTTGTAGCACAGCTCTTCTCTTTCCTCAAGCGTTAGAACACTGATCTCCAACTCCTCTGCCTGTTCCAGAAGCACATCATAACTGTCTTTGGGCTGGTCATAATCAGGAACCACGATCTTCTGGATAGGAAAATTCTCTAATAGCGTCGGCGCACCGCCGATATGGTCTTTATCCGGATGTGTCAGGATTAGACAGGCAATCTCCTCTACACCCTCGCGCCGCAAAAGTGCAAGAATATGTTCCGCATCCTGCTCCTCTCCCGAATCAATCATCACACAGACATCCCCATTCAACACAATAACACAATCTGCATCGTCCTTTGTACCTGCAAACAGGATCCGGGCAGACTCTACAGACCTAGAGGACAGATCAGGCACCGTCTTACTCCTGCCGGACAGCAGAAATGCCGCCGCCAGCACAACACACAGAATACACGCGCCTACCATGCGGCTTCTCAAGATCACAAATTTCCTGTCTCTGTTCACCGTTCACTCCTCTTCTATGGAAGAATATCCAAAACCGGTCATTCTTCGCACTGATTTGACATACCGCTTAACAACATCATACTAGTTAGTATGAGAATAGCACAGCTATGACGCTGCCGCAAGAAAAACACTTCTGCCTTTTGAATTTTATGAAAAATAGTGTACAGCGTCGGGGTTAGTCCTGTATCTCTTTCTTTTTCCCCCTATTTATGGTATGATCGTATCGTAAAGTAGGAAATTTGTTGAGAAAAGGATGTCTTTATGAATGCAATCACACTTATTATCATATATTTGGCCGCTGTCAACTGTATCAGTTTCACCGTCATGGGTGTGGACAAGCACAAGGCCAGAAAAAGAGCCTGGCGCATCCCAGAGTCTACGCTTTTTGTACTGGCTCTGATTGGTGGTTCTCTCGGTTCCATCGCTGGAATGCATCTTTTTCACCATAAGACAAGACACTGGTACTTCCTATATGGCATGCCGGCCATTCTGATCCTCCAGATCCTTCTTGTCCTGCTGCTTGTGACGTCACCGATCGAGATTAGAGTTATGTAAACCCATCATGCAAAAAGACTGCTGCACACGCAACAGTCCTACTTATATACGCTTATGCCAGTCCTATCCCAGAATCATAATGTAACGATAATTCCGCCATCATTGGCATACATACTGCTGATCCCTGCCATATCTAAGATCATCACGTTCTTATAAGAAGCTCTTTTCTCCATCAAATTCCGCATATACTCTGCCCGCTGAGGACAATTACAATGTGAGATTATAAGACTCCTCTTCTCTGGATGCGCGATTTCAGACATAAGATGATCCGCTATCTTGGCAAGCGCTTTGTTGATACCGATCGCCTGTCCTTTCTGTTCGATCACTCCCAGATTCCCGATCATGACAGGTTTGATATTCAATGTCGATGCAACCAGTGCCTTAACACCGCTGAGTCTCCCATTTTTGCGCAATGTCTCTAGATTATCCAATACAAAGTAGGTCCGCATCTTCCGCTTAAACACCTCAATCTTCTCAACTGTCTCTTCGAACGACAAACCAGCCTCCTTATACCGCATGATCCGCATAGCTAACTGGGTTTCTCCACAACTGGCCGATTCTGAATCCACCACATGGATCTTCTTCTCACCATATTTTTCGATATACAGACTCCTGCCAAGTTCTGCACTATTATAACTCCCACTCAAATGAGAGGAAAGGGTTATCACATAGATCTCTTCTGCTTCGCAGTGATACGCCTCCATAAACCGTTCCGGGGACGGACAGGACGATTTCGGACACTGCGGACAAGCCGATACTTTCTCCAAAAATTCCTTCTGGTTAAAACTCTCATCATCCAGGATCATATAATCCCCCACCTCAAGCCCCAACGGAATTCTCTGGAAACGCTCATCCATCTTATACTTATCCGGCAATTCACAACAGCTGTCTACAACAATTTTATATTTCATAAGGCCTCCGCAACTATCCAACATAGTTTTCATTACCACTTATGATAACATGAATTCTTATGTATTGTAAATAGCTTTGTCTCAGTTTATACCTATCTGTTATCTAAATCATCCCTCATTCCTTTCTGAGGAAACCATTCCTTCTTTTAAACAGTTGTGGTATACTAAGACATGTTTTGAAGAAAAACTACCTGGGAAAATGGAGATTGACTATGATTGCACTGAAAATTACCAATGTAAAACAATTTATGGGGAAATTGCTCGGCGGAGATGATTTCGACAGTTTTCTGCTAGAAGAGGCTTCAATCAGCACCTATAACACTTTTCAGATTGATGGACGCCAGAATAAAGCTTTCTACACTTCTGAGGAATGGGAAGACCGGGAGCTTCGTCCTTATGACTTCACCCAATGGAAAGTGATCCGGCCCGTCTGTTTTGATTTGATTAAGGGAAGGCGTACCCCCGCCTCATTCCAATTTGTCCTTCACTTAATCCCAGAATATACGGCTTCTATCCTGAAAAAGGGCGATACCGGCGTAACACCCCAACAGGTCAAGGGGTTCGTGCTGAACATCCGGTATGACGGAACTGGTCTTACGCTGGTCACTGGCACTTCTTATCACACCTTCCTCATGGATAAGCTGCCTGACGCTCTATGGGATCAGTCCGTAAGGCAGTTCCTCGCCAAACGTGACATCGCCTTCGAAGAATTATAAAACGGCGGATGCAGCCCAAACTATGAGCCCACATCCGCCGGGAAAATAATTACCAGTACATGACATTGCCACACTGTACAGCGTAGTCGATCACCGCCATGATCATGGCAAAGAACAGCATTGACGCCATCATCAAAATAGCTGGAAAATCATATATAAACTTCTTCTCCTGCGTCTTGCACCTGTGATTCTCCACCAATATTTCAATCCCTAGTAAAATAAATACAACAGGCCAACACTGAAATATAATACGATATTGAAGCTGCGGCACAAAAATCCGTATCAGAAAGAGGACACCATAACAGATCAGCGCAATGCCAAACGTCACTGATCCGATTCTTCTAACCTGACAATTCTTCCTTTCCTTTTCCATCTCTTACCCCCTATTCCCTTAATCCATTGACTTGTTATTTTCTGTTCTCTGGCATGTTCTGGGTACCCTCCACCGGACCCTGTCCATAGATGATCCGTCCATCTGCAACTGGCTGCACATCACAGACCGGCCTCTGCCCGTTCATTGCATTTCCTGTGACAGTCATCTGTCCATTCCTCTCACCATAACCGCTTCCATCAGACCATCTGTCGCTCCTCCATTCCTCTGCTCCAGGCTCCTGTCCTTCATCCCTGTTCCAGTCATCCGGTTCAAGCTCTTCTTCCTCGATCAGCACTCTCTTGCCACGGATTAAGGCAAGACCTCCCCAGATCACCGCGATCCCGACTATCGCTCTTGGTAATTCATCCCGCACAAAATAGTAAACCATACTCAGGAACCAGTTATCCCATCCAAAGATATCACAAAGTACATTGAATGCTACCTGCCACAACATCATAACACCCAGAGCGATCAGAATGACTGCTGCTATTTTCCTGTTTCTCCCTTCTAATTTCAGTTTTCTACGATTGATATCATCAAATCCAAACAAGTACTCATCCCGGATATTGTGGAACGCCCTATCATCCAAAGTAGCCAAATTATTGGCATGAAAGAAGCTGTAAGCATACATAGCGATTGCAAAAATTGACAATGCTCCCAGGTTTGTAATACTCACAATCGCTGTAAGGATCATGAATCCCAGCATCAGGCTGAGGCCCATCTTCATAAATCCCATATACATTTCCCCTGCTCCTGGTATAAAAGATAAAATAAATACCAAAAATCTGCTTTTCTTTCTCTGCATTTTTTCATCCTCACTTTCTATTTCCCATCTCTGTCCCATGACAAATTCTCTCCGAACCGCGAAACCCTTGCGCCGATTTCCCCGAACAGGCCTCTTACGCCGCCGCCCGCACGTTCTTCCCTATACTTTTCCCAGTGGGCGTCTATATTCTTCTGTCTTTCCAGCTCTGCCTGCTCCATTGATACCGCAGAAGTCTGTTCATGCATAAATAGATATCCTGCATACTCTGCATTTTCCATCGGCATAAGCAGCAGTACCGTCAATGCTGCTGCCATTGCAATCAACACCTTAGCCCGGTAGGTAAATAACTGCCTTTTTCTGCCCGCCTTCTGCTCTTTCCTGATCTGTGCCAGTACGTTCTCCTTGAGGTGGACTGGAGCCTGCAGCATTTCTCCGTTTTCAACCTCCTCGATTAACGCAAACAGCGCTTCCTCAGACAGTTTCCCAGAGAAGTCATCGCTGCCGTGATATTTGATTTTCTTCTTTACATCTTCTAATTGGTATATCATGCGCCCTTCTCCTTTCCATACAACCTGCGCAGCATCGACCTTGCCCGATAAACCTGTGTCTGTACCGTCTTGATCTTCATGCCCCTTCTCTCTGCAATCTCTCCTACATCCAGCTCATCATAATAATATGCCTTAGCAATTTCGTCATAGGGAGGCTTCAGGGACTTACATCTGGCAAGAAGGGTTTTCCGCACTTCTTCTTCCAGACAGGCATGCTCCGGCGTATTCTCATAGATCTGTCCCCTTCCCATGTTCTCCTCTATGCCAATGTCCTCTGTGGGAATATTCCGCCTTCCTGCACTCTGCATATAATCCAGACATTTGTTGGTTGCAATCCTGCACAGCCATGCTTTCTCATGTTTCCCATCGAAATCTTTCAAGTGTTTGTAGGCCGACAGGAATGTTTCCTGCGTCAAATCCTCGGAGGCAAAATAATCTGCCGTCATCTTATAACATATCGAAAAAACCAGATGTTGGTAGGAATCAATCAGCGCTGATAATTGTTCTTCCCGATTAATATGATCTGCCTCCTTTCCCAATGATTCAACCCTAATGGCTAAATCACAAGAATTTTGTTTCGCCGCAATTCTTGCTGCAATTTCGCCGCGCTTTCAAGCGACTCTATCTATTATAACGATATGGGAGGAATCGTATCTTCAACTTTTTGAAATTTTTAGGACAGAAATCTTTTATCTAAAACGGCAGGCATACTGTACTCGTATGTCTGCCGTCATCGCCACCTATGTAAGATACATTTCTACGGATCCTTTGGACACTAGCACTTTTGCTGTGTTCTCAATCTATGATCAGTCCCTCCATAATATAAAGAAGCTGTTCGTCTACTTTCTTCTCCGTGATCCCAAAGGTCTGCGCATTAATCTTCATGCCTTCCAATACGTACATGATATTGCTGGCGGCACCTTTCGGGTTCTCGCAATAGAATTCCCCGCTGGCCACTCCCATACCAATGAGCTTCTCCAAAACACGGACGCCGGCATCAAACTGCTTTCTAAGCATATTATTCCTGTCAGTCAATTTATTTGCAAAAAAATATTCGTATACAGCTGTTGTCAGATTGTTTTTCTGCAGAAGCTCTTTCTTCTGTTCTTTCAGAAAAAGAGTCAGGATATCTGCTGCCGTATCACCCTCCGTGATACTTTCTGAAAAAATATCATCTGTCTCCTCTGCCTCCATCTGCAGAATCTCCAACAAAATCTGTTCGGTACTCTCGAAATACAGATACAGCCCACCCCTGCTGATCTCACAGGCCTCCACGATATCCTTCATGGTCACGCTCTTGTAACCTTTCTCCATGAAGACTTTCTTCGCCGTATCTAATATGTATTTCTTCTTCTGTACTGATTTCTCTCCCATGCTGTATTTTCCTTCTCCAAATAATCTTATTCCTCATACCTTTGCTGCTCTGCTATCTCATCGGTTTGTCCCAGAACTCCAGATTCTCTTTCATCTTCCGCACCACATTTAGAAAAATCCTATAATAAACTGCCTCCGTCCACAGTCTTCCTTTGGTCATGCCGCCCAAGACATATTTAGAGAGGATCCCTTTCAAAACATCCATCTCCCTGATCCCAGCCCGGTCTATAGCCCGCAGTTCATCCTTCACTGTACGCAGCCTGTGCCTGGAATAAATATAAGGATAATTACGGTCTAACAGCCCTGTTCTCTGCACTTCTTTAATAAAGCCCATCAGCGTTCCATCATATACCGGAAAAGTGATGGAACTCTCCTTAATCCCAGAACCCTCAAACGTCTCCTGTACACTGCTTCCCGACTTCTCCTCCAGCCAGGGAAGATAACGGATCAGCTTCTCCACATCCGGCTTATAGGTATTTACAATCTGCTGCCTGTACTCCATATCTTCTCGATCCATATAAACCGCCTTTCTTCTGCCACCGCCATAATCGACATATCTGTCATATAATTCTAGCATACTTTCCTTAAAAGTACAGCACAAAATACTCTTCAAGTTCTTGTGCATTTTGCCACGGTCAGCATTGGAACTTCCCAGGTTGAACATAACAGTTGCGTTTCTTTCTTGTTTTTATCCGCCAATAGCAGTATACTAATGATAGTATTGCTTACATTGCATATCATTCTACAAATTACAGGAAAGGGTCTCCATATTATGGCCATTAAAGAATTCCCTGCCGGGGAAACATTATTTCAAAGTGAACAACCGGTCACTTCCATTCACCTGATTACGAAAGGTACTGTCCGCGCCACCTATCCTGGTGGTGAATTTCAGTTGACCAAAGGCGACGTCATCGGTATTTGTGAGCTGCATCTGGGTTCCTACTATATTACCTATCAGACAAAAGAACCGGTCGCCCTTGCGCCTTATCCCTGCTCCAGGGCACAGTTGTCCGATTTAATGAGCTCTAACGTAGAAATGTCCGGCCGGATTATTTTCTCTTTGTATAAACAGCTGCGGGCAATTCTCGATCAATACGAGCAGGCGCGCGCAGACTGTGATCAATTCTATCATTATCTCATGGACAGTTACGCACAATATACTTCTTTTTGCACAAAGCACGGTGTTTCCGCCAGAGCGCTTCCTGGATTAGAGACTCTTTCCGAGCTCGTTCTGGATGAAGATGTGCCAGACTGGTTAGGCGGTTATTACGCGCAGTTCCTGTCTCTTGTGAAGAATGCTGCCTCCAAGAAAATGAGTTCCTCTTTCATGTTTGGGCTTTTGTCGAAAGCAAATGACGACATTCACCAGGCAATCTCCGTCTGCCGGATCTTATACGACTATAAATCAGAACTCATCAATCTGCTCATGAATGAAAACCGTCTGGATTTATTCGATTTCTATGCTGGACTGCTTTACCGGATTGGCCCAAACGAAGAAGATTCTACAGCACTTCAAGGTGTAATCTCTGACATGATGGTACAGTTAGAGAGCCATGCTTCAATCGATCACGATATGTATGAGAAGCGTGTCTGTGAATATCAAGACAGGCTCAGTTCCCTGAGTGCGCACACAGGTGATTCTTCCGATGCTGCTGGCAGCAGCGCAGACATTATCGACTCTCTCAATACGATCCTCTCCTACTCTCAGGTAGATGAGGAGACTGCTTTCGCCTTTAAGGTTGCAGTAGAACAATTCCGTAAGATGACCGATAAGAACAGTTCTGACGATTCCGCCAGAAAGCTGCGCCAGAAAATCACGAAACTGTTCTACGATGTGTATGAGAAAGCTTTCGTCAGAAGTCTCCACGATAGCGCAGTTCCGAAAGTATTAAAAATGTTCTTTAATTTTGGCTATGTAGACGAACAGTTAGCCGGGTTAAAGAATGCTGCCTATCTGTGTTCCATCGTCGATTATCTTCCTACAGATCCTTCCAAGGGACTGTACACCATATATGAGTGGCTGATGGCGATTTATACTGGAAAGAAATCTCCCAGCCGCAATGAATTTGATACCGATTATCAGGCTTACGTGCATGAACTGAAAACAAGCGGCAAGATTTCCGCATCAGAAGAGTCTACTATGCTCAATGACAATGAGAAAATGGTCCTTTTTGAGCTACAGAGTGTCTTTCCGTCGATCAATAAAATCACATTTGGCCGGATCAGCAGTTTCTGTCCTGTCTTTTCAGAGCATAATATCCTGAAAGATTTGGACACTTCCCTGGTATCTACAACAAGCGTTGAAGAAGCCTTCAACCATATCCGTTCCGTAGATTTCAGTGCTTACTACCGCGATACTATTTACACCAATGCCGATCTGGGTATCGCAAAAGAATATGTCAGTGTTGAAGTGCTTCCTGATATTATCCTGATGCCCAATATGGGAATCAGAGGTGTTATGTGGCAGGAAATCGAAGGCCGAAAACGTACAACACCTTCCCGTATGATGGTATCAATCTTCCAGATGGAAGATCTGACCAATATTTTCATCCGGCTGACTGCTGACTTCCGTTGGGAAATGTGTAAGCGTGTCCAGGGGCCACGCTGGAATGACGTGACAGAACCTTCCCTGACCAGCGAATACTTTGATTATATTCAGTTCTATAAGAAAAACCATGAACTTTCAACAGACGCCAAAGAGAAGATTAAGCTCAGCATGCAGAAGGCAAAGAACAGCTTTAAGGAAATGTTTATCAGAGATTATGAGTCCTGGGTACTTTATGAAGGAGCAGGTTCACCACGTTTGAATAAGATCGCCCGTGCCATCCTCTTTTCCTACTGTCCTTTCGCGAAACCAATCCGTGATACCCTGAAGGCAAATCCTTTGTACAAAGAAACTATGGAGCGGTACGATGTGAAGCTTGGACAGCGCCTCCATCATTATAATAATCTGTTCCAGAAGATTAAGAACACTGGTCTTCCGATTCCGCCTGAGATTCAGGCACAGAAAGAATTTCTTGAATATTAATCTCTCCATAAAACTAAGTTTCAGGCAGGTCCTTGTACGTATGCAGGTGCCTGCCTGTTTTGCCGCCAGTTTGCTATCGGCACTGAACACTGGTCTTCCCAGCGGCTATCCCACCGTCTTATCCTGTCTCTTCGTCCTCGCACTCCTGTTGACACACCCGCAACACTTCCTCAAATTTCATCATTCCCCCAAAAAGATCCAGGGAACTGCCTACCGTCACATGCACCCTGTCCCTTCCCAGTCTTTTCAGAATTCTGAGATCATCGAAACTGTGCACGCCACCGGCATACGTGACCGGAATCTTCCCCCAGCTTCCCAAAAGTCCGGCTACCTGCTGCTCTATGCCTCCTGCTCTTCCCTCTACGTCCACTGCATGGACCAAAAACTCATCACAATACCCTGACAGCTCATCTAGTGTCTGCTCTGTCAGTTCTACCTGTGTATATTTCTGCCATCTGTCGGTTACAATAAGGTAACGGTCATCTCTTCTTCTGACACTCAAATCCAGCACAAGTCTCTGTTTCCCTATTTTTTGGACCAGCTTTCTCAACTTATCAAATTGAATCTGACCGTCTTTAAAAACATAAGAAGTGACAATCACATGACTTGCCCCGGCATCCAGAAACTCCCTTGCATTCTCCGGCGTCATGCCGCCGCCCGCCTGCATACCTCCAGGATAAGCCCGCAACGCCGCAAGCGCCTGTTCTTTTGTTTCTTTATAATGAACAGAAGTCGCCGGATTTAACAATATTATGTGTCCATTCCGGATCTGGTATTCCTGATATAGTCTGGCAAAAAAAGCTGCACTCTGCGCTGCTACATAATTTTCCACCGCCTCATCATTTATATCCCGCAAGCTGCCGCCCACAATCTGTTTCACACTGCCATTATGAATATCAATACAGGGCCTGAATTCCATATCCTATTCCCGCCTTTCTGTCAGATGCATATTTTCATTCCTATCAGACATAATAACACAAGAGCAGTTGTTTTTCCAAAAAACATGCTGCTGCAATCAGAATTGCTCAAAAGAATGCCTATAAACATTCGGAATGGAGGAAATTATGAAAAAAATAAGGTCACTATTGCTTGTTTCTCTTATGACGCTTTCCATTGTCATGCTGACAGCCTGCGGACGGAGAAACGATGACACAACGGGCGCCGACAATGGCACCACATCTACAACACAGTCCGATACTAACAACAATACCAATACGGACTCTAATACTGGCAACGGCACTACCAATGGAAACAACGGTAATGCTACAGGCACTACAACAGGAACCAACGACACCAATACCGGAACTACAAACGGCAGCGACACCACAAACGGGACAACCGGCATGAATAATAACGAGAATGTTAATGATGTAACCGCCGGGGATCAGAATGATGACGATTCTGTCTTAGATAACGTTGGCGACGCAATCGGCGATGTAGGTAATGCCGCTTCCGACGTCATTGACGATGCTGCAGACGGTGTAGAGAATGTGGTAGACGACATGACTGGCACCAACACCAGTACTACAACCACTGGCACAAATAACAAAGGAACAACTGGACAATAAACTGCAGATCTGGCTGGTCTAAAGAAAGAGCTCTGCACAGACTGGCTAAGAAAAACAGATGTACTGAAACGGGACTGTCCTAAAGTTTGTGTAAACCTTCAGACTGATGTAAGATAAAACTACACAGTCTGGAGGTTTTATTATGGCAAGAAAAAACGAAAGCTCACAAAAAGCAGCAATGCGGGAAATGATGCGC
>CATOJY010000013.1 GCA_951800685.1 uncultured Lachnospiraceae bacterium
CAGCATGGAAACAGCCTGTATAATACAGGGTAAGGGGCGGAGCCCGAAATCCGGCATCCGCCCCTTAAGTAACTATTAACCTATCTTATATCAGTTTTTGAGTTTACACAAAACTTGAAACGCTCTCACTGAAACAGCAAAATAGGTTTCAGTACATCTGTTGCTTTCTACAATCTATGTCCCCGTCTTCTTGTCTTCTGCGGCTTATCTCTCTATGATCGTACCATCCCTATAAGCCTGCAGAAGTTCTTTCAACTGATGAATAGTCTCCCGCAGTTCTGCGCCGATATCTGTATCAGCAATCTTCTGACGCCGCGTGGTCGTCTCCAAAATCACGGAATCCGAAAAGATATCCGACTCATGAAGAATAGCAGATTCCGTAGACTCAAAAGGCTCATGGGCAACCAAACGCATCCCATAAGAATTGACCACCAGCGTGTAACCGGCAATCCCCGTCTTATCCTGGTATGCTTTGGAAAAGCCGCCATCTATAATCAGCAGTTTACCGCCGCACTTGATCGGCGACTCTCCCTTCTTGCGTTCCACCGGCACATGACCATTCACGATGTGGGAATGGCTGGCATCTAACCCAAATTCTCCCAGAATCTTCTCAATTACATCCTCATTGTCTAACAGCCTGTAATAACTGTTCTTCGTCTCCTTCTGAATCTCTTTCTCCTCAATGAAATACCTCTCGAAAGTCGCCATCTTATCCTTACCAAACACCGGTGAATTAGGGCCAGACCAAATATACCAGATGATATCCTGCCCTTTCAATTTCTCACGCAGATTATCCGAATAATATCCCTTCCTGGCATAGTGTTCCAACACATCATACAGTGCCTTACCGCTATATTCCTGTCCATATACATTGACCTTCTTGAAATTCCCTTCCTCATCCATTGGCACACAACCGTGGTAAAGAAGATTGGAATTATATACTTTATATAATCCCCCATTGGAAAAAAGAAACTTCACATGTTTCTGAAGCTTCTCACACTTAAGAAACCCATGCCGCAGTCTCTCCATGACCTGTTCTTCTTCCGGTGTCAATTCATAAGGCTTCTCCCGGTCCACCGTTGGAAAATCTACATCCTTCATAGGATAGGTTACCCCGTCAAGAGTGATTGTTTTATTCTCATAATCAATATGCTCGAACATCATTCTGTCCTGCATGTCGAATTCCGGCCTGCGCATGACGATCTGCCCTTCCAGCTTAAACTGGATAATCGCAATCGCCTTATGCATCTTCATATCAAGACTTAAATCCTTCGTATCATATTCCGTATTATACCGGATCGCAAAGGTTGAACAGTCGGTATGCTTATAAGCCTCCAGGGCAAATGTGGCAAGCGGGATCAAATTGATTCCATATCCCTCCTCCAGAGTGTCCAGATTGCCATATCTGGCAGCTACCCGAATCACATTGGCAATACAGGCGAGATGTCCACTGGCAGCTCCCATCCATACAATATCATGATTCCCCCACTGCACATCCACCGAATGGTAATTACACAGCGTATCCATGATCACATGAGGCCCTGGTCCTCTGTCATAAATATCACCGACAATGTGGAGATGATCGATGACAAGCTGCTGGATCAGATTGCTCAAAGCCTCAATAAACTCCTGTGCTCTTCCGATACGAATAATGGTGTGGATGATCTCATTATAGTAAGCTTCTTTATCCTGGATCTCTGCCTTCTCTGTGATCAGTTCCTCTATAATATAGGAAAAGTCCTTCGGCAGCGCCTTGCGTACTTTGGACCGTGTATACTTAGACGATACTCTTTTGGTTATCTGGACCAGTCTGTGAAGCGTGATCTTATACCAATCTTCAATCGAATCCTCGTCTTCTTCCCGCAGTACAATATCAAGTTTCTCCCTCGGATAATAGATCAGCGTAGCCAGACTCTTCTTATCCTTAATGCTCAAAGTATTGCCGAATTCCTCATCGATCTTACGCCGCACGGAACCGGAACCATTCTTCAGAATATGGTTAAACTGCTCGTACTCTCCATGAATATCCGTCATAAAGTGTTCCGTTCCTTTAGGCAGATTCAGGATAGACTGCAGGTTGATGATCTCTGTCGACGCAGCGGCAATCGTCGGATACTGTCTGGATAGGCTCTTTAAATATTTTAATTCCAGGTCGTTCATACTCCCTCCCTCTACACAATTCCTGTTAAAACCTGCACTTCCCTAACCGATCACATCGCTCATGTCGTACATGCCTGCCGGTTTCCCTGCAAGGAATTTCGCTGCCTGTACTGCTCCCTTGCCAAATACAGCCTTAGAGTACGCCCTGTGTGAGAAAGTAACCACTTCATCCGCTCCCGCAAAGATCACATCATGATCTCCCACAATCGTACCGCCTCTAACCGCACTGATCCCAATCTCTTTCTTACCTCTCTGCTCCCGTACCTGACTCCTGTCATAGACATACTGATAAGAACGCTCCAGTTCTTCATTCATGGAGTCTGCCAGGGCAAGCGCTGTTCCACTGGGTGCATCCTTTTTCAGATTATGGTGCTTTTCTACGATCTCAATATCAAAACCGGCTTTCGCCAGAACATTTGCAGCCTCCTTCAGCATCTTCAGAAGAAGATTAATGCCTAACGACATATTCGCTGACTGCAGGATCGCTATCTTTCCGGCTGCCTCCCGCACACTGGCAAGCTGTTCTTCCGATAAACCTGTCGTACATAACACACAGGGCAGGTTCCTCTCCACACAATATGCAAGCAGTGCATCCACCGCAGGCGCAGCAGCAAAATCAATGACTACATCCGCATCTACGTCACAGTCTCCTATCTCCCGAAATACCGGATAAGGATTTGTCAGTCCGTCATATGGATCGATGCCTGCCACAATCTCTATCCCTTCATCCGCCGCAATCAGCCCTGAAATTGTCTGCCCCATCTTGCCATTACACCCATGCATAATCACTTTCACTTTTTTTTCTGTCATAATTTTCCTCGTTTCTGCGCTGCCCCTAATCCAATTCACTGGACTTGCATAGTAACGAGTCTGTGTCGGACAGCGCACCTGCACAGATCTCGTTTTTCCTATCATTACTCCGTCTTTTACAAGAAGATAAATTTATCATATCACTTTCTTCCGGCTCCTGCCACCCACAACAGGGACAAAATATACCAACAGAATGCCTTTACTATGATAAACAAAATGCCTGCAGCAGATGCCTTAGCACCTGTCGCAGACACTTTACCGTCATCTATATCACATAAATAATATACTCCACACCTGTATCTGATTCTGCAAAGCTCTTCTTACAAAATGCCATAGTTCTGCATTGCTGTTTTCAAATCTTCCACATGCTCAGGCTCCATCTCTGACAACGGCATATGTGTGGGTCCCACTTCCTTCCCCATCAGATTTAAGGCGGCTTTCACAGGAATCGGATTCACCTCACTAAAGAGCGCGTCGCACAACTCAATGGCACGGAGCTGCTCCTTTCTGCTGCCTTCCACATCCCCGTCAAAATATTTCTGACAGATATCATGCACCTGCTTAGGCGCTACATTGGACAGTACCGAGATGACTCCTTTACCGCCAAGAGACAGTAACGGTACAATCTGATCGTCATTACCAGAATACAGATCCAATTTGCCGCCTGCCAATGCCATAAGCTTAACCACCTGGGCCAGATTGCCGCTGGCTTCCTTGATTGCTACAATATTGCTGACCTCCGTACATAGCTTCACCACCGTCTTCGGAAGAATATTGCATCCCGTTCTACTCGGTACATTGTACAGAATAACCGGCAGTTTAACAGAGTCCGCTATAGCCTTGAAATGTTCAAACAATCCCTTTTGTGTCGCTTTATTATAATATGGCGTTACGGTAAGCAGTGCGTCTGCCCCATATTTCTCTGCTTCCATCGACAGATAAACCGCCGTCTTCGTGCAATTCGAGCCAGTCCCTGCCACGACAGGCACTCTTCCATTTACCTTCTCCACACAGAATTTGATCAAATCCAGATGCTCCTCATGGGTCAGGGTGGAAGCCTCTCCCGTCGTGCCACATACAATAATCGCATCTGTTCCACCTTCGATCTGTTCGTTCACAAGCTGTTCAAATTTCTCATAATTAATGTCTCCATTTTCATGGAACGGCGTAACAATCGCCACCCCTGCACCTTTAAAAATTGCCATACCTACCCTTCCTTTCTGTAAAAAGTACACCTCATGTTACGCGCACATCTGCACTTTCCTGCCCCACAGAATACACCTTCCCGTGGAACAAAGAAAGCTGACCACACAGGGCCAGCTTAAATTCTTCTCTTACCTGATAGCGCCCCATCGATCCGATGACAGTCATACAGTTCTTCACTGCATGCCCAAGGTAAGAATCCTCAGGTAACTCTTCCTTTCGGCGCTTTCTCCTTTCAGAATCCTTCTCCTGTGCCTGCCACATCTGAACCCTTACTGATAAAAAGCGCAACCTCTATCAATTCCTCTATTCATTAATTGAACTTATCTTAGCACTGCGCCCGGAATCTGTCAATAGCGCGTTTTATTCCCATATTTTAAACTGCATGGTCTCAACTTTCGTCACTTCATCTGCCAACACGCACACTTCATCATTGAGCGTAATTCCTGTCATGATAATATCCATCTCTTCCGGTTTCACTGAAAGTAAAGAACGAAGCTCTTCTACCGTAATGATCCCCTTATCGATAAGCCCCAGCACCTCATCCAGGATCAAAAGAGAGCATTCTCCCGTATATAATACCTTCTTGGCAAAATTAAGTCCATTGCGGATATTCTGTTTCTCCTCCGCCTTACGCTCCTCCGAAAGATCCACATAATCTTCATCAGATTTCTCAAAACGAAAGATCTTGATCTCCGGCTCCAGCCGCTTTACAAAGAACGAATCTGTCAGTCCCCGTCCTTTTAAAAACTGGATAATAACGACATCTTCCCCCTTACAGGCTGTCTGAACTGCCCTGCCGAGCGCCGCCGGCGATTTCCCATGGCCTTCCCCGCTGTAGATCTGAATCTTGCCTTTACTCATATTCAACTCCTTATAGCCGTCACCGCGCATATAAATCCCTCTGACAGCGACTGCTTTCCCATTTCACACCAAAGTTTTGGAAAACTTTTACTTTATCATCATAGCACACTCTACCCCTCTGCGCAACTTTTAATATCCTTCTCTTCCTGCTATGGCTCTAGTCCTCTTCCACCATCTCCAATTTGCTGACGGATACTTCATAGGCTACTCTTCTTTCAAGCTGCTCCTCAGATAATTTCTTCATATATTCTCTGCTCTGAATCCTGCCCCATATGGCACAGCGGCTTCCCACCTCAAAGTTACTGGCAAACCTTGCGTTTCTTCCCCAACAGATGCAGGGTATGTAATCCGATTTCCCATAAGGCCTGTTGACTGCCAGAAGCAGATCCGCAATTTCCCGTCCAAGAGGCGTTTTGCGGTAAATAGGCGCTTTACAGATATAACCATCCAGAAAGATCTGGTTGGTCTTCGCGCTCTCACTGATCTCTTCCACAAATTCGATCTCTCTTGCAAATACAGACAATACCAGCCTGTTCTTTCTCTCCTCATGTCTGTTGTAGGAGCGGAATTGCCCGGCAATGCAGATCTTCATCCCTTTATAGTCGTCATTCACATCCAAAAGACGCTCCGATACCATCACAGGAATGATATCCGTAGAATCGCTAAGCCGGTTCACACTGATATCCACCATATAAAATCCCTCTCCAAAAATCTCGTGGCTGAAAGTAAAATCACTCACGATCTCCCCCATAATTGCCACCTGGTTGTTTTCGATAACCTTATCTGTCATGTTTTTCTCCCTTCTGTCTGTGCATTTGCAGGAATCCATGATTCCCGTTTGTGTTGTATTATCAATATATAAGAAATGCGACGAAATTAGAACCGTCAGTAATCGCGCAAATCATCACCATTCTTCCCAAACATTCCAAATCTTCCTCAAAGCAACAAACCATACCCGACTGGCGCCAATTTTTGCATTCCTTTGTACAGGATCCGTATAGAAACCTTGCAAGATACAAAAGCAAGTGATATAATGAGCAAGTTTCGGGGAAGTATTCTGCTTTTGCAAACGCTGCAGCAAGTTTAATACAGGAAAGATATCTTTAGTAGGAAGGGTACGGTAATCTATGAAACAGACCAGAGAAGATGTGAGAAATATAGCAATTATAGCCCACGTTGACCACGGCAAGACAACGTTGGTAGACGAATTGCTCAAACAAAGCGGGGTTTTCAGGGAAAATCAGGAAGTGGCAGAACGCGTTATGGACTCCAATGATATTGAGAAAGAACGTGGCATCACAATCCTTTCCAAGAACACCGCTGTTATGTATAAAGATGTCAAGATCAATATCATTGACACACCCGGTCATGCGGACTTTGGCGGCGAGGTAGAACGGGTTCTCAAGATGGTTAACGGCGTAATCCTTGTAGTCGACGCCTTCGAAGGACCAATGCCTCAAACAAAATTTGTCCTGAAAAAGGCATTGGAATTGGATCTTTCTGTCATCGTATGTATCAATAAGTGTGACCGTCCTGAGGCAAGACCAATCCAGGTTGTAGATGAGGTCCTGGAACTGTTCATGGATCTGGATGCAAACGACGAGCAGCTTGACTGTCCCTTCGTCTATGCTTCTGCTAAAACAGGAACTGCCAGCACAGAACTTACCGTCAAGGGCCGCGATATGACTCCTCTGTTCGATACAATCCTTGAACACATTCCGGCACCCACAGGGGATCCAGACGCTGGCACACAGGTGCTTGTGAGTACGATCGATTACAACGAATATGTGGGACGGATCGGCGTTGGCAAAGTGGATAACGGCAGTGTCAAAGTCAACCAGGAAGTGGTCATCGTCAATCACCACGACCCTGACAAAATGCAGAAAGTCAAAATCAGCAAATTGTATGAATATGATGGGCTGAACAAGGTGGAAGTAAAGGAAGCCGGTATCGGTTCTATTGTCGCAATCTCCGGCATCACAGATATCCATATTGGCGACACTCTGTGTTCGCCTGACACCCTTAAGCCCATTCCTTTCCAGAAGATCTCCGAGCCGACGATCGCAATGCACTTTATTATCAACGATTCTCCTCTTGCTGGACAGGAAGGTAAGTATATCACCAGCCGTCATATCCGTGACAGGCTTTTCAGAGAACTGAATACCGACGTTTCCCTCCGTGTGGAAGAGACAGACACCACAGAAGCCTTCAAAGTTTCCGGCCGCGGTGAACTGCATCTGTCCGTCCTGATCGAAAATATGCGCCGGGAAGGATATGAATTCGCGGTAAGCAAAGCTGAGGTCCTATACAAGACAGACGAAAGTGGAAAGAAACTAGAACCTATGGAGCTTTGTTATATCGATGTCCCGGAAGAATTCTCCGGAACCATTATTGAGAAACTAAGCCAGCGCAAAGGGGAGTTGCTGAATATGGGGCTGGCTTCCGGCAATTACAGCCGCCTGGAATTCTCCATCCCTTCCCGCGGCCTGATCGGCTACCGTGGCGAATTTATGACCGACACGAAGGGAAACGGCATTATGAATACGATCTTCGATGGTTACGGCCCCTATAAAGGCGATATCCAGTACCGCAAACAAGGGTCTCTCATTGCTTTCGAAGCTGGGGAGGCAATCACCTATGGTCTTTTCAATGCACAGGAACGCGGCACTCTTTTCATCGGACCCGGCACGAAAGTATATTCCGGTATGATCGTTGGACAGAACGGGCGGGGCGAAGATATTGAACTGAATGTCTGCAAGAAGAAACAGCTCACCAACACCCGCTCTTCCAGCGCAGACGAAGCCCTTCGTCTCACACCGCCCAGAGTACTGAGTTTGGAGCAGGCGCTGGAATTTATCGATACAGACGAACTGTTAGAAGTCACTCCTAAGTCGCTGCGCATCCGCAAGAAGATCTTAGATCCTACCCTAAGAAAAAGAGCGGCGATCTCTGCCGCTGCTAAAAACAAATAGAAACTGAATGGGGCGCCGCATTTATGCAGGACGCCCCATTTTCTATGACTTAAATTCCAAGTACTACTGTCGCTACCTGAAAATAAATCAGAAGCGAAATTGCATCTACGATCGTCGTGATAAAAGGACTTGCCATGACTGCCGGATCCATGCCAATCTTCTTCGCAAGCATGGGCAGGGTGGAGCCTACCACCTTCGCAACAATCACCGCCATCAAAATCGTGAAGCATACGACAAGGGCTACACTCATCCCCACTCTGTCAAAGATAAGCAGCTTAACGAAATTGCAGACTGCCAGTGTCAGACCGCATAATGCCGCTGTTCTGATCTCCTTCCAGACTACCTTGAACCAATCCCCAAACGCAATCTCATCCAAGGACAATCCACGGATAATGATCGCACTAGCCTGTCCCCCAGCGTTACCGCCCGTATCCATCAACATAGGAATAAAAGCCGTCAACACCACAGACCTGCTAAGCGCACTCTCGAAGGAAGTGATGATACTGCCTGTGAAAGTCGCTGATATCATAAGGAGCAGCAGCCAAGGAATCCGCTTCTTATATGCCTCGAAGGCAGACGTCCGCAGATACGGCTTGTCAGATGGCATCACAGCTGCCATCTTCTCGATATCTTCTGTAGTCTCTTCTTCCAGGATGTCCACCACATCATCCATGGTGATGATCCCAACCAGTCTGTCCTCATTATCCACCACTGGCATGGCGGTAAATTCATATTTCTTGAACATTCTGGCTACTTCTTCCTGATCCATCAGCGTGTGCAAAGATACCACACTCCGATGCATCATCTCGCCGATCACAGCTTCCGGTTCGCTAAGCAGCAGATACCTAAGTCCTACCGTTCCTACCAGAGTACGCTTATTATCCAGGACATAGCATATATTGATCGTCTCGCTGTCAAGCCCCACCTTGCGGATCCGCTCAATGGCCTGTGCCACCGTATCACGCTCTTTCAAATCCACATACTCCACCGTCATAATACTACCAGCGGAATCTTCCGGGTAGCGCATCAAATGGTTTATGGCCTGACGGGTATCAGGACTGGTATTGGCGATCAGCCTTTTAACAATATTGGCAGGCATCTCCTCCATCAGTTCCTTCGCATCATCAGACATCATATTATTGATGATATGGGCGGCATCCTTATCTGACAGAGAGGTAATGACATACTGCTGGAACTCCAGTTCCAGATACGAAAAGACATCCGCTGCGATATCTTTTGGCAGGATCCTGAAAACCTTCACGATTTCCTCCTCGTCCATATCCTCCAGATAATCCGCAATATCCGCATCATTTAATTCCTGCACCACCTGCCTGAGTTTGGTATACTGTCCTTTATTCAACAGTTCCCTGATATCTTCCGCCCCAAAATCCTCATAGCTGTCATAAAGATCCCGCTCACATAAAGGTTCCATGCCTCTTATTTCTTCTCTGTTTTCGCTCATAGCTGCCTGTCCCTCCTGTATCACCACGTCCGATACTCCATCTGCGATCCCTGACAACAGAAGCAGAAACCTCCATCTGTGGTGACCATTCTAAACAACCTTCTACCCAGAAAGCCATTGACAGTCAGCCTGCCGCCTGCATATCTTCTGCGTATCAGTCACTCTCTTTTATAATAGAAAGGCTCCGAAACCACAATCTTCGCCCTGCCGGCAGTTGCTTCCGTCACCTCATGCACCACAGCGTCCTTCTCCTCATAGGGTACCTTGATCCGCACAGTCACTTCTCCTGCGTAGTCCGCCTCCACTGGAATTCCTCTCTGTCCTAACAGGTACTGGATCTTGCCGATCCCGTTATAGTCAGTCATGAAAGTAAGCGCATACCCATAATGCATCGTACATACTTCACTGGCTGCAATGCCTGCTTGCGCCGCCTTCGTATAAGCGCGCACCAGCCCGCCGGTCCCCAGCAGAATGCCGCCAAAATATCTGGTCACGACAACTACAAGATTCCGTATCCCCGAATTCAAAAGTACTTCTAAGATAGGCCTTCCCGCCGTTCCTGACGGCTCTCCGTCATCGGAAAACCGCACCATCTGCGCCTGTTCTCCCAGAACATAGGCATAGCAGTTATGTCTGGCATCCCAGAACTGCTTTTTCTTTGCCTCAATAAAGGCAAGTGCCTCTTCCTCGGTACCGACGGCACCGACATGCGCGATAAAACGGGACTTTTTCTCCTCAATCTCTCCTGTGCCCCCATACGCTATGATTTTATACGGTTCCAACCTATGACCAGATTCCATATGCCGTTCTGCTTACTCCGTTTCTTCCTCTTGTTGTATTTCCTGCCATACCGCTTGCGCAGTACATGCATCTTTGCTGCGCTTATTATCTCATCTTGAAGAAATGCAGTCAAGTTTTTACTTGTCCGCCTTTTGGGTCCATGCTTATTCAAGCGTTCCCGCATGGATTCAACCGGCAGACTGTCCTAAAAAAATCCTCTGCCCTCCGCAGCTTGAATACAGTGTAAACGGTATAAACAGGCACAGAATTGTAAACAATTCTTAATATAAAATGAAAATCCTTTATTTGCCAGAAAAACTTTGCTATAATAAGCAAAGGTATGCTTAGTCCGTATGAGGGGGCATAGTAACCTAAGGAGGAGTATCATGAATTATGGAAAGAAGGGTGTCCGCAAGAAACAGCAGGCGCTTCACTCTACCTCTACCAAATGGGGAAAGAAAATTGGTTTTACATTTATACAGATCTGTCTGATCGCCCTGATCTCAGTGGGCATCATCGGCGCAAGCGCGGGGATCGGCGTGTTTAAGGGTGTGCTCGCAAGCGCTCCCGACATGAGCAATATCGATGTTACGCCCACCGGTTTCTCTACCTTCGTATATGATATCGAGAATAACCAGACCGCAAAGCTTGTATCCACTGATTCGAACCGTATCCCAGTCACCATCGATATGGTTCCAGAGGATCTTCAGAATGCTTTTGTTGCAGTCGAGGATGCCCGTTTCTACAGCCACAACGGCATTGATATCAAAGGCATCATCCGCGCTGGCGTGATCGGATTCCAGAATGTTCTAAAAGGCGGAAGCTTCACAGAAGGCGCCAGCACGATCACACAGCAGCTTCTGAAGAATAATGTCTTCACAGACTGGACCAGTGAGGACTCTTTTGCTGACAGAATGCGGCGTAAGATTCAGGAGCAGTACCTCGCCCTGGAGCTGGAAAAGGTAATGGATAAGGACGCTATTCTGATCAATTATATGAATACGATTAATTTAGGCCAGAACACCCTCGGTGTCCAGGCTGCATCCATGCGCTATTTCAACAAATCCGTCAGCGACCTGAACCTGTCAGAATGCGCGGTGATCGCAGGTATCACAAAGAATCCTTCCCGCTACAACCCGATCACACATCCTGATAAGAATGCAGAACGCCGTGAGAAAGTGCTGAATGATATGCTGGAGCAGGGATTCATCTCACAGGATGAGTTTGACAGCGCCATGGCAGACGATGTCTATTCCCGCATCCAGATCGCCGATTCCGAAAACGAAGAGTCTACCGTCAATACATATTTCGTAGATGCGCTGACGGATGACGTTTTGGAAGACCTGATCGCCGCAGGTTATAATGAAACCCAGGCCTATACCCTGCTCTACAGCGGCGGCCTGAAGATCTACTCCACACAGGATCCGAAGATCCAGAAGATCTGTGACGACGCCCTTGCAGACGAAAGCAATTTCCCTGCTAATACCAAATGGTATCTAAACTACGAATTGACCGTAGATAAGAATAATGGCGACCGTGAAAACCACAGCACCGAAATGTTCCGTGCCTATTGGAAGGAAAACCGCTCTGCCAACTACAATCTGATCTACGCATCCCAGGAAGAAGCCTATCAGGACATTGAATTATACAAGGAAGCGGTCCTTTCACCTGGAGACAAAGTATTCGGCGAGAACGTCAGTCTGACCCCACAGCCACAAGTGTCCTTAGTCGTGGAAGACCAGAGCACCGGCTATGTGGTTGCCATGGAAGGGGGACGCGGCGCGAAACTTGGCAGCCGTACTTTAAACCGTGCAACTGATACGGCAAGGCAACCCGGTTCCACCTTTAAAGTCGTATCAACTTACGCGCCGGCTCTCGACAGCGCCGGTCTCACCCTGGCCACTGTCATGAATGACGCGCCTTTTAACTATGCAGACGGCCGTCCGGTAGCCAACTGGTACGGCGAAGCTTACCGGGGATTGTCTTCTCTCCGCGTAGGAATCGCACAATCCATGAACATTGTTGCCGTCAAGACCCTGACACAGATCACGCCCAGACTTGGATTTGACTACCTGACAAACTTCGGCTTCACTACACTGGAAGAGAGCAAGGAGATCAACGGTAAAGTCTACTCAGATATTCAGCAGGCGCTTGCCCTGGGCGGTATCACCAACGGTGTCACTAATGAAGAATTAAATGCCGCTTACGCATGTATTGCTAACGGCGGTACTTATATCAAACCGAAGCTGTATACCAGAGTCGTTGACCATGACGGCAATATCATTTTGGATAACACGACTCCGCAGTCCAGACAGGTAATCAAGGAGACGACCGCCTTCCTGCTGACCGATGCCATGGTAGATGTTGTCACCAGCGGTACCGGAGGTTCTGTCAATTTCGGCGGCATGGCGATCGCCGGTAAGACGGGTACCACATCTGATTATAATGACGTGTGGTTCTCCGGCTATACTCCGTATTATACTGCTACCACATGGGCTGGATTTGACAACAATGTCAAATTGTCAGGCGACGAGAAAAATCTGGCCAAAAAATTATGGCGTACAGTCATGTCGCAGATTCACGAGGGTCTGCCAAGCGAGTCCTTCTCTGTTCCTTCCGGCATTGTCACCGGCACGGTATGTGCACGCTCCGGCAAGCTGCCGATCGAGGGATTATGCAACGGTTCTGTCCGTACAGAATATTTCGCAGAGGGAACCGTACCCACAGCAACTTGCGACGTGCATTATGCCGGCCAGATCTGCCAATATTGCAATCTCCCAGCCTACGAAGGATGCCCATTCAAGAGCGAGGGTGTTCTGGAGCTTACCCCTGTGGAAGATATTGCTCTGCAGAGCGGCTCCTCGGCTGCTTCCGGCCAGCCGGCAGCACAGCCGCAGCCAACGGAAACCGTAAACGAGGACGGCACTGTCACACCAGCGCCTGCGGCACCTGCCAATATGTGTCCACACAGTCCAGAATTCTTCGCTAATCCCGATTGGGAAGCAGTCGTAAACGGTCAGAGAGCTGAGATGGAGCAACGGGCACTAGAAGCACAACAGGCCGCACAGCAAGCTGCGCAGGAACAGCAGCAGGCGCAACAGCCCGAACCACCACCACAGGAGCCAGCACCACCGCAATGATCTGCGTAATAAATAAGTTATAAAAAATGGAGCCTTATTGGCTCCATTTTTCTATTTCTTATTCTCTATCATACAAGAATCTGTACTGGCAAATGATCCTCAAAAGATTTCTGACTTCTTTTTTCTCCAACAAGCAAACTGTAACATAAGTTTAAAAACACCTGTAAGCTGGAATCCTGTTCCCTATTCTCAATATTCGCAAGATAGCGCGGTGAGATATACATTTCGTCGTATACCTTTTACCGGTTTTCCTTATGCCCTTTCCATGCTGTTCTGATTGCTTTCCCCAAAGATTTAAAGTTGTATCGTGGTATTGGTCTTTTTGCCATATTTATTCCCCCGATTATCTCTTACTGTTCACCTTTCTTTTTGGATATGCCTACGTAGATTTCTGAATTGTTTTATCTCTTTATTCTGTTTTTCATCTGGAAATACAAACAGCTTTTCGCTTATCTGCCATCCTGCTTCTGATATATCCAACATAACTAATTCCCATTGACATCACCTCCACATAATCAAAAGGAAATAGCACTTACATACTTTTGAGCCATTCCTCTATTTCTTCTTTTGACGCTGCGGCTTCAAATCTTTTTCCTTCCTTCCATTCTGTGGAATCCGAACATAAATCGTGCAAATTATCTGCGCTGGACCCAATGCCGCTACTATGGGAGGTGCAAAAAGGAATGATTGTTTTTCCGGAAAAGTCGTAACTCTCTAAAAAGGTACTGATGATTCGAGGAGCCTGTCCATGCCAGATAGGATAACCAAGTACGATGGTATCATATCTTCCCATGTTCTCCACATTGCCGGAAATTGCAGGGCGTGCGGAAGAATCGCTTTGTTCCTGATCTGCCCGGCCATCTGTATAATATGCCAAATCCTCTTCCGTGTAAGGGATTTCTGGTACTATCTCATAAAGATCGGCGTTTAGAATGTCCGCCGCATACTCTGCCAGCGGCTTTGTTGTTCCGGTAGCAGAAAAATATACAACTAAGGTTTTGGTTTCCATAGTAAATTCCTGTTCCGCTTCTGAACCTGCTTCTGATAATTCCTGATTTTCTGTTCCTGAGCCTTCTTGCTCATCATTTATAGCTTGCTTCCTCTGTCCATCTGTTTTCGGCAGAGTGCTTTGAGTTCCCTTTTCCGTCTCCTTGCTTCCGCAGCCAGCCATAATAATAAGCAGCAGAAATGAAAGCATGATACAAATCTTCTTTTTCATCTTATTGACCACCTTTCCGCCACATATCAAGCATGCTTTGCATGGCTCAATTATTTTACTGGAAAACTGAATCGTCTCCGTTTCAATGCCTTCTTTATTCAGATCCCCAAACACTTTCTCCATCGATATTGCGGTATTGCCATCCTTTCTGGCACTGCCGTTAATTCCTAAAACCTTCATTAAGTCTTTCCTCCATTTTATAGCTGCTGCTTTAATACCAGTCATGTTTTTCGCACCGGTCAAGAGCGCCTATCCGCCCCATCTCCTCCTCAGTCAATTCAAAATCGAACAATTCCGTATTTTCCTGAATATGGTCGGGATTACTGGAACCAGGAATAACGACTACACCTTTTTGTAAATTCCACCGAAGGATAACCTGCGCAGATGATTTTCCATGTGCCGCCGCAATTTCTAAAATCACCTCATCACCAAGCAGCTCTGCCGTATGTCCTCTGCCTCCCAACGGATACCACCCCTGCACTACAATACCATGATTTTGAATGTAAGGGATTACATCATTTTCCTGATAATATGGATGTATCTCATTCTGAACCAGCGCAGGTGTAATATTTACTTGTGGTAAAAATTCTTCCAGTTCCTCAATGTACCAGTTTGACAATCCGATCGAACGGATTTTTCCATCCGCAGCTGCCTTCTCCATAGCAAGATATGCTCCAACGTCACCTTCGCCCGGATGATGGAGCAGCATCATATCAATGTAGGTGGTGTCCAGCTTGTTAAGGGCTTCCTCAATCGCTTCTTCAGGATTTGAAAACTGATTCGGATACAGCTTTGTTATAATAAAAATTTCTTCCCTCGGTATGCCTGAATTTCTGACGGCCTCGCCCACACTTTCCTCGTTATGATACATATAGGCGGTATCTATCAAACGTACACCGCTGTTCAATGCCGCTGTGATGGATTCCACGCAGGTCTCACCCGTGAGGCTGTAAGTGCCGATTCCATAAATAGGCACTTCGTATCCACTGTTTAGCATAACGGTTTTTGTTTCAAAGTTAAATGAAATATCATCTGCCATTGCATGCGCCTCCTGTTCCTGTGTTGTTTCTGTAACCGTAGCCAGTTCTGTTGTGTCTTTCGTTTGAGAGATTATCGTCCGCTCTAGCGGTTTGGCGTTTTCCGACTGTTCTGATTGTGCCATTCCAGACTGCTTCCCACAAGCCGACACTGAAATGATAAGCACCCCAGACAGCATAATATTAAACAGTCTTTTCATATTGCACCTTCCTTTCCTTAATTGGTCCATGCTCTTTGGACATAGGGGTACACCCCTGTGTTGCTTCCTGTGGGATCACTTTCAATACTTTTGCAGGAACGCCTCCTACTACCGTCAGAGGTGGAACATCCTGTGTTACCACAGCTCCTGCCGCAACGACGGCGTGGTCTCCAAGCGTTACTCCGGGCAGTATTGTTGCATTAGAACCAATCCATACATGATCGCCTATCATTATCGGAGCATAATGATTTTTTCTGTTTTCTTTCGGGTCAAGATCGTGGTTGATTGTCGCCAGCACCACATTGTGTCCAATGAGCACTCCATCCCCAATCCGTATTCCTCCCTGATCCTGAAAATGGCATCCGGAATTGATAAAGACATCCTTTCCGATTGTAATATTTTTTCCAAAATCAGTGTAAAACGGTGGAAACATCCGAAACGAATCGTCAACCTTTTTTCCGATTAACCTTCCCATTATTTCCCGAATTTCCTCCGGAGTATGATACTGCATATTCAGCTCCATACCGATACGGACAGCTTCCTGAAAAAGCTCGTCTGCATACGTGTTACGCTCAGCATTTTCCTCGACACCTTCCTGAAAACCATCTATCACTTCTTTTATTGTCACAGCCTGCATCTCCTTTGTTCAGATTCTCCTTTATTATGCTTCTTATTGAGTAAATCAGGCGGGCAGAATCACTCATCTGCCTCCTTTTTAAAATTATTATAAGTGTCATTCTTATAGATATCAAATACGTATGAAGAATAGAATTGCATACTTGAAAGATATAGAATCTGGCATTATACTCTGTACAAGAGTAAGTCAAATACCACACGGCAAGCTGATGAGAAATCCAGCTTACAGCACAGCAAGCTGCTGGGTATTTGATCCTCGCGTCAGTCGCCAAATAGATATGCCAGCATGACTGCTTGGCTCATTACCCACGGAAATGAACCAGGAGGATTTATCTATGGATATTCGGATTTTGCAATATTTCCTCGCCGTTGCCAGGGAGGAAAGCATTACAAAAGCGGCAGAGCACCTTAATATGACGCAGCCGCCTCTTTCAAGACAATTAAAGGATTTGGAAAATGAACTGGGAAAACAGTTGCTGATACGCGGAAGTAAAAAGGTGACCTTGACCGAAGATGGGATGCTGCTGAAAAAGCGTGCAGAAGAATTAGTTGACCTTATGGAGAAAACAAAGGCAGAATTAACATCATCAAATGAAAATATCAATGGAGATGTTTATATTGGCTGTGGAGAGACAGAAGGTATTTCTGTCCTTGCTCAAACAGCCTGGATTTTACAGCAGGAGCATCCTCTCGTTCATTATCATATTTACAGTGGTGATGCCGAGCGTGTCATAGAACGGCTGGATAAAGGGTTGATTGATTTCGGGCTTTTGGTCGGGCCTGTGGATATAAATAAATATGATTATATGAGACTTCCGTTTAAAGATACATGGGGCGTTTTGATGAGAAAGGACAGTCCTTTAGCAGAAAAGGAAATGATTATCGCGGAAGATCTATGGGATAAGCCGCTTATTATTTCCCATCAGACATTTATCAACAGTGAGATGTTCTCATGGTTAAAGACAGACATATCGAGACTAAATATTGTTGCTACTTACGACCTGATCTATAATGCTTCCTGGTTTGTCAGAAAGGGGATTGGTTATGTGATTGCTTTGGATAAAATAATTAATACTACCGGTAATAGTTCCCTTTGTTTTCGTCCTCTTTTTCCAGCTTTGGAAGCCGGACTATGTATTGTGTGGAAAAAACATCAAGTGTTTTCGCGCTCTTCCAATGCTTTTCTTAATAAGCTGAAGAAAGAGCTGCAATGTCTTGACCTCTAGTAAATACTGGAAAATATTGGTTTTACAAAAACATTCACGCAATAGCGTGCTGCAATCGTCCGCGCATTGATTGGCAAGCCCTAAATTCCGTTTGCTGACAAACCGACAGGAACTCTTGACCGCCATACTGGGGCAGACATTATGAATTCGTTGCAGGAGATTTATTTTTCATTGCAACGGATGTATAATAAAACATTAACTAATCGTTATTAAATAAGGTGATAAAATGAAAAATCCATGGGAAGAAATTTCATTAGCCGACTATGAAAACCATATGAAACTTGATTCCGTTATGCAGTTACAGGCTATGAATAAAATGATGAAAGGTCAATTGAATGCTTATTCCATTTCCAGTGTAATAATATTTGGCATTGCAGGAGGTAATGGGCTTGAGCATATCCAGAAAGACAAATTTATAAAAGTATATGGAGTTGATATCAATTCCTCTTATTTACAATCCGTCATGCAAAGATTCCCCCATTTGGATGGACTTCTGGAATGCTTGTGCATCAACTTAATTGATGAAGCCGATCGGCTGCCAAAAGCAGACCTGGTTATCGCAAACCTATTGATTGAATATATCGGATATGAATGTTTTCAGAACGCAATCCGGCAAGTAAACCCCAAATATGTCTCATGTATTATTCAAATCAACACGGAAGATAATTGGGTATCAGACTCCCCCTACCTACATGTATTTGACGGACTAGCACGGGTACATCATCAAATGGAAGAAACGATATTAGAGAAAGTAATGTATGCAATTGATTACCATGTAATCAAAACTTTTGAGCATAAGCTACCCAATGGCAAAAAATTGGTACAGATAGACTTCGAAAAGTAACTTCTGGTTTGTAAGCTTTTTCCATAAGTTTCCCCTATTTTCAAGGCTTTGCACTATGCCAGCCTTAAAATATGTATCCTTTTTTCCTTGTTTTGTCCTTATGGGAAGATTACAAGGGAAAGTTTTTCTTATTCAGTTTTACTTCATTCCTGAGATGGTCAATGGCAGACAGGGGGAATTTTAACGAAAATCCTCTTTGAAATAATTTAATTCTATTTTTCATTTGTTGTTACTCCTCATACCTATAAGTTACCGATTTATCGATTTGTAGCGGGAAATTATACCATATCCAACTATGAAAAGCAATCTGTACTACTGCTGCGGCTGACGGTAGGTGTTGCGGTGGCTCTGCCCATGTGTCGAGCAGCTGTCCGAGAGTGATATTGTCCGCCTTTGCAACGAATTTCTTATTTTCGTAATCCTTCACTGCCTGTCTTAGTAGCTTTTCCGTTTCGCTCTTGCTTTCTTTTCCTCACATTCTTTCTGTACCAAGTTCCCGCTTGCATCTTCTACATAGAATCGGTAATACCATTTCTTGCCATTCTTCCGTGCTGATCCTTTTGCCATAATCGTTTCTCCTTCCGATAAACGTAACCTTTATTGCGTATGGCAATCAGAACTGATGAAATGCTTTCTGCATATAAGTATCTTATGGACAAGTCCGTAATCCAATTCGTCACTCGCCAAGAGTGAGTAAACTCCTTCTGCGTCGCTTGCACTCATTGTATCATAACCCCGATTGTTCCACTATACCGATTCGGATCCTTCCCCCGATACCATAAAAAAGAAGTTATGGAAAAGACAACCAAAAGCTGAATAAGGAAAGCGTGCTTGAGCGGTTAACGAATCTGACAAAGAAAACTACAAATTACCAGCGACAAAGGACACTTAAGGGCAAGAACCAAGGAGCGAGATAAAGCTGGAAACAATGAATGTTGAATGAGTTGATATATGTGTAGAGAGTGGGCGGTCTTAGGATTTCCCTTTTTTAAAAGCTGCACCTTGACAGAAAAGGTTCTATATAGTACTATTAAGACGATGAAAAGGAGACGTCCTTTTTATGGTATAGGAAATTTCTTCGCTTATCCGAGTTCACGAAGCGAATCTCGCAATCGAACTTGTTCGATTTGTTATTTTGCGAAGCAAATTACTTTTTTATGGTATAGAAAATTCCTCCGCTTATTCGAGTTCGCGAAGCGAATCTCGTAAAGTTATTTGCGAAGCAAATTACTTTTTTTTATGCTGTACAGCAAAACTACCGCTTCTATCCTTGTGAAGCGGTGGAACAAGGAAAGGTGTGATATCACTGGAAACACGAGCAGGTTTTTTGGTTTCTCGTATTAAACAGGTTCAAGGGAGAGTTTTTGACCGGCTTTTGCAGACATGTGGTGTAGATGAATTTAATGGACCACAAGGGAATATTCTTTATGTGTTATGGGAAAGCGAAGGCATTCCTATTGTGGAACTTGCCCAAAAGACGGGATTGGCAAAAAATACACTTACTGCAATGCTTAGTCGAATGGAAGAAAATGGCTTGATCTGCCGAGAAATTTCAGCTTCTGATCGGCGTCAAAGCATAATTAGCCTGACACCCCAGGCCCGTGCATTGGAGAAACGTTACAATCAAGTCTCTCAGCAAATGAATAGCTTGTTTTTTAAGGATTTTGAAAAGGTAGAAATCAAGGAATTAGAACAGTATCTTGACCGTATTGTTTCCAACTTGGAGCGAGCGGAACAAGCATTAAAAAAAGGAAAGGATGTACATGATGGCAAAGGTAAAAACTAAGATTGGTAATGATTATTGTCCGCAAGCGTTATTTCTTTATGGCACAAAACAGGAAGATGGGCAACCCCATTTTGGTCTTTTCTGTTGGTTTGGATATTATCATTCTTCAGAAGGATTGGGGGTAATGGCTTGTATAGGTGAGGAAAAACAGACCAAGGATTTGATACGCAAAAATGGTGTATTTTCAGCTAACCTTGTATCTGAACAGCTGCTGCCTTTGGCAGATTATTATGGTTGTACCTGTGGCAGAATCACACCTGATAAGATGAAGCACCTGCCTACTGTAGAGTGGGGACAAGTGTTAGATGTGCCAACCATTACAGAAAGCCCTATCAGTTTTGAACTGGAAGTGAAAAAAACAATCCCTATGGGAGATGGCTCAGATATTTTTCTCTGCTTAATCCGTAATGTAACCCAGGATGAACAACTGCAAGATACAACGGTTCCCTTTACAGAAAAATTGATGCAGGCTGCTCCGGTATTAGCCCCAGGCGAAGAAACCTATTTTTCCATTGATGGAAGGTATCTCGGAAAATGGGGAGAACCTATGAATCATATGTCTAATACCAAAGAATAGCTGTATAATACAAACCCATTTTGGAAGAACAGACCAAAAAGGCCTTGGAATGATTTAATCCCCCCGCATTAGGGGGATTAAAATTACCACTTACAGATTGAAGCCGAGAATGTTGCGAGAGGAGAAATATATGAATTTGTAAACACATGGCGATACCATTGGGATAATATCATCAAGTTGGGGAACATCTGTACTTAATGCTATATATGCTAACACCGGCATAACGACATACTATGGGCAGATTCCGGGATTATTTAATAATATCAACGAATACGGACAGAAAATAATTTGTTTCGCATTTGGTTGATGGAGCTGTAACAGATTATATCAGTAATAGTGCTTGGTATACTATAACAGGGAGGATGCTGTGAATCTTGCGAAGCAAGGTATTCGCTTTCAACAAGTACACAAAAGAGTAGACGCGCAAGCATCGCAGGGGACGTGTAGCTTCCCCTGTCTGCGGCAAAGCCGCCAATATCGGAGCGCGGGGAAAGTTCCCTGTGCGGAGATAAAGCCCTCGGCAGAGCGCACACGCCCGCAAGGGTGTATAAGTGCGCCCTTTGTTCCAAAGGGATTTTCAGCTTGTGGCGTTCCCGGCTCGTTTTCGCAAAAACTCCCGCGCTGGCTGGCTCGTCAAGGCAAACCGGAGAAGTACGGCGGCTTCCTCATCGGTCATGTCTTTTACTTCCGGCACAATGTTTTCAAAGACCGCGCCCCGGACGATAAGGCGGTGGCTGCGTGTCCGGCGTTCCTCTTTGGATAGCTTCTGCCGCAACATCTTTTCCCGGTTCTCAAACTGTCGGATTTTCTTCTTCCCCACCTCAATTTCGGCTGTCAGTTTCTCGCGGGTTTTCTCTCTTGGTTTTGTCATGGGTGTCGCTCCTTTCTGCCCGTAGACATGGAAAAGAGCAGTCGATTTTCTCGGCTGCCCTTTGACCATGGTTCTTTTACTTTATGGAATCTACCACTACAAGAATATCGTCGGTAGTTGCTGTATCGGGAGAAATCCCAACATAGATGTCTCCATAAGAAATATGGAAAGTAAGACCACCCATTTCTTCAAGTTTGCTTTCTGTAATATCTGTTGGTTCGTAAATTTCTCTTTTCACTTCTGGTTTATAATTCATAACAAAGACAACAAAACTATTGCCAAGAGTATTTGGGTCAGGAGCAACTTCTTCTCCTGTGCTTTCCTGTGGAGTACCATAGCCTGTGGTATATTGTACACGGAGCATATAATATACCGTACCATCTTTCATTGTGGTTTCATAAAGATTGGCTTTTCCAAAATGATACCCGTCCGGCAAGGAAGTTGGTAAGTATTCGCCCAAAATATCAAATTCATAAGCGTCCGCTTCAGAAATGCTTTCATTCGTCGCGGCTGCAACATCTTCAATCTTTTCCGTGGCGGGATATACCGCTACAGACGCAATTATAGGGTCTACTCCGTCTGGATGCGTTCCTCCTGGGTCAATGCCTGCACCGTGGTCGGGGAAAACATTTGGGATTTGGCTTACGGCAATTCCAGCGACTACAAGGCATAAACAAGCCGCAAGCGCTCCCCACTTAATCCAGATGGGCTTTTTGCTTTTCTTTTTGTAGTTAATAGCTTCATCAACATACTTGCTGTCAAGCTCTCCCATGGCTTCGGAAAACTTCTTTGAGTTCATACGAATACCTCTTTTTCTGCTAAATAGCTTTTCATTTTTTGACGAATACGGGTCAGCCGAACGGAAATGTTTTTCTCCGAAAGCCCTACAAAGTCGGCTATGTCTTTACAGCTATCAGAAAACCAATAGCGGCGCATGAAGATAACGCGGTTCTCGACGGTCAGCGTATCCAGAAAACTTTCAATGATACGGGCTAACTCTCTGGCTTCAATCTCGGCTTCCACTGTGTTCGAGTCTGCTATACAGGCTTCGATTTCCTCCATAGCAATCGTGTAAGTGCTGTTTCGTTTGGCTGCTTCCTTCCTGTAATAGATTTTCAGTGAAATGTTCCGAACAATTTTACAGATATAGGTCAAAAGCGGGTTTGGCTTCGCCGGGGGGATTGCGTTCCATGCCCCTAAATAAGCGTCATTGACGCACTCCTCCGCGTCCTGCCTGCTGTTTACAATGTTATACGATAACTTGTGGCAAACTTTACCGTATTTTATATCCAGCTCCCGTATGCCCTGTTCTGAACGCTCAAAAAACATTTCAATGATTTTTTCATCTTCTATCATCACACCGCCTCCTTTCCGGCTTCACCTATATACTACGGTTTCAGCGGCAAATACTACATCAAATCCAAAACTTTTTCAAAAATTGTATCACACTTTTGGAGAGGGGTGCAGTAGGTTGTTTGAATGTGCCTTTGCCGCTTTGCTGGCGGCTCTGCGCCGTTCCTGTTCCGCTAATGTGGCTTTTTCTTCCTCTGTCAGTATGATTTCCTCATGGGGGATTTCTATCTTGCCGATGAAGTTAAAGAAAATCTCAACCTCCTGTGTCCGGCTTGCCCCTTTGCCCTCGGCTTGATGAACAAGGATTTTTTCGACAAACTCATTGATCATGGCGGAGGGGGTAAGCTCGTAAAAATCCGTATATTTTTTGACAAGGGCAAGGAACTTTTCATCGTTGACGGTTTCCCGGCTTATGCGGTCAAGCTCCTGTTGGTCTTGCGCTATGCTCTCGGTCAATTCCTCTAATTCCGCTTCAAAATCATGCAGCATTTGCTCAAAGAGCTTGTCAGAAAGTTTACCGTTTACATTGTCCTCATAGCGCTTGCGGATTAGGCGGCTCAATTCGTCGGTTCGTTTTTCGCTGCGCTGTTTCCGCTGTCGGGTTGCCTTTGCCGCTTTTGTCTGCCGTTCATTGGAAGCGGAGCAGACCTGTTCCATAAATGCGGTTTCATTGTTCAGCGCATAGTTGCATATTTCCTTGATAGCTTCAAGCAAAAGCTGGTTTACAACGGCTGTGCGGTTAAGGTGTGTCGTGCAGTATTTGTCATAGCGCTGGTTGCCTAAATCATATCGGGAACAGTTGTATTCGTCACGGTCTGGACGCTTCCTACCGTTGGGTCGCTCCGCCCAGTCACGCGCAATTCCAGCCCCGCCCCTATGGTTATACATCTTAGTCCCATAATCGGCGCAAAACATCAAACCTGTTAAGGGGTTTGCCGCGCCTATGGTGTCCGTCCGGCGTACCGTTTTCCGCAAGCTCTGGACGCACTCCCATGTTTCCTTGTCAATGATGGCTTCTTGCGTATCCTCAAAAATGACTAAATCCTCTGTCGGTGTCGTTTTGGAGCGTTTGTCTTTATAGCTCTCCTTTAGACAGAATAATATCTGTGTATGTACTTGAATAAAAACTATTGTTTCCAAAATATATGTTTTAAACCTTCACGGGAATACTGCAAAGCCAATCTGTATATGCTATAATGCCGATAGGCAAACAGATACTGCGTCTATCATAGACACGCAAGCGAAAACCCTCGGAGGATCGGTCCGAGGTTTTTCTTATTGGCTAGTTGTCATTGTCGTTGCCGTCTAACCATTTGATGATGTAATGGCAAATCACACCACCCGCAACAGCAACCAAAACCGATACAGCAAAATCTAACATAGACACACCCCTTTCCGTTGCCGGATTGGGGATGACAACATAAAAATTATAACATGCCATGTCTGAAATAGAAACTCTAGTCTGACCGAAGCAACCGTTTATATAGAATAAACAAAAACCGCCCCTGCGCCAACAGGAACGGCTTTTAAATATATCTCCGAAGAGATACAACACTTCGCGGTATAATTGTATCATCTTCGGGAACAGCCTGCAAGCGCATTTTGCGCTGGCTGTTATTTTTATACTCAAAAAGGAGGAAAACACCGTGGCAAAAGCAAAGAAACTACCATCCGGGAATCCCGCCGAATGAAGGATAATTACTTTGGTGAACTGGCAGATGTACCAATTAAGGACATATCCTCCGAGAACGTACAGATGTGGGTAAACAACCTTGCTGCAAATCACAGCCCTAAAACGGTCAAAAATGCCTACGGCTTAATCTCTACAGTGATGGATGCTTTCGCGCCAGACATCCGGCTACGCGTAACATTACCCCAGAAAATACAGCCTGACTTATACGTACCTTCTGACAGCAATATAAAGTCCATACTAGGCTATTTTAGAAATATGGAGATCGCCGTCTATCTAACCGCGTTCGGCACGCTGCGGCGTTCTGAGGTATGCGCACTGACTGCAAATGACGTGAAGGGTAATATCATATCTATCAACAAAGCTATGATCGATAAAGGTAATAGTGAATGGGTTGTAAAGACTACCAAAACGACCTCCAGCACAAGAATGGTCAAATGCCTGAATTTGTTGTAAGAAAGTTCCCCTCTTCCGGCCAGATCGTAGACCTCAACCCAGACCAGATCACCCGGCGCTTCGAACGCGCCTTCAAAAAGTTAAGCATAAGTCCTTTCCGTTTCCATGATCTTCGGCATTACGCAGCAAGCATTATGCACGCGATCGGCGTCCCAGATCAGTACATCATGCAACGCGGCGGCTGGGGATCCGATCGGACCTTAAAAGCGATTTACCGGGGAACAATAAAAGATTACGAAGAAAAATATACGAATATGACGCTATCCCATTTTGACAGTATGCAACACGAAATATCACACAAAAAAGAAAAACCCTAGTATTTACTAGAGTTTTTAAGAGCTGCTGACGGGAATCGGACCCGTGACCTCCGCACTACCAATGCGACGCACTACCGACTGTGCTACAGCAGCATCTCAGCAATAGGATTTCCCCAATCACCGTTCTATAGTATAGCACATACATTTTATTATTGTCAAGCAGCTTGTCCTCTTTTTCCTGCTAATGCTGTAGGATTACAATACAAAAGAAGAAATACCTAATTCTGTGTTATATTTTAATCGCCAAACCAAAATCTAACCAGAAAGAAGGTATTTCCGCAGGGCAAGTATAACACAGGATATGAGGTATCGTCTATCCTCTATTAATATGCGACCTGCTCCTTCGTTATTGATTAACTTCATCATCCTGCCTCACAATACTGATCTGGGAAACACCTTCGATGGCAGACAGATTACTTCTCAAAGGTCCGTTTATATTTTCCGATTTTCTCACGATCTTATCTGAAACTTCATAAATATATTCACTGACCTGTCCTTCCACAGAAACATTATGGACACGCATAAGGGCCTTTCCCACAAAAAGAGTTTCCATCTTCTTCTCAATTTCCTCCTGCGCCTTACTGTTTCCGTTAATGACAATCATAATTCTCTCATTGTTCCGTACAAAGCCAAACAGAAGCAAAAATGCGAAAATGACAGCGGAACCGATCGCTGCGATCAAATAATCAGACACACCACAGCAGATTCCCACTGCGATTGCCCAGAAAATATATGCCGTATCCCGCGGATCTTTGATCGCTGTACGGAATCTTACAATGGACAGGGCTCCTACCATGCCCAAGGATAGAGCTATATTATTACCGATTACATTCATCACCAGCGTTGTGATCAGCGTCAACATAATGAGAGACACATTGAACCTCTCGCTGTAGACTGCTCCTGAATGGGATGCCCGATAAGAAACATAGATCAGGCACGCTATGATCGCCGCTGCTATAAAGTTCAGGATCACCTCCTGTAGTGTCATGCTTTCCGTCGTATTGACCAGGCTTTCAAACAATAATTCTCTCATCTTCTGTTCTCGCTTTCTCTCTTCGCTGTCGTATTTACTGATCAAACATGCTTCGTAACCATTCTAGCTCTGCAATATTTGCTGGACGATACCGGCATACTTCCACACCGTTTCAGTTCATTCTTAATATAGGTAAACAGAAAACCATTATACTTCACTTCCATCGTATTTTCCATGGCTCCAACAACCGGGTACAGAATCAGATCCTTGTCAAAAATATTATAACAGCTTTCCCCGGACCGCAGTCTGGTATCAAATGTAATCCGCGTATCGTTATGATCCAGACAATAGGCAAATCTGTCATATTCCACCACGCATTTTGGCCGGTAACATTTCTGCACCATAAACAGATAGAGCCACATTGCCAATTCCTCATCACGATCTTTAAGAAAACCATAGTTTCCGCGGATCATGCATTCTGCTTCCTCTCTTCCCAGGAGCAGAGACCGTTTTCTCTGGGCTGACCCTCTCTTCTCTTTTAGCTCCAGCTTGGCAGTCTGTCCTTCTGGGTCATAAATGCGAAGCCGTATCTTTCTTCGTTCCTGATAACCGCTTTCTTTCTCTTCATAGTCTGTATCAAAAGGTGTATCAAAATACAAGGATCTCACCTGGTATCCTATCGTACCATTATGTCGATCGGTTTTCATAAGCGGTGCGAGACGTCTTTTTAAATCAGCAATCTCCTGCAGGCTGACCCTGTATTTGATCTCCTTTCTGCTTACATCTATCATACCCTGTATTTCCCTTTCATCACCCAGGCAGTGTCTAGCACCACCAGTGCCAGTACTCTATCCGACATGTTTTTCCAGCAGTCAATAACGATCCTAAGTAGCATTCGCCGCAATCGCCTTCTTTAATTTTGTCTTGATCCTCTGCAGCGCATTGTCCGTAGACTTGTCATCTTTTCCCAGCACCTTAGCGATCTGCTGGTACCGCATTCCCGTCAGATACAGATCTAACACCTGCTTCTCAAAACTGCTCAGTTCTCTCTCAATCGTCTGCTCCAGCTGCACTACATTCTCCCTGTCGATTACAACGTCTTCCGGACTCTGTCCTGCCGCATCGAAGATCATATTAACCAGTTCTTCTTCCTCACCGTCATGGTTTCTGCCCACGCTGCCGTAAAGAGATACATAGGTATTGAGTGGAATATGCTTCTGCCGTTTGGACGCCTGCACTGCTGTGTACATCTGTCTGGACACACACAGATCTGCAAATGTGAGAAAACTTGCATCTCTGCCAATGTCATAATCCCGCAGCGCCTTAAAAAGTCCGATCATGCCTTCCTGGATCAGATCATCGCTGTCTGCACCAAGAATATACATGGATTTAGCCTTGCTGCGGACCAGGTTTTTATACTTATTCATCAGATATTCTGTGACGCTCTCCTCACCGTCCCGCAGCCACACGATAAGTTCTTCATCATTATAATTGCTATATTCTTTGTCCATGGACATAAGCTCAGCTCGTTTCCTTTCCGGCCACATCATTTTCTGACACCACCGCAGCGGCATCTGTTTCTTTCTCATTCCCCTCATAGTGTAAGATCAGCTCTGAAGCAAAATGCTCTGCCATGATCTGGTAGCCATCATGGTTTCCATGCACCCCGTCTGGAATATAATCGGCCACAACATTCGCATCATGGGAATCCAGTATATTGGAATTATACAGATCAATCACGCCATAGTCATATTCTCCAGCCAGCTTTAGGATCACATCCACAAATTTCTGCTGCGGCAGCAGATAATCCCGCTCACGCATCAGATAATCCTGCAGCACATTAGGCAGAGGTGTAGCGAAGAATATCTCCGCATCTGGATAGGATTTCCGTAATCCACGCATCAGCTCATCCAAATCGCCACAGAAGGTACGCCGCGCACGTTCCTCCAGATTACCAAACTCCTTCTCTGAGACGCAGAAACCATCATTCGTACCGCCCATCACAATGATAATATCGGTATCTTCTGGTATATCCTGATAACGGTCCACGTAGGCATCTGACCAATACCTCCCAATAGAAGAACCTCCGATCCCCAGATTATATACTTCCTCCGCTCCAAGCAGTTCTTTCAGTCTGGCTGGATAGGAATACTGTTCATATCCCTCCTCGCCTTCCAGGTTCGCCGCCGCTGTAATACTATCACCCAGACAGGCAATCCTCAATTCCGAAAAGTCCTTCCTGTTCTCCGCAATCCTCTCTCTGTCAGCCTGATTCACTTCCAGCGTTTCCTCCAGAGAAGTGCGGAACAGTCTGCGGGCCGCCAGCGACATTTCTTCCTGCTCGTAGATATTACGCCACTCATCAAAAATACTGCTGCTTGTCATCGTTCCATCATAGTAATTGATCTCCCCGTCATCAGATCCCGTTCCTCTCAGACCAGGCATCACATTGCCGAAAACATCCACATTACCTGACACAGTGCCGTTTGATGAGACTGTACCGCCGCTGCCCCATAACGCATGGGAGAAGCCCTGGCCATTCCCGGAAACCGTTACCTGAGACATTCCTGAACCATTACCGGAAACTGTGCCGCTGGAAATCCCCTCAGTATTGCCAGAAACTGTCCTATTTGAAGACACAGTCCCATTACCTGTAACCGTTCCATTCGAAGATACTGAGGCTTTCTTCTCACCACTCTGTATTTCGCTAATAAATCTTTCTAATTCTTCCCTGTTCTGTGTAAGCTCCATGATCTCAGACTGCATCTGGGATACACGGGCCTGCGCCTCCTCATTACGGGCAAGAATCTGCGCCAGTTCCATTTCCTCCTGCTGTCTTGCCAGTCGTCTGTCTGTATCGTAGACATCGTAAGCTTTCAGGCCGACCGCCGCCGCCAGAACTGCCGTCAGCATAAAAATCAATATAAGTAAAATCTCATTTAATCTTTTCATTGCTTTTCATCGTTTTTGTCACTACGCATCCAATCAAGTACACTCTCAGCCAAGACGTTGTCTGACAATCTCATAGGCCAGTACACCAGCCGCCACTGAGGCGTTCAGGGAATCGATATCTCCCCGCATCGGGATCGCTGCCATAAAATCACACTTCTCCCTGACCAACCTGCCGACACCGCTTCCTTCGTTGCCGATCACCAGACCAATTGGCCCTTTCAGGTCCAGATCATACATCTGCGTGCCGTTCATATCCGCACATACAAACCATATGCCTTCTTTCTTCAGCTCTGTGATGGTCTGTCCGAGGTTTGTCACCTTAGCTACCGGTGTGTAATTCAGTGCACCCGCCGAAGCTTTCGCCACCGTTGCCGTCAATCCTACAGCCCGGTTCTTCGGAATGATAACGCCATGCGCACCTGCCAAATTCGCCGTGCGGATGATTGCACCCAGATTATGGGGATCTTCTATACTGTCCAACAGGAAAAGAAATGGCGCTTCATTTTTCTCTCTTGCCGTGCGCAGGATATCGTCCACCTCCGCATAGGCATATGCAGCAGCACACGCCACTACCCCCTGGTGTTTCCCTGTCCCGGAAAGCTGGTCCAGCCGTTCTCTGGTAACATATTTGATCATGCTGCCATGTTTGGCTGCTTCCCGCTTAATCGTCAGGACCGGCCCATCCTTACACCCATCCAGTACATACAGCTTGTCTATTGTCCTGCCGGAACGAAATGCCTCGATCACAGCATTACGTCCCTCGATCATAAACTTCTCTTCCATACCTTCTGCCAAATGGGCATCTTCTCTCTCTTTATGTTCTCTCTTCACACTTTCCTCCATACTGCTTACACGATATCCCAATCACGCCATCGATCTTTCAGTGTTCCTCTTTTCCGCTACAGGCATTAATAGGACTGACCGCTACACTTCCAACCCAATCCTCGCAATCGCCTCATGAATCAGCTGCAGCATCCGCTCCTGCCTGCCCTGCAGATACAGATAACCGCAGAGCGCCTCCAATCCAGTTGCCTTCCGGTACTCGATAATCGAAGCATTCTTAGCCGCTGTATAAGATTTGGCATTGCGTCCTCTGTGATATACTGCCATTTCCTCCTCCGTCAGCTCACTCTCTAGGGCATCTATCATCTTTGCCTGTACTCTGGCATTTACATAGGTAACCGTTTGCTTGTGCAGCTTGTTAGCCGGACTGTTCCCCCGCTCCACCACGATCGTCCGTATCACCAGATCATAGATCGCATCCCCAATATACGCAAGTGTCAGCGGAGAATAGGTCCTGATATCTACTTCTTTACAGTCAAAATTCTGTTTGATCGCTTCCAGGATCGTTATACTCTCTTCCATTTAACCCCTTCTCTTGTGTCCTCCAGAAGAATGCC
The DNA here is from genome assembly GCA_951800685.1 of uncultured Lachnospiraceae bacterium. Classification (GTDB taxonomy): domain Bacteria; phylum Bacillota; class Clostridia; order Lachnospirales; family Lachnospiraceae; genus UBA3282. Next base: position 30,929 of record CATOJY010000013.1, read on the forward strand.
CTGAGCTGCCAGTGTATCCCTGATCTCATCTGCTTTTACAAAGTCTCTGGACTTTCTTGCTTCCTGTCTCTCTTTGATCAGCTCTTCGATCTGGGCATCCAGGATTTCTTCCTTCTTGTCTACCACCAGACCGCAGATATCAGACAACAGAACGATCTCTTCTTTCACCGCCTGTACAAAGGCCTTTGAAGCATTCTCTGACACATGGGTATTAGCAAATTTTACCAGTTCAAAGATCGCTGAGATCGCATCCGCTGTGTTAAAATCATCATCCATCGCTTCATCAAATTTAGCTATATATCCTTTGGCCTCCTCGACCAGACCCTGTTCCTCCTGCGACATCGCCTTCTCTTCTGCACTCTTTAACAGGAAATTCAGGTTTGTCACACTGGTCACAATCCGGTCTAAACCGTTTCTTGCCGCTTCCATCAGCTCTGCACTAAAATTCAGTGGGCTCCTGTAATGCGCAGAGAGCATGAAGAAGCGCAGCACCTGAAGATCATATTTCTCACTGATATCCCTCACTGTAAAGAAATTTCCCTCAGATTTCGACATCTTCTTATTATCAATATTTAAGAAACCATTATGCATCCAATATTTTGCGAACTCCTTATCGTTCGCCGCCTCAGACTGGGCAATCTCATTCTCATGATGTGGGAAGATCAGATCCTCACCGCCCGCATGAATATCAATCTCGTCCCCCAGATACCGTTTGCTCATCACAGAACATTCGATATGCCAGCCAGGGCGTCCCTCACACCACGGAGATTCCCAATAAGGTTCTCCTTCCTTTTTCGGCTTCCAGAGTACGAAATCTAACGGATCCTGTTTCTGTTCCTCACCGGACACGAGCAGCGAACGGTTTCCGCTGCGCAGATCATCCAGATTCTTATGGGAAAGCTTCCCATACTGCTTGAAACTCCTCGTTTTAAAATATACAGTGCCATCCTGCGCCGCGTAAGCCTGCCCTTTATCAATCAGTGTCTGGATCATATCGATCATTCCCCCAATCTCCTCGGTCGCTTTGGGATGCGTGGTGGCTGGCTTCACATTGAGCGCTTCCATATCTTTCTTGCATTCTGCGATATAGCGCTCCGAAATCACAGAAGGATCCACCCCTTCCTCATTCGCCTTCTTAATGATCTTATCATCCACATCGGTAAAATTGGACACATAATTGACCTCATACCCCTTATGCTCCATATAACGACGTGCTGTATCAAAGACGATCATCGGTCTTGCATTCCCGATATGGATCAGGTTATACACCGTAGGCCCGCATACATACATGCTGACCTTCCCCTCCTCCAAAGGGATAAATTCTTCCTTTTGTCTGGATAATGTGTTAAAAATCTTCATCATTGCACTGTACCTCCTATCTGTTCTGTAACTTCGCCACCTGTTCTTTTCTCTCACGCATGCTGTGTTTGCCATTTTGTGGTACACAAACTTCCTGCTCTGGCGCTTTAACGTACCGCTGTCCCCTGTTTCTCAGCTTAGGTCTAAACAGACACCTTTTTCCTGAGCGCCTTAAGCTCCTGCTCCATATCCAATAAACGGTTCGTCAATTCCGAGTTGGCCCGCTGCAGGTTTACAATATCCTCCCGCACAGGATCCGGCAGGTTCACCTGGTCTAGCTCCTCCTGGGGAAATGCCTGGTTGTTGCGCTTCACCACCTGTCCAGGCACCCCCACCACTGTCGAATTGGGCGGTACCTCTTTCAATACCACGCTGCCCGCACCGATTTTGCTGTTGTCGCCGATCTTAAAGGATCCCAGCACCTTCGCACCGGTACTGATCATCACATTGTTTCCTACAGTCGGATGCCGCTTGCCCTGCTCCTTGCCAGTACCCCCTAACGTCACTCCCTGATACAGCGTCACATTGTCGCCAATCACTGTCGTTTCCCCAATGATAACGCCGTTACCATGATCGATGAAAAATCCTCTGCCGATCTTCGCACCGGGATGAATCTCAATCCCTGTCTTTCTGGCTCCTTTCTGGGAAATCCATCTGGCCAGGAAATAATGCCTGCGCAGATACATCTTATGCGCCAGCCGGTAATAAAGCATTACCTTGAAACTGGGGTACAAGAACACTTCCAGATTAGAATGGATCGCCGGGTCACGTTCACGGATAATTCTGATCTCTTCCTTAATGTTGTCCATAAAACTCATAGTGTCTTCCTTCTTATCAGACGCAATGATATCCCGCCAAACAGCAAGAAGCGTAGTCAGACTGAAATAAAAACCCGCGGCTTCCGTCCTGCTCCCTTAGGAAATAGAGACGAAGTAATCCGCGGTTCCACTCTACTTAAAGAATGCGCAAAAGCATTCTTTCACTCTTAACCTGTAACGGGGTCAGCCGGGCCATCAGCCAGACTCCAGGGCGCACTTTCCCATTCTTCCTGCCAGAACCGCTTTCAGCCGGCGACGGTCCCTCTCTGCTGCCTCCTGAATGGTACTCTTCCCCTTCAACATCCATCTGTTACTCTGCTTTGCTGTATGCAGTATCATTTTATTCTGCTAATAGAATATGCAAAAACTGTGCTTTTGTCAACTGGATTTTCCCAATCGCACTGTACTTTCTTTCCCAGAGCCACTGGATTTTCCAAAGGATGCCATATTCATTTAAGGAAAAAGACGCCTGGCACACTATTCCTTCTCCCGTATCACTTCCTCTGTATATTTTCTATCCATATCATGACGGATCTTCCGGTTTGCCACCGTATCAAAAACAATGGAAAAATCATAATCCGCCGGATATAATTCGTCCGCCGCCACATGAAGCTTCACGCGCTTGTGATTGATCCAGATTTTCTTCCCCGGCAGCTGCACCCGTAAGATTCCTTTCTCATTGATGGGTTCACATACAATGCCGATCTTCTTATCTGGATAGAGCATCACGCTGTCGCCTCTTTTCAGTTTCTTACCCAGTTCCGTTGTGCTCTTCTCTTTCTTACTCTTTATGATCTTTCCTGTATTCCGCTTCCTGGCTGTATGCGCTGTATTCTCGCTTGTCCGGAACTGGTAGGTACTGGCCGCCTCCTCTCCATAAGCTGCTGCCACAGCTGTCCGCAGCATTTCCGGCGGCATCCCCAACCGATCCGCGATATGGAATGCACAGCTTTCCCCTGCTTCTCCAATCACCATCTGGTAAGTAGGACGCAAGGTCTCCTGGTCGAATGTCATCCGTGCGTTGACCATCCCCAAAGTCCGCTCCGCGTACTCTTTCACTTCCGGGTAGTGTGTCGTCGCTAAGAAAAGCGCTCCGCTCTTCTTTAACTCCTCCAGAATGGCAATCGCGATCCCCATCCCCTCTGCCGGATCCGTCCCAGACCCCAGCTCATCCATAATCACGAAACTGTCCTGGCTTACTTCCTGCAGCACTTCCAGTACATTTTTAATATGGGCGGAAAAGGTGGACAGATTCTCCGAGATATCCTGCCCATCCCCAATATCACACAGATACGCGTTGTTCATACAGATGTCTGCCTGCTCACAGGTAACATGCAGACCACACTGCGCCATCATGCAGTTTAGCATCACCGTTTTGATCGCCACTGTTTTGCCGCCCGTATTAGGTCCTGTTATCACGATCCCTCTCACCTGATCGCCGATCTCAAACCGCAGCGGCACACTGACAGCCCTGTCCATCAGCGGATGTCTGGCATTGTACAGAACGATCCTTCTCTCCATATTGACCGCCGGTTCCACTGCCTCCATATCAATACTCAGCTTTCCTTTGGAAAAAATATAATCCAGCTTCTCTATCATAACAATATTCTCATCCATTGCCTTGGCAGCGGCCGCAGTCATCGCCGTCAAGGTGTACAGGATCCGGTACACCTCATTCTCCTCGCCAATCTTAAGCTGCAGCATCTCTTCATAATATCTAGAAACTGCCGCCGGTTCGATGAAAAGTGTTCCCCCTGTAGAGGATTTGTCAATCACGCTGCCCGTCACTTTCAGCTTATACTCTTTCTTCACCGGAAGACAGAGTCGTCCATTGCGGTAAGTACAGTATTGGTCAGCCATATAGGCCTTCGCGGTACGCATAATCTGCTCCGCCTTCTGCTTCATCTGCTCTTCGCATCTTACGATCTTTCCCCTGATCTGCGACAGTTCCTTTGAAGCATAGTCATCCACTTCCCCGCTTCTGATCTGTCTGCTGATGCTGTCTTGCAGCTCCTCCACCACATCCAGATTCTCCTCATAATAAGCGAGCGGATTCTCATACATCTTTCCACGCTCCAGATATCCCTTCAAGCGTCTGACCGCCACTAAGATCTTCTCCACCCGTTCTAACTGGTAGGGCGTAAGACAGTCTCCCTTCTTCGCCGCCGCCATAATCTGTTTGATTTCATCCACACTCTGGAGCGGCGGCGTCCCAAGCTTCTCGATCAGATTCCTGCCGTCGGTCGTATCCCGCAGCAGTTTTTTCACTTCTCTCTCTGACAGGGAAAAGACTGTTTCCCTTATTTTCTCTTTGGCTCCCTGCGTCACTGCAAGTTCAGCCCACATTTCTTTGATCTTGTCAAATTCTATCTGTTTTTCGGTATTCATTCCATACTCCTTCTATGCTGTTTTCCCAGTTCCTAACACTTTTCTTCTTTTTCAATGGTCAAAAAAAGACCATGGCTGCCGTAAAAACGTCAAATACCATGGTCTTTCTATCAATATAAGATCACACGTTATCCCCTCCAGGAAACAATAAAGGCTATTCCAATTCTCTGGCAGCCTGCCCTGTCTGGGAAACCATATGCCACAATAATAAGCAGTTGTAAGGCGAAACGATCGGCAGACTTTCCTCCTATGATCTTATCTGCGTCATACTGCCTGCCATGACACGCTATCCTGGCAGCGCATCACAAATAAAACCTTCCACTGAAAGTCTTCCCTGCAATATTTATTTTGCAATCTTCTCCATTACAACCACACTTAACATACAAAATCCCCCTGTGATTTAATCTTTCTAGATTATAACTGCCTTTCTTTATGGTGTCAAGCCTATTCTGCCCACAACGCAACCTGCACAGCAATCTCCACCTTGAAATCCCCTAGGCTAACGGGCTGTCGGACAGCCGCTGCAGCCATTGCAGTCCTTCCGCGTTATATCCTCGCTGTACAACTCCCGCGGACTTGTCAGCAGACAGACCGCCTGGGCCGAGATTCCTTCTCCAGAACCGGTAAACCCAAGCCCCTCCTCCGTGGTAGCCTTCACATTAATCTGTCCGGTTGTGATCCTAAGCGCTTCCGCAATCTTCTCCCGCATCTGCTCAATATAGGGCCGCATCTTCGGCGTCTGAGCTATGATGGTTGCATCGATATTTTCAATCAGAAAGCTGTTTTCTTCTAACAATTCTCCCACATGCTGCAGAAGTGCAAGAGAAGAGATGCCCTTGTAGGCAGGATCTGTATCTGGGAAATGTTTCCCGATGTCCCCCAGCGACGCAGCGCCAAGCAGCGCATCCATGATGGCATGAAGGAGTACATCTGCATCCGAGTGTCCCAGAAGCCCTCTTTCATAAGGAATCTCTACCCCGCCAAGGACCAGCCTGCGGCCCTGCGTCATTCTATGAACATCGTAGCCCATTCCGATTCTCATATTGTCAACCACACCTTTCTCTCAACCTAAATTGTTATGTCAACCATCATATTTCTGCTATGGCAGCGTCTTGTTAGGAAATGCTTTTCACACAATTAAAAAATTTCTGATTTTTCAATCTATGCGTCCTCTTTGTATAATACAGTCCAGTATCGCATCCGCCACTTCTTCCTTACGCATCATTGGCAGTTGTTTCGTGTCCTCTTTGGTCAGAATCGTCACCACATTGGTATCCGTGCCAAACCCTGCACCCGTCTCCTTTAGATTGTTGGCAACAATCATATCGATCTGCTTCTTTTCCAGCTTCTGTCTGGAATTCTCTAACATGTGCTCCGTCTCCATGGAGAAACCGCACAGGAACTGTCCCTCTCTACGATTGGCTCCCAGATAAGCCAAAATATCCTCCGTCCGCTCCAGTCCAATCACCATATCAGCATCCTTCTTTTTCAGCTTTTCATCTGCGGCCACACTTGGACGGTAATCGGCCACAGCGGCCGCCTTGATGATGATATCCTGTTCCTGCGTATGCGCCTTCACCGCCTGTGCCATATCCGCTGCAGAAACCACAGGAAGTACCCGCACTCCCATAGGTGGCTGCAAGTTCACCTTGCCTGACACAAGTGTCACATCCGCTCCGCGCATCATCGCCTGCCTTGCAATGGCGTAGCCCATCTTGCCGGTAGAATGATTGCTGATATAGCGTACCGGATCAATCTTCTCCTGCGTAGGCCCAGCCGTCACAAGTACTTTCTTTCCTGCCAGGTCCTTCGGCGTCAGCGCCTTGATGATATACTCGTAGAGTACCGCAGGTTCCGGCATCTTGCCCTCTCCTGTATCACCGCAGGCCAGATAACCGCTTGCCGGATCAATCACCTCTATACCATAGCGTCGCAAAATCTCCATATTATCCTGCACAACCTTATTCTGGTACATCCTGGTATTCATCGCAGGTGCAAAAATCTTCGGACAGGTGCAGGCCAACAGTGTCGTTGTCAGCATATCATCAGCAATGCCATGTGCTGCCTTCGCGATCACATTGGCGGATGCCGGCGCCGTCAGAAAGACATCTGTCTGCTTCGCCAGCGATACATGTTCCACCTGAAACTCAAAGTTCCGGTCGAACGTATCTACCAGGCACTTGTTTCCTGTCAATGACTCAAAAGTGATCGGATGGATAAAGTTCGTGGCATTCCGCGTCATGATCACTGTCACATCCGCATGCTCTTTGGCCAGCATACTGGCCAAAGAGGCGGTCTTATAAGCGGCGATGCTTCCTGTTACCCCTAATATAATATGTTTTCCCGCTAACATAAATCGTCCCTCATTTACATTTCTCTTTCCTGTAACACCTCATAAGGCAAGGCTGACAGGGCTGCTGCGCATCAGAACCTTACTACACCTCTATGTTCTTTCTATAGATAATGCCCAGCCCTTTCAGTGTTAATTCATTATCATACAGGATCTTTCTCTTACAGTGTGGCACAATGCTGCCAGCCAGGCCGCCGGTAGCCACTACCGGCGCCTCATAGCCAAGCTCGTCATAGATTCGTTCGATCATTCCATCCAGGCAGGCTGCCTGCCCCATCACGATCCCGCTCTTCATACAGTCGATCGTGTTTCTGCCGATCACTTTCTTCGGCGCTTCCAGACTGATTCTTGGAAGCTGGGACGTCCTGTTGACCAAGGAATCCAAAGAAACCTTGACCCCTGGCAAGATCATGCCGCCAATATAGTTTTTCTTCTGGTCTACAACACTGATCGTGGTCGCTGTTCCCATATCGATCATAATAATCGGCGCACCATAGTACTGGAGTCCTGCCACGGCATTGACCACCAGGTCAGATCCCAGCTGGCCTGGATTGTCCATCAGGATATTCAGTCCGGTCTTAAGTCCAGGACCCACTAACAGAGGCGTCTTATGGAATAATTTCTCCAATGCCGATTTCACAATATTGTTGACTGGCGGCACCACCGAAGAGATAATGCTTCCGCTGATATCTGTTAGTCCAATATCATACAGATCGAACAATGTCCGAAACTCTACCACATACTCCAGCTCTGTATTCGCAAGATTCGTGGAGACTCTCTCTACGAAACATACCTTTTCCCCATCGATACAGCCGATCACAATATTTGTATTTCCGATATCTACTGCCAAGATCATATGTCTACCCTGCTTTCTGATTTGATTTCCACCTGCTACGGTCCACAGGTTCCTGCTCACGCACCTGCCTTATGTGTTGTGTGTATCCTCCTAAACGGCGGCGTGAAAGCCGTCAGCTGTTATGATTGCAATATAATGGTTTGACCCGCGCAAGTGCGATCCCGACGCCTGCCACAATGATCGCAGCGACGACAGCCTCCACTACGCCGTTGAACGTCACAACGCCCATAATTACATCTAATACCGCTTCGCCTGCCACACCCACTGCCTGCGCGTAAGCATCCTTATATAAGATAAAAATACCGCTCATCACAAAAAGTGTGTTCGTATAGGCGCCTGCCAGTCCCGCGTACGCCAGAGCAATATTGGCCGAACCCTTCTTCCTGCCGCTGACTGTCAGCACTGTCATGAGTATACAGCCTGCCACCAGGCCAATGACCGTACACACCGCTGCGCTCAGAACATCCGGCAGCAGCCGAATCAAAAATGCTCTCAAAGAAATGCCCAGGATCAAAGATGCCAATCCGTTGACGAAGATTCTTCCTGTCTGCCCCTCGCCCTTTAAGGCTCTGCGGATCAGGAGATAGATAAAGTAGGGCACAATGCCCACTAAGATCCTCGGCACAAAACAGATATACAAACTCTTAAAAATACCTGACGCACCGACTACATTATAGGACAACACCGGCGAGAACACAAATGCCGACGCCGTAGCTGCCTTGAACGTGTTGTTGATAAAACTGGTCAGTCCAAATACGAATCCCAGAAATGCACCTTTCTTCGGTCCGAGAAATAGCGCTCCTAAGATGACCGGGATATGAATGATCGTCGCATTGATAACGACAAGCGGGATATATCCCAGCGGGGTGAATGCCATAATCACAATTATGGCGGTGAACAGTGCTGTCAACACCAGTTCATAAGTTTTTTCATTTTTCATGGTACAATCCTCCTGTTATTATTCTCCTTGATTTGACGGCTGTCTGGATGGACTGGACAGACGCCTTGAGAGATACAATACGGTGTCATCATACCACGTTGATAAATTTTTGACAATCCTTTTTTGACGCTTCTAAACTACCTTACAGATTACTCTTGAAAGTCACCCCAGACAGTGATACAATCGGGGAAATTGTACAAAACAGCAATCGCTTAGAAAGGCATTCTACTATGGGGACAAAGGCATGCGAAGCAAACCAGGCAACAGAGAATAAGATCACAGAAGGCGTCATCTGGAAACAGCTGCTTCTGTTTTTCTTTCCTATCTTATTCGGCACTCTTTTCCAGCAGCTCTACAATGCGGCAGACGCCGTGATCGTAGGACGTTTCGTCGGCAAAGAAGCGCTGTCGGCTGTCGGCGGCGGTACTGGTACCGTCATCAATCTGTTAGTGGGGTTCTTCGTAGGTTTGTCCAGTGGAGCAACAGTAGTTATCTCCCAGTACTATGGCGCGAAGAAGGCTGATCTGGTAGACTATGCCGTGCATACCGCTATCGCATTCAGCATCACCAGCGGGCTGCTTCTGATGGTGGGCGGCATTTTGACCGCTCCTGCTATCCTGACTGCCATGGACACACCTGCCGACGTGCTAAAACCAGCAGTCCTCTATATCCGTATTTATTATGTGGGAACTGTCGGCAATCTGATTTACAATGTAGGTTCCGGTATCCTTCGGGCAGTAGGGGATTCCAGGCGTCCGCTCTATTTCCTGATCGCAAGCTGCTTTACCAACATTCTGTTAGACCTTCTTCTGATTGTATGTCTCGATCTGGGGGTAGCAGGCGCAGCGATTGCCACGATCTGTTCCCAGGCCCTGAGCGCCGTGCTGGTCATTCTGGTACTAGTCCGCGTCAAGGATATGCACCGGCTGGACCTGCACAGAATCCGTACCGACCGCAAAATGCTGCGAAGGATTATCCGGATTGGATTTCCTGCCGGCCTGCAGTCTGTCATGTACAGCCTTTCCAATATCATCATCCAGACTGCCATCAACGGACTGGGCACCGATACTGTGGCTGCCTGGACTGTATATGGAAAAATCGACGCCCTCTTCTGGATGACGATAAGTTCCTTCGGGATTGCCATCACCACGTTTGCTGGACAGAATTTCGGAGCCGGTAAGACAGACCGTGTCCGCAAAGGGATTAGGAGCTGTCTGGGCATGTGCTTTGCCTCCACCGTCCTGATCAGTATACTACTGCGTTTCGGCGGCCACATCATCTACAGTCTTTTCACTTCGGACCCTGAAGTGATGCGGATTGGAATGCAGATCGTTCACTTCCTGGTGCCTACTTTCATCACTTATGTGTGTGTAGAAGTCATCTCAGGCGCCCTGCGCGGCGTTGGAGACTGCTGGATCCCTACCCTTATCTGCTTAAGCGGCATCTGCCTGATCCGTATCCTCTGGATCATGCTGGCTGTGCCCTTAAAACCAGACGTGTACACAGTTACTTTCAGCTATCCGCTTACCTGGACGGTTACCAGCATACTTTTTATCGTATATTATTGTTTCTTTAGCAAGATTAGGATTTTTCGGCCGTGGCAGGCAAAACCGGTCTGATCCTTGATCAGACATTCATAAGTCACCTGGAGGACATTGTGAACAAGGAGGGATTTATGGATTTACCTAGAAAGATAACCTATATCTGGATCGACAAAATCAGACAGAAATCCTTTGGTTATATTTTAGGTGTTCTCTTATGCATCTATATTCTGGTGAATGTTCTATTTGCTGTTTTTTATTACTGGATGGGCGCCCTGAACGATTCCTGCTTTCTTGATTATCTGTATTTCAGCTTTATCACTTCCCTCACGATCGGGTATGGTGATCTAACGCCTATAACCGACATGGCGAAGCTGACCGTCATTCTGCATTCGACTCTCTATGCAGTCTATTCTGCCTTGATGATGTCGATGCTCACGACGAATCTTCTATGTCCCAAAGAGACGGTCATTTTCTCCCAAAAGATCATCTACAACCCTGATTCTAAGCAGATGCTCCTTCGTATGATCAATATTTCAAGTGCGCCAATCATCAACCCTGAAATAAGGATTTCTGTTACAGAGCACAATGTCGGCAACGTCATTGCCCGGATCTTTCCTGTGACTACGGAATATTCTATCGACTACCTGGGGAAGCACGATTTCACCTATTGTTTTAACACGCTCCATCCCCTGACCGAAGACGAGAATTTCGACGTCTGGTCTGAATGGCAGAAGGCACTTTTGCACAATAAGGAGGCCTCTTCCAGGCCAAAGAGCCGTTTTCGGATTAATATCACAGTTTCCGGCAGTAACGGCATCCAGACCATCGCTGTACACAAGAAATATCATGCAGATGAAATCGTAGACGGCGAGCGTTTCCAACCCATAGAATATACGCAGGAAGACCAGCGCAAGCGGGGAATGCGTTACCATAAGATCCCGAACTTCTGGGACGATTTCAATTGTATTGTACACTTTACACCCCTTTCATAATCCGTTATAATAATGGCATCAGCTTACGAACGAGTGGAGGTTAAACATGACAGAATTAAAACCCATCAAAGAAGGCAAAGTACGTGAGATCTATGACAATGGCGACAGTCTGATCATGGTGGCTACCGACCGGATCAGTTGTTTTGACGTGATCTTGCATAATCAGGTGACCAAGAAAGGCGCTGTCCTGACCCAGATGTCCAAATTCTGGTTTGATATGACACAGGATATCCTGCCTAATCATATGATCTCTGTGGATGTGCAGGACATGCCCGAATTCTTCCAGCAGGAGCGGTTTGACGGCAGCAGCATGTTGTGCCGCAAACTGGAAATGCTTCCTATTGAATGTATCGTGCGCGGCTATATCACTGGAAGTGGCTGGGCAAGCTACACGAAAGACGGTACTGTATGCGGCATCAAACTGCCCGATGGACTGCAGGAATCTGACAAGCTGCCAGAACCAATCTATACTCCTTCCACCAAGGCAGAAATTGGTGATCATGACGAGAATATCTCTTACGAGCAAAGCATAGCGTATCTGGAAAAACGTTTCCCTGGTAAGGGAGAAGAATATGCTTCCAAACTTAGGGATTACACGATTGCCCTCTATAAGAAATGTGCAGAATACGCTCTGACCCGCGGTATCATCATTGCAGACACCAAATTTGAGTTTGGCCTGGATGAGAACGGCAACATTGTCTTAGGGGACGAGATGCTTACTCCTGACAGTTCCCGCTTCTGGCCCGCAGAAGGTTATGAACCAGGCCATGGACAGCCATCTTTCGATAAACAGTTCGCAAGAGACTGGCTTAAGAGTAACGAAGGACACAACTGGACCCTGCCAGAAGAGATCGTACAAAAGACCATCGATAAATACCTACAGGGGTATGAACTTTTGACAGATAAGAAATTATAACACTCGTTATTATAAAAGCAGCACGATCATCTATTCTATGTTCGCGCTGCTTTTTGCCATTCTATTTCATCGTTTTCTGTAACACTGCCACCATCTGTTCCGCCGTATCCATGACATCTTTCATCCTGACATCTGTGACTGCGACACGCAGCGAATCCATCAATCCTCCACATCCCTCTGGAACCCGGTATTGCTCAAGCTGCTGCATGCAGGCGTCAACAGTATCTACGCTGAATCTTTCCATTGCATCCCGCATGATCTTTAACTGTGTGATCCACTCTGCGGCAGATGCTTCTCGCTTATTTCGGTCATTTTCCTCACCAAAACGGCGCAGAATTGCCTTATAGCTTCTCATCTCCTGCAGCAGACCAGGAGTCTCTTCCTTGATCGTCTCTATTTCTCCTGCCTTCCCACACTTCTCCATCTTGAAAAACCACTCGGACAGATGGGCCGCACCAATCATCCGCGCCGTATTTTTCAATGCATGGACTTCTATCGTATAATCCCGGATCAGTCCATCCGCAAGGCAGCTTTCCAGCTTATTTGCTTTGGCATCAATCAACTTATAGAAATCCCCCAGCAGTTTAAGCCACATCTTTTCACTGCCAGTGAAACGGATCCCTTCCGCAGGATCAATTCCTGGCAGATCAGGCAGATGCTCCAGAACCCTACTGTCTTCTTTCGCACCTCCTGTTCCAGCATCGGCCTTTGCCCCTATCCCTGAAGCGGTCCTTGCAGTGTGTGACACACTTCCCGACATAGATAACGCCTGATTTTCTTTCGTAATGACGATCAATCTCTTTGGCAGCCACCGCAGTATGCATCGGTATAACGCCTTCGCCTCCACCGGCTTTGCAACATAATCGTTCATTCCAGCTTTACTGCATTCCTCTCTGATCTCCGACAGTGCATTGGCAGTCAATGCCACGACAGGCACTGTACGGTAATAGGCATCCTGCATCTGCCGAAGCTGTTTCGTCGTCTCCACTCCATCCATGACAGGCATCATGTGATCCATGAAGATCAGATTATATCTCTTCTTCTGTGCCAATTGCAAGGCTTTTTTTCCACTATCCGCCAGATCAACCTTCATCCGCAGCGGCTCTAAAAGAGCAGCCGTCACTTCCAGATTAATCTCATTGTCGTCCACAATCAGGACAGATGCCTCCGGTGCTGCAAAATTCATATATTCCTCCTTCAAAGACTCCAGTCATGCTGCAAGTATTGATTGTATTTTAACATGAAATGTCTCAAATGTCTAAATTCTCATATGCGGCACCATACGCTTTCCTAAAACGATATCTTAAATCTATGCTTTTTTGCCTCCTTCCAATTTCCTGCCAAATATGGTATAGTAAACTATGGTAAACATCTGTCTTCCGGCCAAATTGCTGGATTGGCAGATACATGGACATCAAACAATCAATAGGAGAAGGAACCCTCTATGGCTACACTAACCGATATTGCCACTGCCTGTGGTGTATCTAAGGCTACCGTATCAAGAGTACTAAATAACGATTCCGATTTTTCTGTTTCACCACAGACAAGAAGCGAGATCCTTTCTACAGCCGCTGCCATGAACTATGATATGGACAAACAGCTCCGTTCCCGGAAGAGACAGAGTCTTTCCATACAAACTGACAGCATAAAACCCTCTGTCTTGAAGATCGGGATCCTCTCACATGACTTATCTGACCAGACTACCTGTGATGATTACTACAATCAGATCTTCTCCAGCATCATCTCTACCCTGAACAGCCTCACTCTGCCTTTCCAATTTGAATTCCGCCACTCCTTCCATGATTCCTACGAAGAACTGGCAGGACTAGACGGACTGATCATTCTAGGGAAACTCAACGTGGATCCTTTCCATCCCGTCATGGATACGATCAAGTACAAGCTTTCCGTAGATTACAAAGCGCCGGATAACCTCTTTGACTCCATCCGGGTTGATTTCCATGAAGTGGTCCACACTGCGATAGCACATTTCCATTCTCTTGGAATTTATGACATCGGCTTCGTGGGCGCTTACGACTATATCACTGACTATAAAACCGGAAAAAAGAAACGGCAGCTGGAGTACCGTCATAAAGCTTTTATCGATTACTGCCTTCACGACCACATCGATCCTGCGGACAGGATCTGGATCACAGATTCCTTTCACACGGAAGACTGCTACCGGTTGACCAATGCGATCATCCAGTCAGGCAAACTTCCTCCAGCGCTTCTTTTTGCTGCTGACAGTATGGCGCTTGGCGCTTACAAAGCATTTCAGGAACACAAAATCGAAATCGGTAAAGATATCTCCATCATCGGCATTGACAATCTATATTTCACGAGTTTCTTAAGTCCGCCGCTGACCACGGTTTCTTTAAACATACCTCTGATCGGCTCTGCCGCCGGCCAAATGCTTCTCTCCCAGATCCAGGGCCGGAACTATCCGCTCACCGTACACACTCCGATCCATTTAGTCGAGCGCAAGAGCTGTCGGCCCGCTACCTCTCATCCCTAACAAAAAAGTGTATGCCGCTTCCAGAAATGCTATCTGTGCTGCATACACTTTCTTTTTAATTCTTCATACCTGTAACGGCAATTCCCTGGATGATCTGCTTCTGGAAGAACATATATACCACCAGCACCGGCAGAATCGAGATGACTGTTCCCGCCATAAGCAGCGGATAATCCGTCGCATAAGTCCCTTTAAAGAAATTCAATAACAGTGGTACTGTAAAGCTTTCCGTCTTATTCAGGAAAATAAGTGGATACAGGAAGTTATTCCACTGTCCTAAGAAAACAAAGATGCCGAAAGCCGCCAGAGATGGTTTTACAAGCGGCAGTACAATCTTAAAGAAAATCATTGGGACCGGCGCTCCGTCAATGATTGCCGCCTCCTCAAGCTCATCCGGAAGCGCTGCAATAAACTGCCGCATCAAAAAGACACCAAAGGCATTGAACAAAGCTGCCGGAAGAATCAAGGACATATGGGTTCCTAAAAGACCCAGATTTTTCATAATGATAAACAAGGGAATCATCGTCACCTGGGAAGGAATCATCATTGTGGCAAGAAACAATACAAACAGCAGATTATGGCCTCTGAATTTTAATTTTGCAAAGGCATAGCCGGCCATGGAAGCTGTCAGAAGCTGGATCGCTACTACCACAATCGCAATATAGAAACTGTTAAAATAGGCCTGTCCAAAAGGCAGCGCCTGCAGGGATTCCGGATAATTCTCCCACACGAAAGGATCCGGAATAATCTTGGGCGGAACCGCAAAGGTCTGGCCCATATTTTTCAAGGAACTCAATACTGTCCACAGAAATGGAAGTACCATGATGACCGCCCCAAGACTTAGGACGATATAGACGATCACTTTACCTACACTCAATCTCTTACTGTTCATAATTCACCCACCTCTTAGAACCATACATTTGAATCAATGTAATGATCAGAATCATAACAAACAACATCATAGAAGCCGCACAAGCCCTTCCCATCTTAAAATCAACAAAGGCGTTCTGATAAATATGGTATACCAGCGTGTAACTTGCCTTGACCGGTCCGCCCTTTGTCATGACAAACGCCTGGTCAAATACCTGAAAAGAACTGATGATCGTGGTGATCAAAACAAAGAATAGTGTCGGGGACAACATGGGGATCGTGATATGGCAGAACGTGTTCCACTTGTTTGCTCCGTCGATCTGCGCCGCCTCATAGTATACCTCTGGTACATTCTGTAGTCCGGCCAGCAAGAGTACCATATTATATCCAACGTTCCACCAGACAGAAACAATCACGATGGAAAACAGAACCATCTTCGGATCCGTCAGCCACTTAGGTCCCACAATGCCGATTGCCGCCAATGCGGAATTGATTAATCCGAAATCTCCATTAAAAATCCAGGTCCAGATCACACCTACAGAAACAGAACCTGTAACAACCGGCATAAAATAAAACAGCCTGTACAGTGTCTTACCCTTGATCTTCTGTACTGCCAGCGCAAGCGCCAAAGCCAGGACCATATCAATCGGAATAAACATCAGAGAATATACAACCGTATTGGTTAAAGATTTCGTAAAATCAGAATCCCCCAGTTGATGTATATAATTCTGGAGCCCCACAAATTCCATCTTAGGCGCAATACCGTCCCACGTATTAAAACTGATGACAAAACTCATGAGCAGGGGAATCACTGCAAATATCATCAGTCCAATCAGCTGGGGCGCCACAAATGCCCATCCCCATAGTCTACGCTTTTTTTGCATACTTACCTCCATTCCAAAAAAAGAATTTCCATCCTTCTTACCTTACAGAGAAAGGGGCAGACTTGCCCCTTTCTCTTACACTGCTATCTCTTACTGATTTTCTGCAATGATCTCTGCACCCTTCTGCTCCGCTTTCTCGATTACCTCACTTACGTCAGCTCCGTTGACATAAGCTTCTTCAAAAACAGACTTGGTTGCATCTAAGAATCCCGGATACAGGGAATCTTTAACTGCTTCATCTCCCAAAGTCCAACCTGTTGCACGAACATTGAGGATGTGGTCTACATGCTCTGGTACCTTAGAATCTGTCAGCAGCTCGTCCAGTGTCTTTACAGAAGGTACCGATGTACCAACGCCTTCGATCCTGGCTGCCTGTCCTTCTGTTCCACAGTAGAAAGAAACAAATTCCATCGCCTCTTCCAAATGCTCAGATTTTGCATTGACGCTCAAATATCCGCAGCATACCTGTGCCGGTGCATACTGTGCGCCGTCTTTGGAAGGATAAGGAATATAGTCGAAATCGATTCCTTCGTTGTGGAATGTTTTGGTCAGCCAACGTCCTACTGCGATAAAGCCAGTCTGTCCAGACATAAACATGGCATCCTCACCTTGTCCGTTCGGCAGTGTTCCACCATATACAAATTTACCGTCTTTCAGGCCATCACAGATATACTGCAAAGCTTCTTTCGCCTTATCATCAAACTTGTAGGTATCTCCATCCCATATACTGCCGCCATTAGCAAATACCCAGTTATAAAGTCTGATATTATCGCCGCCCTGGATCATGCCGCTCTTACCGTTCTCTTTCAACGTATTGCAGATCTTATCGAAGTTTTCCCAGTTCCATTCCCCTTTTTCAAACAATTCCTGAGGATCGTCACATCCTAAATCACTGAGCATCTTGGGGGAATAATAAAGCACCATAGGATTACAGTCTACTGACAGACCATAAACGCCGTCATCTGTTCTGGATGCGCCCCAGACACTGTCATCGAAGTCTGTCTCTTTTATGTAAGAAGCGTCTGACGCAAGAAAATCTCTTAGATTTGCTACCGTACCATTTTTCACTAACTGGCTGATAACCAGATCTTCCACAAAGATCACATCCGCTGCTGTTCCTCCTGCAAGCTGTGTGATCAGCTGCTGGCTGTAACCATCAGAAGGTGATGCCTCAAACGTAACATGGATCCTATCCTGTGCCGCATTGAAGGCGTCTACTGCCTGCTGGTATACCTTGATCTCATCTGCATTTCCTCTGGATGTGTAGGTGATCTCTACCTTGTCGCCAGTGCTCTCATCGGAAGCTGTCTCAGTTTCTTCTGCAGGCGCTTCCTCTGCAGCAGGAGCCTCTGTCTCTGATGCCTCAGTTGTCTCGCCGGATGCTGATGCGTCGCTGCCACTGTTTTGGTTTCCACCACAACCGCTTAGGATTGTCATGGCTGCAAGAACACCCGTCATTGCATAGATTACTTTCTTTTTCATGTTCTGAAATTCTCCCTTCTTTTAGTAAACATACTATAAATTTAAATAAACTTTTTCATATGTTTCGTAAACCCAATATAGCATTAATCCATAGCAATGTCAACAATCCTTGTCTATTTTTTTTAATTTTTTTCATGTTTTATACCAAAAGCATATTGATTTTTTTATTTTTGTATGGTAGTTTAGTAAAAAATAGATAAAAGGAGACTGTACCATGAATGACTTTACGATAACTTGTCAAGTAAACAAGATAAACTCAAAATGTACATCCACGATCATCTGCGACAAATTGGAAGAATTCCAGTATGTATTAAAATATGATGATTCCATAGGTTCCCAGATCCATGCGGCAGCAGAGATGCCCACTATAGAATCTCCCTGCATCTGTCTTCATATTGAACATAAAGCGTTGGGGATCGCCGGGGTCTGGAGCCCAGGTTCCGGTCTGCGAAGGAACCTGACTGGCGACTGGATATCCGCCTCACAGATCAACCTAAGCCATAGTGCGCCCGTTCTCTGTTTCTTTGACTACAACGGACAAAACCGCCTTACCATCGCGCTGAGTGAAGTAAGCAGAGATATCTTATCCATAGCCGGCATTCACGAAGAGACCGGAGAACTTTATATAGATCTGTTACTGTCCCTCTCCTCTATAGCAGACAGTCATCTGCTTTCCTGCAGAGTTGACTGTCGCAGTCTGCCGTTTCATTCTGCCGTCCAGGATATATCCAAGTGGTGGGATACTCTGCTTCCTGACGCCCCCATGCCGGTCCCGGAGAGTAGTCGTCTGCCCATGTACTCTACCTGGTATTCTTATCACCAGGATATGACTCATGCTTCCCTCTGCAAGGAATATGAACAGGCTGTAAAGATGGGAATGAAAGCCGTGATTATAGACGATGGCTGGCAGACAACTGACAATAACCGCGGTTACGGTTTCTGCGGCGACTGGGAGCCTGCTGTGCCTAAGTTCCCTGATTTCCAGGCCCATATCAAACAGATCCATGCACTAGGCATGAAATGTCTTCTATGGTACAGTGTGCCTTTCATTGGAGAGTATTCCAGCATATGGCCTCGTTTTAAAGACATGCTCCTTGGATTTAACACTACGCTCCATGCAGGCATTCTTGACCCAAGATATGCACAGGTGCGCGAATATCTGATTTCCACTTATGAAAAAGCTGTGACCGATTGGGATTTGGATGGATTAAAACTTGACTTTATTGACTCTTTCCGGCAATATCCAGACTCCCCGGCATATCAGGAGGGAATGGATTTCCAGGAAATACAGGATGCCGTATATTGTCTTATGATCGGGATCTTTAGACGCTTAAAGGATATCAAGCCAGATCTGCTTATCGAATTCCGCCAGACTTACATCGGCCCTCAGATGAGACGGTTCGGTAATATTCTGCGAGTGAGCGACTGCCCTCTTTCAGGGATTACCAACCGGGTAGGCATCGCTGATCTGAAGCTCACCAGCGGTACCACTGCCGTACATTCCGATATGCTGATGTGGCATACAGACGAGACACCAGAGAACGTTGCGATTCAACTGATCAACTGCATTTTCTCTGTTCTCCAAATCTCCGTAAAACTAGATACTTTATCTGTACCACAAAGAAAGGTACTGGAACATTACCTGGATTTCTCCATCCGGCACCGGGACATCCTGCAGGAAGGAGACTTCACACCCGAAAATCCTCTGATGTTATATCCCGTCATCCGTTCCCAGAAGGATCATACCTGCATCACCGCAGTTTATGACTCCGAACGGATTGCAACACTTCCACAGGACGGCTGCCTGTCAGAATACTGGATCTTAAATGGATATCCTGGATCATCACTGTCACTCTCCTTCCAGGAAGAAGGATGTTATGATGTATCCGTATTTGACTGTATGGGAACACGCGTCACCCAGAGCACGCAGACATTCTCCGGTATCTGCAGAGTTCCTGTACCGGCAGGAGGCTCCATCCTGCTGCAAAAACAAGGCTCTTAAACCAGCCACACAATAAAATTACACAAAAAAACGTACCTGTTCTGCTAAAAACATAGCAGAAAAGGTACGTTAACACAAAAGCATCGCCTTATCTTACTGCAAAAGAATGCGGCGTCGGCACACGGCGCTTCCACACCAGAAATACCAAAATTCTGTGAGTTCATAATATTACAAAGCAGCGAGCGCCTTGTTCAATTCCCCACAGCCTTCCAACACAAATTGACCATCCTGGATAATCGGAATCCTGTCGCCTGCCTCTGTCAATACCGTCAGCTCACCCAATTCGTCATATGGGATGGTAATATCCGTATGGCACTGGAAATACGCTTTGCTGACATCCTTATCCCGCAATGCCGACACCTCATTATCTTTGGCAATGATCTCCTTTCCATCTGGATTATAAACTCGTACCTCCTCCGCATGGGAATAGCAAGTATCTCCAACTGCAAAGTGTGGTCCTGTCTTCTCCGCAATCAGGATGGGCAGTTTATCCCCGATCCCATATTTACGTGCCGCCACATAAGCCGTGGTATTCGTACCGATGGCAAACTCCCCAATCGGCAGCGTTTCATGATGGAACAATACATTATCCTTAATATAATTACGGTTCTCTTCCTGCGTTGTGAAATTGGCACACCCATAATCCGAAATCATGCCGTCTTCGAATTTCAACCAGATATCCCTGTACTCCAATTCATTCAAGAAGACTCTGGTCACATGCAGAATCCCATTGGTTCCAGCCAAAACAGGAGAGGTAAAGACTTCTCCTACAGGAATATTCACATCCGCCACACAGTTCTCGAAGTTCGTCTCCTTAGCGGGGTCTTTCAGCTCATGCAGACGTACATTCAAATCCGTTCTATTCGCACCACATCCTCTGATCACTACACTCACTCCCTGATCCAGTGCGTCGATAATCTTCTGCTGGATTCCCTGGTACAACTTATAATCCAACGTGTTAATCTCTACGATTTCATCGAAGATTTCCTCATACTGTCCGCCAATCTCCGGTACTGGAAAAGCAATAATAGTAAAACTGCGCTCCTCTCCAGGAATATACGCATTTTGCAAAGCTCCTGCTCTCGACGCGTATTCTACCGACAACTTCTGCTGCTTCTCAGACAGCCTGCATGCTGTATCCTTATTCTGCGGCACGAATGGCTTCTCCCCAAAGATCTCCATCACCGCCGGCCCACCGTGCACTGCTGCTTCCTGCTTATACTGCTCAAAAGCATTCTTCATGCAGTCTAAGCGACGTTCCACAAGAAGCTTATCCAACACCAGAGCCAGATCTTCTCTATGGTCATAATCAAACTGTTTATTAGGATTCGCACCGAAAAACCCTGCCTTGTTCACATTCCTGCCCTGAAAGATATTCGTGCCCGCCCGATAGATCGTTGGTCGAAGACTCATCCGGTCAAAATTCCGGACCGCCTGACGGATTACCCGTTCAAACCCAAGGCAATATCTGATATTGACTGTCTTTTTGATGGAAATATCTTTATTTCCCACCGCAAAGCCGATCCGGTAGCCCTCCGTGTAAGTATCTGCCATCAGCCTGATCTTCTCTTCCGGCATCTGGTTTAAATGCTTCGCAGTCCGCAGTTCATTGTCTGTGACATACTCGCCATAATAATATAGATAACGAAGATCCTCCAGATCGCTTTCTAAGACAATACGGCTGGCAAAATCCTGCTCAGGGCAGACCAGCTTCGCCACTTTCCCGCAAGTCTCAGGCTCAAAATAATCGCTCACATACCAATACAGGATCTGCCGCACGTTCTCCACATCCGGGAAATTTCCTGCTTCCCCTGCCTTCTCCTGTGCCGCACACACACAGGCCTGATAGACTTCCAGCAAAAGCTCCATGCGGATCACCATCGCCATTCTATCCTGTTCGAAGGCGGCTGGTATCATCCCCCGTAGTTCTGCATATAGAAAGCAGAGCATCTGCCCCATTGACTCCCCCAGACAGTTCACTGCATAATCTGGATTGGCATAACTCTCCTCATAATGCGTCGGCAGGATATCCTCATACAGGCTGCTGTTAAATATCTGCAGTTCCGCCAGCCCCATCTTCCTCAGTCTTCCACTTTCCACGATCTCCCATGCCTGGTCCATCAGCAGTGCAAAGGATGCCATCCGGCCAAAATAAGTCTGCAGCACGCCTGCACAGATTGACTCCTCTGGTATCTCCCTGATCCGTTCTATCGCCAGCTTATATCGTTCTGTTTCCATATCCTTCCTGTCTTCTTCTGCCATATATAAATCCTCCACAGCCGTTACCCTCCATTTTCTCTCTTATCCCATCTTTACTCTGCATATGCACCTGCATACAGGATCACACTGATCATTGCAAGCGCCAGCACATTGAGAAAGATCCCCATATACGTGAACAGATAGAATTTATCCCGTTCTGTCTTCGACACCACTCCCAGCCCGACGCCCACAAAAGCATAGACCATCACCAGCATCGCCGCTGCCCCATATTGTCTTGGAACATTCCCAACATACCGATAACTCATAAAAACCGCATACGCCAGTGTCGATAGTGAAATTACCCCCAGAATCGTAGACATGATCCCTTTGTGCGTATGCTCTTTATTGGTAAACATATAACTGCTCTTCTTCACTGTTTAAACTCCCTGCCTTCAGCTGGCCTAAGTTCGAAATGGGCGTTTCCAGTTTTCCGAAAACACCCATTATCCTCTAAAATAAAATTTTATTCCTTCCTGCCAGCAGCTTCGCACCGCTGATCACCAAAAGTACACCGCTCGTCACACCTACCACAAGCGAAACCACACCTAATGCGATGTTGAGTGCTCCGGATCCGCCCATAACCTTGTAAGTCTTCTCTTCCATCTTCAAACCTCCAACTTTAAGCAATCTCTACTTTGCCCCATACTGCTCATAGTATGCATCGATCGCGCTCTTTAATGTATCATCAATATAAATCGTCCCCTTATATGGCTGACCATAGAGACAATCTACCACCTCTTCCATGGTCACAATAGCGTTTGCATCGAAACCATATTTTTCCTTGATCTCGTGGAGTGCGCTCTTCTCGCTCTCCAAGCCCCTCTCCATGCGGTTTAAGGAAACGATCAGTCCCTTAATCTCCACATCTGCCTGCTGCTGCAGAATTGGGAATGTCTCTTCAATGGATTTACCAGAAGTCGTCACATCCTCGATAATCACAACTCTATCGCCATCCTTGAGCTTGCTGCCCAGCAGAATCCCGGTATCCCCATGATCCTTTACTTCCTTTCTGTTGGAACAGTACCTAACTTCCCTGCCGTACAGCTCACTGATCGCCATGGTAGTTGCCACCGCAAGAGGAATTCCCTTATAGGCCGGCCCGAACAGCACATCAAACTCTAACCCATAATGATCATGGATCGCTCTTGCATAATACTCGCCCAGCTTCCGAAGCTGCGCTCCTGTCACATATGCGCCTGCATTCATGAAAAAGGGAGACTTCCGACCACTCTTAAGCGTAAAGTCACCGAACTTTAACACCTGGCTGTCCACCATAAATTCAATAAATTCTTTCTTATAACTTTCCATCTGCCTTGTTTCCTCCGCGTTCTTTGCTTCTTAACCCGCCTCCTGTGTTCCTTTGCCTATGGGCCTTGTCTCTAAATATCTTGTGCCCATTCTTCTAGCCTCTTGACGCAAGTGCCTGTGCGATATCTTCTTTCATCTCAAGTACTGCCGCCCTGGAAGCATCCGCAAAGTTCTTCTCGCCATACTGCGCATATTTTTCCTGCTGATACGCGGCTATGATCCCTCTGGAAGAATTGACAATCGCACCTAGACCGTCCTCATTAAAGAAATGTACCAAATCTGCACCTTTACCACCCTGCGCGCCATACCCTGGCACCAGGATATAAGCCTTAGGCATAATCTTGCGCAGAATTCTGCCCTGTTCAGGATAAGTCGCCCCAACCACAGCGCCCACATAACTGTACGAATCTCCCATACATTCGGCTCCCCACGCTGCTACCTGTTCTCCCACGATCTCGTAGAGAGGTCTCTCTATTCCCTCTTCCTGCCGTGTGCCGCATCGCACCAGCCTATCCTGGAATTCCCCACTGCTTGGATTGGAAGTCTTAACCAAGACAAAAATACCCTTCTTTTCTTCCTGACATACTTTGATAAAAGGTTTCACGCCATCGGATCCAAGATACGGGTTCACCGTCACAAAATCTTCATCAAATCCCCTGCACAAACTACTGCCCACCTGTACCTGGCCCAGGTGGCCAACCGCATAGGCTTCTGAGGTAGAACCGATATCACCGCGTTTGATATCACCGATAACTACCAGTCCCTTTTCCTTGCAATACTCCACTGTCTTCTGAAACGTAATAAGTCCTTCCACTCCGAACTGCTCATACATAGCGATCTGCGGCTTCACCGCCGGAATCAGGTCATAGACAGCATCAATGATCGCCTTATTGTACAGCCAAACAGCCTGTGCCGCGCCTTTCAGCGTCTCACCGTATTCTGCAAAAGCTTGTTTCCTGATATGCTCCGGCACAAACTTCATCGTAGGATCCATACCTACAACGATCGGCGCTTCTGTCTTCTTAATGTTATTTATCAGTTTATTGATCACAGCTCTTTTCCCTCCAGATCATGCAGTACATAGGTGTTTTCGATATATTCCGGAAACTGATCCCTGGTGATCCATTTCCACTCTCCATACTCTTCCGGCAGGACAATATTCTCCTCATCCTTCTCCCTGATAGAGCAAAGATAAGCAATTCCAACACAATGTGTATCGCCTAACAGATTCGACCAGGTGTATTCAATCCCTTCAATCTGTCCTTCGATCGACAACAATTCCTCGATCGCCCGGCGCACAGTGTCATCCGGCGCCTCTCCATGTTGTACTTCTGCATCAACAAATTCCCACACATAAGAATTGGGGATGTGGTCATCTACCCATTTCCTGATCACCAGATACTCGTCCCCCTTCTTAATAATTCCCTTTACACGCACATAAGTATTCTTCATTTCGTCCCCTGCCTTCCTGTTAAGCTGCATATCATCAACCTCGTTTTCGTATCCTGCCCTTATTGTCTTACCTGGTCCGCAGAAACTCGTACTCCCTTTTCGCGGCTACATCATCCGGGTACGATTTCAGGTAACTGTTCATCAGAGCGGCCGCTGTCTTATAATCTCCCATATACTCATAAGACACAATCTCATTGAATTTCAACGTCTGCATCATACCATTATCTTCAATGTTCATTCCCGC
The DNA here is from genome assembly GCA_951800685.1 of uncultured Lachnospiraceae bacterium. Taxonomy (GTDB): domain Bacteria; phylum Bacillota; class Clostridia; order Lachnospirales; family Lachnospiraceae; genus UBA3282. The sequence continues at coordinate 56,102 of CATOJY010000013.1, forward strand.
CTGAAAAGCTTCCAGCGCCTTAGCGTATTCCTTCAGCTGCATCTGGCACAATCCGAGCTGGTTATAGATCTCCGCCTTGCTCTGGTCATTCTCTGTATAGCCGGCATAAATGCCAGAAGCGTAATTATAATCTCCCAGCGCCTCATATGTCCGGCCCAGATACAGCGCCGCCCCATATTCCTTCGTTGTGTCAAGCCTGGAAAGATAATCCCTCGCATTCTCATAGTCACCCATGTAGTAACTCATGCGCCCCATGTCATAATCTGAAATGGATTTCTCATTCTCCGTCATCGCACTTTGCAGATAAACTATGCCGGCATCCTTATACCCATACTCCTCCAGGGCAGTATATATGCGGATCATCTGGTCGTAATCTTTACTGTCCAGAGCCACAGCAGAGCCAAAATCCTTCTGGGCTCCCTCAAAATCATTCTGGGACAGCTTCACATATCCCCTGAGATAAAAGGCATTCTTCTCCTTAGGCCGAAGCGACAGGATCGCATCGTACGCTTTGACTGCATCCTGCGGTCTTCCATTCTTGTAATAAGCCGTGGCAAGATAATAATTGATATCAAAATCCATATCTTCCACCCTGCCGCCGCTCTCGTGCAAGGCTGCCTCCAAATAGACAATCGCTTCCTCATAGCGTGTCAGCCCCATGTAGGCCAGCCCCATCCCACGGTACAGCATTCTCGCGTCTTCCTCCTGTTCCAAGGCGTTCGCGAACAAATCCAGCGCTTCCTCATAGGCAAGCGCTTCAACCGCTTTCATTCCCTGCTGCGTGTAGCTTAACGAACCTTCTTCCCCACAGCCCGTCAATAAAAACAGAGCTATCACTACCAGAAGAAGATACCTTGCAACCGATCCCACATGCCAATTTAGTCCTCTTATGTTTCTCATTTCTGTTACTGTATTTTTTATCTTAAAATTACCTGTCATTCTTTCATCCGGTTTCTCATTCTACTGCCACCATGTGCTCCCGCTATAAGCGTATTCCAAAAGTATCATACCATATCCAGGTTCTAAATCCAATCAAGGCAAAGAATTTTTTAGAAAAAATTCCCGAATGCAAAATCCTTCATCACTCCAAAAAATTCCCGTACCATATTATTCAGCTGGAAATAGACATTAGAACGTGCCGCGATACCACACACATCCTGGAATCCAGCAGCCTTAGCCAAATGAATTCCCCGAAAAACATGGAAATTATTGGTAACAATTCCCACGCTGCTATCCAGGTTCCCGATCAACGCAGCGCTGTAGGCTATATTCTCTGCTGTATCCGTCGATCTGTCTTCCTGCAGGATTCGTTCTGGCTCTATCCCTCTCTCTACAAGATAGCGATACATTCCCTCCGCTTCTGTGCATGGCTCGTTCCTTCCCTGTCCGCCAGACACGATGCATACTGTATTTTCATTGGCTATCAGATAATCATAAGCAGCATCCAACCGAAACTTCAGCACTGCACTTGGTCCTGCATTTTTCATCTGCGCCCCTAATACAATGATATAATCCAGGTTCTCCTTACCTTTGTCCTGGTATCTGCTGAGAATGCATCCCTCCACGATCACAAACAGCACTAGTCCTATCCCCACGAGTATATAGAACCCGCGCCGGATCAACGGAGGCATCTTGTTCCACAGACCAAAATACAGCATACAAGCAAACACAGACAAAAAGATGCCTCCCGCCGCCCACACCAGATAAAACCGGCTGCCCGATCTAATCAAAAATACTAACATACAATATGCGAAGCAGAACAATGCCCCCAGAACACACAACAAGCCCATAATCCTCTTCCTCATCTTCAGCTTCTCCTCCATGACACTGCCAAACGGCATCTCAAATCCATCTAGAGAATCCATTCTAACACCAAATTCTTAAATTCTTTGCCCATATTTCTTAAACTTCAATGAAGATTTTCCTCAAAAAAGGACAAGTCTGTCAGACCTGTCCTCCCGTATATCTTATAAATCAGCTTTCCTCTATCACTGTTTCTGCCTGCTACAGGCTCTCGATGACATTCCTTGTCTTCTCATACATCTGCGTCACCTGCTCCATATAACTGCCGATCTTCTCCTCATCGTAAGGTTCTGCCCTTACCTCATCTGTCAATGGAACTGCATATTCCAGGATACCATCCAGACCTAGATTCCCACACAGTCCCTTTACCGTATGCGCATACTTAAATGCATCTGACCAGCGCTTCTCCTCGACCGACTGTCTCAATCCCTCATAGTTCTCATCATCAAGAAATTTCTTTAACATCCTCCGGTAAAAATCTTCTTTCCCCATAAAACGCTTGAGTACTTCGTCATAGTTCACACCGACTGTCTGTAATTGTTCCTTCATATGCCATCCCCTTATCCTGCTTTTTCTTCATAGGCCTTATCAGACCACTATCAAGACAGCACCTCCTGCACCACCTTGACAAACATCTCTTTTTAGATTACGTTGTTTTAGGATAAATAGCAAGCATTTTTCGTAAAATATTATCTTTTTATTTTACTACATTGTATAATTTGAAAACTCATGATAAAATTTTCTCATCACGATCTAAGTGACAGTGTAACGTTACTTACAGTAAGGAGGAAAAATGGAAACCATGGCAGAAATCAAATGGAACGACCGTTTCAATCTTGATGTGGAAGAGATCGACAAGGCACATCAGAAACTTTTTACGATCGTAAACAAACTGATCGCTTTTACTGAAAATCCCGCAAAGCAGCAACATGCTTGCCGGGAAGGGATCAAGTATTTCAAAAGCTATACTATAAAGCATTTTGCGGAAGAGGAAGCTTACATGCAGGAGATTGCCTACGCCGGCCTGCCCATGCACAAGAGTCTGCATGACAATCTCCGGGACAAGACACTGCCCGCCTTGGAAGAAGAGCTGGTGGCTCAGAATTACTCTGTAGAAGCCGTCCAGCATTTTATTGGCATCTGTGTCGGATGGCTCACTGGTCATATCATGGTCGAGGACCGCGCCATTATCGGGAAAAACACCAACAAATGGGTACATAAATCTTCTGATGACAAGATGGAATCCATCATCAAGGCCGCTACGCAGGGATTGAAATCCCTATGTCGTTCCCAGGTCCAGGTTGTCAGCCAGCACTATGGCGGTGAGAAGATCACATCTGGGAACCCGCTCTGTTACCGGTTGAGTTACAGCCTGAAATCCCAGCAAAAACAGCAGGTATTTCTTGTGTTTGAAGAGTCCGTCGCGATCCGTACCTTGAACGACATACTGGAAATGGACATCAAGAGAGTTGATAAGACTGTAATTGACGCCATGCGTATGCTTTCAGTCCAATTCGTCGATTATGTCAATAAGTATTTCCCGGTTGACATAAAGTACACTCTTGATAAGACCGACCTGCTGACTTTCGACCAGTTTGGTAAAATCTTCTACAAGCAATGTCCGGCCTGCAGTTTACTGTTCAACATAGATGACAAAGGTTATGTAGCCATGTGCATAGACCATCTGCAGAATCCATAAGATAAGACAAAACCGCGGTACCTGCTCTGGTACCGCGGTTCTTTATTCTTCAGTTTACTGTTTACGTCTGCTTTTCGTTCTCAACACCTGATTCAGCGTTTCGAACAAAATCTCGACATTGATTGGTTTCGCAATATGGCCATCCATCCCGTTCTTAAGGGCCTCCTGTTTATCTTCCTCAAAGGCATTCGCTGTCATTGCGATCACTGGAATAGACGCCAGTCTCTGATTCTCCAGTCTGCGGATCTCCCTGACTGCCGTATAACCGTCCATCACCGGCATCTGTACATCCATCAGTACCACCTGATAATAACCGGGTTCCGATTTCTGCAGCATATCTACTGCAAGCTCACCATTTTCAGCCACTTCTGTCGTAAACCCTGCGCTGCTCAATATTTCCACTGCGATCTCCTGATTCAGCTCATTATCCTCTGCCAACAGAATACGTCCAGCCTCAAACTCCACTAACTCCTTCTCGCCCTCTTCCACTTTCGTTTCTTCTACTCCGATCACAGAGCGCAGACAATTCCGCAGTTCTGACATAAATAATGGTTTGCTGCAGAACGCCGTAACGCCTGCCGCTTTGGCTTCCTCCTCAATCTCGGACCAGTCATAAGCCGTCAGTACAATAATCGGTACATTATCTCCCATTACCTGTCTGACTCTTCTGGTAACCTCAACGCCATTCATATCTGGTAGCAGCCAGTCAATAATATAAACCAGATAACCGTCTTTGCGCATACTGGCTTGTTTTGTGCGCAAGACTGCCTCTTTACCGGATAATGTCCACTCTGCCCGCAGTCCGATCTGCCCTAACATATAGGAAACACTGTCGCAGGTATTGAAATCGTCATCCACTACCAGCGCCCTGCAATTCTTCAACTCTGGTATCGTTGTCGCTTCCTTTTCCTCGGCCTGGGTACGGAAAGTGAAGGCAACCACAAAAGTTGACCCAACACCCTGTTCGCTCTTAACCTCAATCGAACCGTTCATCATATCCACAATGTTCTTCGTGATGGCCATACCAAGACCGGTTCCCTGAATCCTGCCGATCGTTGAATTCTTTTCTCTCTCAAAAGGTTCAAAGATATGATTTACAAATTCCTCGCTCATACCTACGCCATTGTCTTTGATACAGAATTCATAATGTGCACATCCAGCAGGAGCGCCTGCCTTCTCCGTTATTCTCATATTAATCGCGCCGCCGGAACCTGTATACTTAATCGCATTGCTGAGTAAATTTAAAAGTACTTGATTCAGGCGAAGCTTATCACAGAAAATATCCTCATTGCGGATATCCAGGGTATCAATATGTAACTCCAACTGCTTTGCATGTACATCTGCCTGCACGATATTGCAGATACTATGCACAATCTCCGGCAGACTGCATAGTTTCTCTTCCAAATGGATCTTGCCGCTTTCGATACGGCTCATATCCAGAACATCATTGATCAGACTTAAGAGATGGTTCCCCGACGTCATAATCTTTTTAAGATATTCTTCCATCCGTTCTCTGTTATCAATGTGATTCATCGCCAACGATGTAAAGCCTACAATCGCATTCATAGGGGTACGGATATCATGAGACATATTGGAAAGGAAAACACTCTTGGCCTTGCTGGCACGGTTTGCCTGCATCAGGGCATCCATCAGAAGATCCCTCTGCTCCATCTCACTGCGGATCTCTTCATCCACACTGCGGATTCCCAGAACAATCCCTTTTTTGTTCTTACGTACACCTGCGCGCACTACTTTCATCTGATAATATTCCGTGCCGTCTTCCTTGCCAACACGGTAGTTTACATGGTACTGATTACCCTCTCTCAGCCCCTCTTCGATCTTTGACTGGGAGATTGCTTCTCTGAGCATCTCGCGGTCTTCCTCAAAGACATATTTCTCTATATAGAATTCCATGCTCTTATCGAACGGAAGCTGCCTGTCAAGAAACTCCTCAAACAGATAATTCTCTTCATTCCCCCGCAGCAGCTGGCCCAGCCCAGCCTCCAGATCAAAATAAAAGACAAACGTATAGTCAATACTAAGCGCATGCAACAGCTCCATCTGGTGCTGCTCTTTCTCTTCCTCCTGGAGTTTCTGGTCAGTACAATCAAGTAAAAATCTCTGATAGCGCAGCTCTCCATTCTCCCGCATCAACTTGATATTACCCATCAAATACCGTACTGCGCCATCCCTTCTGTGCACACGATACTCAATACTGACACTATCTCCCTCTTCTTTCAGACTCTTAATGCATTCCAACAGATTCTCTCTGTCCTCTTCCAATACAGCAGACGCTATCATATCGAATCCATCAGCCGCCATTTCCTCCAAAGATTCATATCCCAGGATTTCCAGAGCCGCTTGGTTAACACTTATGATCTGTGATCCATCCAGGCTGTGATACATCACGCCACAATCAATATTGTTAAAGATCATCTCCAGCGTATGGTTCTTCTGCATGATCTCCTGCTCATAAGCACGCTCCTGTGTCACATCGATCGCCACTCCCACCGTGCCCATCACACTTCCATCGACATCGTACAGCGGGGATTTATAAGTTGTGAGCAGCCTCGTACCGTCGCCTGTCTTCACACACTCTTCAGAAACAAAGGTCCTGCGGCTGTCCATGACCTCCCGCTCCGATTCAATGCAGGCAGGATCATCCTCCTCTACATCCCAGATATAGGCATGCCGCTGCCCCTCTACCTGCTTCTTCGTCTTGTTTACGGTTTTGCAGAAACTCTCATTTACCTTCTCGTGTACGCCGTCCTTATCCTTATACCACACCAGATTCGGGATATTATCGATCGTAGCCTCCAGAAAATGACTCGTCTGCCAATAATCCTTACTGGTCTTATAATTCTGCTGCCATCTGAAAAAACGGAAGCGGGTCTCTTCCTCCGTCATAGGCATAACCCAGATATCCTGCACCGTCTCCATTATCTTAGTCAGAAACGGCATCTGCTCCCTCTCCACAAGCAGGAGACACTCTGTTGTCCCCGGCTGCCAGCCTGTCAATATCTGTACTGCTTCTTTCACATCCATATCCCGCAGATCGGCTATCACCACATCTGCTCCATTCTGCAATGCCTCCTGAATCTCCTCACTTCTCGCAAACTCATGCGTAAAGCACGCAAGCGGTTCCATTCCCTCTATAACTGCAGAAACATCCTCCCGAACGCCCGCTAAATGGAAATGAATATGACAGTGATACATTTCTCTTTCCTCCTTCTAGTTCCTGTATCCTGATAAAATCTTATGCCAACACACTCATGTTATATATGATACTTTATTTTCGAAAGTATGGCAATAAGGAAAACGGATAAAAAGCCGGTAATCAACACGTTTTTGTTGATTACCAGCTCTCTTATCTCCCTAAAACTAGGCCGTCAGTTTCAAAATCATTCCCAGCACTCTTTTGGCCGCCAACTGCAGCTGTGCCCTGCTCAGTGCGTAAGGATGCGCATCGTCTGCCAGCGCTTTCAAAATATCCGCCTTGTCAGAAGGAATTCCTGGCATCGTAATGTCATTTCCAGCCTTCACATTACCTGCACAGGACGCGCAGGGCCATTTCTCCCCGCCAGCACCCATACCGCCCGTCACAAGCCAGTCTGTCATGACAACGCCGGCGAATCCCCACTCATCACGCAGCGTAGCTGTCTGGATATCCTTCGTACTGCAGGCATGTTCACCGTTGATCAGATTGTAAGACGTCATGACAAAATGCGGCTGGGATTTCTTGATACAGATCTCAAAGCCTTTCAGGTAGATCTCGCGCAGCGCCCGTTCTCCCACATTGCTGTTGGAGAAGTAGCGGTTCGTTTCCTGGTTGTTGCAGGCATAGTGCTTGATCGTCGTCGCGCACCCTTTATGTACCTGCACCCCGTCTGTAACAGCCGCCGCAATGCATCCCGTAAGATATGGATCTTCAGAATAGTACTCGAAGTTACGTCCGCACAGCGGAGACCTGTAAATATTCATCGCCGGCGCCAGCCACAGATGGGTACCGAACATCTCCATCTCTTCCCCAATCAGATCGCCGCACTCCTTTACCATATCATCGTTCCAGGACTGCGCAAGTCCTGTGCCAATGGGAATTGCTACACAGTACTGATAATTCGTAGCAGCCGCCATCTCCTCTTCACTGGGCTTTGGCGCATTCTCCGCCATTGCCTGCAGTTCTTCCGGTGTCAGCAGAGCCATAAGTTCTCCCGGCAAACTGCGGGCTGTCGCTTTCGCCTTGCCATCCACCATCTTATAAGTTGGTGCAAGACGCAGGCCTGCCGGTCCATCCGCCATTACCAGAACAGGTGTTCCTAGTTCCTCCAGCTGATGCGTCGTCTCTCCTGCCGCACCTGCCACGATAGAGGAAGCGTTACCGATCACTTCCATCAGATCTTCTGCCTCCTTGTAGGCCCCGATACACAAATATGCAAGCTGATCGTCGCTTAAACCTGCCACAAAATCATCCAATCCTTTTGTGCCATTTACGACCTCCTCCCAGTGCACAGTAGTCCCTGCTGGAATTTCTTCTGGTTCTTCCTGATAGACGGTTTCCTGCACTGCCAGATCTGCCGCTTTGATCTCTATAGCATCTGCCGTCTCCTTCTCCTCTGTTTCCCCCTCATAAGTGATCGGATTCCACTCCGGTTTTAAATCTTCAAAACCGCTGTCACCACAGATATTTTTTACTTTTTCTACTATTTTAGATTCGTCCAACAACACAACACCTGCAATATGCGTGTTTCTGGAACTGTTGCCGACACGGATCAGATAAGCCCCCGCTTCCATCACATAAGAAGCGCATTCCACACAGTAGGAAGCCATAGACTGTGTAGCAAAAGTCACAGTCACCTCCTGGCTTTCTCCTGGCGCAAGCTCTTTCGTCTTCGCATATCCTGCCATTTCCTGATAGGGTTTATCCAGCTTTCCTGCTGGCGCCGAATAATAAACCTGAACTACCTCTTTGCCTGCCGAAGTTCCTGTATTGGTCACAGTTACCGTAACAGCTATTTCGACAGCATCTGCCGTCATCCTATTTGGTTCCACCGTAAAAGTGGTATACCCTATTCCATATCCAAAAGGATAGGTGGGTACATAACCGATGGTATCAAAATAGCGGTATCCTACATAGATACCTTCCTTATAATATGTATCATTAGGATCGCCAAATCCTTCTGTAGACGCGTAATCTTCAATCGGCGCCCAGGTCATAGTCAATTTACCAGAAGGATACGCTCTGCCAAGCAGGACATCTGCCAGGGCATCTCCCGTCGCGGATCCTAACTGTCCTAAGAGCAGAATGGTTCCCACTGTCTCCACTGGCTCCAGATCTACCATACCTCCTACATTTAAAACCAGCACAAACTTCTCATACTTCTCCTTTAACGCCAGAATATCACGGATTTCTGTAGGCGTCAGGCGAATATCACCCGCCTCCGGTTTCCTGTCTGCTCCTTCTCCTGAATTACGTGCCAGTACATAAACCGCCGTATCTCCCTCACCCTCTAAGGGCAGCTCATAATCTGGCTCAGGGCATGTTCTTCCCATGGCATACATCATCATCTGGGTACCTGTCACTCCAGCAGCAATCGCTTCTTTGCGCACTGCACCGTAAAACGCCGCCCTCGCATCTTCCACCTCCTGATCATAAGCATCCAGCCATTCACCCGTTGTAAGAGCAAAGCCGGCATTGCGCAGTCCTTCCTCCACCGTCACAAAGTGACGCACATTCACGTCTCCAGACCCTGTACCGCCTTTGACCGTCTTCCTGGCACCGCTTCCATACAGTGCAAGTTTTCCCGGTCCCTGCAGCGGAAGTGTACCGTCATTTTTCAAAAGTACCATACACTCTGGCGCAAGTCTGCGCACGGCCGCAATGTGCTGCCTCTCAAATTCCTGCACATCCGGCGACTCGATTCGGATCTTGTTCATAGTAACCCTCCTTATTTCTCCAAAATATCTATATTCCCATTATACCAATTGGAATGGCATAAGCCCTATATGATATTATTTTATCTGACAACTCACTCCCAGGCAAGCATCTTTTCTCTTTCCTTTGCTTCTTTCCCAAAACATGTGCGGCAATTAGCTGTTTCCCTTCTGCCTGCTCCCTGTTTCTACACACTTCTGCCTGGCCGCTGCAAAATGCAGGCACTCTGCCGGACAGGCTTCTATACATTTCCCACAGCGAATACATTCCGGTGAGACAGAGATCTCCTGCACGGAAAGTGCCACAGGACAAGCACGCTGACAGGCCATACAGGAAATGCATTTATCCTTTTCCCACCTGATCTGCACAAGGCTGAATCTGTTAAACCACCCATAGACCGCCCCCAGTGGACAGAGGTACTGACAGAAAGGACGATAAACTTTCACGGAAAGAACCAGGAGAAAAAGCAGGACTCCAAGCTTCCAGAAAAACAAGCCTCCCACTTGGCTGCGCAGCAGCCCATTCCTGCCAAGCAGCGGCAACGCACCGAGTAAAGTCCCTGATGGACACAAGTATTTGCAAAATGCCGGAACCTTCGCAAATCCGCCGAACAAAAACAAGGAACCGACACATACCAGAAAGATAAGAACCACATACTTTCCATATTTCAGTATCGCATGAAACGGCAGTCTCTTCTGCTTTCGAAAAAGCGGAATCTTATAGAGCAGATCCTGTACCAAACCAAAAGGACACAGAAAACCGCAGACAAACCGCCCAAGAAGACTGCCAAAGACAAAGAAAAAGCCCAGTACACCAAACGGCACCGTAAAGCCCTGCTGATTTAACAATGCCTGCAGGGCACCAATCGGACAGGAGGCGACTGCGCCCGGACAAGAATAACAGTTTAGTCCCGGCACACAGACATATTTCAAGCTGCCCTGGTAAATCTTCCCATGCAGAAATCCATAAACATACCCATTGGTGATAATCGTAAACAAAAGCTGTACAGCTAAACGTAATCTTCCCATAGTTCTTCTCTCCATTTCATTCTTCCTATCAATCGTTCCTTTCAGACCGTTTCCCAGCGGTGTCATCCAATTCCGATACATTCCAGACAAATCATCACTGCCTTTCTAAAGATCACTGCAAACTGTCCTTGTGCTGCGCCAATTCCAATCAATAGGAAGCCTGCCAGCATTCCCCATATCCATCCATTGCTTTTCCCAAATTGCATCTATCTTCTCCTTTCACAATCTCTCTCCTACTACAATGTATTTATGGTTAATACCCCTTACAGCCAGTAAGGAATTACCCATCTTGTTGCTTAAGCTGTTAGAATGAGTAAGGCAATAGGTCTGGCCGATACCTCCCAGGACTTTACGTCC
>CATOJY010000014.1 GCA_951800685.1 uncultured Lachnospiraceae bacterium
GATGACAAGTACACAGGGACAGAAAATTGTAACAGATACCGGATATATTGCATTGCCGGTTCCATAATTTCCAAAAGATGTAAAGAATTAAGCAATAACGTTTGAATTCATGTTAAGGGAGAAGAGAGATTCCGCCGCGCCATAACTATTCGCGAAACACAAGTTTAACGAATAGTTATGGCGATCATCATAACCCCGTGCGTTCCCTGTAGTCCTCGGTGCTGTTATATTTCGTTACATATGTTCGGTACCCATTGTCTTTATCTAGATGTTTTGTCTGCCGCCTTTTATCAGACCGGGACTGCAGATAATTTTCATGATAATAACGTACAGTATCTATTTCGTTCATGGCATCTCTGCGTTTTTTGGAAGCATAACGCATGTAAATATAGATTGCGATGACGATAATGACAGTCAGGATCAAAGCCGCTGTTGACATTTTCTATTCCTTCTTTCTTACAATCAAATTTCTGGGTTCTGTAATCAATGATATCATGGTAGTTATAGCGCCGAAGAATCAAGCCAGATCGTAAAAGGACCATCATTTACCAGGGAAACCTGCATTGCTGCGCCAAATTGTCCATGAGCAACCTTCGGAACCTGTTCCTGACATTTTGAGAGAATATATTCATATAGGGTTTCTGCCAGGTCAGGTTTGCCTGCGTCAATAAAAGAAGGTCTGTTTCCATGGCTGCAGTCTGCATATAATGTAAATTGTGAAATAATTAACAATTCACCATTGACAGAAGCAAGATTTAAATTTGTTTTATCATTTTCATCACTGAAAATGCGCATTTGGATCAGTTTATGAATCATTTTATCCGCAATTTCTTTAGTGTCTGTATTAGAAATGCCGACAAATACACAGAACCCCTGTTCAATTGCGCCAACAATATTTCCTTCAATTGTTACATTAGCTTTCTTTACCCGTTGTATTAGAAATCTCACTGCAGTTCTCCTCTTTCCTTTTCTTCTTTTTTGCAGGCACATACTTAGTAAAAGTTTTTTGCTCGTTAATCTGCCCTACAGTCATATAAGGCTGTAAGTCTGTAGGAAGTTCTTTCCTGCGGAGCATATTATTAATGACAGATTTGACGCCTGCATAAAATACGGCAAAGATCGGCACGCCAACAACCATACCAGGAACGCCGAACAACCCTCCAAATATGGTAATAGAAAAGATAACCCAGAAACCGGATAATCCTGTGGAATCCCCCAGAATCTTCGGGCCCAGGATGTTGCCATCAAACTGTTGGATGACCAGAATCAGTATGATAAAATAGAGTGCCTGCAGAGGATCCACCATCAAAACAAGCAAGGCACTGGGAACGCCGCCGATCCAGGGACCAAAAAATGGAATGACATTCGTCACACCGATAATCACGCTCACAAGGATGGCGTACGGTGTGCCGATAATACTGGTACAGATAAAGCAAATGATACCGATAATAATAGAATCCACGATCTTGCCGCCAATAAATCCAATAAAAGTGTCATGGATAAAACGAAAATTGGAGATCACTTCATTGCCGGCCTTTCGGTCAAACAAGGCATACACAATTTTCTTCGCCTGTCCTGCAAACTTTTCTTTACTGCCCAGGACATAAATTGAAATGATAAATCCTATGATAAAATTCCACAATGCCTTAAGTATACTCAATACACTCAAGGACAGCGTCTTAACTAAGGAATTGATATTTGGAAGAATGTTGGTGTTAAAGTAGTCCAGCAGCTTAGGAGAATACTGAACCAGAAGATCATTGACCGTCTGCTCAAGGTCTGGATTATTCTTCATGAGTCCCAGTGCCCAATGGTTGAGGTTGTTAATATAGATAGGGAACTGGAAAATAATGCTTTGGATGCTGCGGACAACTTCGGGGATAATCAAGCCAAAAAACTCATACATCACGATTAAGATCAGGATAACAGTCACAAGAATAGAGATGACACGTATTCTCCGTTCGCTTTTGGCATTCGCTGGCAGCTTCATCTTTCTGTAAAGGGGTACAATTGCTTTTTTTTCAATTTTATTTAAGACAGGGGTCATCAGATAGGCAAGCACGAAACCGTCAATGATTGGCATAGCGATTCCGATCACTGTCCGTATTCCACTGGAGAAACTGGATCTGTGAAACAGAATGTAATAAAACAAGATACATGCTGCGATCACTAGAAATGCCGTAATACCCCAACAAAAATACTTCTTATCAATTTTAAATTTCATAGCTGCCACTACACTCCTACTGTCAGAATAAGATATCTCTAGTATACCATTTTTTTCATAAACTGTATTAGATTTTATAAAAAATTAATGTCATCTGAACAAATATTCTGTATAATAGAGCTGTCGGTGTTTGCCCTTACAAAGGACAAATTGTTGAAGATACTGTAATACTGTACAGTCAGCAAATAGAACGGAATATGAATGAGGAAATACAATGAAATTACAGCAAGTATACAGTCTTACACGGAAAGCTATAGATGATTATCATATGATCCAGCCAGGGGATCATATCGCTGTCGGTATCTCTGGAGGCAAAGACAGTCTTACACTGCTTTATGCTCTGCAGGGATTGCGCCGGTTCTATCCGCATCCTTTTACACTTTGTGCGGTGACAATAGATTTGGGATTTGATAATCTGAATCTTGATAGGATCAAAACGCTGTGTGATTCTCTTGAGGTCCCCTATCATATTGTCAAAACTGATATCGGCAAGATCATATTTGAGGACCGCAGGGAGAGCAATCCCTGTTCCCTATGTGCAAAGATGAGGAAAGGTGCTTTAAATGATGCGATGAAAGAAAACGGATGTAATAAAGTGGCCTATGCACATCACAAAGATGATGTGGTGGAAACGATGATGATGTCTCTGGTGTATGAAGGGCGTTTTCATACCTTTCGGCCAGTCACCTATTTAGATCGTACTGACCTGACAGTCATACGGCCTTTGATCTATATGAAGGAAGCAGACGTCATAGGATTTGTCAATCAATATGAAGTACCTGTTGTAAAAAGTCCCTGTCCCGCAGATGGGCATACCAAGCGGGAATATATCAAAAATCTCCTGCGTGAGATCAACCGGGAAACGCCTGGGGTAAAAGAAAGAATGTTTACAGCAATCCAAAACGGTAATCTAGAAGGATGGAACCTATAATGGACCCTAAAAAAACAAATTATCATGCACAGCAAAATATTGATCAGATAGAGAAAATGCGCGAAGTGCTGGAAAATCTTCCGCCTTTCTGCAAGCAGTTCTTTCGTGGAATCAGTGATACTACCTCGGAGAGAACACGGCTTGCCTATGCTTATGATATCCGGGTTTTCTTTGAATATCTGCATGATTGTAATAAAAGCCTGCAACATATGGAGATCCGGCAGTTCCCCCTGTCTGTCTTAGAACAGCTTACAAGGGAGGATATCGAAGAGTATATGGAATACCTGGGCTATTATAAGAAAGATGATAAAGAATATACGAATGATGAGAGAGGCAAAAAGAGAAAGCTGGCCTCACTTAGGAGTTTCTATAACTATTATTACCAGGCGGAACTGATCGAAAAGAATCCGGCAGTGCTTGTTCCTATGCCGAAACTTCATGAGAAAGAGATCATACGGTTAGATCCGGCGGAGGTAGCGATTCTCCTAGATCAGGTAGAGGATGGTACTGGGCTTACAACAGCCCAGAAGCGCTGCCACCAGGTGACAAAGGGAAGGGATGTTGCCTTGCTCACGCTGCTGCTTGGAACAGGCATCCGTGTTTCTGAATGTGTTGGGCTTGATATTGAGGATGTTGATTTCAGAAATAACGGTATCAGGATCATCCGTAAAGGCGGTTATGAAGCAGTGGTCTACTTCGGGGAAGAGGTCGAAAAGGCGCTTCGGGATTACCTGGAAGTGCGGCATCATATGATCCCACAGTCTGGACACGAAAATGCGCTGTTTCTGTCTATGCAGAATAAAAGAATATCAGTGCGTGCGGTAGAAAATATGGTCAAGAAATATTCTGCTACCGTCACAAGTCTAAAAAAAATCACACCGCATAAACTCAGGAGTACTTATGGCACTACTCTCTATAAGGAAACGGGTGATATCTATCTGGTGGCGGATGTTTTGGGGCATAAAGATGTCAATACAACCAGAAAACATTATGCTGCTTTAGAGGATGACAGACGTCGCTATGCTGCCCGGCAAGTTCGGTTAAGGGAAGATCTTCCAGGGAAATCCAATTAAGGGAAATTATGTCTTATCGGAATTGTATCCTATCAGGGAGCATAATAAGGAATAATCAAATATTCTCCGTAATGGATCGCGTCACCAGACATAGCATTTGTGTTCTTGATCTCAGCAATATAGTCTGTGATCGATGTATAATGCTCTTCATCCATATACTCTGTGGCGATTGACCATAACGTATCTTTATTGGAAACGGCAATGCTCTTATAGCATTTATAGGAGGTGACTGGCTCATTCTTGGCATTTGAACGGAATGTGCTTAGCGTAAAGGAACAAGTAATAATGAGACAAAATGTTATGAGAAACAGAAGAAAATGCTGCCTCATCTCCTGCTGCCTCCGAATGCGGTTTCTAACAATCCTGTGCTCTCTCCTTTGATTTATAATGTCTATTCTTTCTGTATGTTTGGGATGGCTGTTCTTCCCTGTTGAAGTTCTTTCTGTTACCAGCGTGTCGTAATAAATTCTTTCTGCATACATATTCTCTCACCATCTTCCTTCCCCAATACAATATTTATTATCCAGTAAAAGTTCTCTTATATTTAAAAAATGAGTAGTTTACTAGAATCTTCATGGAGACTTATCTGGAAGTCTCACCATTATCAGAACAAATGTTGGGAACAAATGTTCTTTCTGGGATTATTATATCGAACATATTTTCGCTTGTCAATACTTTGTGGAAAAATATCGAACAGATATTCTGAATATATGTTTGCTTTTTAGTCTTTCTTATGGTATGATTAAAATAATCATTTTATTTGAAACAGAGAAAGCAGCGCCTATTTTCGTTATAGAAGGTAGTATAGGTTGAGAAATCAGAGATTTTTCAGTTTTCCATTTGAGCAGTATTGCAAGCAGGCTTGCGACATGCATGGGATTAGATTAGGATTAATTATTAGGAAGTGAAAGGATAAGGTTATTGCATATGGGATATGGTAAGATCACTGCTAAACAACAGGAAATATTAAATTATATTAAAGACGAAATTTTGAAAAGAGGTTATCCACCTGCAGTCCGTGAGATTTGTGAGGCAGTTCATTTGAAATCTACCTCTTCTGTCCACTCTCATCTGGAGACTTTGGAGAAGAATGGCTATATCAAACGTGATCCTACGAAACCACGTGCGATTGAGATCTGTGATGATAATTTTCAGATGGTTCGTACAGAGATGGTTTCCATTCCTGTAATTGGGCAGGTAGCCGCTGGACAGCCTATTTTGGCGGAGGAGAATATCGAAAGTTATTTCCCGATTCCAGCGGATTTTGTGCCAAATGGGGAGTCTTTTGCGTTGAAGGTGAAAGGGGATTCTATGATCAACGCAGGTATTTTCAGCGGTGATCAGATTTTTGTACGAAGCTGTCAGACGGCTAATAACGGCGATACGGTTGTTGCGTTGATTGACGACTCGGCTACTGTCAAGACATTTTATAAAGAAGATGGACATATTCGGCTGCAGCCGGAGAATGATTCGATGGATCCGATCATTGTGGAGGATTGTCAGATTTTGGGCAAGGTTTTTGGTGTTTTCCGGTTATTCAGATAACAGAAAAACTTCTTGCAAGACGATCGATCTCATGCATAAAAATTTGGAAAAAAATCATAATATATATGTTTGTTTATTTTTCCAGCATAGTGTTTCTCTATCATGACATAATAATAGTAACTGTTTAGTCAATCTATACAGTTACTATTTTTTCTTTCAGATTGGAGGGGGAAACCATGAAAAATAGAGGATTAGACTGCCTGGCACTGACAATTGCCATCATTGGTGCGATCAACTGGGGACTGATCGGTCTTTTCAGTTTTGACCTCGTTGCCTTTGTTTTTGGTAATATGTCTTGGCTTTCAAGGATTATCTATGGCCTTGTAGGTATTGCAGGTCTTTATATCATTACGTTCTATATGTATGCAGGCGGTGAGATCAGGGAAGCCGAATCATAGAAGTTTATGGATGCATGGCAGACAACAGGAAATGGAGTCGTTAAGCGGTCTGGATTATTAACGATGGATCCTATATGGTAAACGGAGACGGGTTTGAGCGAATCATAAAAAGAACCAGCATAATGTGAAATTATGCCGGTTCTTTTTATGATTTTTATTAGAATTTATTAGAGAGTGTCATTTTCGACCAGTCTCCCATCTCTCCAGATCCGTTCCAGATCATAAAACAGACGGTTCTCTTTATCGAAGATGTGAATGATCACATCATGAAAATCAAGGAGTACCCAGTTTGCATTTTGATACCCTTCGATTTGTCTGAGAGTTACACCAGCTTTTCCAAGAGTTTCTTCCACATGGTCAGAAAGTGCCTGGATCTGGCTGTGGTTTGTACCGTTCGCTATGATAAAATAGTCGGCGATCACAGAAACCTCGCTGATATCGATGGTCTTGATCTCTTCTGCTTTCTTATCTTCTAATGCCTGTATGGCCAGTTTTGCAATTTCTTTACTGTTCATAGACTGCCATTCCTTTCTGTCATTTCTCCGGGTGGATTTTGACAATAATAATCGTAGGTTTGTCTGGTCATCATGTCGATCTTGCCGCCTTTGCGGGCCAGGTAATCCAGAGTATCGCTCAAAATCTTGCACAATGTTTCGTTGAGATCCTGATAAGCCATCCTCCGTACTTCTTGAAGATTTTGGATATCAGCATAAGTTCTTTTGGCGCGCTCCCGTCCGGGTTCAATATAGTCTGCAATATAAATAATCTTTTCCAGAGGACTCATATGAGGCCGGCCTGTGGTATGGTAGCTGATTGCCAGTAAAATTTCTTCGTCGGTGATTCCATATTTCTTTCGTGCAAGGCAGCTTCCAGCTTTTGCATGAAGCAGAGGGGAATGGTCTGCTGTCTCAATCTCCGACAGCGTGATCTTGTTCTTCCTGCACAGGGAAATCTGCTTGTGATGACTCATACATTTGGCACAATCATGCAGCATACCGGCGATCAAAGCTTTATTCACATCAACACCGTGCACCATAGCCAGATTGGCCGCTGTATAAGCAACTCCCAAGGTATGTTCAAATCGTTTGCGCTCCAATGCCTGTTCCATTTCTTTTCTGAGTTTAGCAAGATTAGTCGTTTTCATAGATACAGCCCTTTCTCTGCAATATAGTTCCTGACAGGTACTGGCACGTATTCTTCGATGGATTTTCCCTGTGAGACTTTCCTGCGGATATCTGAAGAAGAAACATCCATACAGTCTGTTTTTAATAAGTAGATGACTGCGTGATATTTCTGCTGCAAATAACGGATCTGCTCTTCCATATCGGCAACAGTCTTATCTTCCCGTACCGCTGCAAGAATACAACAATTCTTGAAAATACGATCCGGCATTGCCCATTTTGTGATCTGAAAAAGGTTATCAGCGCCCATGATAAAATAGTATTCTGTATCTGGATGCTCCCGTTTGAGGAATTCCAGCGTTTCGTAGGTATAGGTATTGCCCTGATGTTCGATTTCTATCATGGAAAGGACGAAATCCGGCGTATCCTGAATCGCCAGCGCTGTCATAGCCGCACGGATCTGGCCGGATGTTACCTTCTGCGATGCTTTCATATAGGGCTCGCCACAGGGCATGAAAAGAATTTCATCCAGCGCAAATTGTTCTTTGGCTTTTTGGGCAAGAGTCAAATGTCCATTGTGGATTGGATTGAATGTGCCGCCCATGATACCTGTCTTTTTCAAGAGAAACCTCCTTATCTGTGCTAATAGGATTACATTGTCATGTTTTCTCTTTCGGAAGTATGATCTTTGGGTTTTTCTTATCAGGTTTGTAGAGGATGATCTTCTTGCCAATCACTTGCACAACTTGTGAGTGGGTTCTCTCGGCAACGATCTGCGCAATCTCACCCGGATCATCGAAGCAGTTCTTTAAGACCGCGATCTTAAGCAGTTCCCGCGTATTAAAAGCTTCCTCGATTCCTCTGGTAAATTCAGGGGTAAGACTGGATTTGCCCACCTGAAAAATAGGAGTTAAATTGTTTGCCAGGCTCTTTAAGTAGGCTCTCTGTTTACTTGTCATAATTTACCTCGCATCTGTTGTTTGTGAAATTTCTATTTATAATAATCAAAGGATAATCCATACATCCTCACGGTAGCGCCTTCTTCGATGCCAAGTTCTTCCAACTGTTCTAAAATACCATTATTCCTCAGAAAATCCTGGAAGAATTTGAATCCCTTTTCAGACTCAAGGTTTGTATAGGAAAGCATTTTTTCAATCCTTGGACCTTCTACTACGTAGGCGTCTTCCGTTTCATCGTACACTACCGTAAATGGCTCGCTTGCGATATCAAAGTGATATTCCGGGAAAAACTCCTGTTCAAATATCACTGGGGACGAATCTATCTGTTCTAAACGGTTATTGATGTCATATAGAAGCTCCCGCAACCCTTGTCCGCTGATAGCGGAAATAGCATATACCGGGATGCCTTTGGGTTCAAATTCTGCTCTGATCCGGGAGACAGGATCCTCCTGTGTATAGATCATATCGATCTTGTTGGCGGCAATGATCTGTGGTCTTTTTGCAATCTCGCAATTGTAAGCCTCCAGCTCCTTGTTGATGGCATAGATGTCCAGTACGGGATCCCGGCCTTCCGTGGAAGCAGCATCTACGATATGCACAATCAGCTTTGTCCTTTCAATATGACGTAAAAATTCATGGCCTAAACCGACTCCTTCAGATGCGCCTTCTATTAGCCCTGGAATGTCAGCGATCACGAAGCCCTTTGCATCCTCCAGATCTACTACGCCTAGATTTGGATTTAAGGTCGTAAAATGGTAATTTGCAATCTTCGGCCTTGCGTTGGTTACTTTGGAGAGGAATGTGGATTTTCCTACATTGGGAAATCCGACCAGGCCTACGTCTGCAATTACCTTTAATTCCAGAAGCAGTTCCAGTTCCTGCGCTGGCTGTCCTGGCTGCGCATACTTAGGCGCCTGCATAGTGCTGGTGGCATAGTGCTGATTGCCATTGCCTCCCTTACCGCCCTTCAGAAGAAGGAATTTTCGGTTGTCACCGGACATGTCGGTTATCACCTTGCCGCTCTCAAATTCCTTGATGACAGTTCCTTCCGGCACCTTGATGACAATGTCGTCTCCATTCCTGCCGCTGCAGTTACGCTTACCACCGTTCTCACCATTTCCAGCAGCATATTTACGCACGTTTCTGAAATCCGTTAAGGTATTTAATCCCTCATCAATGACAAAAAAAACGCTGCCGCCATTTCCGCCGTCTCCGCCGTCAGGGCCGCCGTTTGGCACATATTTTTCTCTGCGGAAAGATACATGACCGTCTCCGCCCTTACCGCTTTTAATAAAAATTCTTGCACGATCTGCAAACATATTATTTACCTCTTACACTTGAAAAAAGGCTCCAAACATAATCCATCACTGCCAAATCAACGATGGACGATGTTTGAAGCCTGCATCAACCCTTTTATTTCTCTACAGGATATACGGAAGCCTGTTTCTTGTCTCTTCCCATTCTTTCGAAACGGAGTACACCGTCAACAAGTGCGAATAAAGTATCATCGCCGCCTCTTCCAACGTTAACGCCAGGATGGATCTTCGTTCCGCGCTGTCTGTATAAGATATTACCAGCCTTCACAAACTGTCCGTCTGCTCTCTTGGCACCAAGTCTCTTAGACTCGGAATCTCTGCCGTTCTTAGTGGAACCAACACCCTTCTTATGTGCAAAAAACTGAAGGTTCATATTCAACATGGTATTACACCTCCTTAAAATGCAGTCTGCAATGTTTCTTCCCGTACTGCTTCTCAATACGGGTAAGTCCGAGCACCAGAGAATCTATAAGCACTCTTGAAGTTTCCTTCAAAGGCAGTTTCTCAAAGAAACACCGGATTGTTCCACTGTCCTCCTCTGCTGTGACATCCATCTGTTCTCCTGTAATCTCATCAAGAGAATTGATAGTATTGATGACCAGCGCCGAGACGGCAGCGCATACAATATCTTCACCATAAACGGCGTATCCGGCATGTCCTCTGCATGTAAATCCCTGATAATCCCCTGTCCTCGTTTTATGAAATGTGATCTGTATCATCTCACACCTGTGCATAAACCCTTATACAATGAAAAATAAACTATGCATTTATTTTGTCGATCTTTACCTGAGTGTATGCTTGTCTATGACCATTTTTCTTGTGATAGCCGGTTTTTCTCTTATACTTGTATACGATCACTTTACGATACTTACCCTGATCCATAACGGTTCCGGTAACAGTTGCACTCTTAACATCGCCTGCAACTTTCAGTTCCTGATCGCTTACGGCTATAACCTGGTCAAATGTAACAGAAGTTCCTACTTCGGCATCCAGTTTCTCAACCTTGATGACATCTCCTTCGGAAACTTTGTACTGCTTTCCACCTGTTGCGATAATTGCGTACATATGGCACCTCCTATTCATGAACAAAAGTTCATTTACTCGCCAGCTTCGGTGCTGCATAATGGCATACTTATACCTCGCTGTGCGGCATACTCATGTATCATAACTGGTTTGGGCATATTTGTCAATAAAATAATTGAAATTTCCCCAAAATATAGCGGCTGTCCTTAGTCTAAAGGATTCCACGTAATCTCAGGATTCTGGTTTATGGTGTCGTAGCCAATCCCTAGCTTATCACATCTGGCTTTGACCGCATGCTGTATCTCTTCATCGGAAGCCCAGTTGATGCCTTGCTCCTGCTGGCATCTGTCAATATAAGTTTCGCAGAGGATTTTCAGCTCTTCTGTGCATTCCCCAATGTCATACTGATAATAGATTTCTTCTCCGATCGTGTTGATGGAGACGATGAATTCGCCTGGTTCCGTATCTTGTCCGAATACCTCCTGATAGGCTGCATCGTTTATATAGCTGGTCCACCATCCATATAGAGTTTCCGTCGTATAGATTGGGGTAACCGTGCCGTCAGACAGGAGCGCAGAGATTCCACTGTAGTGATCTCCTGCGCCGCTCGATCCATAATCATTTAAAATGCCGTTGCGATAGGCCAGGGTCTCGCTTCTGGCCCAGCATTCATATTCCGCTGTGGCATATAACTGTCCATTGTCTTCCTTGATCGCAACGATGGCATAACTATCGTCGTCCTTCGAATAGATGTTCAAACCAATAAATTTAATGAGAAGAATCTGTGCACTTGTGTTGTCTGGGCTATTCACATAGGCATACTGTGCGGAGGTATAGGATGTCCTGTCAGTATATTCCGGATTTAGGAAATAGGCAGATATTGCCTGTCCAAGCTCCGTGAAAGTGTAAGAACGGCCCTTCTCCAGTATGGGGGTGCGGTATTCTTCTGTCAGAATACTGTCTGCGGCCAGCACGGTCGTCTCATTTCTTAAAAATTGTTCATAGAGACTTCCAGAATCCGTAGTTGCCTGACTGTCAGTATTTTCTGGCGGATCGCTGTCTGGCGTTTTCTGGTTTTCGTCGCTTTGCACCGTCTCGTCTGCCGCAGCTACAGGAACCTGTGGCGTTGTCTGTGTACTGGTTTGGGTATCAGGGACTGTCTGATCTTCTGGATTGTTTATAGAATCTAAGATGATCTCGCCCTCTTCTCCTGCGGCAGACTCTTCTTTGCCGGCACATCCAGCAAGAATCAGACAGGTCCATGTTGCCGCCAGGATGATTGTTATCGCAATATTCCTTTTGTCTTTTTTCATCGGTCATTCACTCCAAGTCATTTTGGTCTAGATTTAAAATATTGCGCAGCTGGGTTTACGTACATAAGAGGAAAGGTTTCAGGACAGAGTAAAGAAATATGCTGCGATCTGTGCCCTGGAGCTGAATTCTTCGGTTTCCAACAGTTCACGGACCTGTTCTTTGGTATAGAAACCAGCTGTGATTTGTTCATTCTCAGAAGTATGATCCTCGAATGTTCCGTCTGCTTCCACGAAGGCAATCTGTGTCTTCACATCAGAAAAAGCCACTGCGGCAAAGGAAGGCGGCAGAATCGACCGGATCTTCGCAACACAAAGCCCGGTTTCCTCGTAGAGTTCCCGTTGGATACACTCTTCCAAAGATTCCCCTTCTTCTAACATACCTGCGCACAGATTATAGATGAAACGGTTTACACCCATGCGGAATTCCCGGAGCAGCAGCATTTTGTCCTCGTGATAGGCGACAATGGATACCCCGCTGATGCGCTTACCAATGGCTTCTGGACCAGAAATTTCTCCACGGCTGACAATCTCATATTTTTTTTCTTTGCCTATTTTGTTCCGGTAAGTTAATTCATAATTCTTCAAATATCTGCCGTCTTTTATCTTTTCAAGTTTTAGAAGCTCCATATGTTATCGGTCCCTTTCTTTATTTGACTTTTCTACAGATCAGTACCCTTTGGATTGTTTCAGTTGTTCAGCCAAACTCGGCCTTACTTTCTTGCGGGTAATCTCCATCAGGCCTAAACCTGTCATATCCACTACATCCGCATGAATACTGTCTTTGCGCAGTAGGCTGCGCATGTGCTCCATCAATTGGTTGGTTTGTTCTTTTCCTTCCATGTTGATGAAATCGACAAGGATCATCCCGGATAGATTCCGTGCCCGTAGCTGCTGAGCGATCATTTCAGCGGCTTCCAGATTGATTTTGAAGGCGGTTTCTTTCTGGTTAGCACCACGTTCGTATTTTCCACTGTTTACATCGATGGAGATTAATGCTTCTGTCGGTTCTATGACCAGATAACCGCCAGATCTTAACCATACTTTTTTGTCTAAAAGATCCCTCAGTCTGGCCTCTACCGCATACAATTTATGTAAAGGCAGCAAATTATCTTCATAGAACCGGACCGGAACAGGGACAGCCATCTTTGTCAGCTCTTCCTGTAATATCTCGTACACTTCCGGCAGATCCGTCACGATCTCGTCATATTCTGCGACGTAGGTATTTTGAATAAAATTAAGATAATCCGGTTTTGCACGATACAGGCAGCTGTAGCAGGTCCGTTTATCTGCGATCTGTTTGATATGATCCAGGCATTCTGACAACGCTGCTGCTTCTTCTGCCAGCAAAGCCGTCTCATCCAGAGTACCAGCGTTTGTCCGGATAATGATCTGACAGTGTTTTCCGATCTCCTGCAGCTTTTCTATGCCGATAAACCGGTTCTTCTGTCCACGGCTGAGTTTGGAGGACGCCTGGATAGAAGCTTCTTTATCTCCGTTATCCTTTATGACTACATAATTGCCGGAAAGAGACAGATTGGCGGTTACGCCAGCCTGTTTGGTTTTCATAGGCTCTTTGACGATCTGTACCAGAATCTCATCTTCAGCTTTCAGTTTCCCATCATAAACACGGTTCGTGACAATAGCATGTTTCGTCTCCGATAGCGGGAGAAAAGTGAGATAACGCTCACCAAGATTCACGAAAGCAGCACCGATATTTTCAGAGATGTTCTGTACTTTACCGACATAAATGTTACCCAACGCATGATCATTTGGTTTCTGTACTTGTATGGAATGGATCTGGTTATCCCTTATGAGCAGAGAAAAAAGCAGATCCCTTAATTTTACGATTAATATCTTGCCTTTATTTGCCATTTTATTCCTTTATCCCACTGCTTTCTATATTCAGGCATCTGGATTATCTGGTTAATACCGCAAAACATACAAAAGTAAGAGAGTAAATGTTATCCACCAACTCTCTTACTCTGTTACGCTATGTATGATTGTGCAAATTCATCACATTAGTCTACGATAGAATATCCGTATGCGTTTGCAAAAGCGTCGATTTTATGGCCCTCTTTGCACATAGGACAGCCCTCTGGGCTGTAGGTTTTGTATTCAGGGATATCTGCCGTTGTAAACAGGGAATGGATCGGCATACCCAAAACACTATTGGCGGCACTGAAAATCGCACTGATGCCGCTGAATTTTGCACCGTAATATTTGAGTGCCTGAACAGCCTTTACAATGGTCTGTCCTGTCGTTGCAGACGCAAGGAGCAAAAGTATGTTCTTATCCCGGATCATGGGAACCATGTTCTCTCTGACAACAAGATGACCGGAATTTACGTATTCTGGAGTCACAATATAGATCGTATTGTGGGAATTCATGGAATAAATGCCGGCTCTGGTCAGATCCTCTGCCAGAAAAGCACCGATGGTCTCGCAGCCGTCAATACATACGATTGTATCAACAACTGTCGTCGCTGAAATCTGTCCGCTGAGAGCCTTGGCTGCTGCAGAAGCCTCACTTAACCTGCACTTTAAGGTAGTCATATCCAGGAAATAATTTACGTGGGAATTCGGTGTCACGAAATGTCCCGGAATTGCCTTCAAGACAACATCGGGATGCTCCTTTGATCTGATTTTTATAGCTTTACTCTGCATAAAAAATTCCTCCTTTTCCTTGGCAGGTCTATTGCAGTCCGCATTCACTTCCTCCACAGCCCATCCAATGTGTTATTATATTTTACCAAATTTTTAGTAGAAAATCTACACCTATTTATTAAATATTACTTTCAGGATGCGTTTACTTATATGCCACCCATCTCATTTCCATTGGAGCCAGATCAAGATGCTCCAGTACTTTCCCATGTACATACAAGTCTGTCTGACGAGGTTCTTTGGAATTGTTGATTACGGCGATTTTGCCGGTTTCCTCGAAGACGGCCAGTTCAGTATCCATGTCTGTCACGTAGAATTTCAACATCTCTTCTTCCTGGTGTGCCGCATAGTAAATCGCACGCAGCAGGATACGGCAGTTCTGCGGAGAGTAGGGAAGCCCAGCAAAATACACACTCCGTCCCTTTCCATATTGATTGACCACCAGACGGCTATATTTTCCATCCATATTCAAGATCTGGTAGTGTTCGCCCTGTGCATAGATGCGGCTCTTTCCTTCGCCGAAATTGATCTCGCCAGGCGTGTCTTCCAGGATAAAGTGATTCGCATCCATCTCATTGTATTTATCCGTACTCATGGAAAACCCAAGTTCCCTGTCTACGCCTAATACATCGCTTAGCTGGAAGAAACGTCCCTGATACTGGCAGGCGCTTGGCTCCCCAACACCGATAAAGCCGCCGCCCTCGTCTACAAATCTACGGATTGCGCACACGACCTTTTCATCCTTCCAGTTCTCGGCGCCGCTCCATGAAGTATAGGCGTCTCCTGCGTTGATGATCACTTTGATTTCCGGGTCGATTCCATTCCGGATCTGGTCAAACGTCAGAAATTCCACATCGATGGGCATACCACTCAAACATTCGATCACGCCCACATAAGAATAGATTTCTCTATACCAAAGTGCGTGATGTACCTGATTTGCCATCCATCTCCTAAGATTGCCCCAGCAGTTTAAGATGCCTACTTTAAAAGGCGCACGGTAAGCTTGCGTCCCCTGCATGTTCTCGTGGATCTGGCGGAATTCTCCCACTACTTGACTGACCTGGTCGATAAATCCCGGCCAGTTAGCTGCCAGCTTCAAGTAACCGCCATATCCGATCCTGTCAAGTGGTGAGCGCAGAATGGCCCTTCTGGCCTTCATCCAGTTGTCCTGGGCCTCGCCGATCGGATCGCCGCCCTCAGTAAAGACATCTGGGAAGAAATAAGGAAGAAGACGTCCTTCTGTATATTTTACGCCTTTGATATCTGAAATCATACGCAGTGTCACGCCGTCGCCTACAGAGCCGACCACTGCGTCTAAGCCGATGTTTTCAAAATAACGACCAAAAGGCTCTGTTCCGATCCAGTGGTCGCCGAGGAACATCATGGCTTCTTTGCCGTAGCTGTGTACGATATCGACCAACTCTTTCGCCAGCTTTGACACCTCAATCTGCTGGAATTCTATGAAATCCTGGAATTCTTTTGAAGGCACCCGAAAAATGGAGTTGTGATATCCCTGGTCTACAATGAATTCCGGACGGAATTTATAGCCTGCCCATTTCTCAAACTGTTCCAGAATGTAGGGACTCACACTGGCGCTGTAGCCAAACCACTCCACGAATTTCTCCCGTTTCTGATCGTCAAAAGTCAGCGTAAACTGATGGAAAAAGGTGGTAAAACGTACCACATTCACATGCGGATTCTCTTCACACCATCTCTTTAGTTTTTCTTTGACATATGCTTGCGTCTTTGGCTGCCTTACGTCATATGTCAGTTGATGGGGCGCATCTTTCCAGTCATTTGTGATAAAATTATACATATGAACCGGATCCCAGATAAGAAAGGCAAGGAAGCTGACGGTATACTGGTGAAAAGGAATTGATTCGATTACCACTTCTCCTGTCGCCTCGTCATACTCCCATTTCTGTGTGGGTACGACTTCCCCTGTGGTCCGATCGATAACTTCCCACCAACGTTTCGGGGAATCGATCGTGTTGACTTTGAGCTGCTGGGTATGAAATCCTTTCATGAGTTCAATGCGAAGTTCGGTGCCTCTGGCTGTCAGACGATCGCTGATCAGATATTCCTGCTGCACTTCTTCGGGATGCTGCATTGCCCATTCATTGTCTTTTCTGGTCGTATAATAAGTGGCATAGATCTTCGCATCCTGGCTTAACAGTTCATCTGGCATTGTGGTACCGTCACAGTCCCGTAAGGCATCAGCTCCCAGCTGATTTTTTAGACGTATTGTTTCTGCAACCATATCTACGTCTGTAGGCAATGTTAATCTTCCTGTCATTTCCATGGTTTTACTCCTTTTCTGCGCCGCTTTTCTTCCCTTACAATCAAGACAGTGCATGGAACAAGGCTGTGCCGAGCGGCGCGAAAACACAAGTGCTGTGTTCCATCTTGAAATACGTTACGCTTGCCGGTCTAAACGATCGGTTTGTTATGTTTAGTATAGAGAATCTCTAAGGGAGAATCAACTGGATTGTTGTCTGATATTTTAGATATCTTGCTGGACAAAATATCTAAAATTTGATATAGTTGCGGCAAAGGAGATCGTACTATATGGGAAACACAAGACATCGTATTGAGAATGATAAAACATCTGGTTTTGGACAGCCGAAACTGCTGTATATCTCTACGTCCAAATATGAAGGTGACTGGCAGAGTATTCTGCACTCCCATCCGTTCAGCGAACTTTTTTATGTAGTAAACGGACAGGGTTCTTTTCTGGCGGAAGGATCTGAATTCTATGTGAAAAGAAGCGATATGGTCATCATCAATCCCCATGTGCAGCACACAGAGAAATCCCTGCCGAATGCACCACTTGATTATATCGTGCTGGGAATCGAGGGACTTTCTTTTTCCTTTGAAAAGATTGCGGCGGCACAGGCTGGCGTTTCTATGGAAACAGCCTCTGGGACGGTTTATAAATATAATGTGGCAAACACCAATGTCTATGCTTACCTGAATATCATGCTGGAAGAAATCTCCAGGCAGGAAGAGAATTATGAAACAGTATGCCAGAATCTGCTGGAAGTATTGTTGATTTGTATGCTGCGAAACGATACGCTTTCCCTTGTGCCGGATAACAACCTCCTTTTAAACAGAGAATGCACCCAGATCAAGAACTATCTGGATGCAAATTATTCAGAGACGATCACCTTAGATACACTGGCTGCTCTCACACATATGAACAAGTATTATATTGCGCACGCATTTACAAAGTACGCTGGAATCTCACCGATCAATTATTTGGTCCAGAAGAGGATTCAGGAGGGAAAGTCCCTGTTGGAATCTACTTCTTACTCGATTGCACAGATTGCCGCTATGCTTGGCTTTTCCTCCCAATCCTATTTCTCCCAGGCATTCCGGAAAGCGACTGGCCAGACGCCAATGCAGTACAGGAATGTGTACAAAGGGCATGCCTGATTATCCGGTTAGGCCTTATCTGTACTTCACCGCGGTTCCGTAAGCGATCACTTCGGCCGCACCCTGCATCACGGAAGAAGAGGCATAACGGACATTGACAACCGCATCTGCACCCATTTCTTGTGCTTCGTCGACCATGCGCTTGACAGCGATTTGTCTTGCCTGATTGAGCATCTCTGTATACTCCTTAACTTCACCGCCAACCAGCGTCTTGATGCCTGCCATGAAATCTTTCCCGAAATTCTTCGTTTGTACAACACTGCCTTTCACAATGCCTAATGTCTCCAGTTCTTTTCCAGAAATATAATCAGTATTTACGAGCAACATCTTCTTCTCCTCCTTCAATTTCCTTAATACGCTGCATAAGTGACAAGATCACCGCTAAAATGACCACCGCTGGGATCAGAATGAAACCGCACAACATCCACAGCGGGATCGGATCCTCTGTGTAGCCCCAGATGAAGATCATAATGAGGAATACCATAAAGAGGATAAAAGTCACTGCTGCAAGAATGGAGCCCCGCTTTTTGCGGATTACATCCTGTTTGTCCGCATTTGAAAATCTTGTTCCATCGTTTTCCATTTCTACCATCCTTTCCAGATATTGTTCAGGAGAAAGGGTACGGTACTGGCATTGTTCTTCGCTCATGCTTCGGCACATCTTCACAGTTGCCTCCAGATCCATCCTTTCCCGCTCCAGAACAATGACCTGCCGAAGCAGGGCATCCTCCAGAAGAAGTGCGCCGTTTTGAATCTTGCGGATCTCTTCGATGGGCAGGGAAAGTTTTCGCAGCAGCTTGATCTTCTTCAATTCTGTGATCTCTTCCTCCGCGTATTCGCGGTAGCCGTTTTCTCCATTTCTCTTAGGGTGTAGAAGCCCCTGTTGTTCATAGAAACGGATATTACGTTTCGTGATCCCTGCCTGCTGTTCCACTTCGTTGATCTTCATGATTGATTCCTTTCGCCGCCATAACTTCGGGAGAGTTTCTGGTTTCTCCTGACACAGTAACTATAAGGCTTCCACAGGGTGTAAGGTCAATAGCTTTCAACAATCTTTTTGAATTTTTATGTTATGGCATCCAGTGGGACGAATCTATGCGGTCCCTTAGGAGTAGAAGTTCCAGCCGCCTCTGCATATGTTTCCAGTTTCGTGATCTGGTAAGACATTGCCGGAATTTCTATGCCGGTGAAGCGGCTAAACTGCTCCATAACCATTGCTGGTTTGATATTGCCGCTGCTGCTGGCGTTTACCGTCATGCAGATGGCGCTTTCACTCTCTGCCTCCAGTGCATAGATGTGCTGTTTTAGGTCTAACTCCACCACGCTCTTCTTTGTTTCCTTGGTGTAGGGAATGGTATCCTGCGCAAGAAAATCCCGCAGTTTTCTGGCCAGATTCTCTACAGGATAGGGACTTTCTTTCCTTTGCAGACGGTAGGAAGCGGCCGCCACGCTTGCCATAGCATTTTTCGCATTATCCGGCAGTACGATTACCGACAGGATTTCTACGCCCTCTACCATGACCTGATTAAGCGCCTGCTTGATCTCCTGGGTAGAAGTCATGGTAAGGACTTCAAGATCCATATATTCGCCAGTGCTTTCCAACCCGACGCCAAGAGGCGCCGCAAAAGACATGATCTGATGCGGGCTGAACCCTTCTGAATATTTTACATCGATCTGGGCCCGTCTGATCGCCTTCTGAAAAAAGCGCATCATATCCAGGTGTCCGATATATTTCATTGTTCCATATTTGGCAAATTTGATTCTGATTTTCATGCATAAACCTTTCATATTAGGAAGCCGATGGGCAGATGCCGCACTGGAAACTGCCGGCGCCGCATCCCTGGCACTGTACTTTACAGTTAGGGGAAACGATTCCTTCCTGCGCCTTCTTCCACTCCCTTAAAAGAAACTGTCTTGTGATACCGCAATCCAGAAAATCCCACGGAAAAATTTCGTCATCCGCCCGTGGTCTCGTAGTATAGAATCCTATATCTATGCCGCAGTCTTCAAAACATGACATCCACACGTCATTTTTGTAGTATTCACTCCAGGCGTCAAAGAGACATCCCCGCCTGTAAGCTTCCAGGATGACTTTGGCTACTCTGCGGTCTCCCCTTGCAAATACGCCTTCGAGTACGCTCACGTCAGCCTCGTGCCAGTTATATTTGATGCTCTTCTGGTTTAGCTGCTCCATGATCCCGCGCTTTGTCTGATAAGCCTTCTCCAGAAAGGTTTCTTTCGTACACATAGGCGCCCATTGGAAAGGTGTGAAAGGTTTTGGAATAAAAAAGGAGGTGCTGGCGACAATCTGTACCTTACCGTTAACACGCTTCTCTTTCGGTACTGTCTCAAAGAAAGTGGCCGCGATCTTATTGGAGAGCTCACCGATTCCCCGGATGTCCTCTTCTGTTTCGGTGGGCAGGCCAAGCATGAAATACAGTTTCACCCTTGTCCAGCCGCCTTCAAAGGCAAGCGCAGCGCCTTTGAGAATGACTTCCTCAGTCAATCCCTTATTGATCACATCCCGGAGTCTTTGACTGCCGGCTTCTGGGGCAAAAGTAAGACTGCTCTTCTTCACATCCTGCACCTTGCTCATCACATCCAGGGAAAAGGCATCGATCCGCAGGGACGGCAGAGAGATATTGGTATGTTTCTTGCCACAGTCGTCGATTAGGAAATCCAGCAGTTCGTCCAGCTGGGAGTAATCACTGGAGCTCAAAGAGCTTAACGAAATCTCCTCCTGACCCGTATTATTCAACATTTCTACCGCATATTCCTTGAGCTTGTCCACATCCCGCTCACGGACCGGTCGGTAGATCTGCCCAGCCTGACAGAAACGGCAGCCGCGGATGCAGCCGCGCTGGATCTCCAGCACAACTCTATCCTGGGTCACTTTGATAAAAGGAACGACAGGCTTTAGGGGATAGTGCACCTGGGTCATATCATCCACAATTTCTTTCCGGATCCGGTCTGGAAGATCAGCGTATAATTTTCTCCGTTCCTGGATTGTGCCATCCTTCTGGTAGGATTCCTCATAGAATTGTGGAACATAAATGCCGGGAATCTGTGCTGCTCCTAACAGGAAATCTTTTCGTGTGCCGCCGTTGGCTTTGTTGGCAAGATACCAGTCGAGCAGACGGCGGTACTGGGTCTCTCCTTCTCCGATATAGAACAGATCAAAAAAATCTGCAATGGGTTCCGGGTTATAGGTACAGGGACCACCACCGATCACAATCGGCATATCCTCGCCGCGTTCAACTGCAAGCAGCGGAATCTGCGCTAAGTCAAGCACTTGCAGAATATTGGTGTAGCACATCTCATACTGCAGGGTAATGCCAAGAAAATCCATCTCTTTTACTGGCTCTTGTGATTCCAGTCCAAAGAGCGGTATCTTTTCCTCCCGCATGATCTGATCCAAGTCCACCCAGGGAGAATAGACGCGTTCGCACCATACATCATCCCAGGAATTTAACAGACTGTATAGAATCTGAATCCCAAGATGGGACATGCCGATCTCATATACATCTGGAAAACACATGGCAAAGCGGACAGCCACTGCCGCCTTGTCTTTTACAACACTGTTGACCTCATTGCCAATATATCTTGCTGGCTTCTCGACTTTTAATAATATGTCTTCTCTTAAAGCTGTTTTTCTCATAATTTACTCCATGTCTGCGCTGCCTTATGCGCATAACAAGTTGATGCACTGCATGGATTGTCTGTATCAGCTGTCCCATGGTTTGCATTTAGGGGACTTGCCCTACTATCTTACCACGTATCTCAAGTTTCCTCAATCGAAAATATCAGTCGCCAAGAAACAAAGCTGCCAGCCCTTCCATGGTTTCGTTTCCTTCGGCGTCATATAAGTGAAAAGTATCTGCAGTGATCATTTCGTGCACTTCATTGGTGGTATAGCTGCCTATTTTTCCGTCACTGGTATCGCAGAGAAGGAATCCTACGAACAGAAGTACTGCAAGGATCATGCGGTACCGGAAAGTACCAGAAGAAAAAACAGGGACCTCTCCCTCCTGTGATGTCTGTTGCTGATCGCTTTCATAGGGGGATGACGCATTGGGCAGTCTGCCATTGTGAAACAGTGGGAGCTGCGTATCTGTTCCGTATAAGATTTGTTCCCGCTGTCTGATCTTCATCCGGTTTCCTTGATTCTCTGCTCTGATAAATTGAGCTAACTGCATTTTCTTTTCCAAAGGAACTTTATGATCCATCATTACTGCCTGCCTGTATATCTGTTGCTTCATTCTATGAACTTTGTGTCAAAAAAAGAACGCATCCCTTCAGATACGTTCTTAGCCGTTGCCGTTTCAAGAGAGAGGTTCCCTGTCAACGCTGTGCCAGCTCCGTGGTGATCTCTTCCCAGGTGATATTTTTCTCTGCCATCAGCACCATCATGTGGTAGAGGAAATCAGATATCTCATATTTTACTTCGTTGGCATTAGGGTTCTTAGCAGCGATCACGATTTCCGTTGCCTCTTCTCCTAATTTTTTTAGAATTTTGTCAAGCCCCTTATCGAACAGATAATTCGTGTAGGAGCCTTCCTTCGGATGGACTTTCCTGTCTTTGATCACATCAAATACCTGTTCGAATACTTTCAGTGGATTGGCCTCCTCATATTCCCTGGCCATGATCTCATGGAAGAAGCAGGAATGGGCGCCGGTATGGCAAGCCGCACCGATCTGGGAAACTTTGGCGAGGATTGTGTCCTTGTCGCAGTCAGCAGTCAGGGATTTGACGTACTGATAGTGTCCGCTTGTCTCACCCTTGATCCAAAGTTCTTTTCGTTCTCTGCTGTAATAAGTCATCTTTCCGGTGCGGAGCGTCATATGGTAAGCCTCCTCATTCATATAAGCGACCATTAACACCTCATCTGTTTTGTAATCCTGTACGACTACCGTCACATGACCATCAGAATTCAGTTTAAATTCTTCCCATTTGACAGATGGATCAAAGGTATTGACATCGATGCCATTACTCTGGCACAAAGTCTTGATTGCCAAAAGTTCTTTGGCATTTTCATTAATTGCATGTCCAGAAATACCGCAAAGATTCTCTTTGGAAAGCAGTTCTAATAGTTTGTCTAAAGATACTTCCGGTAAGGAAGCGACAACCGGAAACCTGGAAATGGCAATGACATCTTTCAATTCCGTTTCCCGGACTAAGATCAGTTCTGAAACATAGTCTTCCAGCAGCGCTTCATTGCGAAGGATAGAGTCTGCTTCTGTCACACAGGCAACAATCTTATCCCGGCCAAATTTCAGTGAAACTTCTTCTGTCAGTTCCACGTTGCCTTGTTTAGAATAATTGAGCGCCGCTTTCTTACAACCGGCATAGAGAAGCTTCTTGACGTCCTCCATGCGCTTGACATTGCCAGCGCCGATTACCGGAATCTCTGCCTCAGAGCAGATCGCCTTGATGATATCTAAGGCTTCCTCATGCTCCGCGTCACCATCAGACATATCATAAACGATCAGCTCATCTGCATTGTTGTCACTGTAAAATTTTCCGAGCGCCGCCGGATTTGTGTCGATAATGGTGCTGTCCCTAAATCCCTTAACGGCATTTCCTTTATATAGATAAATACAGGGGATAAATTTTTTGTATGCCATAGAGTTTTACCTCATTTTTAGTTATTCTCTTCTTCGAAGCGTACACTGACAGAATTGGCATGTGCCGTCAGTCCCTCTCTTGTGGCGAAGAGTTCAATATCTTTGTGTGCTTTCTCCAAGGCTTCTCTTGAATAGGAGATCAGACTTGTTTTCTTCATAAAGTCATCGACATTCAGGGGAGAGAAGAATTTCGCCGTGCCATTGGTTGGCAGGATGTGGTTCGGTCCGGCATAATAGTCTCCCAGAGGTTCAGAAGAATAGTCTCCTAAGAAGATTGCTCCTGCGTTTTCTATTTTGGTCATCACTGCGTAAGGATCTTGCGTGAGGATTTCCAAATGTTCGGAAGCAATAGCATTGGCAGCATCCACAGCCTCATCCATAGAGTTTGCAACCAGAATATAGCCGTAATTCTCCAAGGATTTCTGTATGATCTCCCTGCGGGATAATTTCTGCAGAAAGGATTCGATCTGTTCGTTGACTTTAACCGCCAGTTTCTCATCTGTTGTGATCAGGATCGCACTGGCCAGCTCGTCATGTTCCGCCTGGGAAAGCAAGTCGGCCGCCGCATAACGGGGATTTGTCGTTTCATCCGCAAGGACTAAGATTTCACTTGGGCCAGCGATCGAATCAATACTGACATAGCCAAAACAGGCTTTCTTCGCAAGCGCTACAAAGATATTACCAGGCCCTGTGATCTTATCTACTTTGGGAACACTCTCTGTGCCAAAAGCCATAGACGCGATCGCCTGTGCCCCGCCGATTTTGTAGATTTCATCTACTCCAGCGATCTTAGCTGCCACCAGTGTGCCAGGATCAACCTTCCCGTCTATGCCAGCTGGTGTTGTCATGATGATCTTCTTTACCCCGGCTACCTTAGCTGGGATTACGTTCATCAAGACGCTGCTGGGATAAGCCGCCTTTCCGCCTGGCACATAGACGCCAGAGACCGTAAGCGGCAGGATCCTCTGCCCTAACAGACTACCGTCCGGTCTGGTATCAATCCAGCTATTGCGGAGCTGTTTTCTATGAAATACCTCAATATTAGATGCCGCCCTGTTCATGACTGTTACGAATTCTTCATCAATGGCACGAAAGGCTTCCTCAATCTCTGCCGTGGTCACGCGGATGTTTTCTGCCGTTATATTCCATTTGTCAAACTTCTTCGTGTAGGTAAAGACGGCCTGGTCGCCATTTGCGCGGACATCTGCGATGATATCCGCCACCACAGTCTCATATTCAGAATAATTATTAGGGCTGCGTTTCAATAATCTGTCCAGAATGTCTCTTCTGGTATCTTCTGTTAATTTAACGATTTTCATACGATCCTCCCTGATTTTGCGCTACAGAATCTTAAAGCTGTGCGGAAAATGCGCTCTTCTCAAGACAGCCTGCCTCGTATCTGCGTGATTAGTTTTTTGATGCGTTCCGGTTCCATCTGCATACTTACCTGGTTCACAATCATTCTTGCGGACAAAGGACAGATCTCCTCCAGAACTTCTAACCCGTTCTCCTTTAAGGTGGAACCTGTCTCTACGATATCCACGATCACATCTGCCAGCTTTACAATCGGCCCAAGCTCCACGGAACCGTTTAATTTGATTATATCGACAGTCTGATGTTTCTTGTTATAGAAATAGTCCTTGGCGATATTCGGGTATTTCGTCGCTACCCGTATCATTTCATGGTGTCTGAGCAGATCTTGTGCGCTATGCGGTCCGCATACACACATGCGGCATTTGCCGTACTTTAAGTCGAGTACCTCATAAACACGGCGGTTTTCTTCCATAATGGTGTCCTTGCCAACTACGCCGATATCCGCTGCACCATATTCTACGTAAGTCGGTACATCAGGACCCTTGGCAAGGAAAAATTTCAGTTTCAGTTTCTCGTTCACAAAGATCAGTTTACGGGACTCCTTATCTTTCATCTCCTCACAGGTAATGCCGATCTCTGCCAAAAGCCCCATGGTTTTATTGGCCAGCCGGCCTTTTCCCAGGGCAAAAGTCAAATATCTGTTCTCATTCATATGGCTTATACACACTTTCTCTTGTTAGTCTCTTGGACTATGTTCCACGACATCTTTCTTAATTCGAAGGTAGAGAATGTCCTGCTTTGCCAGGCAGAAGCTGTTTGGGCAATAATTCTACTGCCTTTCCGGACGCGCGCATTTGTTTGGCCTCCAGCAGCATTTCCTTAAAGTTGTCTTCCGTATAATATAGTTTCTGACAGCTTTCTATGCCAGAAATGACCGCGCCTTGCCTGTTCATTGCCGCAAGCAGGTCATCCACCACAATCACAAAACCGATCGCCGCCGCATCCTTGCCGAAACGGTGCAGCAGATTATCATAGCGGCCGCCTTTCACAATCGCGTCCCCGACGCCGTAGGTATAGCCTTTGAAAATAATGCCCGTGTAATAATTATACTTACTTAACATACCAAGGTCAAAGGAAACATATTTTTCGACGCCATACTCACACAGAACCTGATAGACTTTCTCAAGCCTCTCCACAGCATTTTTAGAGCGGCTGTTAGACACTTCATGTTTCGCTTCTTTCAGAATTGCGTGGGTTCCGAATAACTCGCTGACTTTCAGAAGCAGTTCCTTATCTTTGTGGCCAACATGAATGCCTTCAAGCAGTTCCTCTGCCCCGAAATAATTCTTACCGGAGATCAGCTCCCGCAGTTCCAACTCTGTCTCTTCATCCAAGCCGGCTTCAGCACAGATCCCCTTAAAATATTCCAGATTGCCAATACTGATCTGGAAATCAGATAAACCAGCGTGATACAGAGCTTCAATAGTCAGGGCAATCATTTCAGCATCCGCTTTTACGGAGGCGTCCCCGACAAGCTCCGCCCCCATCTGGGTTACTTCCTTTAATTTCCCTTGCAGACTGGAAGTGTTGATAAACGTATTGCCACAGTAACCAAAACGGATTGGTACATTCTCGTCCATGAAATATTTTGCGGCACATCTGGCGATTGACGGCGTAAAATCTGGACGCAGCACAAGCGTATTCCCTTCTTTATCAAAAAACTTATACAATTCTTTAGAAGGGGTGGTACCTACCTCCTTCGAAAAAACGTCAAAAAATTCGAAGGTCGGTGTCTGGATATCCCGGTAACCATAACTTTTGATCTTATCCCAAAGAAGCTGTTCTACGATATTCTTCGCTGCTTTCTCGTCTCCATAGATATCCCGTACCCCTTCCGGTGTATGTACTAATCTCTTACTCATGCTCTTTTCACCTG
The DNA here is from genome assembly GCA_951800685.1 of uncultured Lachnospiraceae bacterium. Classification (GTDB taxonomy): domain Bacteria; phylum Bacillota; class Clostridia; order Lachnospirales; family Lachnospiraceae; genus UBA3282. The sequence goes on from CATOJY010000014.1 coordinate 26,874, forward strand.
TCAATCTTTCTGTAACTGCGGTTGCTATACTTTAATATTGTAAAACGTTAATTCGATAGTTCGACAATTTTCTATACTATAATATACTTCCAGAAGTTTGTCAATGTGCGAAAAAAGAGTTTCATTCACTCTCTGTCTTCCAGATCTTTTGAAAGTGCGTCCAGATATGGCACGAGGACTCCCTGCTTTTTCGGCAGCACGTAGGCTGGATTGAGTTCTTCATAGCGGAAACTCTTGCGTCCGCCTTCCATTGCTCTGTCCCAGAAAAACCGAAGCATTTCATAGGGCAGATAATAGAAGATATCCCGGTGTGTGTAATAGATCAGGAAGAAGGCGATTCCTTTCTGCTGTTCGAACGCGCCCATGAATTTTACCTGATGTTCATGGATGTTCTGCAGCGCAAAGGTGTCCGCCGCACATTCTTTGGCGTCAAAGCAGACCGGAATTCCCTGTACGACGCCAATGTAATCTACTGTACTCTTCTGGTCGAAGTAAGCCAGGGTGATATGTCTGCTTTCTTTGTCAATATTGATTGGTGTGATGGGGGTTGGTACTTTCTGGATCAGTGCCAGTCCGTTTTCCAGATATTTCTCGTTTGTTCGGTTAATTAGATCTTCTAAAGTGGAACCGCGCAGTCCACGGGAATTCCATGTTGCCATAGTGGCCTCCCCTTTCTGTCCCTTCTTGCTGGCTGTTGCCTGATGATCCTGATCACATCCAGACGTCAGAGTCTTAAAGCGCGCACGGTGTTGAAACGCGCTCGAATATTTCCGGGATCTTTGCATAGAAAGTCCTGCCGCTTATCTGTTCAAATGGAGCAGGAAGTTCCGGAAATACTACTTTATAAGCATGCAGCAGCTGTGATCTTATCTGGTACTCTTTCTGATAGCGGTTGTTCCATGCCAGATCTCCATATTTGTAATCTCCCAGGAGTGGATGGCCGATACTGGCCAGATGCGCACGGATCTGATGCGTCCTGCCCGTGAGGAGCGCTACCTCCAGAAGAGTCTTGTCCGGTTCATTCCTAAGGGGTTGGTACTGTGTCTTAATATAAGAATCTGGCGAGCCGTCTGGCATGATCGAGACTTTATTGCGTCTTTCGTCCTTTTCCAGATAACCCTCTATCGTCTGTCCCTTAGTCACGGTTCCCTTGACATAAAGCTGATAGTATTTGTGAAGGGTTCTTTGCTGTAATAACTTGCCTAACAACTGTGCCCCTTTCAGGGATTTGGCGCAGAGTACGATACCGCTTGTGTTACGGTCCAGCCGGTTGCAGACGGAAGGTTTAAAGATTGCCAGATCCTCCAGGGTGATGGTGCCGCTGTGTAACAGATAGCCGATCAGCCACTCATTGAGAGAAAGTTCTTTTCTGTCCGCCTTCTGTGACAGTATGCCGGCTGGCTTGTCTGCCAGAAGAACATGGTCGTCCTCATGCAGGATTTCGATTCCCGTGATTTTTTCGTAAGCGTCCATATACTCTGAGGAGGCCGGTCTCTTTTCTCCCATAAATTTTGACAATGTTTCTGGCGCAAAATAGATTGCGATTTTATCGCCTGCAGCGATTTTTTCACTGCCATCAGCTTTCTTTCCATTTAAGGTAATATTCTTTTTGCGCAGCATCTTATACAGGAAGCTGTTGCCAGCTTCTGGGAGAAGCCTGTGCAAATATTTATCGAACCGTTGTCCCGCTTCTTTGTCGGTGATCTCTCTTAGATACATATCCTTTATCCTTATGAATATCGTCTGCCCTTGTTAGATGGAGATTGCATTAAGCAGATTTGTGATCTCTTCCTGATACTTAGATGCTGGCGCGTTCAATTTTTCAATCTGACTTAGTCGGTCAATATATTTGCCAGGATCAGAATATATCTTAACCGTTACATTCCTGATCCCTTCCTGTGACAGCATCTGTTCTAAATGATTCTCCGCCCCATTGCAGTCCGTTCCTGCCTGCTCTGAGATCCCGCACAGCACATTGCCATGAAATGTCATGTGGCTGATAGCAAAATTCTTCTGGTAAGATGTAAAATACATATCATAGAAGGTGGCTAGTTCCCTGTCAAATCGTTCTACCCTATTTCTCAGTGTTGCGCTGCACCCTGTTGCTCTTAGAAGGATCACAAGATTTACCAGACTCTTACAGGCAGGCAGACACCCAAGCACAGCCACGATTGTCAAAAGATTCCGGTTGCTTCCGGTGGAAACATATCCCATGATATACAGACCGATGCTGACGCCAAAATAAAGCAATGTCCTGATAAGTGCTACACGCCTTTGGCTGGCGATATAGCCATAAGAACCTTTTGGAATAACCATTTTTTTCATGCAGTAAGCTCCTCATTCTATCAATCTTATGGGAAAGTGAAAGTGCAGACCTTATCTTTGTAATAATAGATTCTGTATTCCCTGTGTTGCCAGATATAGCACCTTCATGGGCAATCCGCAGACGGAGACAGACTTTCCATTCTTGCAATCCATGACTGCCTTAGCCACAACGCTCTTTGTCTCTAGCATCGTCATTTTCTTCAGCCTGTCAAGACGTGCCGGATCTCCATAGGCATGCGCAAGAAATGGTGTGTTTACCGGTCCAGGACAGACAGCCATGACACGTATCTTCTTTTCCCTTAATTCTCTGTTCAGGGCTCTGCTTAAGGAATAGACATATGCTTTGGAGGCGGCATAGACTGCAAAAGCTGCCTGGGGCACAAAAGCGGCACCTGAGGCGAGCTGTATGATCTTACTTCCGCTTCTCATATAAGGCAGACACATCTTCGTCATACGGGTCAGCGCCACAATATTCAACTGCATCATTTCTGCAACTGCCTCATCGCTCTGCGATACAAACGCTCCATGCGTTCCCACACCTGCGCAGTTGACAAGCACTGTAATTTTAGGATTGCCGATGGCAAGCACTTCCGCAAACTGTACCAGCGCCTTTTCCTGTGTCACATCCATGACGATTACTCTCGACTTATGCCGCATCTCTTGTGCCAGTTCCTCCAGCGGTTCCCTGCGGCGTGCAATCAGCCAGATCTCATCTGTTTTTTGCAGGTTATCGTCTAGTTGTCTGGCAAATTCCATACCCATGCCGGAGGAAGCGCCTGTTACGATCGCGATCTTCATTGTAATCTCCTGCCTTTCTCTCAAAAAGGTCAATTTACTACATTAAGCTTTTGCGGCATTATGCCCGTTCTTTTTCTTATGCACATTGCGGATTGTTCTCTTTTTTCCGCCTGCTTTTTGTCCCGTTTTCTGTGTGGCTGCATTGTTTTTCTTACCATGTATGCCTTTTGACTTTGCAGCGTCTGTATCGGTCCACTCTTTCGTTCGTCTTGGTCTGATCAGGCATTTCTTATCAAAGCCGATCAGATCTTCCCTTCCGCCCTTCTTAAGCGCTTCCTTGACCAGTTCATAATTATTTGGATTCCGGTATTGGATCAGGGCGCGCTGCATTGCCTTTTCATGTGGATTTCGGCATACGTACACATTCTGCCCATTTCTAGGATCGATCCCTGTGTAGTACATGACCGTGGACACCGTAGACGGCGTTGGGTAGAAATCCTGCACCTGTTCCGGCATATATCCCAGGTCCCGCAGATATTCCGCCAGTTCAATGGCCTCCTTCAAGGTTGAACCTGGATGGGAAGACATCAGATAGGGCACGAGAAACTGTTTCTTACCCAGCTGTTCATTAATTTTATGATATTTGCGCACGAAACGCTCGTAAACTTCTTTCCGGGGTTTTCCAAGCTTCGAAAGAACGGTATCGGAGATATGCTCCGGCGCGACTTTCAGTTGTCCGCTGACATGGTGTTCCACCAGTTCCCGGAAAAAGGTATCGTCTTTGTCTGCCAGGAGATAATCAAACCGAATGCCAGACCGGATAAACACTTTCTTGACGCCTGGCAAAGCCCGCAGCTTCCGAAGCAGAGCCAGATAGTCGGAATGATCGACCTCCAGATTCGGGCAGGGCTCTGGGAAAAGGCACTGTCTGTGCTTACAGACGCCCTGGGTCAGCTGCTTCTGGCAGGAGGGCTGTCTGAAATTCGCTGTCGGCCCGCCCACATCATGCAGGTACCCCTTGAACGCTTCCTCCTGGATCATCAGCGCTGCCTCTTTCAACAGAGACTCGTGGCTTCTCACCTGGATTGTTCTTCCCTGATGAAATGTCAGTGCGCAGAAATTACATCCCCCGAAGCATCCTCTGTTGCTGACTAAGGAGAACTTAATTTCCGAGATCGCCGGGACCCCGCCGGCAGCCTCATAGGAGGGGTGATAGGTTCTCATATAGGGCAGCTCATAGACAGCGTCCATCTCCTGTGTCGAAAGCGGCGGCTGCGGCGGATTCTGCACAACATAGATCCCATTGGGATATGCCTCAATCAGAGTATTTCCAGTAAAAGGATCGGTATTGCAATATTGAATCTGAAAACTCTGCGCATATTGACGCGGTTCTGCCTTCATAGCGTCGTACGAAGGAAGCATTACGCTGTCGTAGATGTCTTCAATCTTTTTGGTCTTATAAACAGTGCCGGGAATAAAGGTGAGATCCTTCACTGCGATTCCGCTTGCCAACGCATCTGCGATCTCTACGATGGATTTTTCCCCCATGCCGTAGGAGATTAAATCTGCCTGGCTGTCTAACAGGATAGAACGCTTAAAACTGTCTGACCAGTAATCGTAATGTGCCATTCTGCGGAGGCTGGCTTCAATGCCGCCAAGGATCACCGGGACATCTTTATAGACTCTGCGGATCAGATTTCCATAGACCACCGCAGCGTGGTCTGGTCTTCTATAAGGTTCTCCGCCTGGGGTATAGGCATCCGTTGGACGATGTTTTCCGGAGACAAAATAGTGGTTAACCATGGAATCCATATTGCCGCTGGAAACCAAAAATCCAAGCCGGGGTTTTCCTAAAATGGTGATGCTCTCCTCCTCCCGCCAGTCCGGCTGGGAGATGATTCCCACGCTGTAGCCATGTGACTGGAGAACCCTGCTGATGATCGCATGTCCAAAAGAAGGATGATCTACATAAGCATCCCCGATCACATAGACGAAATCCAGCTGCTCGATCCCCTGCGCTTCCATATCCTGTTTTGAAATTGGCAAAAATCCCATTTCCTGTACCTCTGTCTTTTTGTGGATCTGGCTTTCCTTTTTCCGTGTACCCATGCGGCGGTTCAGCAGTTAGAAAGGACTCCGTTATCTATCAGTTCCATAAACTGGACTGTATAATGGTCAGCCAGAGCGCGTTTTTGTGTGTCCTGATGTTCCGAATATCTGTCATAGACAGCGCACACCTTCATTCCCGCGGCCTTTCCTGCCTCGATGCCAGGTATGATATCTTCAAACACAAGGCAATTTGCTGGAGATACCTTAAGCGCTTCTGCCACAGCCAGGTAGATATCCGGCGCCGGCTTGCCCCTCGCTACGTCGCATCCTGTCATGATACAGTTAAAGTAGGACTCCAGATGGTGCACCATTACGATCTTCTCAACCAGTTCTCTGGAATTGCTGGTGGCGATCCCCATCTGAATCCTGTGTGTCTTACAATACTTAAGAAATTCCCGCACACCCCTTTTCAGAGGAACCTCGTGGGTATACTTATCCCATGCCATACGGTTCCAGTCGGCTTTGATCGTTTCCAGCTCATCTGGGAGCTGGAATCGTTCCTTAAAGTAAGCGGCCGTCTCACTGAAACTTTTGCCGCCAATGCATTTCTGCAGATCCTCCGGCAAGGGAATGCCGAACTTTCCTAAGTACTCCTGATCGATCCGTTTCCATACCCACATGGAATCCACCATGGAACCATCCAGATCAAAAATGACTGCTTCTATCATATTGTAAACGCTCCACTTCTTCTTTCGTCAGTTTGCGGTAGTTTCCTCTGGGCAGAGTATCCTCCAGCATAAGTGATCCCATGCGTATCCTTTTCAGATAGGTCACTTCGTTTCCTACGGCGTGCAGCATACGCTTTACCTGATGAAACCGGCCTTCTGTGATTGTCAGTGTGATCTTCTTATCTTCCAGTCTATGTACGATTGCCGGTGCCGTCAGTTTTTTCTCCCCGATATCTACGCCCTGTTCCAGAAGCGCTTTCTGATGCTCGTCAAAAGCAGATGCCAGGCAGCACTCATACTCTTTCTCAACATGTTTTCCAGGTGCCAGCAGATTATGTGCCAGCTGTCCGTCGTTGGTGAGTAGCAACAGACCTTCTGTATCTTTGTCCAGTCTTCCCACCGGAAATAAGTCCTTCCGCTTCCCATCACCAAGAAGGTCCATGACGGTCCGGTCGTGCGCGTCCTCAGTGGCGGACACGACGCCTGCCGGTTTGTGCAGAACATAGTACACATATTTCTCATAGACGCAAGCCTGTCCCTTATAGCTGACCTGGTCAGTCTCTTCCTCGATCTGCTGTTGCGGAGAAAGCGCTTTTGAACCATTGACGGTTACTGCTCCCGCTTTAATCTCCTTCTTGAGCTGGCTTCTCGTACCTAGATTCAGTTCGCTTAGGAATTTATCTAAACGCATCATAATAATACCACACTTTACAGAATATATATAAATAAAGTTATTTCCAGAAAGAATTCCATTCATGAAAAAGAAAGACGTCCTATACCATGGTCTGTTCACAGCGCTCGCCATTTATTTGATTTTCCTGATGCTGAAATTTCCGGCGCTTGCCTTAGAATATGCTTCCACCGGGCTACAGCTGTGGTTTGTGAAAATGGTACCGACGCTTCTTCCCTTCATGATCCTGTCAGGTATCATGATCCGTATGAACCTGACAGAAAATTTTGTACGCCTGCTTCATCCATTCCTACATGCTGTTTATGGTACGTCCAGAAACGGTTCTTACACCATTGTCATGGGCTTTCTGTGCGGATTTCCGATGGGCGCGCGGATCGTAGGAGAACTTTATGGGGAGAAAAAGCTGTCCCATGAGGAAAGCGTCTGTCTGTTGTCCTTCTGCAATAATATTGGTCCGATCTATTTCCTGAGTTATGTTGTTCCCACGCTGGGGATTGCCAGTCCGTTTCTGCCTTTTGTGATCATGTATGGTATTCCTTTGCTTTATGGAGTCCTGCTGCTGCGCATTCAGCCTCTCTTTCATATTGGTTCTGGTGGGAAGTGCAGTTCCAGATACGTTGCTGGCAGACCGGCGCCCCAGTCATGCTCTCTGCTATCAGCCATAGATTCCTCTGTGCTGTCGGGTTTGGTTGGCATCGCTAAATTAGGCGGCTATATGGTTTTCTTTAATCTGCTTAATATTGCTTTTCAGCCTTTTCACAGGGTAACTCCGGTACTTTTAAAGGTATACCGTTGTCTGTTGGAAATTACCAGCGGAATTGACTATTCAGGTCAAAGTCTTTACTATGCAATTCTCATTTTATTGCCTTTTGGAGGGTTTTCCTGTATTGCCCAGACTTACAGCATGATCCGGCAGACTGATCTTCCTATAAGGCCTTATATTTTCCATAAAACAGTACAGACAGCTCTCACAGCAGTGTGTTATCTGATTGTGTATTTTCATTAACTTCCAGGGTATGCATCTTGTGGCAGTACCTTTTCCGGCAGCCTAAGAGATAAACTCAGCGCCTTCGTCTGCGCTTCCTTTTTCCGCATAGGATTAGTCCCATAGAGATTGCCATTCCCAAAACAGAGAGAGCGCATACAACACATACCACCAGGAGGAACCAGTCTGTTTCAGACAGATCGCGCTGCTTGCTGTTCTCTTTAATCATCCCCTCTTTTGTTCTTACAGCATTCGATAAGCTGTCAACAACCACTTTCTGCGATAACTCTGCCGCAATCTCCTCTGGCGTCTTGTAATCCATGGAAGGCAGCGTGATCCGATTGCTGGCCGTATATAAGTCATAACCGTTATAAGCGTTCACAATAATGCAGGGAACTATATGTGGTGGTATACGCACGGTGAAGAGGAAAGTATCTGATGACCTGTCAGGCCATCTCTGCAGTTCACAGAACGTCTCACCATCATCATAGCTATACGTATAATACAACATACCACTGTCAAGATCTGCTGCGGTTACCTGTATGGTCACATCCCCGGTCTTGTCGTTCTGCTCTATTACTTCTATCTTACAATAATCCGGCTCTGTTCTGTCTGGTTCCACTACATCTGCTGGAACATCTACGGTTACATTCTGGTATCCGCTATAATCAACCCCTAGAATTTCTGACCTGAGGTTAAAGTATTTTGCGGCCGCGGTAGCATCTAACCGCCCAAATTCCTTTAATTTCTCATCCTGGTCATAGTATGGCTGGTCGTTTAGCTGATCAAGATGGCAGTGCTCTATCAAAACGCAGGTAAGGTCCGCTTCAACGGCATGACGGATGATACCATAATAATCGGTTCCTTTGCTGTTCAGCCTTGTCTTGATTCCTCTGGAGTACAGTCCCAGTTCCTGCAGCAGTTCCATTTCTACACTGGCGAATTCATAACCTTTGCGGTAGTGTTCCCCGAACGCTGACACCCAGCATTCCGCCCCGAACAGCGTATGGTGTTCTGACATATTGAAATGCAGGCAAAACAGAAAATCTGCCCCCATCTGTTCTGCAAAGTTGCAACGCTCTTCCAGGCTCAGTTCTTCGTCGCCTTCTCTGGTCAGATAGACAGTAACGCCTTCATACTTCTCCAGTTCTTCTTTCATAGCTTTCGCCACAATGATAGTCATCTCTTTTTCAGTGTAATCTTCGTATTCACCGCCAAGATTCTCTCCGCCGTGACCAGGATCAATCACAATACACAGACCGTCTGTACCGCCAGGTTCTTTTTCTGCTGCCTGTACGCAACCTATGCTGCCATGGTATCTTCCCGTACCGTTTTGTGTACAGCAATAATTTCCTGCCAGAACAAAGAATAACAGGAATAAACTAAAACTTTTTATCAATTTTGCAGTTTTTTTTCTTATTTGCCTCATTCGCTGACCATTCTTTACTGGTGCACCGCTGACAACCAGGTTTCTTTAAGGAAAAAAAGAGTCTGCCATATGGCAAACTCTGTCAATCAAGCCGTCACAGCCTGTCTTCTGGTTACATCAGACTCAATTCTGCCGGTTCACTCTCACCTTCCGCCTCTTTCAACATCTGCTCTACCTCAATAGGACGAAGTTCCGCCCGATTCGCCTTAACGGTTTCATTATAACTATTGATTGTATTATAGAAACTCTCATAGTGTTCCGTTGTAGTTGCTAACGTCGCCGTCATGGCGCTTTCCAGATTAGCTAACATTTCATCCAGATACTGCATCGCAGAAGTACGGACACCGTTGGCCTCCATGGTAGCATTGTTGAGAATTTCCTGCGCCTGTGTAGTTGCCATTCTAACTACTTCGTTTGCCTGCGCATAGGCCTGCTGCATGATCTCATGTTCATTGATCAGTTCCGTCGTCTGGACAGTCGCATCTTTGATTAAAGCCTCTGCCTTGGCGCGTGCATCATTCAGGATTGCTTCTTTATTGGTAATGATCTTCTGGTAACGCTTGATTTCATCCGGTGTCTTCATACGAAGTTCCCGCAGAAGTTCATCAATTTCTTCTTTATTCACGATAATATTTGTCTTAGACAGCGGTTGATATTTGCAGCTGTCAATATAGTCTTCAATTTCATCGATAAGTTGTTCAATTTTACTGCTCATCTTTATCCCCATTCTAAAGCATTCCAGCCGCTGCCGGTAATCTGTCGGTTATGCCTGCCTGATGTGTCCATATTTCTCGTAGATCAGCTTTGCAACAAACTCCGGTACACACTGGGAAATGTCACCATTAAAGCTGGCAAATTCCTTGACTGTGGAGGAACTAAGATACGCATACTCCAGACTGGTGGTCAGGAACATAGTATCAAGATCGCCGCCCGAAAACTTCCGGTTTGTCTGGGCAATCTGCAGTTCGTACTCGAAATCTGTAATAGCCCGCAGTCCTCTGATTGCCACATGGACATTCTTCTCCTTGGCATAATCGATTAAAAGCCCACTGAAAGAATCCACCACTACATTTGGCATATCTTTAGTCGCTTCCTCTAACATCTTAACACGTTCTTCTACAGAAAACAATGGACTCTTTGTTTTATTATTCAACACGCTTACCGTTAATTCATCAAAAATTTTAGCGGCCCGCTTGATAATATCCAAATGTCCATAAGTGACAGGGTCAAAGCTCCCTGGATAAATTGCTGATTTCATAAGACTTATATCTCCTCACATCTTCGTCCGGTCAATGTAACAGTGGAAATAATACCTACCTTTGGCATTATAAATCACTTTTTTCAAAATGTCTTTACTTTTTTTGATTTTTTGGAAGACGACAGCTTTCGGCAATCAAAGAATCCTGCAAAACATGTGTTTATTCGTTTTATAACGCTTCTCTTTCTCAAGACAGAATCCAATCCCATGTAAATAAGAGAAGTCTGTATCTAACGATGCCTCTATCACGACTAAGGTATTCTCTGTCACATAGGGCATGCTGCAAAGCATCTGTAGAACCTGCTGTTCATATGCATTGTGATACGGCGGATCCATAAAGATCACATCTGCTTCTTTCTCATGAATGCCTGGAAGTGCACTTAGGACGTCCTGCCTGAGAAGCGTAGCCTTTTGTGTAAATCTGGTAAACTTAAGATTCTCCTCGATACAGGCTGCCGCGTCACGGTTATTCTCTACAAAATAAACATGTTTGGCCCCTCTGCTTAATGCTTCGATTCCGATTCCTCCGCTCCCACTGTAAAGATCTATAAATACAGCGTCTGCCAGACTAGGCTGCAGCATATTAAATAGTGTCTCTTTAATTCTGTCCGTGGTTGGACGGGTAGCTTGTCCTTCTGGTGTCTTTAAACGTAAACTTCTGGCAGTTCCTGCTATCACTCTCATCTCAAACTTACCTCCAGTACAGATTATTTCGTTTTGTTCAGACTCTGATTTTAACTCCTTTGCCATCACGCCGGCCTAGTTTGATTTTATTTAGTTCGATCGTCTTACCACTATACTCAATAGATTTTCCTACTGCATTTTGGGTATAATAAACTGCTTCCAGACTGTCGTTTGCGCCCAGTTTCATACCACGAACGCCAATCGCACTTTTCTTTTTTTCTGGAATCTCTTCCACTGGAAAGCGCAGGAAATATCCCTCTACAGACTGTAGTACGATATTGCGCTGTTCTTTCAGAGTTACAACACTGATCACTTCATCCCCATCCGTCAATTTTGTAGCCGCTACTGTCCGTTTGGCAACGTCAAATTCTCCACCGTCCACTACCTTGAGCATAGCCTGTTTCGTGGCGAAGACAACCCGGTAGAGGTTCAAATCGCTTTGGCTGGCCGCGTACAGAACCCTTTCCTTCGAGGAATCAAAGTTGCTGATATTATCCACCGGCACGCCTTTGTCCCGGAATTTACCCATAGGAAGATCCATCACCTTCAAGGTGTGCAGCTGGCCAGTATTCGTAAACAGGCATATTTTTCCAGTATTCTTGCATACAAAGGCGTAGCGGTTTTCACTGTCTGCCGCTTCCTTATTGCGCTCATAAGCGGTCATGTCGATGGTCCTGGCGTAGCCGAAGCGGTCCATCAAAAAGACAATATCCATCTCTTCTACTTTCTTCTCCACATAGACTGCTTCGCTTGCCTGTGTGATCACGGTCTTACGGCTTTGTCTGTATTCTTCTCTGATCTCATCCAGCTCATTGATGATGACTTGTGCCATTGAGTCTCTTCTGGCAAGAATATCCTCATAACGGTAAATATTAGCCATAGTATCTTCATGCTCATTGATCAGCGCCTCGATTTCCAGTCCGATTAGTTTATACAGCCGCATATCCAGGATTGCGTTAGCCTGCTTCTCCGTAAACATTAGCTGGGCTGCCATGATCTTGGATTCTTTGGACTTAAACTTGATACCCTCGATTTTGCCTTCGATCAGACATGCTTTCGCCATAGCTCTATCCTTGGAGCCGCGCAGAATCTCTATGATCAGATCGATTACATTACAGGCTTTTATGAGGCCTTCCTGAATCTCCTTGCGCTCCAGTTCCCTGGCTAGCAGATTCGTGTATTTTCTAGTAGTCACTTCGTACTGAAACTTCACACTTTCCTGTATGATCTGCTTGAGGCCCATAGTTTCCGGTCTGCCGTCTGAGATCGCCAGCATATTGACGCCGAAAGTATCTTCTAGGCGCGTCTTCTTATAGAGCAGATTCTTGAAATTTTCCACATCCGCATCCTTGCGCAGTTCAATCACGATGCGGATGCCTTCTTTGGAAGATTGGTTGGTGATATCCACAATATCCTGGGTTTTCTTCGTCTCTGCCAGAGATGCCACATCCATAAGGAATTTGCCAATTCCTGCACCGATCATCGTGTAAGGAATCTGCGTGATGACAAGGTTGGTCTTTCCGCCTTTGGCCTTTTCTATTTCAATTTTACCACGGATCTTGATTTTACCTGTACCAGTCTCATAGATCTCTAATAGTTCCTCTTCGTTGATTACGATACCGCCTGTGGGAAAATCAGGGCCCTTCACGTAGCGCATCAGTTCCCGCGTTGTGATCGTTTCATCCAGCATATAGGCCTTGGTGGCTTCAATGACTTCTGCCAGATTGTGGGGCGGAATGCTGGTTGCCATACCGACAGCGATCCCTTCAGACCCATTGATGAGCAGATTGGGGATCTTAACCGGAAGTACGTTTGGTTCCTTCTCCGTGGCATCAAAGTTCGGGATAAAATCCACCACATCCTTGTCCAGATCAGACAGAAACGCTTCCTGTGTGATCTTCTCAAGGCGTGCCTCTGTGTAACGCATCGCCGCGGCGCCGTCACCCTCGATATTACCGAAGTTGCCATGTCCGTCGACAAGCGGCAATCCCTTCTTGAACTCCTGGGACATGACAACTAACGCTTCATAGATGGAGCTGTCTCCATGGGGATGATATTTACCCATGGTATCCCCCACAATACGTGCGGATTTACGGTATGGACGGTCGTAACGGATGCCAAGCTCATACATATCGTACAATGTTCTTCTCTGCACCGGTTTCAGACCATCCCGCACATCTGGCAGCGCTCTTGCAATGATCACGCTCATGGCATAATCGATGAAAGATTTCTGCATCACTTCGGAATACTCTGTTTTAATGATTCTATCGTTTACACTCATACCTGTCAGTATGCCTCCTTATATCATCGCTGCCGGGGACTGGTCCATTTCGCTGTTCTTGTCCTACTGTTTATAGTATTTAGATATCCAATTCTGCGTCCTGTGCATGGCGGTAAATAAACTCCTTGCGTGGCAGCACTTCCGTTCCCATCAACATTTCTGTTATCTCTGTTGCCATCCGGGCATCTTCGATCTCTACCAGTTTCAGGAGCCTGGTATCTGGATCAAGCGTCGTCTCCCACAACTGTTCAGCGTCCATTTCGCCTAATCCTTTATAACGCTGCAGGGTAAAAGGCCCTTTGTGCCGTTTCCGGTATTTCTCCAGCGCTTTGTCATCATAGAGATATTCTTCTTTCCCTTTTGAGGGCATAACTTTATAGAGGGGCGGCATAGCGATATACACGTGTCCCTCATAGATTAGTTCCGGCATAAACCGGTAAAACAGAGTCAACAGCAAGGTTGAAATATGTTCTCCGTCCACATCCGCATCTGCCATAATGATGATTTTATCATATCGCAGCTTGCTGATATCAAAGTCATTGCCATATCCTTCCGAGAAACCGCATCCAAAGGCATTGATCATTGTCTTGATTTCTGCATTGGCAAGGATCTTGTCGATGCTGGCCTTCTCCACATTCAGTATCTTACCGCGGATCGGCAGAATTGCCTGATACATGCGGTTGCGTGCTGTCTTAGCACTGCCTCCCGCAGAATCTCCCTCCACAATAAAGATCTCGCACATGGAGGCGTCTTTGGACTCGCAATTAGCCAGCTTGCCATTGGAGTCAAAAGAAAACTTTTGTTTGGTCAATAGGTTTGTTTTCGCTTTCTCTTCTGTCTTGCGGATCTTAGCCGCTTTCTCGGCACAGCCGATGATACTTTTTAAGGTTTCCAGATTCCGGTCAAAGAAGCGAACGATTTCCTCACCTGTCACTTTACTCACGATTTTGGCGGCATCCTGGTTATCCAGTTTTGTTTTGGTTTGTCCTTCAAACCTGGGGTCCGGGTGCTTGATTGATACTACTGCAGTCATACCGTTTCGCACATCTGCACCAGTAAAATTGACGTCTTTTTCTTTTAAGATGTTCAGCCCTCTGGCATAGGTGTTGATCACGTTGGTAAACATGGTCTTAAATCCGGTCAGATGAGTGCCGCCTTCCGCGTTGTAGATATTATTGCAGAAGCCTAGTACGTTTTCGTGAAACTCGTTTACATATTGCAGCGCGACCTCGACCGTGATTCCTTCCGATTCGCCTTTATAGTAGATCACGTCATGAATAGCCTCTTTGGATTTATTCATATCCTTGATGAAACCGATGATCCCCTCCGGTTCATGGTATTCGATCCGTTCTGGCTCTTCTTTTCGCTTGTCTTCATAGATGATCGTCAGCGCCGGGTTCAGGTAAGCGGTCTCGTGCAGACGGCTTTTGACTTCGTCTTCCCGGAAGCGTGTCCTGTCAAAAATAGTATCATCGGGCAGAAAATTAATCGTTGTGCCGGATTCCTTCGTCTTCCCCACTACTGGCAGAAGCCCATCTTCTAATTCCATCGTCGGGATACCACGTTCATAGTGGTCTTCATAAATGCAGCCGCCGGTCTTCACTGTCACATGCAGGTGTGACGACAGTGCATTTACGACTGAGGAACCCACACCGTGCAGGCCGCCGCTCGTCTTATATGCATCATTGTCAAATTTACCTCCTGCATGAAGTGTCGTGAAGACGAGACGTTCTGCGCTGATTCCCTTCTCGTGCATTCCCACTGGAATACCGCGTCCATTGTCTGAAACTGTCGCAGAACCATCCGCTTCCAGGGTTACCTGTATGGTGGAACAGAATCCCGCCAGATGCTCATCTACTGCATTATCCATGATTTCATAGATCAGATGATTAAGGCCCTTGGTAGAGACACTGCCGATGTACATTCCAGGCCGCACCCGCACCGCTTCTAATCCTTCCAGGACTGTGATGCTGGAGGCGTCGTAATTGTTTGCTGTATTGTTTGCCATATTGTCATACCTCTTGTCTTTGTGATCCCTATCCGCCGTACTGGATCATTTCTTCTGGCAGATAGTTCCGGACCATCTCTTCCAGTTTCTTATAATCGATCGGTTTGGACAGATAATCCGTAAAGCCTTCCTGCAGATACTCTTCTCTTGCGCCCATGACCGCGTTTGCTGTCATAGCGATAACTGCCGGGGCTTTCTGCTGAAAACGCGCTGTCTGTTCCAGGTGGTGCAGTGTTTCGACGCCATCCATCACTGGCATCATATGATCTAACAGGATCATATCATAATCATTCTGCTCAAATTTATCCAGACATTCCTGTCCGCTTGTGGCGGAATCGAACTGTACTTTTAATCTCTTTAATAACCCTTTGGCTACCGTGATATTGACACGGTTGTCATCAACAGCAAGAATTCTTGCCTGCGGTGCAGTAAACTGCTGACGGGATTTCTCACGTTCAGCAACCCGCCACATCCGTTCCTTATAATCTCCCAGCAGATCCGGACTTGCCACTTTCTGTGGAATAGTGAATGCAAAAACGCTGCCCTTTCCATAAACGCTCTCAACACTCAGACTGCCGTTCATCCGGTCAATTAGATTTTTCGTGATACTCAAACCCAGCCCGGTTCCTTCTATCTTTTCATTTTTTGATCTGTCCAGTCTGACAAAAGGGTCAAAAAGCACCTGTAATTTATCTTCTTCAATTCCGATACCAGTATCTGTCACCGTAATCCGCAGATCGATTGTGTTCTTATCTTGATCTGTAAAGTCTACCCGTAAAGTAATCTGGCCCTCTCTGGTATACTTGATTGAATTGGTGAGAAAGTTGATGATACACTGCTTGATCCGCTGCTCGTCTCCGTAAAGTGTTTCTGGCAGCATCGGATCCGCCTGGATATGGAGAGCGAGACTGTTTTCTTCAGCCCGCATAGTTATCATATTTTCAATATCAATCAGCATTTTTCCGAGATGATAGTTCTTTTGTGTGATTTCCATCTGACCGGATTCTATTTTAGACAGATCTAGAATATCGTTGATAATGGAGAGCAGTATTTTGCCAGCGTTCTGAATATTTAGGGCATAGTCTCTGATCAGATCAGAGCAGTTCTCACGCAGGATCATCTCATTCATTCCAAGTACTGCGTTGATCGGGGTCCGTATCTCATGGGACATATGGGCGAGGAAAATGCTTTTGGCTTCATTGGCGCGCTCTGCCTCTTCTTTTAAGCTGATCAGCTGTTCTGTGTACAGATGATTCTCTGTTCTGTCACTGATCCGGTAGATTACGCCTGCCCGGCGCTGGTTATCATCAAAAAGTTCTGCTGATTCCCACTGGTAATATCGGTTCTTTTGGATAAATCCTTCTCTGTTTTCTTCCAGAAAGAGGAAAACTTTCTCCTGGACCATCATTTGGTCCCGCCAGTCAATGCCTGGAAAGATTCTGGCGCTCTCCCTATTTGAATAGATAATCTTTCCATCCTGGTCTGTCACCAAGATGCCCTCTTTAATATTATCAATTACTCTATCCTTAGCGCTCTTGACCGTATCAAACAGGCGGTACTTATACATAACAAATACCAGCAGGGATTCTGTAATGACCATAGACATGGGGTAAGGATCATAGTAGCCAAACAGACCTGACATTCTCATCAGCCAAAGACAGATCGGATTTAGAGAAGCTATACAGAGCAGCACCTGTTCTGGACGCCGTTCGCCTTTATGTTCCAGCGCAGACTGCAGTACAATAAATGTGATCAGGATTCCCAGAACCATTGTCGTCATGACCCACCAATAGTAAACTGGTCCTGGAACAATAGACCAAAGATGGTGTCCGTTTTGCATAACCCGTTCGATTTTTTTGTAAAAGATTGTATTGTGATCGATCGTAAATACAAGGATCAAAATAAACAGATGATCGATCGTATAAAACCGCTTGATTAATTTAACATGCCAATCCTTCATATGGGTGCTGTATAGGCATGTAAAAAACAGGAAACTGAGCAGCCCCATTGTTGTGCCAATGTATTCGATCTTGATCGAAAGCCGCGCCGCTTCCTCGCTGATACTCTGCAGTTCCAAAAAATAACCGGTCATGTCCAAAAAGGTACAGATTGTTCCGACAAGCAGAATCTTCTGCTGCACAGATGGTTTCGCCATGCCTACAAGGAGGATCATGACAAAACAGATTAGAACCCCTATCCCATGGATTAAGATGATTGCCTCCATAAGAAACCCCATATTACACTGTCCGAAAAATCGGAATCTATTACAACAATTCCATTATAGCGGACAGAACCGTCCAAAACAAGTTCTATCTATACTTCTCGTTCACTTCATACAAATATTCCCTGCCGCGTTTCCCAGCGCGTTTCAATATCTGTATGTAAGTCAGCAGGGGAAGCGTCACTGCCGAGAGATCTCTCTTAATTCTTGCTGCTTGTGCGAACTCTTTTACAGTAAAAGGCTTATCTAGTTCATAGGGGACAAGCTGCAGGAAATCTTCGGCGCATTCGATCCGGATCTCGTCAAAAAGCAAAAGCGGCATCCTGTCATATCGGCTGGATCCCCGTTTTCTATTCTTGCTCCAGCCATTTAACAGCCTGTATTCATCCAGATCTATAAGGGGAAATGCCAGGGAAAGGTTTGGATGTAAGAGAAATTGTTTGATCTTATATAACTCTGGGAACGCATGATATATATTGCCAGTGACTGGAGACTTATGTCTCTTCGAAAGCGCACCAGTCTCTTCTTCCATCCAGATTAACCACTTATGGTGGGGAATGGGATAGACGACAGTTACTGGATACAATGGCAAGAAAGCCTCCAGCTTAGGCCGCAGCCGGTTGAAATTCCCGTTCTGAATTTCTATGATACGTTTGCCGGTGTAAATATCTGCAATATACCCTTCGATTGGCACTTCATGATAATCCTCATCTGGTTCATAATATAATTTCATTACTGCATGGACGGTCTTCTCCTGCAATGTGCCGAAGCCGTGCGGGTCATGCTGTTTTAAAAGTACTTTGTGTTTCGCCTGTTCAAATGCCTCTTGATTTAAGATGTCCACAACTTTTGTCCCTTGTTCCTGCCTTTTATATTGTTATAGTATAACAGAAAACCCAATTTCGAACAAGTGTTTTGTTTGAAATTGGGCTTTTATGTATTGTCTTGTTTTAGATGGTCATTTGGCGCAGATGCTTCTTGTCAAGAATTGTGACGCCTCCTCTAGAAACCTCCACGATTCCCTCGCTTGCAAAATATTTCAGCATCCTGGATACCACTTCGCGGGCAGATCCCATATACCGGGCGATCTGTTCCTGCGTTAATGCAATGGTATCAGAGCCAGTCCGGGCGATTTCATCAGAGAGGAAGATCGCCAGCCGTTTATCCATGCTCATAAACAAAACCTGCTGCATCACCCACATCACGTCCGAAAAACGGCTGACTGCTGTTTCCAGCGCAAATATTCTGATATCTGGATTCCGTTCTGAAACTGCTGCAAAAGCAGGGCCGCTGATCACACAGCATTCGCTTTCTTCCTCTGCATCTACGAATACGTCAAATGTGATGGCATTTAGCACGCAGGAAGCTGAGAGCATGCATAGATCACCTCTGTGCAGACGATAGAGCGTGATATCCCGTCCTTCTTCTGACATCATATAAAGCCGGAGACTTCCCGATCGGACAAGAATCACACCAGAGCATTCACTGCCGTCATGAATATTTTTTCCCTTCGGGTAAAGAACAAAATCAGAGTTCTGGCAGATCTGTTCTTTATCCGTATTGGGTATGTTATCCCAAAAAGGAAAGCACTCTCTATAAATAGGTGAAAACATCTTCTCTGTCATGTCTGTTGTCCCCCCTGCCGCTATAATTTCCGTACATTTCTGTCTCCATGCAGAATACGCTCCTGGTCCGATGCACTCATTGACGTGAGTCTGCCAGTTCGATCATAATAAGTTAGCAGAGAAGAATTTCTGGCCATTGTCCGGCGGCCATCTTCTGTCAGAAGACTGATCACCTGTTCCAGATTACCGGAGCGCAGATATTTCTGGATTTCTTTATCTCTTGTTACGCTGTCTAATAGCGGCGGGTAGTTTCTTTCAGCAGAGGGTTCTTCAGACGCTGCGGCCACCGGTTCCAAAGGGTTCATTTCCAGATATTCTTCCGAAAGCCGTTCTGTTTCGTCCACAGGAACTTCCTGTGCAGAAAGCACCTCCTCTTCGGTTGCTGGATCATTCCAGATTCTGTCCAGAAGACCTTTGCACGACTGGAGGAAGGCAGAAACCCACGTGCGGACCGTTGCAAACAGCGCTGCAAAAGTCTCTTCTTTTGCAGCGGGATCTTTCCCCCGCCCAGTTCCTGACAGTTCCAGTTTAACACCGCTTTGTACGACTGTGCGCGATCTGTTTCCAGCGAGATTGTTATCCATGCCTTCTTTGGCAATCTTCTCCTGTTTGCCGTCCTCTTCTTTTTTATCATCTGTGCGCTGGTAATCTAAGCTGAATTTCTCACCATTACTTGTCGTATCCGCCGCGGTCGGCATCTTTAATTTTCTGTAATCGTAGTAATCGTTGTCATTTACTCTGTTGATCATTGTATCGTTCTTTCTATCATGGAAAATGAATGTTTCACTTTAAGTATATCTTTTTCCGTTGACGAAAGCAACCACTATCAATGCATAGATCTGACGCTGTAAATTTTTATGATTCCTATGGCAGATTTGATTCCATCTCTTCCATAATATGGATCAGATCCCGGATATTCCCCTGTTGCACAATTCTCTTCCGCAGTTCTTTCATAATCTTATGGTAGCCAATCCTATCCGGCACCAGACCATCCAGTATGCCTGGATAATGTTCCTGCAGATTGTCCAGCAGAATCTTCACAAGATGTTTATTTAATAGCTTACTGTAGTTTTCTCTGCACAATCTTACGGTTTCATCCATGATTCCATAATAAGCCTCCAGTTCTGGTTTTTCATAAGTCTTTTGCAGTAATAGCTGGTCATAAGAGAGAATCCGTACTTCGGTATCCAGAAGCTGTTCTTCATCTATGATTCTGAGGATTGGAAGAAGCATTCCTGTTTCGGCGGCCAGTTTTTTTCTGCATTGATTTAAATAATCCGTTTTCAGACCGTCCACAAAACAAGGGATTAGTCCAAAGCCAATTTCAATACGAAGCGGTTCTGCAATCAGATTCTGTCTGATTTCCTGTTGGAATGCTGGATTTTCATTTTCGCAGAAAAGTATCCCTTCCAGGCCCAGCAGGGTATCCGCGTGTACTTCTAAGACTTTGCAGATCTCTGCGATCAGCGTGACATCTGGAAGATTGTTTCCACGCTCCCATTTGCTCACTGCCTGCGATGTCACACCCAGTCTTAATGCAAACTCATCCTGCGTCATATTCCGGTCTCTCCGAAACCTGCTGATGTTTTCCCCTATTTGCTGCATATCTGTGTCCTCCTCTATCTTGGTCTAATCAAATCATAGCCCATAAATCCCGTATTGTAAAACAACTGGTCGTTGGAATGGCAGGCAACGCTGTTCCTGTTGTTTCGTCTGTTGTTTGTCCACACTGTTACTATTGTCAACTGGCGGGCGGCATTATATAATCCTATTAAAACCCCTGAGGAGATGACGATATGAAGGAAATTAAAAATGAATTGGATAAATGCATGGCGGGCGCATATTATAACTGCCACGATGAGATCTTTCTTTACTATAAGACCCAGGCGAGGAGGCTCCTGAAAGAATATAATGCACTTGCTTATGAGCAGAAAGAAGAAAAGAGAGCTGTTTTAAGTCAGCTGTTTGGCAGGATCGGTACCAATGTATCCGTCGGCCTGCCTTTTATCTGTGACTATGGACGCAACATAGAGATTGGAAATAATGTGTCTGTCAATATGAACTGCACCTTTGTAGACTGCAACCAGATAACGATTGGGGATAATGTGTTGATCGCATCTAATGTACAGCTCTATACGGCAACCCATCCTGTAGAGCTTTCAGAAAGGCTGACTCCCGACTGGAGTCCTGCATCCAGCCAGTATTTCTGCCGGACATATGCCCTGCCGATCAAAATAGGAAACGGCTGCTGGCTGGGCGGCGGGGTGATCGTGCTTCCCGGCGTGACCATAGGAGACGGCTCCGTGATCGGCGCCGGGAGCGTTGTGACCAAAGATATCCCCGAAAACTCGCTGGCAGTTGGAAATCCCTGCCGCGTGATCCGTAAACTCAATGCAGAGCGGCAGATATCTGATGGAATCTACCCTATTTCTGATTGATGTAATTTACAAGTCCCTCTGCAGCGATGATCTTCTGCATGAATTCTGGGAATGCCTGTCCTTTATAAGTCGTGCCTTTGGTGACATCCGTGATTATGCCGGTATCAAAATTCACCTCCACGATGTCACCTGCTTCGATCGCCTGTGCAGCTTCCGGACATTCAATGATCGGAAGCCCGATATTGATCGCATTCCGATAGAAAATCCGGGCAAAAGTCTCAGCAATGACACAGCTAACTCCTGCTGCTTTGATAGCGATGGGTGCGTGCTCTCTGGAAGAGCCGCAGCCGAAATTCTTCGTCGCAACGATGATATCCCCCTTGCTCACTTTATGAATAAATTCCTTGTCAATATCTTCCATACAGTGTGTCGCTAGTTCCGCCGGATCGGAAGAATTTAAATACCGCGCCGGAATAATGACGTCCGTATCTACATTGTCTCCATATTTAAAAACAGTACCTTTTGCTGCCTGCATATTCTTACCTCCGTTTCCTGTTTTGGTTTCCTATTCTGCCAGTTCATGTCTCACGCAGCGTTAGCTCAGTCTGCATGGGCATGAGATCTTACCGGCCACTGCACTTGCTGCTGCCACTGCTGGACTTGCCAGATAAATCTCAGAGTTCACATGTCCCATACGTCCTACAAAGTTACGGTTGGTGGTGGAAACACAGCGCTCACCTTCCGCAAGGATGCCCATGTATCCGCCTAGACATGGACCGCAGGTTGGGGTGCTGACGATGGCGCCTGCCTCAATAAAGGTTTTCAACAGTCCTTCTTCCATTGCCTGCAGATAGATTGCCTGTGTTGCCGGGATCACAATACAGCGCATTCCTGCCGCTACATGCCTTCCACTTAGAACCTTGGCGGCAATCCGCAGATCGTCCAGTCTGCCGTTGGTACAGGAGCCGATCACCACTTGATCAATGCTGATCTCTTCTGTGATTTCATCGATCGTTTTCGTATTCTCTGGAAGATGCGGGAATGCAATTGTCGGCCGTAAGCTGCTTAAGTCGATCGTATATTCTTCCTCATACACGGCATCCTCATCCGCCTCATAGATCTGGTAAGGCCTTGTGGAGTGTTCCTTCATATAGGCGACCGCCAGGTCATCCACCGGGAAGATACCATTCTTTCCGCCTGCTTCGATTGCCATATTGGCGATGGTGAAACGGTCGTCCATGGACAGATTCTGTATGCCTTCGCCCACAAATTCCATGGATTTATACAAGGCGCCGTCCACACCAATTTTACCGATAATATGTAAGATTACGTCCTTGCCGCTCACCCATGCATCCGGTTTGCCTACCAGATGGAACCTGATTGCAGAAGGCACCTTGAACCAGGATTTGCCAGTAGCCATACCGGCAGCCATATCTGTACTGCCTACCCCTGTAGAAAAAGCGCCCAGCGCACCATACGTACAGGTGTGGGAGTCTGCTCCGATGATCACATCTCCTGCCACCGTCAAGCCCTTTTCTGGCAGCAGCGCGTGCTCAATGCCCATCTCACCCACTTCAAAATAATTCGTGATCTCATTGCGTCTTGCAAATTCTCTTACGCATTTGCAGTGTTCTGCCGATTTAATGTCTTTGTTCGGCACAAAATGATCCGGTACCAGCGCGATTTTATCCTTGTGAAATACGCCGTCAACATGCATTTTCTCCATTTCCTTGATGGCAACCGGACTGGTGATATCATTTCCGAGAACCAGATCCAGATCTGCTTCGATCAGCTGTCCTGCTTCTACATGATCCAGTCCTGCATGTGCCGCCAGAATTTTCTGCGTCATTGTCATTCCCATAATGCTAACTTCCTCCTTCAAACCTGTCTAAACTGATATCAGTATATCTTATTTGAAAGTATTCTTCTAATACTTATTTTTTATATTTACTATTCTATTAGGTTATATTATTATAGTGTATTATAAAAAGGAGTCACTACGACATGAAGGAAACAATCTCTTCTAACCTGAATCTTTATCATATTTTCTACGAGACTGCCAAAGCCGGTAATATCTCTCTTGCTGCGAAGCGGCTTTACATCAGTCAGCCCGCTGTCAGCAAGTCTATTGCAAAACTGGAGAGTAATCTGGATACGACACTGTTTTACCGCAATTCCAGAGGTGTGAAACTGACGCCGGAAGGTAATCTTCTGATGGAGGAACTACATCATGCTTTCCGGGCAATCGCTCATGGGGAGGAAGAACTGCGCAAGATACGGGATCTTGGCATCGGACAGATTACGATCGGCGTCAGCGCTACACTTTGTAAGTATGTACTGCTTCCTCATTTACAGCAGTACATACTGGATAATCCCCATGTCAAGGTATCCATTGCCTGTCAATCTACAGCAGAAACAATACAAGGACTCAGGGATGGATCTCTGGATATTGGCCTGGTCGGGGAGACCACAGGACTTCATGATCTCACTTTTTGGCCTATTATGCAGATTAAAGACGGCTTCGTGACCACAAGACGTTACCTGAACAATCTAAGTGTACGGCTGGGGATCTCTGTGGAAAAACTGTGTTGTTTCACAGAATCGCCGGCTTTGGCCCGCCTGTGGCAGGATGCTTCTTTTCTGATGTTAAACCGTGAAAATATTTCCAGAAGATATATCGATTCCTGTCTGCAGCAGGAACGGATCCAGTTATCCCAGATTCTTGAGACATCAACAATGGACCTTCTCATCGAATTTGCAAAGATTGACATGGGCATTGCGTGTGTCATAGAAGATTTTGTGGCGAAGGAACTTGCACAGCACAGTCTGATCCGTCTGCCGATCTGCTTCCCTATTCCGCCAAGAAAAATAGGGCTTGCCTGGAAAATCCAGACAAACCCTGTCAGTCAATTCATCTCTGCTATGACATCGTCCATGGAATGAGCTGTAATATACTCAAAAATATCTGCCATCTGTTCTGGCGTCAGGCTCATATCCATCTTTGTCCATTGAATAACCACAAAAGCCATGGATTGTGCATAGTACTCTGCGACTAAGCTGGTCGTCAGCCCTCTTTTTGCCAGTTTCTTTTCAACGGCCTGCTCATTAATGAAAGTATAAAGGATCTCCATAATAAACTTCCTTGCAATACTCTCACAGGAATTCTGGCCTTCCAGGCGGACTACCTTTTTGTAAAACCGCTTATCTTTCAACATATTCTGAAAAATTTGGATCATGCTGTTTTTTAATTCGCCTTCCTGGATCAGTGGAATGACCGGATCCAGGATCTCTGTGTGGATGATCCATTCCAGTAACTCATATTTGTCACAGAAATGATTATAAAAAGTAGGTCTGATCACACCAGCACCATCTGTGATCTGTTTGATCGTTATCTTGTCAATGGGCATTCGGAGCGCAAGACTTTTAAAGCTCTCCGCCAACAGCTGATCCACATTATTCTTGGATTGCATACTTATTCTCCAGCTCGCTGCTAAACATCTGCTTAGGGGTGATGCCAAAGGATACGGCATGCGCGTTTAGTTATTGATCAATTTATCTTCACCGTTCCAGCTGTAAAGTTTCCTGATCTCTTCCCCAACGATCTCGGAAGGATGTTCGGATGCCAGTTTTCTCATCGCCTTGAAGTGTACCTGTCCGCCTGCAGAAGACATATCTAACAGGAAATCCTTTGCAAAAGTACCGTCCTGGATGTCAGACAGAATCTTCTTCATAGTTTTCTTCGTTTCCTCAGTAATGATCTTCGGTCCTGTGATATAGTCGCCGTACTCAGCGGTATTGGAGATCGAGTATCTCATTCCTGCGAATCCAGATTGGTAGATCAGATCTACGATCAGTTTCATCTCATGGATACACTCGAAATAGGCGTTTCTCGGATCATATCCAGCCTCCACCAGTGTCTCATAACCTGCCTGCATCAGTGCGCACACACCGCCACAGAGCACTGCCTGCTCACCAAAAAGATCTGTCTCTGTTTCGGTTCTGAAAGTGGTCTCCAAGACGCCCGCTCTTGCACCGCCGATCGCCAGTGCATAAGCCAATGCGATATCCTGTGCTTTGCCAGTAGCATCCTGGTGTACTGCTACAAGACAGGGAACACCCTTGCCTGCCTGATACTCGCTTCTCACTGTATGACCCGGTCCCTTAGGCGCGATCATCGTTACGTCCACGTCCTTAGGCGGTACGATACAGCCAAAATGAATATTAAATCCGTGCGCAAACATAAGCATGTTGCCAGGTGCAAGATTAGGCTCGATATCTTTTTTATACATGGATGCCTGCAGCTCATCGTTGATCAGGATCATAATGATATCAGCCTTCTTAGTCGCTTCCGCTGCTGTGTAGACCTCGAATCCCTGCGCTTCTGCCTTTGCCCAGGACTTAGAGCCCTCGTACAGACCAATGATAACATGACATCCCGACTCTTTGGCATTGAGTGCATGTGCATGTCCCTGGCTGCCATACCCGATCACCGCAATCGTTTTACCCTCCAACAGGGACATATTGCAGTCTTCCTGATAAAAAATATTTGCCATTTTCCTATTCCTCCAATCGTTTTCATATTATGGATGGCTATTGTTTTGCTATTTGCAGCGCAATATAATGCCATTTTCCACAACTACTGTAACTTATATAGCAAGAGAGTGCCGCCCTCTTTGTCTATCTTATCTTTCTGCCTTCGCATAACCCTGGATGTTATTCTTAGACGGCCCTTAAGAACCCCTATGTCTTATTCTAAATAAGTGACATTTTCAATGCCTCTTCCAAGCCCTGTGATTCCGGTTCTGGCAAGTTCAAGGATTTCATATCCCTCCAGCATGTTGATGAAAGCTTCCACTTTGTCCTGTGTGCCTGTCAGCTCAATGACCAGACTTTCAGGTGCCACATCGATGATCTTGGCCCGGAAAATATCCGCAACAGAAATCACTCCCTGACGGTCTGACGCAGTCGTTTTTACCTTGATCATGACAAGCTCCCGATAAACACTCTCGGTTGGACGCAGTTCTTTGATATCTCTGACATCGATCAGCTTAGCCACCTGTTTCTCGATCTGGTCTAAGATTTCATCGTCTCCTGATGTCACAATCGTGATGCGGGTAAAACGTGGATCCGCCGTCCCACCAGCAGTAATACTGTCAATATTATAGCCGCGCCTGGAAAAAAGACCAGCGATCCGGCTTAAAACGCCTGAAGTGTTATCTACTAACAACTGAAATACTTTCTTCTGCATAGAGTAACCCTTTCCGTGTTTGACAACTCCCTTGTCAAACACTGTCCATTATTTTAACAATTTACCAGACAAAAGTCAACCGCATGTATAAAGCCGAAACCAACCTGGATTGTGGTGCGGCATGTCAGATACCTTAATTGTCTGTCTCCAGGCACTTCTGGAGCGCAAGGGTTCCTGTCCTGGCAACTTCAACGATACTGATGGACTGCATCATGCCGATAAACAATTGGATCCGCTCTGGCACATCACAGATCTGAATGATCATTGTCTTCTTGGACATATCCACAATCTGTGCCTTCATGATCTCACAGGTCTCCATGATGTCGCGCCGGTTTCCTTTGTTATATTTGACTTTCATCAACATCAGTTCTCTGCTGATGCTTGCCGTTTCATCAAATGTCTTTACTTTAAAGACATCCAGCTTCTTATTTAGCTGTTTCTCGATCTGCTCAAGAGTACGTTCATCTCCGCTGCTAACGATCGTCATACAGGAAGTGGTTGGATCATCCGTCTCCCCAACAGCCAGGCTGTCAATATTGAAAGATCTCCTGGAAAAAAGGCCGGATACCTTGCAGAGAACACCGGATCTGTTTTCTACTAACACTGAATATATTTTTTTCATATCATACTCCCCATTTCTGCGTACATGTTCTTGCGTGACATGATTATACCTTAGCTGCTCTTATTTATTTCACAAGATCCATCGGATCGATCAGACACTCAAGCAGTACCGATTCATCCTTTGCCAGAAAGGCATCGATCGTCTCCTGTGCATGTTCCATTGTATGCAGCCGCATGAACTTCATATCGTAAGCTGAGGTTAATTTCTCAAGATCCGGGCTCCCAGATAAATCTACGACCGAGTATTTGTCTTTGTAAGTGTAATGCTGGAATTCCCTTACCATACCTAGAAAGTTATTTTTGAGGACAATGATCTTTACTGGTACCTTAAACTGCCGCATGGTAGCAAGCTCCATCATAGACATCTGGAAGGAACCGTCTCCACAGACGGCCACCACCTGTTTTTCAGGTGCTGCCAGTTTCGCGCCCATTGCTGCCGGAATAGAATATCCCATCGTTCCCATGCCGCCGGTGGTCAAAAATCTGCCATTCTTAACAACGTGATAATTGCAGGACCAGATCTGGTTCTGCCCAACATCGGCCACATAGACAGCGTCCTCATCCATACTCTCCGATAGCATGCGGATAAATTCAGCGGGATCCACATAATCTGGATTGGGTTTTCTCACCCGTGCCATGGTGGCACGATATCCATTCAAGGTTTCGATCCATTCCTCATGCTCACAGTGAAAGTCTTCCTTGTTAAAATCTTCAAAGATATGCCTGGCATCTCCTACCAGTGGTATAGTAGGACCGACATTTTTACCAATCTCTGCCGGATCCACATCGATATGTACCAGCACCTTGTTCTCTGTGATCAGATCCGGCTGGCTCACAGCACGGTCTGCCACCCTGGCACCAACCATAATCAACAAGTCTGATTCATTCATCGCACGATTCGCATAGGGATGTCCGTTATTTCCAACCATACCGTAGTACATAGGATGTTTAGTCGGCATTGTACTGATGCCCATCATCGTAGAAACGACCGGAACCCGATGCTTCTCAACAAACATCCGTAGTTCCATCTCTGCTTCACTCAGGCGGACACCACCGCCAACGCATAGAATCGGTTTCCTGGCCTTAGACAGTTCCTTAACAACTTTCTGGATCTGTACCGCATGGCCCTTGATCGTTGGTTTGTAAGTACGCAGGTTCACTTCTTCTGGGTACCTGAATTTACTGATCGATGCATTCTGTATATCGATCGGCACATCGATTAATACTGGCCCTTTTCTACCAGAGTTGGCAATATAGAAAGCCTCCTTGAAAATCTTTGGGATTTCGGCAGCATCTTTTACCAGATAACTGTATTTGACAAAAGACTCCACTGCTCCAGTAATGTCCGCCTCCTGAAATACATCAGAGCCGATCAGTTCGCTGTTTACTTGTCCGGTAATGCAGACAAGCGGGATGCTGTCCGCAAATGCCGTTGCAATACCCGTGATCACATTCGTTGCACCAGGACCAGATGTGACAGCACAGACACCCACCTGTCCGGTTACACGTGCAAAGCCGCTGGCTGCATGTGCTGCATTCTGCTCTGTACGAATCAGTATCGTATCGACTGATGAATCCAGTATGCTGTTATAAAAGGGGCATATTGCAACTCCTGGATACCCAAATACATATTTTACGCCTTCTTCTTCCAGACATTTTACTATAGCGTCTGCACCTAACATAGTTCACTCTCCCTTTTCCTTATCTATTCATGATGGTCAAAGTTATCTATTCTTCCTGCCCTAAGACTGCCAGCCACTCATTGATGTCTAGGATTCTATCTGCAAAATTCTCTGTGTCAGTTTAACAGCGTCTGCTGCATCCTTAGAATATCCGTCAGCCCCAATCTCATCAGCATATTCCTGGGTGATCACAGCACCGCCAATGATGATTTTGGCATCTACCTGCTTCTTTTTTGCATATTCGATCACATGCTGCATCTGCTGCATGGTCGTAGTCATAAGCGCTGATAACGCAATAACTTGGGCATGGTGTTCTTTTGCAGCAGCAATGATCTTCTCTTTTGAAACATCTTTGCCGAGATCGATCACTTTAAAACCATAATTTTTGAGCATCAACGCTACTAAATTTTTGCCGATATCATGAATGTCGCCTTCTACTGTTGCAATCACTACGGTGGGCATCTCCTGTCCAGCTTGTCCTTCTAACAGCATCGGTTCCAAATATTCTATCGAGGTCTTCATCGCTTCCGCACTGGCAATCAACTGTGGCAGGAAATATTTCCCTTTGTCAAACAACTCTCCCACTTCATTGATTGCAGGCAGGAGCACACTATCCAGAAGATCTTTTGCCGTATATCCTTCTTTCAGGGCTTTTCTCGTGTCTTCTACGATTGCACTGCCGTTTCCCTTTATCACATCAATAGATAGTTTCTCTTTTACGCTGCCAGCTTGTGTCTGTGCGGCGGCTGTTTGTCCCAGATGGATGCCGGTACTCTTAACAGGTGTCACACCCAGCGCTTCCCGTTTTGCCTGCACGGCATCCATCAGTTGGATATACCGCAGATCTGCACCGTCTTTATGCAGCAGAAGATCTGAGGCAAACGCGCAGCTGACCAACAATTCCTGGGACGGATTTGCGATCGCCATAGTCAGTCCCGCTTGGATCGCCATAGTCAGAAAAGTGGTGTTGATAAAGGCCCTCTCTGGAAGTCCGAAGGAAATATTAGATAGTCCACAAATCGTTGCAAGACCGTTTGCTTTGCAATGACGGATTGTTTCGAGTGTCTCTAGCGCCGCCGTTTTATTGGCGCCTACCGTTGTCACCAGCCCATCTACTATGATGTCTTCCCGGCGCATGCCAAGACTGCAGGCACGTTCCAGTATCTTATCAATAATGGAGATCTTGTCTGCAAGATTCTCCGGCAGCCCATCGTCTGATAATGGCAGAAGGACGAACATAGCACCATATTTTTGGGCAATCGGCAGAAGGGTATTAAATTTTGCTTTCTCATAAGAGATAGAGTTGATCAGCGCTCTGCCAGGATATCTGCGCAGCGCCGCCTCCAGCACATCTACATGGCTGGAATCCAGAGACAATGGTAAGTTTGTGACGCTGCCAACAGTATCGATTGCCCGCAGCATCATTGCCTTTTCATCGATACCGCCCATCCCCATATTGATATCCAGGATACCGGCTCCGCAGGCTTCCTGCTCTGCCGCAAAGTCTGCGACCATTTCCATGGAACCTGCCCGAAGTTCTTCCTGCAGCTTCTTCTTACCAGTAGGATTGATCCTCTCTCCGACTATGATAAAATTATCCTCTAATCCAAATGCGATGGTCTGTCTTTCACTGGTGAGGAACCGCTTATCAGGCGTTTTTCTTTGAGGCAGCGGCCTGTCGCTGACCATTTCCACCAGCGCCCTTATATGAGCCGGCGTCGTTCCACAGCATCCACCAAGAATAGACGCACCAGCATCCACCAGCGCCTTCATACATTCACCGAATGCAAACGCACCCATATCATAGACGGTGTTCCCATTCTTGTCTAAAGATGGCAGCCCAGCATTTGGTTTGGCGATGATCGGAACCGAAGTCACTTCCGCCATCTTTTGCACGATCTCTACCATCTTGTCCGGGCCTGTGGAACAGTTGGTTCCCACCGCATCGGCGCCAAGACTTTCTAACACCACAGCCGCCGTCACGGCATCCGTTCCGTACAGGGTTCTTCCATCTGATTCAAATGTCATAGTTGCCATGACCGGCAGATCACAGACTTCCTTCGCCGCAATCAGTGCCGCCCTTGTTTCCTGCAGGCTCATCATCGTCTCTACTACCAGAAGATCGACGCCTGCCTCAACCAGATATCGGATCTGTTCTTTGTAAACTTCTATTAATTCTTCAAAGTCAAGGTTTCCAATAGGAGCAAGCTGCTCCCCTGTCATGGTGAGATCACCTGCCACATAGGCCCTGCCGTCCACCGCCTCTTTCGAGAGGGCAACCAGTTCTAAGTTGATCTGCCGCACATTGTCTTCCAGACCGTACTCACGTAGTTTGATACGGTTGGCTGTAAAGGTTGGCGCATAGACAATCTGTGTTCCAGCTGAAAGGAAGGCGCGCTGAAGTGCGATCATGATCTCACGATTCTCCAGGATCCACCGTTCAGGACATACTCCCGTGGGCATTCCCTTCTGCTGCAGATTCGATCCAGTAGCGCCATCCAGAAAAACAGGCCGTTCTTTAATCCATGAGCGAAATCTCTCTTTATTCATTTTCCAATGTATTCTCCTGTGTCGTATCTGCTTCTGGTTCCTCATAGAAAACGGTATCATCGGTGTCAAAATTATCGGCAGAATCATCTGCTTCTGTGTCTGCTTCCGGTTCGCTGGTTTCTTCAGACGACTCTTCCTCTGTCTTGTTCAGATAACCGCCTCCAAGAATTCCGTTTTCTTCCGTGTAAGTGATCCCCTCCCCTTCTGGAATTTCCCCGTGAAGGATAGAGATAATGTATTGAATGCGGATGTTGGCCCTGTCATAATATTCCCTGGCCGCCTCTGCAACTGGTTCGTCAAAAACTTCTGCTTCATAAGCGCTGTGATACAGCGCAACCGCCTGCTTCATATTCTCATCCGCTTCATCAGCCAGACTTTCCACTGCAGAGAACTGATCTGGTACGGCAAGTTCCGCCATCCATGTAAACTCTGCCTGCAGCTGGTCTAAATAAGAAAGCAACTGTTCTTTGGCATCCTCTGAAGAGGCATCGATCGCATTCATGCTGTCATTGTAAGCAGCGATATGTTCAAAAAAGGTATCCATATCTTCCTGATAAGCAGTTAATTCCTCATTTTGTCCACATGCCGTAAGCAAAATGCAAAGCAAAACGACAGCGCACAAAACCGACACTCTGCCATTTGTTTTATTTCTGGTCCTCACACGTAAATCCTCCGGTTATCCATTCTGATTTTGTACATGATGTTCTATGCTGCGCTACGCCAGATGAAACAGTATCATGGAATTGCCACTGGCTCTTACCTGGTTCCGAAGATTCTGTCGCCAGCATCACCCAGTCCTGGACAGATATAAGCATGCTCGTTCAGACAGCGATCCAGATGGCCCACATAGATTTGTATATCTGGATGATCTTTCCTAAGACGTTCCAGCCCCTCCGGAGCAGCGATGATACACATGAATTTAATATGTCTGCCGCCGTGCTGCTTGATGAAATCTACTGCCTCGGAACCAGAACCGCCGGTTGCCAGCATCGGGTCCACAACTACGATTGTTCGCTGGTCGATTGGTTCAGGCAGTTTACAGTAATATTCGTGTGGATCGTGGGTCACCGGATCTCTGTATAGACCGATATGGCCTACCTTTGCGCTGGGCACTAGTGCAAGAATGCCGTTGACCATGCCAAGACCTGCCCGCAGGATCGGCACTACAGCCATCTTTTTACCTGCAATTTTGGGTGTCATACATTTCTCGATCGGTGTCTCTACCTCTACATCTTCCAGCGGCAGATCCCTGAGCGCCTCATATCCCATCAACGTAGCGATTTCCTCGATACATTTCCTGAATTCATTTGTTCCCGTGTTGATATCCCTGATCTGGGAAATCTTATGCTGGATTAGTGGATGATCCATAACAAATACATTTTCCATCTTTCGTCCTCTTTTCTTCTTCCTGTCCTGCGTGTAAAAATACACTATTGCTATCTCTTCTAATACTTCTCTCTAAATAGTAATGATTTCTGACGTTTAAGTCAACAATTTTTATCGTTACTTTTAAGAGGGGATGTTTTTACCAAATTCTCTTGCCAAAAGGCACAACAGTCCTTATAATCTCTTTAGGCGTAACAGTTTGGATATTTTCTTTGCACTGTTACTGATCAGATACTTAATTATTTTATACGTTATGAGAAGGGAGATTTATAATGAACAACAATTTTGAAACTATCCGCGACGCGCGGGCACTAGGTGTCCCCAAGATGCTGCTATTGGGATTGCAGCATATGTTCGCGATGTTTGGTGCAACGATTTTGGTACCGATCTTGGTGAACAGTTATTTTAACGGAGAGGGTCTTTCGATTCAGGTAACATTGTTTTTTGCAGGAATCGGCACCCTCTTTTTCCATGTCTGTTCTAAACTGAAAGTGCCTGCATTTTTGGGATCCTCTTTCGCATTCTTAGGTGGATTTGCCACCGTAGCAAATCTGGATTCTGGTATCTTCGCCGGTATGACTTACGGGGAGAAATTGCCTTATGCCTGTGGTGGTATTGTGATCGCCGGTCTGCTGTATCTGCTCCTTGCACTGGTGATTAAGGTGGTTGGTGTAAAACAGGTTATGCGTTTTCTGCCTCCGGTGGTGACTGGCCCGATTATCATCTGTATCGGCTTAAGCTTAGCGCCTTCCGCAGTCAATAATGCATCCTCCAACTGGTTCCTGGCACTGACCGCTCTGGTTGTTATCGTTATTTTCAATATCTGGGGCAAGGGAATGTGGAAAATCATTCCAATTTTATTAGGGGTAGTGATCTCTTATGCTGTCGCTCTTGCAATGAATGCTTTTGGATTTACCAATGCAGACGGAAGCGCTATTCTAGATTTTTCCGGCGTAGCTGCTTCTTCTTTCGTGGGTCTGCCGCCTTTTATGGTCTGTAAATTCGACGTGACTGCGATCCTCGTTATGGCGCCAATCGCTCTGGCAACTATGATGGAACACATCGGAGATATCTCTGCGATCTCTGCTACAGTGGGTGAAAATTATCTGGAAGATCCCGGATTGCATCGTACGTTGGTTGGTGACGGTCTTGCTACTTCCATCTCAGCGCTGTTTGGTGGTCCTGCGAACACTACTTATGGGGAGAATACAGGGGTACTTGAGTTAAGCAAGGTTCATGATCCCAAAGTGATCCGTCTGGCGGCTCTTTATGCCATCATTTTAAGCTTTATTCCGAAGATGTCTGCTATTATCGGTTCGCTTCCTTCCGCGATCATTGGTGGTGTCAGTTTCATCCTCTACGGCATGATCTCTGCGATTGGTGTCAGAAACGTAGTGGAAAATAAAGTAGATTTTACAAAGTCAAGAAATCTGATTATCGCTGCAGTCATTCTGGTATGTGGTTTAGGTTTCGCAAATGGCCTTACCTTTACAGTGGGCGGCACTTCCATCACCTTGACTTCTCTCGCGATTGCTGCTCTCGCGGGCATCTTGCTAAATGCGGTTCTGCCTGGCAACGATTATGCATTCGGTGAGAATCCGAGCGGAGATATCAATAGAGGTGTCAGCTTCAATCCGCAGAAAAAATAAGAACATAGAAAAACCTGCCCTTCAATTTGGACCAACGGGCAGGTTTTTCTATGTTTGGCTATTCTTCTATAATGTGATCTCACAGTCAGGCTCCACTTTCTTACATGCTTTCAGCACCTTCTTCATAACAGCCTGTTCATCTGCACCTTCTGTAAATTCCACTTTCATCTTCTGTGTCATAAAGCTGACAACAGCGTCCGCAACCCCTTCTGTTTTCTTAGCTGCCTGCTGCATCTTTTCCGCACAGGTTGCACAGTCTACTTCGATCTTATACGTTTTGCTCATTCTCGTCCTCCGTTCTTACCATGACCAGAGCGCATTTTTCCGGTCTCCTTGTCCTTGAACAGTTGATCTGCACACCTATAGCATCCAGTCTCTGCACATGGAAAATGCAGGCATAGTGCGCATCTAAAAAGACATGGCTCAGTTATTCTTCAACATGTTCCATTCCCATACTGATGATTGCCCGCACATGCTCGTCATCCAGAGAATAGAAAATTGATTTTCCATCCCTGCGGAACTTCACAAGTTTAGATGTCTTGAGAATTCTCAACTGGTGACTTACGGAAGACTGGCTTAAGTTCAGAAGTTTCGCGATATCGTTGACACATAGTTCATTCTCAAACATGGCGTATAGAATTTTGATCCTGGTGGAATCCCCGAATACCTTAAACAGTTCTGCAAGATCATACAGAATCTCGTCGTCTGGCTGCTGTTCCTGAATGCTCTTTAGGACATCTTCCTGCATCTCTGATAACGCTTTTTCTGTGGATGCTGGAATTCCTTCTACATTCCTGCTCATTTCTGTCATTACTGCCACCTTCCCTCTCCTACAAGTGATATCCATGATCACAAAATTTTGAATTTGCTACACATATGTTCAACTGTTCATATGTATGATAATAAATTTTTTGTCTCTTGTCAATATCTTATGTAATTTAGTTTCTGGTTTTCTTTAGCAGTAACGATAAGAGGAAGCAGGATCACATGGCGATCGCGTTATCAGCACACCCTTCTGTATCCTCCATTTTTTCCAATTTCTTCAGCCGCTGCACAAATTCCTGGTTTTCAGAAAAGCTGGCTTTTAAGAAGGCGTTGATCACTTCTATTGCCGTATAATATCCGATCACCTCTCCACCGATCGCCATCACCTGCACATTGTCATGCTCCACGCACTGATGTGCACAGTAGACATCGTGGAGAAGTCCTGCCCGTATGCCTTTGATCTTGTTACATGCGATTACGGCACCGATTCCTGTCGAGCAGACCATGATTCCCCTTTCTGCTGTTCCATTCAGTATCGCCGCACATACTTTCTGCGCGATATCCGGGAAATCAACCATTTTCGTTGAATAACATCCAAAATCCTCTATCTCATGACCCTGCTTTTTCAAATATGCGATAAGTTGTTGTTTCATAGCATATCCGCAGTGGTCTGATCCAATTGCCAGTTTCATGTTTCACCTCATTCTGTACGGCTTTTTTATCGGTTCAGATTCGCGGATGCCGTACAGACGCGAATCCAGAGTTAGCGATTTCTTCCTTAATATTATAAATAGGTTATATCCAGCTTCACTCGTAAAGCGTACAGGCGCACAGATGCCCGCTGGAAATTTCTTTGAGTGCAATATCTTTCTGCCGGCACCGTTCAGAGGCATGTGGACACCTGGGTGCGAATCTGCAGCCTGGTTTTGGTTCCACTGGACTGGTAACTTCGCCGCGCAGGATTTCCCGCTTCCTGCCTCTAAAGTTTAAGTCAGGTTTCGGGATCGCATTGAAAAGCGCTTTGGTATAGGGATGCTGCGGTCTGCTGAAAAGTTCATTTTTATCCGCATATTCTACCATTTGTCCCATATACATGACTGCGATGTGTGTACTGATATGCTTCACCACAAACAGATTGTGCGTAATAAACATATAAGCTAATTCTTTCTGTTCCTGGAGATCCATAAGCAGATTCAGGATCTGCGCCTGTATGGAAACATCCAAAGCCGAAACAGGTTCATCGCATATAACTATTTTGGGATCCAGTGCCAGCGCTCTGGCAAGTCCCACACGCTGCCTTCGCCCGCCATCCAGCTCATGCGGATAGGTATTATAATATCGTTCCGGCAGGCCAACGATACCCATAAGTTCAACTATTTTTTGGTGAAGTTCTTTTTTGCCCATCTTATGTCCCA
Source organism: uncultured Lachnospiraceae bacterium (assembly GCA_951800685.1). Lineage (GTDB taxonomy): Bacteria > Bacillota > Clostridia > Lachnospirales > Lachnospiraceae > UBA3282. Next base: position 63,590 of record CATOJY010000014.1, read on the forward strand.
TTGTAACCAATGGATCCTCTATAATATTTCCTACAGACATTCTTGGATTAAGAGAGGAATAGGGATCCTGGAAAACCATCTGGATATTCCGGTATATTTCTTTTTTGTTATCTCCTTCCAGCGCTAGGATATCTTTGCCTTCCAGAAACACTTCTCCGCTAGTTGCTTCTACCAGTCTTATGACTGTCCTTCCGAAGGTTGTCTTCCCACATCCTGACTCTCCGACAACGCCAAGTGTTTCTCCTTTATTGATGGTAACGCTGACATTTTCCACTGCATGCAGCAGTCCTTTTTGTGTATTAAAATATTTCGTCAGATTTTTTACTTCCAAAAGCGGTATACTCATAGCCTTATTCCTCCTTTCCCCATTCTTTAAAACGGAAACATTTTATGAAATGATTTCCGTTACCATACATGTCTGGATGCTCTTTCTGGCATCTTTCCGCTGCATAAGGACATCTTTCATGAAATTTGCATCCGGAAGGCAGATCCATGGGATCTACCACAAACCCTTCGATCGGCGTGAGACGCGTCTCGGTACCGTCTAGCCGTGGAATACAATGAAAGAGACCAGATGTATAAGGGTGATTGTCCTTTTGTGTAAAAATATCTTCAACGGAACCAGTCTCGACGATTTCCCCGGCATACATGACAGAAACACTGTCACATACCTCTGCTACAATTCCAAGGTCGTGTGTAATCATGATCATGGATGTATTAAACTCCTCTTTCAATCTCAGCATCAAATCCAGGATTTGCGCCTGTATTGTCACATCAAGCGCCGTTGTAGGTTCATCCGCAATAAGAAGTTCTGGCTCGCATACCAGTGCCATAGCAATACCGATGCGCTGTTTCATGCCCCCGGAAAACTGAAAGGGATATTCTCCTTTTCGCTCTGCCGGAATACCGACTAACTTCAGAATATCGTCTACTTTTTTCTCTTTTTCTTCTTTTCCGAGCTGCTTAAAATGCAGGGTAAGCATTTCTCCGATCTGGTCCCCTACTGATATAATAGGATTCAATGACGTCATGGGATCCTGAAAGATCATAGCGATCTGCTTGCCTCGCATCGCTCTAAGCTCCCGCTTATTCATCTCTCCTACTTTCTTGCCAAGAAATGTGATCGTACCTTCTGTGACCTCTCCTACCTGTTCTGGCAGAATATCTAAGATGCTGAGTGCAGTAGTGCTTTTTCCGGCGCCTGTCTCTCCTACCAGCCCCATAGTTTCTCCTTTGTGCAGCACGATATCAATTCCATTTACAGCATGTACGGCCCCATCATCTGTATGATACTGTACATGCAGATTCTCTATTCTTAACAATTCTTCCATACATGCCTCCTTATTTCTTCATTCTGGGATCCAGAGCGTCACGCAGGCCGTCTCCCATAAAGTTGATGCATAAAACGCTGATTCCAATTGCCATGCCCGGAATGATCCCCATATAGGGATAATAACGGATATAGTCTTTTACTTCTGAGAGAATCGTTCCCCATTCAGGAGTAGGGGACGCAATCCCTATTCCGAGAAATCCCATACCTGCGATTCCCAGTATCGTTGAGCCAAGCAGCAGTGTTCCAGATACCACCACCGGTCCGATACAGTTTGGAAGAATATGTTTAATCAATATTTTGGGGGTGGAGGCGCCGTAGATCTTAGCCGCGTCTACATACTCATTTGACCGGGTTGTCATAATGGACGATCGTATGACTCTGGCAAGTCCTGGAAAACTGGTCAGCGATAATGCCAGCCACAGACTCACAATACTCTGCCCAAATACAACGATCAATGTCATCGCCATGAGAAGATTGGGAACAGACATAAACACATCCATTACTCTCATGATAACAGCATCTGTTTTTCCGCCGAAATATCCAGCTAAGGAACCAAAAAACAGTCCAAGCAGCAAGGAGATGAAGATTACAACAAATCCAGATGCCAGAGAATAAATGCCGCCCCATAACATTCTGGCAAGGAGATCTCTGCCCAAGTTATCGGTACCAAATGGATATTCGATGCAAGGTGCAATATTTGCCTTGAGCAGATCCTGATGCACCACTCTCTCATAGTCTATATACAATGGAGATGTGAAGCAGACCAGCATTAAGATAAGTAATCCGATTAGACCGAATACAGCCAATCCATTTTTTCTGAAACGAACCCAGATCAGACCCAGTTGACTCATTCCTGGCGTTCCTGCAGCTTTTTCTATTTCTTGCAGTTTTTTCTTCGTCATCATCAGCTTGCCCTCCTCCTCTTCGCATATTGCTGCCTGACTCTTGGATCTATCACGGCATATAGGATATCTACCAAAAGATTTACGGTACATACCAAAAGGGATATAAAGATGATTGGCCCCATGACAGAAGGAATATCGCTTGTCCTGACACTTGTCACCAGCATGGAACCGATTCCTGGTACCGCAAAGATCGTCTCCACCGTTACAGCGCCAGCAACAATACCGCCTACATTATTGCCAATATTTGTGATCACTGGCAGCAGGCCATTCCTAAGCGCATGATAGAAAATAACCCTCATTTTGGAGGCTCCTTTTGCATTTGCTGTGCGGATGTAATCCTGTGATGTCACATCCAGCATGCTGGATCTTGTCATACGGATCTGCCCTGCAATACGGGAAGCTGCTAAGATAAAGGATGGCAGAATAAAATGTTTCCAGGTTGCTGCGCCAGTAACAGGCAGCCACCCAAGCCGTAAACAGAACAATAGCTGTGCCAGAAGTCCCAGAAAAAAGGATGGCAGCGCGATGATCAACATGGCGAAGATCATGGTAACCCTATCTACCATTCTGTTCTGGTACACAGCAGCAAGCACACCCAAAGGAATTCCTATAATGATCGTCAAAATCAGTGCCCATCCAGTCAAGATCAACGTATTAGGAAGCCTTGCTGAAAACTCCTTCATTACACTTGTCTGACTGATCCAGGAAATCCCCATATCCCCTTTAGCCAGCTGTGACATATATCTTACATACCGTACTACGATATTATCGTTAAATCCCATTTCTTCCCGTAGCTGCTCATGCTGTTCCTGCGTCGCTGTCGGTCCTAAGATCAAGGCAACCGGATCGCTTGGAGATAGTGCCAGGATGGCATATACTAGAAGGGTAAGCATTAGGAACGTGGGAATTATGTAAATGAAACGTCTGAAAATGTATCTTCCCAAAATGATACCTCCTACTACAATGTATTTATGGTTAATACCCCTTACAGCCAGTAAGGAATTACCCATCTTGTTGCTTAAGCTGTTAGAATGAGTAAGGCAATAGGTCTGGCCGATACCTCCCAGGACTTTACGTC
>CATOJY010000015.1 GCA_951800685.1 uncultured Lachnospiraceae bacterium
CGGCAGATATTTTATGTAAACTTGGTACAGTACATCGAAACCCATATAAAATCAATGGCTGTTATCAAAGCCTTACGAAAGCTATGTCTTGAAGAAACAGCTTAGCTTAAAAGTTGTAAAGTGGTGACCTATATAGTATAATGGTACAAAACGTCTTCTATTGTATAGTCATTTTCATTTTCTCCATCGTCGCTGTTGTACCACACCCATTTTGTCACATAGTCCATAAACCATGCCTTTTCACGCAAAGAAGTGATAATATTACCAAAAGCGCCGTAATCCTTTGGATTACCATTTCCTGTAAAAGACATCGTCCCGTCAGCATCCTGCATCTGGTTGAATTTATATTTGGAAAAGGCCTGCTGTAATGCCTGGTAAATACTTTCCACACTATTTTTCTTTTCTGCACGTATTTTTTCTTCATCCATTTTTATTTCTAATTTCAGCATAAATGTCTCCTGTTCACAATCAGTTACATTTTCCCGTATTTTTATTATATCTGATGTTGTTCAAAAATTCTACCATGATTTTTTTATAATATTCAAAATAGGGCTGGCTGTAACAGCGGAAGATTGATACAATAAATAACAGAAGCCATGAATTCTATGATGTATTCAGGATTGATGATACAGATGCTGTCAAAAAGATGATGGACAGATTGAGGACGAAAGGTGGAGAACCATGCAGGATTTTATCAAAATTTCAAAATATGCAGGAATGCGTAACGATCTGGCACAGGCAGGAGGAGGTAATACTTCTGTTAAGCTCGATGACCATATCATGCTTGTGAAAAGCTCCGGGTTTCAGCTGGCAGATGTGAATGAGCAGACGGGGTATTCCAGAGTAGATTACAGGAAGATCGTGGAATATTTCAGAGAATATGTGGAGCCGTTTGCGGAGGATGTTTTTACGGAGGAGAAGGGGAATCAGCTTCTGAAAGAGGCGCAGATCGAGGGAGGGCGTGCTTCCATCGAGACATTCCTTCATGCTATTACCGGAAAGTATACGCTGCATTCCCACCCGCTGCTTGTGAATATCCTGACGGCGCGGGAAGATGCGGAGGAGATTGTCCATGCGCTTTTTCCGAAAGCTGTCTTTGTGCCTTACAGGAAGCCGGGTGCTGCGCTGGCGGAGGCTTATGATAGGATCTATCGTGCGAAAGAAGCGCAGGGAGCGGACGGGACGATCGTCTTTTTACAGAATCATGGACTGGTGGTCAGCGGGGACGACGGGGATACGGTGATCGGGACGACGGAGCAGGTGTTGGCAAAGATCGCAGAGTATTTGGATCTGGATGACAGTGCATGCCGTGCGGCAACGGAACTTTACAGGGTGATTGGAGAGATTGAGGCGCTGGCGGGGAATATTGTCTATCTGTCGGAAAACCGTTATCTGTCGCAGGAATACGCAGGCAGCAGTCTTGTGGAGCAGGCGATGTGGGAACATGCTTTTTGCCCGGACTGCGTAGTCTACGCAGGTAAGAAGCTGCTCTGGTTAAAGAAGGATTATGACAGGCAGGATATTCTGGATTTTATGCAGGCGCATGGTTTGCCGACACTTGTGTATTATGAAGGGCATTTCTATATACTGGCGGAGAGTGTGAAGAAGGCGCAGGAGATCGAGAATGTGATGAGCTTCGCAGCCAGAGTGCAGTATGTTAATAGAGACGGGACAATGCAGTATTTAAGCGATGCGCAGGAGGAGGAACTGCTCAACTGGGATGCGGAGAAGTATCGCAGAACAAAGGTGTAATAAACGAGGATAGATATTTTAGATAGAAGGGAATTGGGAATATGGAAAATCAGCAGAAAGACAGGGAAGGACAGCAGGGATGGAATAAGAAGTCCCTTACGAAGGAGCAGCAAGGACTTGTCAGGGAGCAGTACAAAGGATACCGTAACAAAATTTATGAAGGATATCCGCAGGTAGAAAGATTTGAGAAGATTAAGAAAAGGTGGATAGGATTTCTGATACTGATGCGTCTGTTTCTCATGGTGGTAGTAGGGTGTGTGCAGGGACAGCAGATGCAGGGGCCAGTAGTTTTGTGGATTGTAGGACTTATCATTGGGGTATCTCCCAGTTTAGTGATCTTGGTTGCGGCAATGAGTCCGAAATGGCAGATTGCCTGTGCCTTATACCTACTGGCAGTGCAGCAGATCATCAATTTTGTAAATATGTTGTCCGAAATCGGCATTCAGTCGATGGGAGATTTTATCTGGTCAGTTTCAGAAGGTTTCAAACAAAACCCGTTTTTGATGTCATTGGATGTCATTTCGTGGATTTATGTTTTGCTGATTTTATTGACTGCTATGTGGTTGACATTGATTCCACGCAGCAGAGAATTGGCGAAGCAGTCGGAAGAACTTATCGCTCAGTTGAAGAATTTCAGGCCGACTGGAATTTAAGGAAGAGCCAGAACAGTGGAAAATAGATTTGGAGTTATAGTTTAGTGTCAGAAGAGTTATGCCAGTTGGCAGCAGCCTTTTGGCACTTTTTGATGCAATGCTGCAGGGAAAGAGTGCTACAAAAAGACTGACTGATGGACAGGTACCCATGGTCATTACAGCAAATTCTATTTTAAAAACAATAAAACTGTATAAATAAAATTAATTAATAGGCAAGTTTTATAAATATTTCAAAGAAAGTGTTGCTTTTATTGCCAATGTGTTGTAGTATCAAGCTTATAAGAACAGAAGATTTGTTTTAATAAAACGGAATTTCTGTTTAAAAGTCTTTGCAAGGACACAAAGTAACATGAAAGCAGCTTTTTGGAAAGAATTTATGAAATGGGAGGTAAAGGAATGAAATTCAAGAAGATTACAGCATTGTTAATGGCGGCAGCTATGACACTGTCATTGGCAGGATGCGGCGGCTCAGGAGCATCGACCACCGATGGTACATCTGCAGAAGAATCTACAGATGTAGTTTCGGGGGGGGGTGATTCAGCGGATGCGTCAACAGACGATGCGTCTGAAGAAGAAGCGCCTCAGGTAGCGCCCGGAAAGAAAGGAACAATCGAATTCTGGACTGTATTTACAGGAGCAGACGGCACATCTATGCAGGCAATGGTTGACGCTTACAACGCTACAGAGCCTGATTATACAGTAAACCACAGGGCGATCGAAGCAAACGACCTGTATCTTAAGATGCCTCTGGCGATCCAGTCTGGTGAGGACGTGCCAGATGTATGTATTAACCATGTAGAACGTGTACCGCTTTTTGAAGAGCAGGGATTCTTAACAGATTATACGAGTTTCCTTGAGGGATCTGAAGTTAAGAAGGAAAACTATAATCCTAAGGCATGGGCAATGACCGATTTAGACGGCGGACATTACGGTGTGCCTCTTGACGTACATACTTATGTACTGTATGCAAATATGGATCTGTATGAGAAATACGGCAATGGCGTATTAGACGACGGTATCCTGACATGGGACGAATTAAATTCAGTTGCTGACGCGTGTGTAGCAGATGGAATCATGCCTATGGGAATGGCATGGCTTCGAGTGAAGTTCCTTGCTTCTTACGCACAGCTTGGCGGAACTTTAAGTTCAGATGGAAATACACCGGACTTCAATAATGAGAAGGCAGTTCAGGTTCTGGAGAACTGGAATAACATTATGAATGCTGGGTACGGACAGAAAGAAGGCGATGATCCTTGGCAGTTATTCTTAGCAGGAAAGGTTCTGTTCTGTCCGGAAGGAATCTGGATGTACAACAACGTAAAAGAAGCAGGCTTGAATGCACAGATGTTTGACTACCCTGTATTTGATGCAGGCACGAAAGGAAACTGGACTTCTTCTCATCAGTTCGTTCTTCCTAAGAATGATAACAGAGATGATGAAAAGACAATGGCAGTTTTAGATTTCATTAACTTTATGGGAAATAACTCCCTCGAATGGGCGAAGGCAGGTCAGTGCCCAGCTCACGTATCCATCAAAGATGTACCTGAGTTCCAGGATATGCCTCAGGCCTTTTTGGCAGATGAAAATGATGAATTGAAGATTTACGACTACAAGTACTATGGCTATGCAGTAGAGAGCCTTGACACTGTATTGGGCGAGGTACTTTTCGGACGTATGACACCTCAGGAAGCTTTGGATCAGGCTGTACAAGAGACCAAAGATAAGATTGAGATGAGCGAATAATCATTACCAAAAGGAGAATGGAGGGAGAAGGCATGGCAGGAACGGCAACTAAAAAGAAACAGAAACTGACGCCATACTTGTTTTTAGCGCCGCATTTGTTGATGTTTCTGATATTTTTTCTGATTCCCATGTTTTATGGAATCTATGCGTCCTTCACAAAGTGGGATCTGTTCGGCAGCCCTCAGTGGGTTGGCCTGCAGAATTATGCTACGATTTTTACTAACACGGGATCAACCTTTTACCGGCAGTTTTGGAATGGCTTAAAGAATACGGTCATATTTGTTATCATCTGTGTGCCGTTCCAGGTATTGCTTCCGCTTATCATAGCGATACTGTTGGACAAGAGACCTAAAGGGCGTAATATCTTCCAGGGGATTTTCTACATGCCGACTCTCTTCTCCATTACTTCTGTAACATTGACGTGGCTGTTTATCTTTAACCGTTCGCTGGGCTTATTTAACCATATGTTTGGAACGGATATCAACTGGTATGGAGAGCAGCCTTGGGCTTGGATCACGATTGTGGTCACCACTGTATGGTGGGGACTGGGCGGCAACCTGATCATTTATGTGGCTGCCCTGTCAGGAATTGATAGGTCTGTAATAGAGGCGGCGTCGCTTGATGGCGCCCAGGGACTTAAGAAGTTCTGGTATATTACAGTACCCAGCATTAAATTCCCTCTGATGTATACGATTATCGTATCGATCGTTGCACAGTTTAACATCTATGGGCAGCCGTTGATCATGACCGGCGGTGGTCCTAGTGAATCTACCTATGTGCTTCTGATGTACATACGTAATCTGGCTTTCGGTACAGGTAAATCCGTGGCAGGTATGGCCAGCGCCATGTCCACCTGTCTGGGACTGATCATCGGCGTCATATCGGTGGTGCAGCTTATTATGATGCGCCGTCAGGAAGATTAAGGAGGGATGTAATATGGCAAAGAAGAAAACTATAGATGAAAGCATAGAGCAGCAGGCTTACTGCTCGGCGAGATCATCCTGGTTTGCATTTGGGATTCTGTGTGTGTTGGCATTCGTTGCTCTGATCCCTTTGTTTTGGATCTTCATTTCCTCCTTTAAGGTAGATCAGGAAGTGATTCAGGCAGGAGGATTTTTGTATCTGCCTAAGACATGGACACTAGATAATTTTGCACAGTTATTGTCTACCAACAACAAGCAGCTTCCAATTTATTATTGGTTTGTGAATTCTGTTATCGTATCAGGAACCCAGACGGTACTGGCGGTGTTGATCTATTCACTGGCAGCTTACGCATATGCAAAGCTGCACTTTAAAGGAAGGGATGTCATTTTCTATACGATCATGTTCCTGTGTTCCTTCCCGGCGATCACAAACATCATACCTATGTATAAGATGATGCACATGTTCCACTGGTTGAATAAACCAATCGCGTTGATCGTACCAGGTCTGGCTGGAATTTATAATATCTTTTTGATCCGTCAGTTTATGATGGCGATCCCGGATGTTATCCTGGAATCTGCCCGGATTGATGGAGCGAATGAATTCAGGATCTACAGGCAAATTGTACTGCCAAGTTGTAAGCCAATCCTGATTGCAGTAGGACTGTTTACTTTTACTGGAAGTTGGAATGATTTCCTTTGGCCGTCCATTGCGATCAACAATTTGGACAGATTGACTTTGACAGCAGGACTGCAGCTTGCGAAGGGTGTTTACGCCAACAAGGTACCGCAGATGAGTGCCATTGCTACAGTTGCTATCGTGCCGATGATCGTACTGTACCTTTTCACACAGAAATATTTTGTGAAAGGTATCTCACTTTCTTCTGGCGTCAAGGGTTAGTGACCAGATCAGAAAAGCCAGGATTGTGAGGCATAATGATAGATTAATTTATGGAAAGGGATAAAATATGCAGACAGACAATTATAACGCAATTCCGAGGGGAGAATACCCAAGGCCGCAATTTGTGAGAGATTCCTGGATGAGCTTGAACGGGGAATGGGATTTCTCCTTTGAGACAGACAGCTTCGATAAGAAGATCATTGTACCGTATGTATACCAGTCTAAGCGTTCCGGTATCGGTACCAATGAGGAGTGTGATGTAATTTGGTACCGTAAGAGTTTTGTACTGCCTGAAGAGATGCAGGGAAAGAGGATTCTGCTTCATTTCGGCGCGGTGGATTATTCCTGTCGTGTATGGGTAAACGGTCAGTTTATGGTGCTTCACGAGGGCGGCCATATTGGTTTCGAAGTGGAGATTACGGAGGCTCTGAAAGCAGGAGAGAATACGATTGTAGTAAGAGTAGAGGATAAGGTCAAAGACCTGGAGATGCCGAGAGGAAAACAGTTCTGGAAGAAAGAGAGCGAAGGTATCTTCTATACCCGCAGTACGGGAATCTGGCAGAGTGTGTGGCTGGAAGCAGTAGGAGAAGGGTATCTGGATCATGTACATATTACACCGGATCTTGACCATATGAAAGCGGAGTTCCAGTATGAGATCGATGGTGTGGGTAAGGCACAGCTTAAAACAAGAATTAGCTTTGAAGGCTGTGAGCTGGCGGCGTTGACGGTAGATACGGAGCGTGGCGAAGGCAGCTTCTCGGTGATGCTGGACCAGCAGCTTCTTCGGAACTGGAATTTCCAGGAGGATCTGGCATGGACGCCGGAAAACCCAAGACTGTTTGATGTGGTATTTACGTTGTCACAGGATGGAAAAGTAATTGATGAGGTAACATCCTACTTCGGAATGAGGAAGATTTCTGTTGAGAACGGAAGATTTCTTCTGAATAACCGTCCATATTTCCAGAAGCTTCTGCTTGATCAGGGATACTGGAGAGAATCTTTGCTCACAGCGCCGGAGGACGAGGATTTCGTTAAGGATATTGAGCTGGCAAAGTCTATGGGATTTAACGGTGTGCGCAAACACCAGAAGATTGAGGATCCCAGGTTTTTATATCACGCTGACCGGTTAGGCTTCCTTGTATGGGGAGAGATCGCAGCGGCGTATGTATATTCCAGAAAGTACGTGCAGCGGATCACGAAGGAATGGATGTCGGAGATCATGAGGGATTACAACCATCCTTGTATCGTAGCCTGGACACCTTTAAATGAGTCCTGGGGCGTACCGAATATCAAAGATAATGTAGAACAGCAGAGCCACTCTGCAGCGATGATTTATCTGACCAAATCCTTAGATACTACCAGACCGATTATCTCCAATGACGGATGGGAGCACACCTGCACGGATCTGCTCACTATTCATGATTATGAATGGAAGAGGGATGTGCTTGAGAAACGCTATAATTCCCTGGAGAATATTCTCCAGCTCTGTGCAGCGGGACGTCCGCTCTTCGCGAATGGCTGGGAATATGAAGGACAGCCTATTTTGGTAACAGAGTTTGGCGGAATCTCCTATCAGAAGGGAGAATCTGCAGGATGGGGTTATTCCAATGCAGAGTCTGACGACGATTTTGCGAAACGCTACAACGATGTGATCGCTCCGCTTCTTGCGTCTCCTTATGTGCAGGGATTCTGTTATACAGAGCTTACAGATGTGGAGCAGGAAATCAACGGGTTGCTGACTTATGACAGGGAACCAAAGATTTCTGTGGATATCATTCGTGAGATTAACGAGGGAAAGTGGCAAGGATAAGGTGGAGAAATGAGGGCACGCAGAATTGATATCCTGAAAGGGATTTTGACAATTCAGATGATATTAGCCCATTGCATCCAATTTTACGTGGACTTCGGCAAAGATCGGACAGCGCTTCTTATATCAGAGTATATTAATCTGACTACTTTTTCTGGATTTCTTTTTTGTTTCGGATATGCCTCCTGCCTCGCTTATTTTAGTAAGGAATGGCGGGAGGCCTCCGGACGGCTGATGAAGAATGTACTGCGCTTATTGGCAGGTTATTATCTTTCCGGCTTCTGTTACGTGATCTTTGTGGAAAAGATACCGTTGCGGCTGGATCTGGTATTGGAGATTCTTTTATTCGGGCGTCTGGCAAAGTGGTCGGAGTTTCTGTTCAGCTTTGCGCTCATTATGCTTCTGGAGTGCATCTTTTTCCCGCTGTTTACAGGAAAATATAAGTGGAGCCTTCCCGCTTTGACGATCATATCGGTTTTAACCTGCCTGCTCTCGTATCGGGAAGCAGGCAGTATTGTTATTGGGAATGCAAGTGGGGCATCTATTATAGGGAGTTTGATAGGCGGCACGGGAGGTACGTATTTTCCAGTTATCCCGTACAGCCTGTATTTTCTCGCAGGAATTTGGTTTGCACGCAGACAGTTTGGATTTAAAAAATCGATTTTGGCTATTGCCTGTATAGGGACGATATGGCATACTATTGATTATGTCTGGATTTCAGGTCAGCAGCCATCCAGGTTTCCGCTTTCTTTTTCCTATTTAGTCGGCGCAGCGTTTTATATCTATTTGTATTATCTGATTGCAACGGCGATGGAGAAGAGAGAAGAAACGCGGATTGTCTGCTATTTGGGAAATGTAGGTAGAAGTAGTCTGTTTTATCTGCTTCTCAGTAATCTTATCATCTTTGCGGTCACGGCAACAAAGTTTTATAAAAGGGAAATGAACTACAGCATTGGACTGTTCCTTGTGACCCTAATGGTGATTGGCTATCTGCAGAGGTTGTGCAGAGAGAAGAGACTACCAGAAAAAAAGATAAAACGAAATGAGAAACGAGGAGTAACATGTCGAAACCACTGTCATTAGATCTGTCGGATGGACGGGAGTTGTGTAATGTTGGCAAGGCGTTATCTTCACAGGTGCGGCTGGATATCTTAAAACTGCTTTATTCGGAAAGTCTGAGTATTGTAGAGATTTCGGAGAAACTCAGCATTGCGCCCTCCAGTGCGGCGCTGCATGTCAAAATGCTTGAGAACGCAGAGCTGATAAATGCGGAGGTGCAGCCTGGAACAAGAGGCGCTGTAAAACTTTGCAGCCGGAAGAAGGATATGATCAATATTAATCTGACGGATATGGCGCAGTATGTTAATAATGTAGAGACGGTGGATATGCCGGTGGGTTCCTACTCAGTATGCGAAGCCAGGCCGACCTGCGGCATCGCGGATGAGAATGGGATCATCGGGAACGAAGATACAATAGCGTGTTTCTATACGCCAGGACGTTTCAATGCGCAGCTTTTGTGGAGTGCCGGGGGATATGTGGAATACCGTTTTCCGAGCAGCATTCCTAAGAACGCGCTTCCCAGAAGTATCAGTTTCTCTATGGAGATCTGTTCGGAAGTAGCGAACTACAGGGAAGATTGGAAATCGGAGATTACAGTATGGATCAATGGCGTGGAATGCGGTACATTTCTTTCCTTGGGGGATTTCGGCGGAAGGCGCGGAAGATATACCCCAAAAGTATGGGAGTCCGGCAGTACGCAATACGGCCTGCTTGTCAGTTGGAGTGTCCGCCAGAACGGCTGCTATATCAACGAAGAGCGAGTGGGTGACGTGACAGTGCAGGAATTGGGACTTAAGCGTGACGGCGTCGTTGTATTACGGATTGGGAACAAAGAGGATGCGCAGTATATTGGAGGATTCAATATTTTCGGAGAGAAATATGGGGATTATCCACAGAATATCATCATGAATTTGGAATATAAATAAACAGGACATCTTATATCAGACGATAGAAGGACAGGAGCAGAGTTTATCTCCGCACTTGTCCTTTTTGTTTGAAATTGCGGCACGCTGATAGATTATTCATCGAATCTGTGTTAAGATATGCTATATAGTGAGCGACAGAAAACTTGTGATATGGGAAAAGAGGAAACCGCAGATGAATGTAATCATTCCGATGACAGGGTATGGCTCCCGGTTCGTGGCAGCAGGCTATGAGGAGTTAAAGCCCTTTATTAAAGTAATGGGAAGGCCGGTAATTGAGTGGATTGTGAAAGATATGTATCCGGCAGAGGTCAGTTTTATCTTCATCTGTCGTGGGGAACATCTTAAGAAAGATCCTTCCATGCGGGAACGCCTGCTTACACTGGCTCCAGGAGCAAGGATCGTATCGATAGAAGATTGGGTGAAGAAAGGTCCGGTTTTTGATGTACTGCGGGGATATAGGGAACTTGTTGAGAAGAAGGTTATTGACATGCAGGAGCCTTGTATTATCAATTATTGTGACTTCTATATGCATTGGGATTACAATGCCTTTGCAGCCCAGGCGGCGGCCCGTGGTTGTGACGGCGCAGTGCCCTGCTATTCGGGGTTTCATCCGAATCTGCTGCCAGAGAAGAATTATTATGCTTCCTGCCTGACAGATGGGGAGGATAATCTTATAGAGATCCGGGAGAAGTATTCTTTTGAAAAGGATAAGATGCGGGCAAAACATTCACCGGGCGTGTATTATTTTAAAAGTGGAACGATCATGGAGAAATACTGCCAGATTCTGACGGAACATGAGGAATGTGCCATTCGTGGAGAATACTATGCATCCCTGCCTTACAACTTCATGGTGCAGGATGGGTTGAAAGTGTGGATTCCGGTGAATGTAGAGTACTTCTGTCAATGGGGCACGCCGGAGGATATGGAGGAATTCGTTTACTGGACAGATCTGGTGCGTGAAGCAGGAGGCGGATCAAGTGTGGAAGGCTTACAAATGGCCAGGGAAAAGCACCAGGATGTACCCGTCTGTCTGGAGGAAGAAAGGAAAGCAGGCCGGATTCTGATTCCGATGGCGGGAGCAGGCCAGCGGTTTGCAGATGCGGGGTATACCGTACATAAACCAGCGATTATGACGGTAGACAGGAAGACGGGAGAGGAGAAACCGATGGTGGTATGTGCCACCAAAGATCTTCCAGGAGCAGCGCCAGATGGCAGTAATGTGATTTATGTGGACAGGACCTTCCATAAGAAGGATGGTGTGGAAGATACGATTCATGGTTATTATCCACAGGCATCTTTTATTACAGTGGACCATTTGACGGAAGGACAGGCCTGTACCTGTATGCTTGCCGAGCCATATTTGGATCCAGAGGAGCCGTTGCTGATCGCGGGATGTGATAACGGTATGGATATAGATCAGGAAGTTTTTGACAGGTTGACGGAGGAATGCGATTGTATTGTCTTTACCTACAGACATAATGAGGCGGTGATGGCGAATCCGAATGCCTACGGATGGATGATTGCCGACGTGGATGGAAATATCACGGGAACGTCGATCAAGAAGGCGATTTCCGATACGCCCATGGAAGATCCGGCAGTGGTGGCCACTTTCTGGTTTAGGAAAGCAGAAGTATTCTTAGAGGCGACGAAGAAGATGATTGCGGAGAATGACCGCGTCAATCAGGAGTTTTATGTGGACCAGACTGTAAAACATGTATTAGATTTAGGATATCGGGCGAAGATATTTGATATTGAACGGTATGTGGGATGGGGCACGCCGGCGGACTATGAGGCGTACCAAAGAACATGGCGCTATTTTGCCGCTTTTGTGGAAAAATATAAGGATATCATTTGCTGATCACTTTACCTTTCTGGCAGGATTTTCTGTTGAGATCGGTTGCGTTATTTTACCTCGCGGAAAGGCTTTACGGTTTTATGTTACAAAGATTAAAGGCTTTGGATCTTGAGAAGAATTACAGTAAGCTGTTGAAGGCGGCCATCGTGATGACCGTCTTATTTAAGCTGTTGCTGATGGGCCTTTTTTCTTCGGATTACCAGGATCTGATGTTTATTCCTTTCGTGCAGTGTTTTCTGGAAGGAGAAAATCCCTATCAGTACTATTATGATCATCATTTACTATCTTCTTTTCCTTATCCGCCAGTGATGTTGTTTGTTGAGAGTATTGGTGGAATGCTGGCAGCGCTTTTTGGGACAGGCTCTCTCTTTATAAGGAATCTGGTCTTCAAACTGCCCATGCTGGTAATGGATCTGGTTGGTCTGTATTATCTGATGCATATCTCAAGGTCGCGACGCAAATATATACTGGTCCTGTACTTTATGTCTCCGATTGTCTTGTATGCTGGGTATATGCATGGACAGCTGGATATTATTCCTACCGTGTTTTTGATTGGCGCAATCTATTACCTGACCCAGACTAGCGTATCTGCAGGTTTGGGGTCTTCCAACTTACCGGGGGACCGCAGCGGTTTGTATCTTCCCTTATTTGGGAGGATCTCAGGGAATGATTGGAAGTATATGTTGCTATTGACCTTATCATTGGCATCCAAATTCCATATTGCGGCGGCCCTGCCCTTGTTTTTTCTTTATATTTATAAGAAAAAGGGGTTTGGAAAGGCAGTTGGAATGATTGTGATTCCGGTTCTGTTTACAGCGCTGATCGTAATGCCTTTCTGGGGCAGCGGCTTCATTCATATGGTGCTGCTCAATAAGGAGCAAAGCGCGATTGACAATGTTTATCTTCCCTATGGAAATGCGCATCTGCTTCTGCCAGTCTTAGTATTGCTCTTTATTTACTTTCAGGCCTTTCATATTAACCAGATGAACAGGGATCTTCTGATCAGTATGGCGGGACTGCTGTTTTCTGTTTTTCTGGCATTTGTGCCAGCTATGCCGGGATGGTTTATCTGGGTAGTTCCTTTCTTTATGCTTTATTTTGCGGGACTTATGGAAAACCGGGGGAAGATGGTTGTAGTTTATGGCGTCTTTCATATCCTCTATCTGATCTATTATGTATGTTTTCACTTGACACAGTTTACGGATCTGTCTTTTCTGGGCAGAAATCTAAACAACCTGAAATCCATGGATGAAGATATGAAAAATATCGTTTTTACTCTGATGGTAGGTGTTTTTCTGATTCTGGTATTTTCTATGTATCTGTACGGGGTGAACAGCAATTCCTTTTACCGCAGGCGGAGCCGTCCCTTTACGATTGGCATTGCCGGAGACAGTGGAGCGGGCAAGAGCAGACTGCTTACGATGCTGGGGGAGCTGCTTTCCGAGGATCATATTCTGAATATAGAGGGAGATGGTGATCATAGATGGGAGCGGGGAAACGCGAACTGGAAAGAGATGACACATTTAAATCCCCAGGCCAATTATCTGTACAGACAGGCGGAGGATCTGCTGGTACTGCGTGGAAATAATGCGGTGAAAAGGGCAGAATATGATCACGCAACAGGTACGTTCACTGCCAAGAAAAAGCTGATGCCGAAGCCTTATATTATTATGTGCGGCCTGCATTCCCTGTATCTGCCGCAAATGAGACAGGTGCTGGATATGAAGATTTACCTGGACACGGAAGAGGCGCTGAGATGTTATTGGAAGCTGCAAAGAGACCAGGGGACCAGGGGACATGTCAGAGAAGAAGTCATGGCGCAGATTAAGAAGCGTCAGGCGGATGCGGAGAAATATATTTATCCACAGCGTCAGTATGCCGATCTTGTAATCCGGTATTTTGACGAGGGACTGGCGAAAGATGGAAGCAGAATGGACGGTTTGGCGGAAGCAGAGTTAGGGGTTGAATTTCTGCTGGACGTCCGGATCAATGTAGAGCCTATCCTGGCGCTTTTGCAGGAGCATGGCGTACACAGCACATTGTCGTATGATGGCTTGCAGCAACAGAGGATCCTGTTCCAGGCGGTGGATTTGAAAGTGGATAAAAGGGTTTGGGAAGAAACGGCATATACGGCGATCATACAGATAGAGGATCTGGCAGGGAGCCAGATTGTCTGGGAGGACGGAGTCAATGGTGTGGTGCAGCTAATGCTGATGGTAGTGATCGGGGAAATTATGCAGTGGGCAGTGAGATAGGCAGGTAAGGGTAAGATGATAAAGGCTGTTATATTTGATCTGGATGATACGTTGTATGCGTATGGGATATTGGATGAAGAAGCGTGGGGGAAGGTGCGTCGGCTGGTTTGTGGAGAGTTGGGAATTACAGCGCAGGCGTATGAGGAAGCATATTCCTATGGGAGAAGTGAGACGAAGCGGCAGTTGGGAAATGTGGCGGCATCTCATAACAGGCTGTTGTATTGCCAGAAAACTTTGGAGTATCTGGGGGTGAATCCAGTACCATTGTCTTTGAGAATGTATGAGACTTATTGGGGTACTTTCTTAGAGAACATGAGTCTGTTCGACGGGGTGCGGGAGTTTATGGACTGCATGCATGAGCGGGGGATCACGATGATGGTGTGTACAGATCTGACGGCCCATATTCAGCATCGTAAGATTGAAGCGTTGGGAATCGCGGAGGATATTAAGTATCTGGTGACCAGTGAGGAAGCCGGAAGAGAGAAGCCTGCACCGGAGATGTTTGCCTTGTGCCTTGAGAAGTTGAAGAAAAAGCCGGAAGAAGTCTGCTGTATTGGCGACAGCCTTGAGCGGGATGTGAAAGCGGCATTGGCAGCTGGAATGCAGGCTGTCCAGTTTGAACCAGGGAAACCGAGCGCAGCGCAGTATAGGGCTGTGGCAGACAGGATTCTTCGCTGCACAGAATAAAATACAAGGTGAGAAGGGGATAGGAGGCTGCAGATGAAACTATCGATTGTTGTACCATGTTATAATGAAGAACAGAATATTCCATTGATCCTGAAACGGTTTGGCGAAGTGATTAAGGAGGAGATGGAAGTCATCCTGGTGGATAATGGTTCTACGGATGACAGTGCGGTTGTGCTTGCGGACCTGCTGCCGGAGTACGCTTTTGCGCGGTCAGTCAGGGTGGAGGTAAACCAGGGATATGGGTATGGTATTCTACGGGGACTGAAAGAGTGTAAAGGCGAGTATATTGGCTGGACCCATGCGGATATGCAGACGGATCCGGCAGATATCCTGAAAGCGATGGACATCATAGAGAAGGAGAAGGGACTTATCTTTGTTAAGGGGAACCGGAAGGGAAGGCCCTTGTTTGATGTGTTCTTTACGGCGGGCATGAGCCTGTTTGAGACTTGCTATCTCCATACGAAATTGTATGATATCAATGCCCAGCCTAATATTTTTCCCAGAGTATTTTTTGATGAATGGAAGAATCCGCCGCATGATTTTTCGTTGGATCTGTATGCATTGTACATGGCCCGCAGGAAGAATCTGAAGGTGGTCCGCTTTCCAGTCCTTTTTCCGGAGAGGATCTATGGACAGTCGAAATGGAATACAGGGTTTAAGGCAAAGTGGAAGTTTATTAGAAGGACAATGGAATTTAGTGTGAAGCTTAAGAGAGAACTTAAGAGCATGTAGAAAGATGCAGAGAGAAGTTTTGGCAATGAAAAGAGCAAAGTGAAGAGATGGTTTGAGCACAACCGGAGGTAAGAATGGAATACATAGCACATAGGATCAATACAATAGAAGAACTGCGGGAACTTCCAACGCAATACGGGGTAGAGTTAGATCTGCGGGATGATCTGAATGGAAGGATCTATATTTCCCACAATCCTTTTGAACCAGGAGAGGATTTCGAGGCGTATTGTAAGGAATATCATCACGGAACAATGATACTCAATATCAAAAGTGAGAGGATTGAGCATAAGGTGTTAGAGTATATGAAGCAGTATCATATTGCAAAATATTTCTTTCTCGATTCTTCTTTTCCGATGATTAAACTGCTGACGGATCTGGGCGTGAAGGAGATTGCGCTCCGGTTCAGCGAGCTGGAAGGAATGGATACGCTCCGTAATATGGCTGGAAAAGCAGAGTGGGTATGGGTGGACTGTTTCACAAAGATCCCGCTTGACCAGGATAATTACCGGGAGCTGAGAAGATTGGGATATAGGCTGTGCTTTGTTTCACCGGAGCTGGAAGGGCAGGAAGAAAAGATCGGCGGGTATAAGAGGTATCTGGAAGAACAGGGATTCAGGCTGGATGCAGTCTGTACGAAACATTATCATATTAAGGATTGGATGGAAATGAGGGAATAGAGGCATATGAAATTTTCGAAAAAACCGGCTGGGGAGATCAAGAAGAGATTTGGCATGGCGGCGGCAGTGACAGCTACGTTAATTGTGGGTCTTTTGGTCTGTTACAGGCATTGGCAGTTTGAACTGCCGTTTTATCCCAATGTGGATGAGCAGTTATCGCTGGACTGCATTTATGATCTGCTGAACCAACATCTTTATGCGGGAGATATTTATTTATTGGATTTTTTCCGGTATCCACATCTTACATTTTATTATGCAGTGTTAGGTGTGCGTATCCTGGGGCGGTTCCTTTCTGGAGTGGATACGGTTATTTTAATTCGTTACGTTGTATGCGGTACGGCGCTTTTGTCGAATCTGTTCCTTTATTTTGTTATCAAAATGATGACTGGGTCGAGAAAATGGGCGTATATAGGATTAGTCCTGTCGGTCTTCTCGTTATATGGATATTCTTATCTGTATTATACTGGCCCGGATACCATGATCTATGCGGTAGCCAATGTGATCTTATTTCTGGGATGCCTGATCTACAAAGATACGCAGGCAGATCGGGTGGTGTATGTATGGTATCCTTTGATTGCTATCTGTATCGGACTTGCGACTGCGGCGAAATATCATGGTATTCTATTCGGTCTTTTTTGGCTGGCTTTGCATATCAGCAAGAAATACTGGAAGAGCTACCGCAATGATTTTCTTTTTTTCCTGAATTGTTTTCTGATTGTCCTGGTATTTTTTGTTTGTAATTACTCTATGTTCTTTTATTTCAGGACATTTGTAGGGGATAACATGTATAATTTCAATCATTATGCATGGGGGCATCCAGGCATCGAGCATAATCTGCCGCTGGTGGGATATCTGGAAGCGTACAGTTTGACCAGCTATGGAGTGGCAGGAGGGATCTTGCTCGTGCTGGGTATTTGGAGGCTTGTGCATAGAAAAGACTGGCGCAAGGCCGTTGTGTTTCTGGTTATGCCGCTGTTTGTGATCCTGCTTTTGTCTAAGTACCAGATCGTGCTGGGAAGAAATCTGTCATTGGTCTTGCCGTTTAGCTATCTGTTTATGGTGTATGGATTGATGGAAGCAGAGAGCTGGATGGAGAAAACCTGTTTCTACAAAAAGGGTCTGCCGGCAGTCATTATCATATTACTGGCAGCGTTTAACATTGGAACGATGGTTGATGATTACCGTTATGGTCTAACCTATACGGAGGCAGCAGAATATATCGAGACGAAGATTCCTGAGGGCGCTTTGATCTACTGCACTTCTTTTGCTCCAAAGATCGATACAGAGCGGTATACAGTAATTGATATTGGTGAAGATATCTCTCTGCTCCCAGAGATACTAGGGAAGGAAGAATATTATGTGGATGTGGAATATGCCACAGGATATTTTAGCCAGACAAAAGATTACCTGATCATAGAGGGCGGAGATATGTACCCTGTATTGAAAGAGGCGTATAGGGAGAAGATAGGAGAATACCCGTTGAAACAGAAATATCCTGGAATTTCCTATGGGAAAGAATGGAAATACAGAACTGGATATGCGGACATGTTCCGCTATAAGCCACAAGAGTATTATATAGGACCTACGATTACGATTTATGGGCAATAATATATACAAAACGATACCCGTGAGCAATGGATCGGAGTCAAGACAGCTTGACTTTGATGGTTGCCACGGGTTACTTTTTGGCTGTATCATAAGAGAAATTCTTTTAACAGATGTTCCAGTTCTTCGGCCTCATCGCTGGATAGCGGCAGGGATTCCATAGTCATACTGGAATCTGCCGGTATACTTGTGTCTGCGCTTTTGGTCCGGCTCTTTGTTTTTGGTTCGGGCTGGATCAACTGCATGTCCAGGTCAGCCTGTTCTAAGCGGCTGGCCAGGTGGTTTTCCAGATAATCGACCAGATTAATATGTAAGATTTTGATCTTGCCGGGTATGTCAACTAAGGAGGCGATGGCGAAATAGCAGTATAATCCGAGGAAGCTGATCGCATAAAAGGGTGAGATGCTGATAAAACTTTCATTGTGTACAATTCCCATGCATGCTCCGACTCCGGCGATCAATACGGCAAGCAGCATTAACTGGCCGGATAAATGTTTCAGGAAGGAAAGCGGAAACCAGCCGACCTTGATCCGGCTGATAAACTTGTCCACAAAGATGGGAACATTGGAAACTTTCTCGTTGATTTTGTGGCAGCCGGAAAATTTTAATTTTAATTGCTGCAGGGATTTGTTGGTTGTAGAAGACATATGTTCTGTTTCCCAGATCAGCTTATGGTATATCACTCCAAGGGTAATTTGGCATATGATACTTAAAAAAAGAAATACTAAGATTGCAATGATATAGTTTTTATGCAGAAAAATTAAATTAAGCATGCTGGATCACACCTTTCAAATGCGGCCGTTAACCCGGCAGTTTGACCGCGGGATGTAAGTTACTATGAAGTCCGGGCGCTCCACGTGTCTTTTCACATTTATTATAGTACGACGACCGGATCATGAAAGCTGTAAGGCATCGACAAATTGTGAGCAATATTTCAATTGGTCCGTTTGAAGATCTGAATATTGGCAATCATAGTCGGAATGTGGTAGAATGATAAATAGCGTTAGAAAATTTTAAGTCAAATTCTAGGAAATGAAAGATCAAAATGGAAAAGGAGAAGACAGAAATGGTGTACCAACCCAAGGGTGTGTGTTCGAAGGCAATTGATGTGGAAGTAGAAGGAGACGTGATCAGGTCTGTGAAGTTTACGGGCGGATGTAATGGCAATTTACAGGGAATTGCAAGCCTGGTAGCAGGAATGAGGATTGAGGACGCAATCAGTAAATTGCGGGGGATCAAATGCGGTCTTAAGAGTACATCCTGTCCTGACCAGCTTGCATGCGCATTGCAGGAGATCTTGGATAATTAGGAGGTTCCTTTCATCATGAGTAAGAAGATTGTACTTACCGGCGGTGGAACTGCCGGACATGTGACCCCTAATATGGCTTTGATTCCGAAGCTGCGGGAGCTTGGATATGAGATTAGCTATATGGGTTCTTACGATGGTATTGAGAAGAAATTAATGGAAGATTTTAACCTTCCCTATTATGGCATTGCAACAGGAAAATTCAGAAGATATTTTGATCCTAAGAATTTCTCAGATCCCTTCCGTGTCATTAAAGGAATGCGGGAGGCGCGCAGATATCTTAAGGAGATACGGCCAGATGCGGTCTTTTCCAAAGGCGGTTTCGTCAGTGTTCCTGTAGTACGTGCCGCAGGTTCTTTAGGAATCCCATGTATTATACATGAGTCAGATATGACGCCCGGATTGGCGAATAAACTCTGTATTCCGGTGGCGAAGAGAGTATGCTGCAATTTTCCAGAAACGTTGCAGCAGCTTCCTCCGAATAAGGCTGTATTGACAGGTTCTCCGATCAGACAGGAGCTTGCATCGGGGAACAAGGAGGCAGCTTATAAACTATGCGGCTTTGACAGTTCGAAGCCGGTTATTATGGTAGTAGGCGGCAGTCAGGGTTCTGCAGCGATCAATCAGGCAGTCCGGGATGTGCTTCCAGAGCTTCTGAAAGATTTCCAGGTGGTGCATCTATGCGGCAGGGAGAAGATGGATAATCTTCTGCTTACGACGCCAGGATATAAACAGTTTGAGTATATCAAATCGGAAATGAAAGACCTATTTGCTATGGCGGATATGGTAATCTCGCGGGCGGGTGCGAATGCGATCAGTGAACTGTTATCTCTCAAGAAACCAAATATTCTGATCCCGCTGCCCTCAACAAGCAGCAGGGGAGATCAGCTTCTAAACGCAAGATCATTCGAATCACAGGGATTCAGCATCGTGATCGATGAGGATGACTTGACAAACAAACTATTGCTTGAGAAGGTGCAGGAGTTATACTTTAACAGGAAAACTTATGTTGACGCGATGCGCAAGAGCAGCCAGAGGGATGCGATTGGAGCGATCATTGGACTGATCGAAGATGTAGTAAGCGAAAAGGAAAATTCTTGAAAAAGAATATATGCAATGCTACACTTATATTGATGGACGAAAAGAATCATATTATGGAATCAAGGCGGCTGTGCCTGCCAGAAAAGGAGAGAAACAATGAGCAAAGTTACATTTGATTATTCCAAAGCAGCTTCTTTTATTGGAGAAAATGAAGTGGAATCCATGAAGAAACTAGCCTTGGATGCGAAGGAAGTATTGGTAAGCAAGACAGGAGCAGGAAATGATTTCCTGGGTTGGATTGATCTCCCGGTCAACTATGACAAAGAAGAGTTTGCAAGGATCAAACAGGCGGCTGCAAAGATTCAGAGTGATTCAGAAGTGCTTGTTGTGATCGGCATTGGCGGCTCATATCTGGGTGCGAGAGCGGCAATTGAGTTTTTGCGTCACAGTTTTTATAATGTTGTAGATAAATCGGTCAGGAAGACGCCGGAGATCTATTTCGTAGGTAATTCTATCAGCTCGACGTATATCAGGCATCTGATCGATGTGATCGGGGACAGGGATTTCTCGATCAATATGATCTCCAAATCCGGTACGACTACAGAGCCGGCGATTGCGTTCCGCGTGTTCAAAGAGATGGCGGAGAAGAAGTACGGCAAAGAAGGCGCAGCCAAGAGAATCTATGCGACGACCGATAAGGCAAGAGGGTCTCTCAAGAATCTTGCGAATGAGGAAGGCTATGAGAGCTTTGTAGTTCCGGATGATGTGGGCGGAAGGTTTTCTGTGCTTACTGCGGTAGGCCTCTTACCGATCGCGGTGTCGGGCGCAGATATCGATAAGCTGATGGAAGGTGCTGCAGAGGGCAGAAAGATGGCGTTGGAAGCTCCTTTTGAAGAAAACGACGCGGTGAAATATGCAGCACTTCGTAATATTCTGCTGCGCAAGGGGAAAGCAATCGAGATTCTGGCTAACTATGAGCCGAGCGCACATTATGTATCTGAGTGGTGGAAACAGCTGTATGGCGAGTCTGAGGGTAAAGATCAGAAGGGTATCTTCCCGGCAAGCGTTGACTTGACTACAGATCTGCATTCTATGGGACAATTTATCCAGGATGGCTCCAGAACGATGTTTGAGACAGTGCTGAATATTGAGACAAGCAGGGAGGAGATCATCATTGGTGAAGAGCCGGTAGATCTGGATGGATTGAATTACCTGGCAGGAAAAAATGTGGATTTCGTCAACAAAAGTGCGATGAATGGAACGATTTTGGCACATACAGATGGACAGGTTCCTAATTTCATGGTGAATGTACCTGAGGTGAATGAGTTTTATCTGGGTGAACTGTTCTATTTCTTTGAGTTTGCGTGCGGTGTCAGCGGATATCTCTTGGGTGTGAATCCGTTCAACCAGCCAGGCGTGGAGAGTTATAAGAAGAATATGTTTGCCCTGCTTGGCAAACCTGGATATGAGGCACAGAGAGAAGAATTATTGAAGAGACTGTAGAAATGGGAAGCATCTACGGCAATAAGCTGTAGTTATAGAAGAAGATCATATGATGAAGAAATAGCAGACGGCGGATTGATGATATGCGTTGTCTGCTATTTTGAATACTCATATTGATAATAGCAATGACAGGATCATCTCAAATATAAGAGACGCTAGAAATAAAGGGCAAAGGAGTGTGAGAGTAAATGGATCAAAAATGGACCCAAACAGAGCAGGATGGTTATATTCTGATCAACAATGGGGATGGCCAGGCATTGGGGCTTGCTGCGGGCAGCAAAGTCAAAATCCTGACGGTGGACGGCTATGCATTCAAAGATTTTCTGGGTACCGGCGAGCTGGTGCCCTATGAGGATTGGCGCCTGTCTTATGAAGAACGTGCCAGAGATTTGGCAGAGAGGCTATCGATAGAGGATATTGCCGGCCTGATGCTGTACAGTGCACATCA
Source organism: uncultured Lachnospiraceae bacterium (assembly GCA_951800685.1). Lineage (GTDB taxonomy): Bacteria > Bacillota > Clostridia > Lachnospirales > Lachnospiraceae > UBA3282. The sequence goes on from CATOJY010000015.1 coordinate 21,871, forward strand.
ACTGATTCCGGCAAAAGGGCCGTCAGCCGCCGTATTCGGAGGAACATACGGAGGAAAAAGTTTCGAGGAGAGCGGGGTAGAACCTTGGGCGCTGACAGACCAGCAAAAGGAATTTATCGTGAAGGACAAAGTACGGCACGTCCTAATCATGGGACTGGAGAGCACAGAAACAGCAGTGCGCTGGAACAATCAGCTGCAGGCATTGGCAGAAAACTCCGGATTCGGCATTCCGGCGAATAACAGTTCGGATCCCAGGCATGGAGCGGGTTCGACAGCAGAATATATGGGAGTGACTGGAGAGGCAATCTCGAAGTGGGCGAATGGCATTGGCTTGTCGGCTTCCTTTGATCCCTTGTTGGTCAGGGAATTTGGAGAGATTGCTTCCGCAGAGTATCGCGCGCTGGGAATCACAACCGCGCTTTCTCCACAGATTGATCTGGCGACGGAGCCGCGCTGGATGCGGTTTGCAGATACTTTTGGAGAACACACACAGATGACCATCGATATGACCAAAGCTTACTGCGATGGTTTCCAGACGACAGAGGACAGTAAAACCGGATGGGGTAAGGACAGTGTGAATACAATGGTAAAGCATTTTCCAGGCGGAGGTACGTGCGAAGGCGGAAGAGATGCGCATTACGCTTATGGAAAGTATGCGGTTTATCCGGGCGGAAAAGCCAAAGAGCATATAAGGCCGTTTACGGAGGGTGCGTTTGCGCTTGAGGGTAGAACAGGGAAGAGCAGTGCAGTGATGCCTTACTATACGATTTCTTATGGTTTAGACCAGAAATATGGTGAGAACGTAGGGAACTCTTATAGTAAATATTTGATTCAAGATCTGCTTCGGGAGGAATTAGGATATGAAGGCGTGGTCTGTACAGATTGGGGCATTACGCATGAAATCGGGGAAGCCGAAGAGACGTTTGCCGGAAAATGCTGGGGTGTTGAGCATCTGACAGAGGCGCAGAGGCATTGTAAGGCATTGGAGGCGGGTGTGGATCAGTTTGGCGGGAATAATGACGCTGCGCCTGTGATGGAAGCCTACCGGATGCTCTGTGAGAAATATGGTGCAGAAGCGGCAGAGGCACGGTTTAAACGGTCTGCCTGCAGGCTGCTTTTGAATATCTTTCGGACGGGACTGTTTGAAAATCCTTATCTGAATCTGGAAGAATCTTTACAGACAGTAGGATGTCCGGCATATATAAAGAAAGGATACGAGTCCCAGTTAAGATCGGTGACTCTTTTGAAAAACAAAAACAGAGTACTTCCTTTGAAGGAAGGAATCAAAGTTTACATACCAGACAGATTTATCAAATCTCATCTGAGTTTTATGAGTACACCGACAGGGGATCAGACGGTGGTTCCCGCAGGAAAACAGGCAGCGGCGGAATATTTTACCGTGGTAGATACACCAGAGGAGGCCGACGCAGCGCTGTGTTTCATAGAGTCGCCTATTTCTGCAGGCTATGACCCTGAGGACCGAAAGGCGGGCGGAAGCGGTTATGTGCCGGTTACACTGCAGTACCGGCCCTATCAGGCAGTCAAATCAAGACAGCCAAGTCTTGCAGGGGGAGATCCTTTGGAACAATTCACGGACCGCACCTACTGCGGCAAATGGAACAGGGCTGCCAATGAGGCGGATCTGGATCTGGTAGAAGAAATGAGAAAGCGGATGGGTGATAAACCTGTTATCACCATCGTAGCATTGAAAAATCCGACAGTTATGACTGAGCTGGAGCCCTGCTCAGATGCGCTTATTGTAGAGTATGGTGTCAGTCCGCAGGCAGTTCTGGATGTCATTACCGGAAGATTTACGCCAGAAGGCCTGCTTCCCGTACAGATGCCGGCCAACATGGAGACGGTAGAAAACCAGAAGGAAGATGTGGCGTTTGATATGGAGTGCTATCGGGACGAAGAAGGTCATACGTATGATTTTGGTTATGGTATGAATTTTGATGGTGTGATCACAGACGAAAGAGTCCATAGATATACTGTTTCTAGTGGAGTTTGAATCGGATGCCATACGGCGAAAAGCTGTTGTGCATGATACGTTAACCGTAACAGGAGATACTTTGACAGTATTCGTGACAAGAACGAGGGAAGGGTTCCCCTTCCCTTTTTTTGTTTCAAAAAAGCTGTTGACATTTGAGTTAGTTTATGCTAACTTATTATTTGAAGAGCAGTTAGATATAACTAACTATGTGAGATGAAATAAAAGAAAGTATAGAGAGGAGAGAAATGAAGTGCCGTTGACATTTATGAGGGCAGGAGAACCTGCATCTATTAAAAAAGTGGGAGGAAAGGAAGAGACAAAGAAGTTTTTGGAAAACCTGGGATTTGTGACAGGGGCAGCCGTGACTGTGGTTTCTGCGGCTGGAGGTAGCCTGATTGTGAATATCAAGGATTCCAGGATTGCAATCGGAAAAGATATGGCGAGTAGGATCATGGTTTAAGGAGAATTGGCAGGATAGTCTTTTTTTAGGCGCCAAAGTAAGTCATGACTAACTGTAAATACAGGAGACAAGAAAAAGGAGAAGAAGATGAAGACATTGAGGGAAGTGTCCTGCGGGGAAACCGCGACAGTAAAGAGGCTGACTGGGGAGGGGCCGGTCAAGAGGCGGATCATGGATATGGGAATTACGAAGGGCGTTAGTATTTTCGTCCGTAAGGTTGCGCCGCTGGGGGATCCCGTGGAGATTACAGTGCGTGGGTATGAATTATCCTTGCGGAAAGCGGATGCGGGAATGATAGAGGTAGAGTAGAGAAAGCGGAAAGCATTTTATCCAAGTTCATAGAAGCAGCAAAGTCGGGAGGATGGAAAGTATGTCAATTAAGATTGCGCTCGCAGGGAATCCAAACTGCGGTAAAACAACACTGTTTAATGCACTGACCGGGTCGAATCAGTTTGTAGGAAACTGGCCGGGCGTGACAGTAGAAAAGAAAGAAGGCAGATTAAAAGGGAACAGGGAAGTGACTGTCACGGATTTGCCAGGAATATATTCCTTGTCGCCCTATACACTGGAAGAGGTAGTGGCGAGAAACTACTTGATCGGTGAGAAACCGGACGTCATTCTGAATATCGTGGATGGCACGAATATTGAGAGAAACCTGTATTTATCCACACAATTAATGGAACTGGGGATTCCCGTTGTGATGGCAGTTAATATGATAGATCTTGTCAATAAGAATGGCGACAAGATCTATCTAGAGAAGCTGAGCAGGAGTTTTGGGTGTGAAGTTGTCGAAATTTCGGCTTTGAAAGGAACAGGGGTGCAAGAGGCGGCGGACAGAGCGGTCAGGAGTGCAAATAGAAAGACGCAGGTAGTAGTACATAGATTTGACGAAAAAATAGAAGGGGCTATTCGTAATGTGTCCAGGCTGCTGAAGGGGGTGGATGAGGAACAGAAGAGATTTTTTGCTATTAAATTACTGGAAAAGGATCTGAAAATTGTGGAGCAGCTGCGGGAAGTGCCGGACGTAGATATAGAGATCAAGCTTCTGGAGGAAACCTTTGATGATGATACGGAGAGTATTATTACCAATGCGCGTTATGAGTATATCGCTTCTGTCATTGAAAAATGTGTCGTTAAGAACAGACACAACACGTTGACGGTCTCCGACAAAATTGATAAAATCGTCACAAACAGGTGGCTTGCACTTCCCGTCTTTGCGCTGGCTATGTTTATGGTATATTATCTGTCAGTGACGACAGTGGGAGGTTTTCTGACAGATTGGACTAATGATATATTGTTTGGTGAGATCATTCCAACTGCGGTTGGGAATCTTCTTGCGAGTGTGGGATGTACTGACTGGCTGCAGGGATTGGTCTTAGACGGCATTCTGGCTGGTGTAGGTGCGGTTCTCGGCTTTGTACCGCAGATGTTTGTGTTGTTTATTATGCTGGCGTTCTTAGAATCCTGTGGATATATGGCGAGAGTTGCTTTTATCATGGACCGTATATTCCGCAAGTTTGGACTGTCTGGTAAATCTTTTATCCCAATCATGATCGGTACAGGCTGCGGAGTTCCAGGTATCATGGCTTCCCGCACGATCGAGAATGACAGGGACCGGAAGATGACGATCATGACGACAACGTTTATTCCTTGCGGTGCAAAGCTGCCAATCATTGCGTTAATTGCAGGCGCTTTCTTTGATCACTCAGGGGTTGTCGCGTGGGCTGCATGGCTGGTTGGGATTTCAGCGATCGTCTGTTCCGGTATTATTTTAAAGAAGACAAGAATGTTTGCAGGTGATCCGGCCCCATTTGTTATGGAACTTCCTGCATACCATATGCCCACTGTCAGCGCAGTTCTGCACAGCATGTGGGAGCGTGGCTGGTCTTTTATCAAAAAGGCTGGGACCGTTATTCTTTTGTCTACTATGATTCTCTGGTTCCTGATGAGCTTTGGATGGGCAGAAGAGAGTTTTGGCATGTTGGAGGCAGATCAGCTTGATGCAAGTATTCTGGCGAAAATTGGCAGCATAATTACATGGATCTTTACACCTCTGGGCTGGACACAGGCAGGGGAGGGCTGGAAGATGGCGGTTGCAGCAGTCACTGGCTTGATCGCCAAGGAAAACGTGGTGGCGACTTTCGGTATGTTGTTTGGTTTTGCAAAAGTGGCTGAGGATGGCGTTGAAATATGGGGCAGCCTGGAGGCAGTCATGACACCTGCCGCAGCATTTGGATTTCTGGTATTTAATCTTCTGTGTGCACCATGCTTTGCGGCCATGGGTGCGATCAGGAGAGAGATGAATAACCGCAGGTGGTTCTGGTTTGCGATTGGTTATCAGACAGCGCTGGCTTATGCAGCGGCGATGTGCATCTATCAGATTGGCAGCTTGTCTGCAGGGGGCAGCTTTACATTTGGTACGGCTGTTGCATTCCTGCTGGCAGCAGGGTTCCTTTACCTGTTATTTCGGCCATATAAATTAGTCTCTCTTGGGATGTTACGGAATTAATGTTGTAAGGAGTGGATGATATGGGAACAGTAATTGTATTGGCAATCGTAGCGGGGGCAGTGGCGTTAGCGGTCCGCAGTATGGTTAAGGACAAGAAGGCGGGTAAGTCGCTGCAGTGTGGCGGGGATTGCAAGCGTTGCGGCGGCTGCCATTAATTTAAGAAGGGCTGGCGTGGAATAAAAACTCTTTATTCAGGAAAATATGCATAAGCAGCCGTATTTTTTGGCGCAGCAACTGTCAGTTGACAAATTTCCAGGTGCTATATATAGCTTTTATATATATTTTGCAGTATAAAAGAGAAGAGACGTGCACGGATTCAGGATGTCGCAAAGTGATATCAAGGAAGAAAATTTGATGTAGAATGACAGGAAAAGATAAAGACTGCGCATAGAAATGGAAAAGCGATGCGCACAAGGGAGCATGCAATGACACTAGGAGAAAAAATAAATACCCTTAGAATCAAGAGCGGACTATCCCAGGAAGGTTTCGGAGAGAAGTTGGGGGTATCCAGGCAATCTGTCTCAAAATGGGAAACAGATCAGTCTGTTCCAGAGTTGGATAAGATCGTGATGATCAGCGAACTATTTGGCGTTAGTACGGATTCTTTGTTAAAAGAGCCAACAGAAGAAACAGGGATGTGGGACAGAACCTTGCGCGTGGAACAGAAGACCGAGGAGGGACAGCCACGTGTTGTAGTGAGACAAGGTTTTTCCTTTGAGTATAAAAGCCGGAAAACGTGGAAAGGCCTTCCACTTATACATGTCAATATCGGATTTGGAAAATCTGCCAAGGGAGTAATCGCCATAGGGCTTGCCGCGAAAGGAATCGTTGCGATTGGCTTAGCAGGATTGGGCGTGATTACACTGGCTCCGGTTGGAATCGGCCTGCTCTTATCCATAGGCATGGTGGCGGTCGGCAGTGTCGCGGTGGGCAATTTCGCCTTTGGCATTGTAGCAATGGGAGCAATCTGTGTGGGGGTATTCTCTATGGGCGCGCTGGCGGTGGGCCAGTTCAGCGTCGGTGCAATGGCGATCGGACAGCAAGTAGCGGTGGGTGATGTGGCGCATGGCAATATTGCTTTGGGATTCAGCGAGGCATCGGGCGCTGTTTTCCAACAGATTACAGGTAAGCAGGGTGGTTTTGACCCGCAGGATGTATTGCAGGCGATTGACGAGAATGTGGCTGACAGCTGGTATCTTTTTAAGCAGTGGATTAAAATGATGATAGGTATCGTGTCAGGGATATAATGAAAATAAAAGAGAGCTGTCTGGCAAAGAAGAATTTCTGGCTGGACAGCTCTCAGTGCTTTGTCTGTTGACAAGTGAATAGGAGCGGGGTATAATCTCAGACAAGAAGTGTACCTAGTAATACAAAGTATTATTAAAACAAAATAGTATGGGTAAGGAGACAGGGAAGGAATGCAGGAGAAGTACGAACGGCAGATGAAGAAAGGTGTTTTGGATATGCTTGTCCTGCAGCTTCTTATGGAGAAGAAGAAGTATGGATATCAGCTTATTATGGAGCTGCGGGAGAAGAGCAGGGATATTTTCTGTCTGAAAGAAGGGACGCTCTATCCGATTCTTTACCGTCTGGAAGATGAAGGACTCGTGGAAAGCAGATGGTCCGGGGCGGCGCATAAGCAAATTCCACGGAAGTATTATCTTATGACGGATAAGGGTAGGCAGACATTGCAGGAAATGCGCCAAAGTTGGAGACAGATTGTGGATGGCGTAGAACGGCTCATGGGATAATGAAAAAAGACAAAATGACGATGATCGGTCATGATAGAAAGGAAAGCCAGAGATGAGTACAGAGAAATATGTCAAGGAAATTGTCAGCAAGCTGAAATGCACGGGAGCAAAGAAGAAAGAGATCAGGAGTCAATTACTGTCGGATCTTGCGGCCCGTGAGGAGCAGGGAGAAACCTTAGAAGAGATCATGGAAAGCATGGGTTCGCCGCAGGAGATCGCGGAGGCTTTTCACCAGAATCTTTCCGATGCAGATAGGAAAGCGTATCGCAGAAGCAGAATCGGGTTGATGGCAGGCAGTGCGGTGCTGCTCTTAATATTCTTAATGGCCGGGGCGTGGTGGATCATTCCCAAACAGGCAGACATTGGGGATTCTCCTTCACAGGAGGAAATCAGCGCCAGCACAGAGAATGTGATTAGCTTGCTTGACAGGAACGATTTTGAGGCATTGCAGGATATTTCTCTGGAGAAGATGCAGCCGGTATTGACACAGGAGACGATTGACCGGGCACGGCAGAATATTGCAGACGATTGGGGTGAACTATGTTCCATTGGAAAGATCTATATACAGGGCATGAGGCAGAAAGGGAAATTGATCATCGTGACACAGGTGGATGCGATCTATGAAAATGTAAGTGTAGTCTATACGATTTCTTTTGATAAGGATCTGAAGCTGGGAGGGCTGTATATGCGATGATGGCGGCATTTATGATTTGGGTATTTTTGGGCGGTATTATGGTAGTTTATGGAATCTGTGCATTTCGGTCTAAAAAAGCTGTGCCTTTCAGCTTCTGGGCAAATGCGGAAATGTTTAAAGTCAACAATGTGAGAGCTTACAACCGGGCGGTGGGAAAGTTGTGGTGTGCTTTTGGCGTTGTGTTTGTGTTGTTGGGACTTCCTCTTCTGGGTGGACAGAATTCCCCCTATTTTATTATCTCTATTCTGGGCTGTATGGCGGAGGCGGTCGCTGCAATGATTCTATACGTGACGGTGATAGAGAAGAAGTATCGTGTTAGATAGGGATCCTAGTGACGGACTTAGAGATGCGGTCCAGGAAATTTGACAGTAACAGTGATGCCAGATGGTAAACAGGTGAACACATGGAAAAGAAAATGAAAACACCGTTGGTGCAGGAACTGCAGATTGCGGGTCTGTCCTGCAGTTTGTTTCTTCCGAATGACTATTGTTGCACGACAAGACCTTATCCTGTTCTCTATGTCAATGGGGAGATTCCCATTATAGAAATTCTGACGCAAATGCATAAGGCAGGCATTCCGGCGGATTTTATTCTGCTCTCCATCAGACCGGAGAACTGGAATGATGACTTCACGCCGTGGAGTGCACCCCCTTTCCGCAGAGGAGAGGAGGCGCCGCGGGGCAGGGCGCAGACATATATTTTCCGGCTGGTGAGGGAGATCAAGCCTTATATGGACGCCAGGTACCGTACGAAACCGGAGGCGGAACATACGGCGTTGTTCGGATATTCCCTAGGCGGCCTGACGGCGCTCTATGCGATTTACCTGACGGATCAGTTTGGATGGATCGGCAGTTTGTCGGGGTCGCTCTGGTATGATGGGTTTTGCGAATTCATGGAACAGGAGAAACCGATGCGTCTGGATGGAAATCTGTATCTTTCCCTTGGAAAGAAGGAGAAGTCAAGTAGAAATCCGCGCATGGGTAAGGTGGCAGAATGTACGGAAAAGGCAAGGAATATCCTGGAGAGACAGTTGGGCAGCACATGTGGGCTGGAGAAATCCGGCCGGCGCAGAGTGGGGGAAGTCTGCCTGGAATGGAATGAAGGCGGTCATTTTCATGAGACAGCAGAAAGGTTTGTGCGGGCAGTCGCCTGGTGGAGAAAATAAAATTCCAGGCAGCGAAAGATCAATCCTGCCCATACCGGGCCGATTCATACTGCCTGTGGAGCTCCAGAGCCTCTTTCGTAGGAAGGATTTTGGCGTTAGCCTCAATTTCAGCCGGCGATTCGTAAACAGCCGGCCGGTCCTTGCGGTGGCGCCGGATCACTCTGCGGTATTCTCTTCTGATCTTTTCTTTTTCTGATGCAGGGCGTTGTCTTAAGGTTCTGACAATCTTCTGGGGGTTCTCTATGGTATCTTGCAATTCCTCTACAGTATCTCCATTTTCATCTTTGGCTGTCCGGAAGTCCTGAAAAACAATATAAATTTTCTTCAAGAGGACCAGTGAGAGAAACATCAACATAATGGCTGAAGTAATGTAGAAGATGTAATCCAGCCACCATGGCGCTGGCGCCGCATCACCGTATTCTGCGATCAAGGCAGCTATGAAATCTTCGCCGCGGTCCTCTGTGTTGTTCTCCGGCATGAACTCGGTATATGGAATTTCAAGATCGGAAGTCAGTTCCCGAAGGTCACGATATTGCCGATGGGGAATCGTAAACAGAGAGGGCAGCGCCAGGATCATAAGCAGGAGCAGATAAATGGCCAGCATGCCGCTTCCGATGCCGTAAATTCTTTTCGAGGGTAGATTGCAGGTTCTTTTGTTGAGGGATAGATAGCGTTCGCTCTCTGTAACATATTGATACAAAAAAGTGACTACTGTATACAGGACGGCGCTGAACAGCGCCACATTGCATACAGGTGGATTATTGACATTGATCGCGATGGCATAGACTCCGGCGAAATAGAACAAAACCGGAAAAGCAGGTTCCTTAAGAATATCAGAAAAGGGCTGGAAGGAAGGATCGGCTTCGAATGCTGCTTCCCGGTCCTTTTTCTTTTGCAGCCGCGCAGTGAGCCGGGCCGTAATTACAAATAATGACTCGCAAAGAAGCAGCAAAAGATATCCCAAAAACAACAGGCTGCCGCGCAGGGAACCGGCCAGCATCCAGGCCAATAGGCCAGTGGTGGTTAAGATCAGTGCACAAAGCAGCAGGTAAGTAAAAAGATTTCTGCACCTGTCCGCGGCAAGATCAGTGGCCACGACTGGGAACAGGATGACAAGACATTTCAGGTACAGGTAAGGACCTGCAGTGGTCTGATCCTGAATGCAGAGAGCGTAGAGCAACGGTATGAGGATGGATAGAATAAGAGTCGTATGGATCCATCCGGCAGATGTTTTGATCAGTTTTCTCAAGGGAACCTCCATTTATATATCAGTTACTTCTCTTAATATCAGACGGATATTGCCTGAGGTCTGGACTGGACAGGGTTCCTTGCGCGGGCACGGAACTACCCAGACTGCCTGCTGTTCCCGGCCGGTAAATGCCTCAATCGCGGAATGATTCTGTATGGCATTTTTGGAAATGAAGATCTTGATCATGTCCTGGGGTAGATCCGCCTGCTGGTCCAGGCTGTGCAGTAATGCCGGAAGAGGAAGCACTTTGGCATCGGATCTGTGCTCTGCCAGCAGACGTTCTATAGCGGCAAGCTGTTTTTGGCCGCTTGCCGGAGACAGATAAGTATGCATGATTTGATCTGCATCGCGCGTCCTCGTGATATTTGTACACAATCCAACCTCCATTCCCTGTGTGATCATTTTCTGGGCCAGCGAGGCGGCAACGGAGATGGCGTCTTCTGTCAGGTATTCGTATTTTAGGATGCCGTTGTCTTCCACATCTAAGAAGAGCAGCACCTTTTCCATATGAGTGGATTCGAAAGTATTGACCATCAATTCCCCTGTCCGGGCGCTGGCTTTCCAGTTGATTGTCTTCATAGGATCGGTGACAGTATATTCACGGATCGAGGAGTAGGCAAAAGGATCTTCATAGAGACGTTTTGCGCACTGTATACTGCCCGTAAGGCGCTGGCAGGTCATTAGGATATCTGTGACATTTGTCCGTGCGGCATAGACATACAACTGCGTGTCTGCTGGAATCTCTATAGAGAAACGCCGGTGGTAGAGCAGGGAAAAAGCGGTCAGGTAGGATTGACCAATCCGGTAGCATCCCCTGCGGGGGCAGTTAAGCGTTAATTTCCGGGTAATGCGCTGATAACCTAGAAGGGCGAAAATATCTCTTTTGTAAGTGAAATCGCTGACGCTGGTATTCTCGCAGTCATGGAAAGAGAGTCTTTTGTCCACATGAAAGGCGACCTCCAGAATAGGAAGAACCAACTTCTTACGGTTTTCGATCTGCTCCGTCATTTCTGCCTGCTCGCCCGCATAGACGAAATCCTGCAGAAAGTCCAAGGTGACGTCCAGACGTTTATTCCAGTGTGCTGCATAATACAGATTCCAGAGAAACGTTAGCAGTAGGAAACTCAAGAAAAATAAACTGATCATGGCCGTGTCCAATCTTCCGTAGGCAGCGGAACGCTGTTCAATAGTCTGTGGATAATTGCTTCCTTCTGCTGTGCGTAAGCGGTCTCAGAGATCATTCTGTGCGCCAGGACTGGAACGGCAAGTGTCTTGATATCTTCCGGCACAACAAAATTGCGGCCTTGTACCATGGCATATCCCTGGGAGGCACGGAGCAGCGCGAGCGTGCCGCGTGGGCTAACGCCCTCTGTGATACTACGCATCCTCGATTCTCCCGAAGAAGAGCCATACTTTCTTGTTCCCTGTACAAGACTTACAATATACTTTCTTAAATCCTCGTGCACATGGATCTTACGGCATTCCTGCTGCAAGGCGGCTGCTTCCTGGATAGTGCAGACAGGCTGGATGTTCTTAAGAGGCTGGTCGTTGATATAACGGTCTATCATCTGCCGCTCTTCTTCTTCGCTTAGACTGCCCATGCTGATCTGCATCAGAAAACGGTCCATCTGTGCTTCCGGAAGGGGATAACAGCCCAAAGTTTCCACTGGATTCTGTGTAGCAATCACGAAGAAAGGAACGCCAAGAGAACGGGTTGTGCCGTCTACAGTCACCTGGCCTTCTCCCATACATTCCAGAAGGCTGGATTGGGTTCTGGGGGTGGCCCGGTTAATCTCGTCGGCCAGTAGAATATTTGTGAATACAGGACCTTCCTTGAAGACAAATGTTCCTTTTTCCTGATTGTAATAGGAAAGACCTGTCACGTCGCTAGGCAGCAAGTCTGGCGTAAACTGGATTCTGGTGAAAGAAAAGTCCATGGAGCGGGCCAGCGATTTCGCCAGTACAGTCTTCCCGGTTCCGGGCAGATCCTCCAGAAGAACATGTCCGCCTGCAGCCAGCGCAGTAAGAAGCAGTTCGGTTATGTGTTCTTTGCCAATGATCACTTTGGAAACATTTTCTTTGATACGGACAAACAAATTGTTCATGGGAAAAGCCAGCCTTTCTGTAGAAAAACAAGTTATTTTTGTAAGTATAGCATAAAAGAAGGAGAAGAGGAGGAAATGTTTTCAAAAACTTTAGTCAAAGAAATATGTGGATGGCACCAGAATATTTTGCGCTGGGGATAAGGACGACTACGTGTGTCAATGGCTGGTTGCGTGCAATAAAAAGCATATGATACAATAACTCATATTGGCCATATGGACAAGAAGTGCAAAGACGAAAGCGAGAGAACAGGGCTCTAAACGTCTGTCAGGCAGACGAAAGGATACGACGATGCGGAGGCGGCGAAGTAAAGATGAAGACAATTATACAAAAGATAGAAGCAAGACCGGGACAGCGTATCATAGCCATGAGCGACATACATGGTCATCTGGACAATATGGTACGGCTGCTTGAAAGGCTGGGGTATGGCGGAGAGGATATACTTGTTCTGGTGGGAGACCTGGTAGATAAGGGCCCCGACAGCCTGCGAACGCTTCGTTATATCATGCAGTTGTCGCTGGGGGCGCAGGTGTATGTCTCAGAGGGAAATGTGGATGGCCACCGGCTGGAGGTTCTTTGCGATACGACAGAGGGAAGTGCAGAACGTTTCCTCGGTTTTATCGACTGGCAGCAGGCTCAGTGGGGCTGTGGACTGCTTTTGGAAATGTTGGCGGAACTGGGGATTTGTGCCGATCAGTTAACCGTAGACAATGTGGATGCCTGCAGGAAACGGTTGTGGGAGTACTATGCGCCGGAGATTCATTTTCTGCAGAAGCTGCCTACGATTTTGGAGATGGATTCTTATCTTTTCGTACACGGCGGAATTCCAACTGACGATCTGGAGAAGCTGGCGGGGACAGACAGGCATAACTGGCTGAAAAATGACTGTTTTCTGGAAAAGGGATATCGTTTTTCCAAATGTGTAGTGACAGGGCACTGGCCTGTCAGCCTGTACCGTCATGAGGAATCAAACATGAAACCTATTTTTGACTATGACCGCAGGATCATCTGTATGGACGGCGGCTGCGGTTTACAGGCAGCTGGACAGCTTAATGCGCTTGTTTTTGCAGATAAAGACGTTCCTATGGAAGAGATCAGAGGGGATTTCCAAGACGGTCTTCCAGTTCTGACTGCGTTAGACCAACAGGACGGAAAACCGTTTTCTCTGTATATCCAATATCTCGACAGCGAAGTAGAATGGATGGAGAAGCAGGAAGATATGGTGCTTTGCCGTCAGATAAGCAGTGGAAGAAAGTTGTGGGTGCCTGACTATTTTCTCTACAGAGGAGAGGATGGGATCTGGCGTGTAGATAATTACAGCGATGCGCAGCTTACAGTAAAACCTGGCGATCGGATTTCTGTTGTGTATCGTAATGCCTACAGCTGTTACGGAAAAATCAACGGGATTGCAGGCTGGTATTATGGACGGTGTAGCATGGATGACCCAGCGGCCTTCTGAGAGAAGGCCGAAGCCATGAAGTTGCATGAGTTGCATGCCGTTTAATTTAAAAGAGCATAAATTGTATCGACAATTTTTGTTAAAAATCACCATTGATTATCTAATTGATGTGTGATAAATTTAAAATACAAGTTGTATTGACAACATGACAATATGATATATAGTACAAATGTAGGAGGATTTGATATGGGAAAGTTTCACCTGATTTATTACATCAATATGGGTGCGCCGGATATTGCATATTCTCTGGAAAAGGCAGAAAAATATTTATCCATGGGGGTACGAGCGCTGCAATTTGATCTTCCATCGCGGAATCCTTACAGGGAAACGCCGTTGATCCAGGAGAAAATGGCATATGCGTATGCAAAATATGAAAGCTATTCTTGTTTTCTGGAGGCGTTGACTTCCTTTCGGAGCCGTTACCCTGATTTTGAAATGCAGATGGTCTCCTATGAGGATGTAGTAATGACCATCGGGACTACGGCTTACATAGATTTTTGCCGGAAGAATGCGGTGAAAACCTGTCGTATCTCTGGTGAGGGTGTGATTGAGCTGGCAAGGGAAGATTTCAACAGAGCGGGAATTGATACGTTGACGTTTATTGATTACGACATGAAACAGAAGGATATTGATTTTGCGAGGCAGACGGGCCGCAGAGTAATGCTGCGGAATATCCGGGAGGGGATGGAACCAAGAGAAGGAATGTGCAGCTGGAAAGAGCGGATCTCTTTTCTGCGGGAAAATGGTATTCAAGCGCCGATTTATGCGACCGCGGGAATCACCTGTGGAGCTGATCTGATCGAGGCCAAGAAGGCGGGAGCAGATGGCGCTTTTGTGGGGAACTGTCTGATGAAATTATGGGAGGATGAGCCGCAAATGGAGAATTTGCTGCTTGATCTTGAGGCGGCGGCAGGCAGTTAGCATTCTGGTAAGAAATAGGAATCTGATAGGAGACTGAGCGGCAGGATGAAAACAAAGAAGTGGAAGTGCTAAGGTATACGGCACTTCGGAATGGAGGAGAAAATGAGTGTAAAAGTGATCTGCTATCTTTCTTTCGGTTACCCGACGATTGAAGAGAGCATGGAAATGGCGGAACATTATATTGAAGGGGGATGTGATGCGATTGAGGTAAGTATTCCGCCGAAGAACCCTTATCGTGACAGCGCGTATCTGCAGGAGTTATTTCATAAGGCGATGGATCACTGTTCTGACTATGAAGAATATTTGGAAGGCATTGCCAGGATGACAGATAAACATCCGGGAACGGCGTTTTTCTTTGTGTTGTATCATGAGGTAATCATGGCGATCGGGGCTGAAAAGCTTGGACGTTTCTGCAAGGACCATCATATCACGAATATCATATCGGGGGATCTGCATGATGAGGAGGCGATACAGACATTACACAGATGTGGGGTGAAACTGGCGCGCTCCGTGAATTATAAGATGGAAGAAGCAGATATTATGCGGTGTATTCAGGCGGATGGGTTTACCTATATGCAAGCTTTTCCCAGCGAAGGACAGTATGTAAAACCGGGATTTGAGGAACTTGAAACATGTATACAGTATTTACGGAAGCGCAAAGTGTCAGAGCCGATCTATTGTGGTGCAGGAATTAAGTGTCCGGAAGATGCGGCGAAGGTAAAAGCGGCAGGCGGCAACGGTTTCTTCGTAGGAAGTTCTATTATCAAGCTGTATGAGAAACCAGAGGAACTGGTAAAGCTCATACAAGAATATAAAGAAGCAGTACAGGACTAGTGTGTTGCAGTACAAGAATAGTTTGCTGCACAAAAACAGATTGGTGATCAGAAAAATACTGCACCAGACAAGGGAAAGGATGAGTGAGATGAAAGATTTTTGGTATTATGTTCCAACACGTATTAATTTTGGGCCCTCTTGTTTTCAATATCTGGTTGAGACGGTACGCCAGTGGGGATCGAAACCGCTGCTGGTATACGGAGGTGGATCGATCAAGAAGAATGGAGCGTACAATGCAGTGGCGGATCGTCTGACAGAAGCAGGGATTGCGTTTGCCGAACTGGGAGGTGTGGAACCGAATCCCAGATACGAATCCGTTTTGAAGGGGAATGAAATATGTCAGAAGGAAAAGTGTGACATTCTGCTGCCGATTGGCGGTGCAAGCGCAATTGACTGTGCAAAATCTATTGCTTCGACGGTGAATTATGATGGAGAGCCATGGGATATTATCAGTAAGAAGGTACCAGTGGGTAAGGTACTTCCAGTGATCGCAGTGCCTACACTGGCAGCGGCAGGATCTGAGATGTCTACCAGTTCCGTGATCAGCCGTATGGATATTAATGTGAAAGCCGGATATTCCAGCCCTGATATGCGGCCGCGGGCCTCTTTCTTAAACCCGGAATTTACTTATACTATGCCGAAGAAACAGACTGCTGCCGGCGTAGCGGATGCAATCAGCCATGTGATGGAATCTTATTTTTCCAATGTGCCGGAGGCATATCTGCAGACGAAATTCGGCGAGGCGCTTTTTGATACTTTATTCCACTATGGAAAAATCGCCTATGAGGAGCCAGAGAACTATGAGGCAAGATCTAATATCATGTGGGCGTGCTGCTGGGCCATTAATGGCCTGACGGTAAAGGGTAATCCTGTGGGATGGTCTATGCACAAGCTGGAACATGAACTGTCGGCTTACTATGATGTGACACATGGTGTCGGTCTTGCGATCATCATGCCCGCCTGGCTGACATGGATGCTGCGGGAGGAGAATGCATACCGTTATCTTGGTTATCTCAAGTCGTCCTTTGGCATTGATCCGGTTGGAATGAATGAGATGGAAGCGGCCAGGCTTGCGATAGAGAAAACAAAGGAATACTTCAGGTCACTGGATTTGCCATTGACACTTAAGGAGATCGGTGTGGAAGAGAGCCTTCTGCCAGTCATGGCACATGAAGCTGCAGTGATTGGTAAAGACTATTTTGACAAGGCGTTCTGTGTGCTGGACGAAGCATCGGCTCTGGAAATTTACAGACTGGCGTATGAATAAGGATAGGGATAAAAGCACAAAAGATTCGAAAGGAGAAAAGGATTATGCGTAAAGACAGGATTTGCAATCTATTCAAGAAAGCGGGAGCGGTCGCAATGGCTGTTGTCCTCACTTTTTCTCTCGCGGCATGCGGGAATCAGCAAGAAGAGAAAAAAGCGGATATAAGTGCGGATGAAAAGGGAAACGAGGCGGAGCCTGCTGTAAAGGAAGAAAGCAGCGAACCGGAGGCTGTTTCGGAAGAAGAACCAGCTAAAATTGCCTTGATCATGCAGCAGGGCGGTCTCGGCGACCAAGGGTTTAACGACACAGCCCATGCAGGTCTGACAGCTTGTAAGGAAAAATATAATATCGAGTTTAACGCTGTAGAATGTACGGATACGACACAGGGCGATACGCTGATCCGGGAATTGTGTGAAGGCGGCTATGGTATGATTATTAATTTGGAAGCGGGAATCAGCTCTAATATGTATGCGGTTTCCCAGGATTACCCGGAGATTTATTTCGTGGCAGTAGGGCGCCAGCTGCAGTACAATCCGGTGGAGGGATTTGAAAAGACCCCGGATAATGTATTGGAATCCTATGTCACGTTGAACGAACACTCTTTCCTTGCAGGGGTTGCAGCAGCTTTTGCAGCAACAGACGGCAATACGCTGATCGATGGTGTAGGCCAGAAAGAGGGATGTAATATTGGTATTCTTTTTGGGGCGGAGTCTGTAGGCTTCTATCAGTATGGGGATGGATTCAGACAGGGAGCATTGTTTTACAATCCAGATGCCAACGTTTATATAGATTATACGGTCGGCTTCTCTGATACGGCTAATGCACAGACGATCGCTGAAAATATGATCAATAATATGGGGTGTGACGTTATCTGGACATGTTGTGGAAC
The DNA here is from genome assembly GCA_951800685.1 of uncultured Lachnospiraceae bacterium. Taxonomy (GTDB): domain Bacteria; phylum Bacillota; class Clostridia; order Lachnospirales; family Lachnospiraceae; genus UBA3282. The sequence continues at coordinate 39,165 of CATOJY010000015.1, forward strand.
GGCAGGACTCGGCGGACTGCAGGCTTGTAAGATGTCGAATGCTTTTGGGATCGGCGTTGATTCTGATCAGGACGAGGTACAGCCTGGGTTTATCCTCACATCGGCGATTCGTGATAACAGTACTTTGATGGAGTTTTATGTCAGCAAATATGTGGAAGGCAATCTTTCCCAGGAAGAGCCGGATGTATTCAATCTCACCAACGGCGGAGTGGATATTACGGATATGAGCGTGATCAGCCAGTATGTTACAGATCAGGACAAGTTAAAAGAACTGCAGGAACTGCTCGAAAAGTGCCGGGGCTGGATTGCGGATGGAACCATCGAAGTGTTTGATGCCAGAAGAGCCAGCGTGGAGAACGACGGGGAACGTCTGGATGAGTGGATGGAAACTTCCGGGAAGTTTGTAACGCTTGGGGAATTAGAATAGCGTGAGAAAGATTTCTAAAGCTCATGCCAGTAGACTTTTTGCTAAAAAGGACTAAGTCATGCGCTGGATTTGGATATTTGCACAGTAGATGAATGGAGGTTAATGCGGGTGGGCGATAGGAATACCATAATTGAAACAAGGAGTCTGACCAGGAAATTTGGGGATTTTACTGCAAATGACCGTATCAGCCTTGCGATCAAAGAAGGAGAGATCCGTGCGATTATAGGAGAAAACGGAGCTGGTAAGTCTACGCTTATGAATATGCTCTATGGGATTTTACAGCCTACGTCGGGGCAGCTTCTGTATCGGGGCAGGGAGGTTTCTTTGAAATCTCCCAAGGATGCCATTGCGCTTGGCATTGGTATGGTTCATCAGCATTTTAAGCTTTCTCCCTCTTTGACTGTCTATGAGAACATCGTGCTAGGTGCAGAGACGGTGCGCACGCATGCCGTGTTGGGCAGGAAAATCCCTGGGCTGTTAATCGACAGCAGGAAAGAGAAGGAAGAAATTCAGGAGCTGATCGACCGGTTTGATTTTAATCTGAATATTACAGATAAAGTAGCGGATATTTCTGTGGGAGCGAAGCAGAGAGTAGAGATTTTGAAAATGCTTTACCGGGATGTGGATCTGTTGATCCTGGACGAACCCACGGCAGTTCTGATCCCGCAAGAAGTGGATGATCTGATCGAACGGCTGATCGCGTTAAAGAAGAGCGGTAAGACGATCATCATTATCACGCATAAGCTCAATGAAGTCAAGATGTGTGCGGATAATATTTCTGTCATCCGTGCTGGGCAGCTGATCGGGACGGTTCCCAATGACAGCAGTACCACCAACGAAAGCCTGGCGGAGATGATGGTGGGAAGACAGGTGCTTCTGCGGGTTAATAAGAGTGGTAAGAGCGCTGGGGAAAAGGTACGGTTTGCCGTCAGAAATCTGACAGCGGTAGACAGCGAGAATAAGAAGATCTTAAATAATATTTCTTTTGAGATTCATGAGAATGAAGTAGTAGGAGTAGCCGGGGTAGAAGGAAACGGGCAAACAGAATTAATGCTGGCTCTCAGCGGGTTAATGGATGTCAAAGAAGGCAGTGTAACGATGGAAGGTGAGGAGATTTGCGGATTATGGCCGGATGAACTGCGGAAGAAAGGAATCGGTTTTATTCCGGAAGACAGGTACCAGCAGGGACTATGCTTAGAAGAAAAGATCTCCAATAATATCATTGCTGGTTATCATGAACTACCCCCGTACTGCAAGAAAGGAATTATGAATTACCGGGTGATCCGTGAAAACAGCAAAAAGCTGGTGAAAGAGTATGATGTCCGGCTCAGTGCAGACGCGGATCCCACCGTTGGATGTCTGTCCGGGGGTAACGCGCAGAAAGTTATCATAGCAAGAGAGTTTTGCAGAGATCCGAGGGTACTGTTAGTCAGTCAGCCAACCAGAGGAGTAGATATTGGGGCGATTGAATTTATCCATAACCAGATTTTGGCAATGCGTGACAGAGGTGCAGCAGTTATGGTTATTTCCTCAGATCTGTCGGAGGTGGTGGGTTTATCTGACAGAATCATTGTCATGTACCATGGCGAGATCACGGGTTGTTTTCGGGCGGATGAAGTGAATTTCAGCGAATTGGGGCTTTATATGTCCGGAGTCAAACATATGTCGGCGGAAGAAATGCTTCCGGAAAAATACGCAAGAGAAAAGGAGGCGGCAGCGAATGAAAGAGAATGATTTCCGCAATAAAGCTGTAGCGATCGGAATAAGGTTTTGTGACATTTTAATACCGTTGCTTCTTGCGTTTGGAGTAGGAGCCGTCTTTTCCCTGATCTGTGGATGCAATCCTTTTACTTTATATGGCTATATCGTGAAGAAGGCTTTCTTTTCGATGGGCGGTTTCCTGAATACACTTGGGTATGCAACGCCGATCATTATTACTGGTATGGCAACTTCCCTTTCCCTGAAAGCAAAGGTATTTAATATGGGAGTGGAAGGACAGGTGTTTGTTGGTGCTTTTGTAGCCGCGCTTGCAGGATATATGATCACTGGACTTCCTACACTGCTGCATGTAACTTTGTGTCTGGTCATTGCAGCAACAGCAGGCGCACTTTATGCTTTCATTCCAGGAATTTTGAAAGCGAAGCTGAATGTCAACGAGGTTGTGACTACGATCATGTTAAACAGCATAGCGACGATTGTGACAGGATTTCTGACGCAGAGCTATCTGGGTACAGGAGATGCTTATGCCCATACAGAGAATATTCTGCAGACGGCCAGGCTTGTGAAGTTGGACAGCAAATACCGCTGTACGACGGCGATCTTTATCGCACTTGTAATTTGGGCATTTGTGTTCTTTCTCATGAAAAGAACAAAGTTCGGGTATGACATTAACTGTATTGGGAAACAGATGGAGTTTTCGGATGCCGTAGGAATGCGCGTGAGCAGAAAGATTATCTGGATTTTTGTGATTGGTGGTTCTTTTGGAGGAATTGCAGGCGCAACAGAGATTATGGGAGTCAATTATAATTTTGTAAATACGTTTTCCGCCAATCCGGGAATCGGTTGGGATGGATTCTTTGCTTGTATTCTCGCTGGCAGTGAGCCAGTTGGTGTTCTTCTGTATGCGGTTGTGTTCGGTGCGCTGCGGTATGGCGCGTTGGCGGCACAGACTGGACTGGGTGTACCGCTTGATCTGATCAATATTGTAAAGAGTACGTTGGTATTGTTTATGGCATTGAAATTGTTTGTCAATCACAGGGGCGCGCTCCAGGATCTCTTAGTCAGGGGAAGGAGAAAGACTGACGCCTCATTGGCAGCGGAAGGGGAGGATGGACTATGAATGTTGATCTGATTCTTAACCTGTTAAAAATGACGGTAGAAGCAAGCACTCCTTATCTGCTCATCACGATTGGCGGTGTATTTGTCGCAAGGGCAGGCGTATTTAATATTTCGCTGGAAGGATGCACGGAATTTGCCGCCTTTGCAGGAATCCTGTTTGGGGTTCTTTCGCAGAGCATATTGGTAGGCGTTGTCTCGGCGTTTCTGGTTGCCATTTTACTGAATCTGCTTTTTTATCTGTTTACTGTTAAGCTGAAAGCAGACCTGACAGTAATTGGATGTGCGATCAACCTGCTGGCGGCTTGTATTCCGGCTTGTCTTCTCCAGGCATTGTTTGGTACAAGAAGTAATCTGGTGGCGACAGATCTGATCGATCCCATGAAGATGAGAGTGGATGTTCCGATCTTGCGTGCAATCCCAGTGCTTAGCGGTATCTTCAATAACCAGACCAGGATCACTTATCTGACCTTTGGCATCGTAGTTTGTCTGATCATTTTAATGTACAGGACGAAGTTTGGTATCTATGTCAGGGTTACAGGGGAGAATGTCGGTGCGGCGAAATCAGTGGGCGTCAAGACCAATCAGATTAAGCTGATCTGTCTATTGTTGTCTGCAGCGACTTGTGCGTTGGCAGGATTAAACCTTTCCGTAGAGGAACTTGGCATCTATACGATCAATATGACAGCTAACCGTGGTTTTATCTGCTTAAGCGCGATTAACTGTGGACGCAAGGAACCTCACAGGGCGTGTATTTATGCGGTGATTTTTGGTTTTGCGAGAGCATTGCAGACGATCCTGAACAATTATGTTCCCGTGGCGATTTCTTCTTTGATTGGCATTCTGCCTTATGTGACAATCATTGTGGCATTGCTGGTCGTGGAGATACCTAATGCGCGCAAGAACCATCTACGGATCTTTAAAGGAGCTTAAAGTAAAGGGTGGGTAGGAGGAAGCATAGAAGGAAAGGAAATAGATTTCATGTATAAAACAGCAGTGCTTGTGATTGATATGCAAAAGGATTTTACACAGCCAGATGGCAGATTTTATTATCCTGAGACAACTGGCGTTATGATGAAGACGTTTCCCGATAAGATCAACCAAATGCGGGAAGCAGGCGCGCTGGTTGTGATCGTGTATACGGCACATCCTAAAGAAGAAAAGGAGATTAATCCTGAGTTGACCCGGATGTTCCGCGATGGGAAGAAAGCATCCCTTGTGGAGGGAACAAAAGGGGCGCAGCTGGACGAGAGAATTCCTTATAAGGAAGAGCAGGACCTTCTGTGGCGCAAGTATGTGCCAAGTGCATTTTTCGGAACCGGATTGGATCAGGTTCTGAGAGAGAAAGGAATAGAGAATGTGCTGGTTTGCGGCGTGAAGACGAATGTATGCTGCAGGGCTACTGCCACAGATGCTTACAGTCACCGCTTCCGTACTTATATGATCAGCGACATGCTGGGGACAAATACAGCACAGATCAATGATTTTCATCTGGAGGAAATGACGAAATATTTTGCGAAAGCGATTACATCGGAGGAAGTATTGCAGCGCTTTGGAAGAGGAGAATTTTAGAAATGCATAAGCGCCCAAATTCGCAGATTGAGCAGGGATGGGGGATTAGTATGAAGGAACATTATGATTTCACTGTGATCGGGACTGCCGCCACAGTGACAGTGCTCAAAACCGATGAAATGCCGCAGCAAGGTAAATCCACGCCAGTGACGGGCGGTAATCTGCAGGTATGGGAGAATGGCGGCATGGGGTTTAATATCTGTGCCGGGTTGTCTAAGCTGGGAATGAAGGTTTATCCAGTATTGACTTATGTGGACGGCAGGCAGGAAGAATTTCTCCACCAGTTTGCCAGGATGCAGAACTGGCCGGCGGAAGGTATTATGGATCCGCCGGCAGGCTCAGCGGGAACAACTCTTATGATACAGGATGGGAACAGGAATCATATGACACTGATTACGGAGTATGCCAGAAGAATGCCGGACAGCGATTACTTTACTCCGCAGAAAATGGAGGATTCGTTTTTTGCCAAAAGCGATATGGTGATCCTGACGGTATCTATGGCGATGAATATGAGACCGGCTTTGGAGGCAGTCAAGCGGCATAAGGTTCCTTTATGCTTCTCCATGCGGCGTGATCCGGTGGCGCTTCCTGATGACCTTCTAAAGGAAATCGTGGAGGAGGCAGAGATTGTTTTTGCAAATGAAGACGAGACTGCATATATCAGGGAAGTGTTTTGTGTAAAGAAAATGGACGAGATTTTTGAGGGTAGAAAGTTGAAACACTATGTTGAAACATTAGGAAGCCACGGCAGCAGGATTTATTCCAGGCAGAAAGATGGAACGATTTTTGAGACAGTGGCGGATGCTGTGCCTCCCTCTACACAGGGGATAGAAACGATTGGAGCCGGTGATGGATATGTAAGTGGATTTATGTATGGTTACAAAAGCGGGATGAATCTAAGATCTTGCGCGGGGTATGGAAGCAGTGTAGCCTCGTTTGTGATCGAAAAGGAAGGAAGCATTACGAATCTCCCAACATGGGAGCAGATGATAAAGCGATATCTTCAAAGCTGCTAGGCTGGAAAGTAAAACAGCAGCATACATAAAACGCAGCTTGTGCGCTGCGGATACAAACTTGCAGGCTAAGAGAAAGGCGTGGGTATAAGAATGGATATTGTAAAAAAAATGAAAAGCGGCGAGAAATTTCTGATCGGAATGGTACATTGTCTGCCGCTTCCGGGAACCTATAATGCTGATACAGATATACAGCAGGTTGCCGAAAGAGCTGTCAGTGATGCAAAAGCGCTGGAGACAGCAGGTTTCGATGCGCTGATCATCGAGAACGAAGATCTTTGCTGCGATGTACAAATGAGAAAGATACAGATTGCGGGATTGAGTATGGTCATGTATGCAGTCCGCAGTGCAGTTAGTCTGCCGATCGGGCTTTGCTGCGGCAGCCTCAATTACGAAGAGGCGCTTTCGATCGCTCTGGTAGGAGGAGGGAGCTTTGTACGTCTTCCGGTCTTTGTAGATACAGTGATGAATTATAACGGCATTATCTTTCCATGCAGCGCCAAAGCGATCGATTACCGCAGGACAATAGGAGCGCAGCGGATCAATATTCTGGCAGATATCCAGGTGAAGCATTACTATATGCTTAATCCTGAGGTAAAGATCGGTGTGTCCGCAGAATGGGCGCAGCGCCAGGGTGCGGATGCTGTGATTGTTACAGGCGCGGGGAGCGGACTGGAAACCTCGATGGAAGACTTGGAATGCGTTAAAAATAAAGTGAAAATACCAGTAGTCGTAGGAAGCGGTGTCAACAAAGAGAATATCAGGGAACAGCTTGAAGTGGCGGATGGACTGATTATAGGTACCTGTCTGCGGACAGATGGAAAAATGTCGGAACCGATTGATGCAGTGAGGGCGGAAGAGATTATACAGGCTGCCGGGTATGCATGACCAGAATATGGTAAAGGGTATAGAGAGACTTGAATAACAGGAGATAGGCCAGGTAGAGAAATAATAGAAAAGCAGGCTGCTGCAAAATTTTTGATTCACAAAGCAGGGTATTGATTTAATATGGAAACGCCCTGTTTTGTGTGAATCTATCATTTTGCAGCAGCCTGCTTTTGGAAATTTATTTTGATCAGGAAAGCAGCCTGTGCAGTTTGGCCTGTCATGGATCAAAGTTCAGGTGAGTAACGGATTCTTTCTGTAACGTACAGAAAAGTATAATATTCGATTGGAAGTTCCTGGTCCTGGAATTTTCCGCCTTTCAGGTCGATTACCTGCAGGAGGGGAAATTTCTCAGGAAGGTTTAGCAGTTTCGAAGAATGTTCATCGGATATAACTGCACGTAATTCACGATTTAGACAGACGATCTCAAAGTTATATTTTTCCTTAATTAAGGAAATAATGGAAGTATCCTGCAGATCATACTGCTCAATATCTGGGAGCAGAGAGGCGTTGAAATAGCTCTTGCTGTAGATCACAGGGGTTCCGTCTGCATAATAGACACGCTCATATTCCAATATGGGCGAGTTCTCAGGCACACCAAATTTCTCAGCAATAAAGGAAGAGGCAGGGACAATCTCCTTACGCAGAATCGTCTTAGAGGGCGTCATATTCTGGGATTGGATCAGAAGAGAACAGCTTGAGATACCCTGTAGATTCTGCTTCTGCGGGATGCGGTTCTTGACATAGGTACCACGTCCCTGGATCTTGTAGATATACCCCTCCTGCATCAATTCATCTAAAGCCTTACGGACAGTAAGGCGACTACATCCGTAGTTATCACAAAGCTCCTTCTCAGTGGAGAGTTTATCTCCTTCCACTAATTCACCAGATTTCAATTTATTGATAAGAGAAATCTTAATATACATATATTTTGGAATATTTTGGAAGATCATGGAGATCTGGTCTTCTGAAAATAAATTATTCATTCTTATCGTTCCTGTTTTGGCTTGTTTTCCGTGTCAATTACCATACTTTTATTATAAACGATTACGGTCAAAAGTCAATTTATAACGATGGATGGTTTTGACGAAGGCTTTGGATTGCGGTCGTCTCTGTACTTTTATAGAGAATGCCTATATTATAGTGAGTAGTGTAAGAAGCACTCTTAAGCGCATGACAGAGTCTGTTTCGCTAAAGGGTACTAAGCCCTGCACTGGAAAATGCCAGGGAAGGGCATTGCCTTCACAGGTTTACGATAGGCATGGGGAGTAGGTCAAAAGAAAGGACGGATAGTATCATGGATGTTTTACAGGAACAAATGAGGCGGGAACAAGAGGACAAATTGGAAAGATACCGGATTTTGAACTGGTATGCGAAAAAAGGGGAGATTCTTTTTACGGGCTCGTCACTGATGGAACAGTTTCCGGTCAATGAGCTGTTATTGTCAAATGGCATGAGCCAGGTTATCTACAATCGGGGTATTGGCGGATTTACAACGGCGGATATGCTGCAGCATATGGAGGAAATGGTATTTGGGACAGAACCCTCCAGGATCTTTATCAATATTGGGACTAATGATATCGGAAGTGCAGAATACCGGCTGGAGGCATTGCTTGAAAGATATGAGGAGATACTTTCCAGAATAAGGGAAGGACTGCCGCAGGCAGAGATCAATATGATGGCTTACTATCCGGTCAATGAAGTGGATAAAGTTTGTGACAAAGAGTGGGCTAGGGCTGCTTTCTTTACAAGAACGAACAGGAATATTGCGATTGCCAATGCGGCCGTGGAGAAACTGGCGGTTGAGAAGGGCTGTCGTTTCATCGATGCCAATGAGGGATTGACGGATGAAAACGGCAGATTGAAGAAAGAGTTTACGGTGGAAGGAATTCATATGTATGCCAACGGGTATCAGGTGGTGTTGGACAATCTGAAGAAATATCTGTAGAGAGGTGTAGATGCCGTTTGATGGACAGGAGCAAGGGCAGGTAAAAGAAGGAAAGAACAGGGTATGGAAGAGGAAAAACTGAAAATACTTGTGGTTGATGATGAAATGCCGGTCCGGCAGGAACTGGCGGCCTTTCCATGGGAACGGGTAGATTGTGTACTGGTAGGAGAGGCTAAGAATGGAAAAGAGGCATTACAGCTATGCGCTGAACTACATCCGGATATTATTATAAGCGATATCGAGATGCCGGTCATGGGAGGGCTTGAATTTACAGCGGCGCTTCATAAGCTATATCCCAATATCCAGATGATCATTTTAACAGGGCACGAAAATTTTGATTACGTCAAGACTGCTTTGCGGCTGCATGTTTTGGATTATATCGTAAAGTTTGAAATGAGTGAAGCAACCGTGTCAGAAGTGATTCAAAGAGCACGCCGTAAGTTAGAAGAAAATGGGGTTTTACAAAGGTCCGTCTATGCAAGGCAGCGTCGAAGTATTGTAAAATGCCTGGTAAAACTTTTGGATGCGGATGATTTGGAAAGCACCGACATGCAAGAGGCGGAGAAAAACCTGCAGCAGTTAAACCTTTTACCCTGCGGAGGAGAAGGGTGTTGTTTTTTAGTGACTTTTGTGCCGGAAGAATACCAGGCCGCTATTAGTCAAGAGATCACCGGATATTTGGATGGACATGATAGAATTGCAAATTGGTGTATGCTGCGCACAGGCATTTATGTGGTCAGGATGAAGGGAGAAAGCTGGACATCTAGCCGTGGAAAATTTCTGGCATTATCTGATGAGATCATGGAACTGGTGATGCCGCTTTTGGAGATTCGAAGGCCGTTTGTTGTGCATTATGAGGGAGTTCACACGATCAAACGGTTTGTATCATGTCTGCGGGAAATCCCAGTCTGGTTCGATAATTATTTTTATGCGTCGCACAAACAGATTTTTGAAGGGGATCGTTTGTTTCATACAGCAGCGGCAGATGAGGAGACCAACAAAGAACTGGAGCATATTTTTGCACTGCTTGGTTATGAAAATAAACGGTTCAAGGCCTTATTTGTGGAATATACGGCGCGGAGACATATAGATACAACAGAGCTGAAAAGATACGGCATCAACTGGATGGAAGGGTATTTGCGCAGAAACAATAAGGAAGGCAATACGTATCTGTATGAAGAAGTGAACGAGGCAATGGACGTAGAGGAGCTGGCGGATTGCCTTTGCCAGGTTTGTATGTATGAAGCAAAATATAGAGAAGAGATTGCACAGGCGATTTCCATTATACGAAGAGAGTACCCGGAAAGGCTGGTTTTGAAGGACGTGTCGGAACGGGTAGGATTAAGTGCACAATATTTCAGCAGAGTATTCCGGGAGGAAACCGGAAAAACATTCAGCGATTATCTGATCCAGATCAGAATAGAACAGGCGCAGGAGCTGTTAAGGCAGGGCCGGTTTAAAGTTTATGAAATAGCGGAGATGGTGGGCATTCCGAATTACAGATATTTCAGTACACTGTTTAAAAAGATTGCCGGTTACACACCGAAGCAGGGTAGAAAGGGACAGAAGGATGAATGACAGATGGAATCCTATTAAATACAGGTTAAGCAGGGTGGGATTTTCTGTACGGCAGTTTCTCACTATGTTTTTGATTGCATCCATCATTCTGTTTTTGGTGCAGCTGTACACCTTTAGACTGCAGATGGAAGAGAACAGAACCAATACTAGTTTAAAGGTGAGTGCCAGTCTGGACCAGGCCAATGTTTTTATTGATTACTATGTTTCCTCTATGCAGGAGCTGCTGCGGACAAGCGTGATGCGGGAAGACTTATTCGATCACGGAAGTAATACCGACAGATTACTGGACGAGATTTCTAGTGGAAGAACCGGCGTACAGCATGTATATGCGATACAGGAAGACGGAGAGCTTCTATGTGGGAACCAGTTGTTTTATGAGATTCTGGGAAATGAAAATGTGCAAAGACAGATGGAATTTGCGGCGACACATCCAAACGAGATGATCTGGTCCCAGCCGTATTACAGTAAGATGCAGGCGGGGAACGCCATGTGTGTCGCCTATATGGACGGCCGGACGGGAAATACCATTGCGGCGGAAGTAAATTTGAGAGTGCTTTACCGCAGCCTGTCACAATTCCTTCGCAATAGCGGACAGTCCTTTATCATTACGACAAAGGAGAAGGAAGTGATTGTGTTTGACGAATCGGTTGGCTCTCTGGTCATGACGGTGCATGGAAAATACCCGGTTGAGATCAGCAGGAACTTTGATGAATTATTGGAGACAGAAAATGGGAAGCATACGTTTTTTACTTTTGACGGGATTGCGGACAGACACTTTATGCAGAGCAACCGGAATATTATTGGATGGTATATAACTGCAGTAGTAAACGATGAAGTTATGAATCAGGGAGTGGCTGAATTGTGGATCAGTTTTGGGATCTCTTTTATATTTGGTATGAGCATGATCTGTATCGCAGTCTTTATTGTGGTGTTTTTCTTTACGAAGCCGTTGAGACAGTTGGCTTTCACAATGGAAAATGCAAAAGATCTGGACACTTTGAAGACCATCGACAACAAAAGAGTGGATGAAGTAGGGAGACTGACAGAATGTTATAATCGTCTGGTGCTGCGGATACAGAAGCTTGTAGCAGATATTACAGAAGTGGAGAGAAAGAAATCTGTCTATGAGTTTAGAATGCATCAGAGTCAGATTGGACCACATTTTCTGCGCAATACATTATATTGCATTGCCAGTCTGTTACGTCAGAAAAGACTGGAGGATGCAGAAGGGGCGATGAAAGCGTTAGCGGGCCTGTTGTCTTACAGTTTCGACAGCAGCGATCCTATCGTGTCTCTTGATCAGGAGATCAACAGCCTTGAAAGATATATTTCCATACAAAAAGTGAGATATGGGGACACTTTTGAGGTAGATATCCAGAGAAAGAAAAATATAAGGAATTGTAAAGTTCTGAAATTGATATTACAGCCACTGGTGGAAAATGCAATCCTTCATGGACTTCCTACGGTTATGGATGGAGATGGAAGAATAAAGATTCGGATCTATCGGCATGGAAGGCAGCTGGTTCTTCTGGTTGCCGATAATGGCTGTGGGATGAGTCAGGAAAAGGCAGAAGATATTGTGATGGTGAAGCAGGAAGAGTGGAAAAAAGACAGATATTCCAACATTGGCGTCGCCAATGTACAGGAACGTATCCGGCTGCATTATGGGGATAACTATGGCCTGCAGGTAATAAGCAGGATAGGAATGGGGACGATCGTAAGAATCAGAATGCCCTACCAGGAAATATAGCGGAGTATTGTATGGATCTTATAGAGGGTTGCTTTAAAAGGCCGATATCGCAGGGTATCTGGCCTTTTTGCTTGTGTGCAGAGGGATTCCAATAAGAAAGTATATTCAGATTGATATAAAAGTGAACAAAATCGCATGATTTATGCATATTTTCTGAAAATTTCCCGTGCTATACTTGCTTCAACAAGAAAAGGACGGGGGAAAAGATGAAAAAAAGGGAGAAGCTGTACAAGAAGGGAAGAAGATTAAGCCGGTACTGGGCATTATATTTTATGCTGCTTCCGGGCATAATCTGGTATATCGTTTTCAAATATGCGCCGATGTATGGGATCCTCATTTCTTTTAAGGATTACAGTATCAACAAGGGGATTCTGGGGAGTCCATGGGCGACGCCTCTGTTAAAGCATTTTCAATATTTTTTTAACGGTCCTTATGCAAAGCAGATTATAAGCAATACACTGCTCATAAGCGGTTACAAGATTGTTTTTGGAATGGTGCCGCCGCTCATGCTGGCAATTCTGATAAATGAGTGCCGGACCAAATGGTTTGGAAGGATCGTACAGACATTGTCTTATCTGCCGCATTTTCTTTCCTGGGTCATTATATATGGCATTCTGATCGCCTTTTTTTCGGAAAGCACAGGATTATTCAGCAGATGGTTAAAGGAGATGGGGAGCATGCCGATTCCGCTTCTGACTTCTCCCCGGTATTTCAGAGGCGTACTGGTAGGCTCAGATGTATGGCAGAACATGGGGTGGGGAGCGATCATCTACCTTTCTGCGATCAGCAGCATCGATCCAGCGTTGTATGAGGCGGCTCAGATAGATGGATGTGGCCGTATTGGGAGGATTCTACATATTACGCTTCCGCATCTGACAGGAGTGTTTGTTATGCTGCTGATTCTGAAACTGGGTACGATCCTGGATGCTGGATTCGATCAGATTTATATTCTTGCTTCTCCACAGGTGATAAGTGTCTCTGAAATATTGGATACCTGGGTGTTTAAAGAAGGGCTTCAGAAGATGAACTATAGTCTGGCCAGTGCAGTAGGACTCTTTAAGTCTGCGATCGGTTTTACACTGGTGATGCTCTCCAACAAGATTGCAAAGAGGGGAGGTTACGGTATATGGTAAAAAATCCGGTGTCAGTTCATTTTAGAAGAGGGACAAGATCTGTGATCAGTTACTTTGATATTTGGGTATATGTACTGCTGCTGTTTGTAGGAATACTCTGCATATTTCCGCTAATGTATGTATGCAGTGTGTCGTTGACCCCGATCACGGAAGTATATAAGAACGGAGGGTTCGTCCTGCTTCCGAAGGAGATCACTTTGGAAGCATATCACAACATTCTGACAAAAAGCGGGATTCCGAGAGCATTGCTTGTAACAACAGGAATTTCGGTCATTGGAACAATGTTATCAGTTGTGCTGACTTCCCTGATTGCATATCCGCTGTCCAGAGCTGATTTACCTGGAAGAAGCGTTTTGATCCCTTTCTTTGTGTTTACAATGCTGTTCTCAGGAGGGATGATTCCCACCTACCTGGTGGTGAAAGCGTTGGGCATGAATGGCACTTATTGGGCCATGATCATTCCCTCGGCCGTGAGCACCTATAACATGCTTGTCATGAAAGCTTTTTTCGAGAGCCTTCCCATAGAATTATCGGAGGCGGCCAGAATAGATGGCGCCAGTGAATTTCAGGTGCTGCATAAAATAATTCTGCCGTTATCCAGACCGGTCATGCTGACGGTAGGCCTTTTCTATCTGGTAACGTATTGGAACACTTACTTTGCAGCACTCATGTATATCACAGACGACAAAATGCAGCCTTTACAAATCGTGTTGAGAAGACTGTTAATGGCGAGCTCGTCCATGCAGAATATCGAACAAATGATGCCGACCAGTACGCTGCAGATGGCGGCGGTTATCGTGAGCAGCATTCCGGTGGTCGTGATCTATCCCTTTTTACAGAAACATTTTACCAAAGGAATGGTATTGGGCGCCGTCAAAGGATAGAGGAAGCAAAAAATGAAAATATAAAATGAGAAGGAGAGAAGGTTATGAGAAACAAGAGAGTCTTGTCACTGTTAACAGCAGCGGCTGTTTTGGCAGCCGGGATTACGGGATGTCAGAGTGCGGGAAAAGAAAACGCATCGCAAGCGCCGAACAATGGCGCTGAGTCGGGGCAGGTGGAAGAAATCCAGAAGTCGGAGAAAAGCGAAAGGGTTTCCATTGAAATTGTCAGTGGCGATTCTGTCGAATTGCCGCCAGAGGGAGAAAATTTTATTAACAAAGCTCTTTCTGAGGCGGTGGACGCAGATGTTACCTTTTCTATTCTGGGTTCCGGCAGTGATTACGCAACAGCATTAAACGTGAGGATCACAGGAGGCGATGCGCCGGATGTCTTCGCTGTTCCGGCCAAAACGGATGCAACGAATACAAAGGTAATCAACAAAGATACCATGTATAAATATGCGGATGATGGCGTGATCATGTGTCTGGATCCTTATCTTGACCAGCTGGGGGCAGTCATGGAGTTTACCGGAGGAGTACAGAATGCGGATCTGTATGGAGGACAAGCTTATCTGATTCCGGTCAAAAAGGAAGAAACCGTGTGGACTGCCAATATGATACGGGCTGACTGGATGGAAGCTGTAGGTGGGACAGAGCCTACCACCCCAGAAGAGCTATTGGATCTGTGTAAGAAGTTTACATTTAAAGATCCGGATGGTAATGGAAAGAATGACACATACGGACTTTCCGGTCCCGGATTGAAAGTGTTCAATACCATTTTAAATGTTTATGGCGGCTCCGTCAGTAATGATATTTTGATCAAAGACGGGGAAGTGACCTCCTCTCTTATGAGTCCTCACATGCAGGAAGGACTGGAAATGTGTAAAGCATTTGTGGATGCGGGTGTGGTAGACCCTGATATGGTGGCAAATACCAGCGAGGTTGCAGATGATAAGGCGATCCAGGGACTGTTTGGCATGACGAACGCTTCCTTTGCAGGACTGATGAGACAGAGTTATCAGGATAAAGTGCATGCGGTCAATCCAAACGCGAGATGGGAACTGACTGGCGCATTGGAAGGACCTGACGGGCAATATTGTGGTCTGCTGGATCGGTCAGATACGCAGGCGAGATATGTGATCAGCAAACAGGTGGAGCAGGATAGCGCGAAGCTGGATAAGGTTATCAAATTATTGAATTATCTTGCGTCAGAGGAAGGCCAGCGGCTTGTATGTTACGGGGTGGAAGGAGACCACTATAACATAGAAGAGGGGCAGGTGGTCCCAACAGACAGAATGGCTGCTGAGACGGTATTTGTGTGGGCATATCAGTTGGAGGGGCGCGATAATGATGCTTACTTAAAAGCGAAGTTCCCTGAATGGGAAGAATTGCTGCCTTATGCGAATAGTTATCCGAGATACGAAGTGTATAACAGTGCGGTAAGTGCACCGGAAGGATTTTATACAGAGGATTTCAACAAATATATCTCAGAAGAAATGACGAAATTCATATACGGGCAGAGAGAGATTGGAGAATATGACACTTTTTTGGAGGAACTTGAAAGTATGTTCCAATTCTCCGACTATATGGAAAGTGCACGAAAGCAGCTTGCAAAGTATGGATTTTTAGATTAAAGGATAGCATGGCTTTGGGGGTTTCGTAACGGCATCACACAGGAACTTATCTGATTGTGGCATGGAAATTTCGGGAGAGGTTTCCATGCCATGATTAGATTTCGGAATAACTGAGGACAAAGGATCAGAAGGGAGACGGCAGTGGAAAAGATGGGAAGGAGAATTGTAATCCTGGGCGGAGGAATCGCGGGGTGTACAGCAGCTTTGCTCGCAGCAAGGGCAGGGTTTTCACCGATTCTGGTAGAAAGCAGGAGCTTTTTGGGATATGAAATGAATGGCAGATACCAGATGTTTATGGAAGAGAAAGGATGGGAGAGCTACCAGAAGAATGGAGTACTGCATTTAAATGGGACAGTATGCGGGAAAGAGGTATGCTTTTTCCAGGGGGAAACGAAAGCCGGCTTAATGAAGCAGATTATGGCGGCGAAGATTCCGTGTTTCCTGTTTTCTCACTTGGGAGGGATCATATGTGACCAAAACAGAAGATTGGAAGGAATCGTATTGGCAAATTCTTATGGAACCTGGTATCTTCCGACCCACCTGATCCTTGATTGCAGCGGAAACGGGGTAGTGAGAAGGGTGTGTGAAGGGAAGGATTCGTGCGGAGGAAAGACAAAGGCGGCGTGGGTCATGGAATTGGAAGGACTGCAGACGGCAGAAGAGACCTTGCAGCTGCAAAAGAATGGGGAATGGGAAGCAACTGTATATTTTCACCGGTCGAGAAGAAAAAAGGAAACACGGCTGGTACATTTTGAAATGTCTTTGGAAGAAAAAAATGTGGCGGACGGCTTTGAAAGAAGCAGGTTGGAAAATATTGTGAGGTACAGAGCATCACAGATCCTTGGCATGTTGAGAGATCATTTTAAAGAACAAACAATCAACCTGCTCAATATGTCCAGTGAAACGGCTGTGTGGACGGACGAGACGGTAGGAAAGAAGGACTGCCAAATAAAGGGTTGTTTCGAAAATCCGAGTCCGCTTCGGTTTCTTTTCCATGCGCTGGATCTGCTGCGGATGCAGGCGGAACTTCAAAAAACGATAGAACAGATCAGTGAAGACAGCACAGCGCCAACTCGTGCGGAAAGAGAGACCTATCTTTACAGAAATGGGAAAAGAGAGGCACTGACAGACGAAAATTGGAGGATGGAGAAAGAACCGTACTGTGTCTGGAAAACTATGCTCTGGCCAGTGAAGCTGAATTGGGAAAAAATGCCTGAAATTCATGTTCCGGTTGTGGTAGCTGGTCTTGGAACAGCAGGGGTAAGCACCCTGCAGGGACTGGGTGATCAGGAGAGTATCGGTATTGAGATGCAGTATGTTTTAGGGGGAGCCAGAACAGCCGGGCATGTGATCAATTATTACTGTGGGAGAATAGGGGGATATACAGAAGAACTGGAAGAAGAATTGCTCCGGTTTCACAGAGAAATTTTACATACACCCAAGCAATCTGAGAAAAAATGCGGCTATTTGAATCTTGCGCTGCTGCATCACTGTCAGGTTGTGGAGAAGCAAAGAAAACTGCTGATGGGAAGTACAGTATGCGATGTGGTGATGGAAGGGAAGAAGATGAAAGGGGTGATCGCTGTTAATGAGTATGGGACGTTGCGGATTTGTGCAGATGTGGTCATTGACACTACAGGAAACGGGGATGTGGCGGTTTTAGCAGGCGCAGACTATGAAGTTGGCGATCCTGTGGATGGTTTCTGCCAAACATACAGTCAATGGGGTGTGGAAGAAGTAGAACCGGAAGATTTTCATCAACGCAAATATGTGGGAGATTATGACACGGTAGATGCCTCTGATTATGCGGATCTGTTGAGAGCCTCTATCGGTGCGCAAACAGAGAACAGTCCGTATTATAGTTCGAATCCTGTATCTTTCAGGGAAGGAAGAAGAATTCTGGGCGAGGACTATCTGACTTTGGGGACAGCGATTGCAAATAGGGAAATTAGAGAGCCGGTGACAGTCGCGGTGAGCACACTTGACAACCATGGAAGAATATCGGCGGATATTGCCAGAATGGGATTTTGCGCTGTGGAGAAAACATACAAGATTGCCATTCCCATGGGATGCTTCCTGCCTAAGGGGATAAACGGTATGCTTGTCGGCGGTAGGGCCATTTCGGTGGATAGAGATACCCTTTCTCTTGTAAGAATGAGTGCAGATATACAGAATGCAGGATATGCGTTGGGCATAATCGGCAAGGTTATGGTAGAGCATCCTGGGGACAGACCAGATTATGAAGAGATTCGAAAGCAGCTTACTCACAAAAATCTGCTTCCGAAGGATTTTCTTCAGCCCAGTATCCCGAATACAGAGAGAGCCGTTGAAAAACTGACAGATCAGGACGCATTTCGTCTTCGGGATGTTCTTTTGCAAGATAGACGGGAGGTACTGCCCTTGTTAAGGGAGAGATATCGGCAATGCAACGACCGGAAGAAGAAGCTGCTTCTGGCGAAGGCACTGGCTTGGTTTCACGATGGGGAAGGAAAGACGGTTTTGCTGGAACGGATGGAGTGGCTGAAAGAACATGAAAGAAGAGATCTTAACAGTGATATAGATCCGCATTACGATTCGGTGCGACATGGAATCAGTGGTAATTTGAATGATTATTGGGAGATGAACCAGCTGATTGAGCTTGCTGGCAGAATAAGTGATCCGGAAATGATCGGATTATTGTGTGAGATCATTGGTGAAAGCAGTACCGGAGGCCCGCCCCATGTGAGCAGATATCCGTATTATGGAGCGAGAAGAGATATGATCTGTATACCGTTTTTTGAGAGAATCTACAATCTTGCTCATGTTTTTGTAGAAAATCCAAGACCAGAAGCCGGACTTCCTCTTATGAAATTATTGGAGAGAGAGTATATTGGAGGAAAATATTTTGCACATAGTTTGGAGGATAAACCGCTGTTTCTCTCATCATACCTGGAACTCTATGTAGCGATAGCGGCATATCGTTGCAAAGCAGAAGAAGTGGAACCCTTGCTTGAGGCATATGCCATGGATATCAGGAGAAACTTTGCGAAACTTGCCAGGAAAAGCCTGGGGAGGTGATCATCTTACTGGAGCTACTTGACATGGGAAAAAATAATGGTATATGAGCAGAATAGACAGAATCTTGCTGCTCTGCCGCAATAAAAAGGTTGACTAATGTAACCCACTATGATACAGTACAATTAGGGTTACATTAGTCAACCTTTTGCAGAGAATTCCAAAACATATTGGAATTGTCCGGTACGATATGGCGCAGCATGTTCTTTTTTCACAGATGTCATTACCTCTATAGAGAAACGCTGCGAATCGTGTGATGACTGTACGGCATGTGTCCTTGGGAAACATAGAGGTAGAGGGAAGCGTATAGAAGAAATTGCGGATGAAAAGACACTGCGAAAGATGTATGCATATAGGGAGAGAAAATCATGGAAGACAGAACAATCGGCCTTTCTAGCAGTGAGTGGCGCATTATGGAAAATCTGTGGGAAAAGTCCCCGAAAACAGCGACCCAGCTGATCAAGGCAATGGAGGCAGAGACGGGATGGGCGAAGAGTACTACGAAAACGCTTCTGAAACGGATGGAGCAGAAAGGCTGCATTGCGTATCAGGAAGGAGCGAAGGCGAGGGAATATTATCCCCTTTTGAGACGGGAAGAAGTTGTGGCATCAGAGACAAGCAGCTTTATCGATCGTATCTACAAGGGGAGTCTTGGGCTGATGGTGAATACGCTTGTAAAGAAGCGGGATATTACGGATGAGGAGATGGAAGAACTGTACCGGATCATTCAGGAGGCCAGGACAGAGAAAGAGAAACGGCAGAAGGGGGAATTGTGATGGGTGTTTTGGCAGGAATTGTGCTGCAGTCAACAATCTTAGTGATTGTGATCCTCGTGTTACGAAGAGTGTTAGGAGAACAGCTGCACGTGTATATCCGGTATGGGCTATGGCTGCTTGTAGCTTTGAGGCTGGTGATCCCGGTCAATTTCATAGACAGTCCGGTCAGTGCGCTTCGTCTGGAAAATGCATTGGCAGCAGGGTTTTCGGAATGGGCTTTTGATGCTTTAGGAACGGAGGAGCTTCCGTCGGATGATATGTTGGTAGAAAATGGGCCGGAAAACGGATGGGAAATAGGAAACAGTATAGATGAGTACCAGTTTTCACCGGAGAAGCAGCCAGCACAGAGGGCTGTCAATAATCGTCTTAAGAAAATGAGGGAGCGGCAGGTATTGGCGGGAAGCGGTGAAGGAGCAGATGTTGTTTCAACAGATCAAGCGCAGATTGGCCGCGATAGTGTGGAAAAAAAGATGAAAGAACAGCAGGCAATAGGTTTTTATAGGACGGCGGAAAGTTTTGCTCAAATTTTGAGAGGTGTCTGGCTCATAGGTGCTGTGATGGTAGGAGGGGGTTTCCTGATCGGACAGCTTCACTTCCGCAGAAGATTATGCAGAACGCGCAGGATCTGCCAGGAGAGCTGGTCTAAAAGGCTTGATGGAAAAGCGCAGACAGAATGCAGACTGCCGGTGTACTGCGTGAATGGTTTGGAGTCTCCTTGTCTTGTGGGTCTTTTGAAACCAGCAATCTATGTTGCTTCCGGTCTTGAGACGGATTCGGATTATTATCGGTATATCGTGACGCATGAGAAGGTTCATTATCTGCACGGCGATCCGGTTTGGGCGTTTTTGCGTGTTGTTCTGGTCAGTGTATACTGGTTTCATCCCTTTGTGTGGATTGCGGCGGCTGCCTCTGCCAGGGATGGGGAACTTGCCTGCGACCACGGTACAGTGCGGCGGCTTGGAGAGGAGGAGAAACTGCGCTATGGGGAAATGCTTCTTGTGTTTTCAGGAAGCGGGCATGGCAAAAGAATCTATTCTTATGGAACGATGCTGTGGTCTGGAAAATCTGAAATAAAGGAACGGATACTGCGCCTTACAGAAGAAAACGGCAGCGAAACAAGGGCAGGAATTCTGACGGTTCTTCTGATGTTTGTTCTGGCGGGCTGTGCTTTTACGGGAGCCAAACAAGGGATCGAGCCGGAGGAGGGGATGACGGCAGGCGAAGAAATACAGAGGACAGAAGGGCGGACGGTTGTTGAAGACAGTGTGGATCAAAGTATGACGGATGGGGATGACGATCAGGGCATCTCTGATGAAGAAAGAGGACTTAGAGAGCCGCGTCAGCTTACAGCGGCAGAAGCAGTGATTTCTGGTGAGACAAAGCTTGGCGTGGATGGCCCGACGCTGGATTATGCAGGACAGATGGATGTTGACGGGGAGAGCCACAGTGTCATTATCTTCCACGATTATTTCGGCCTGATCATCTATGATCTGACCGATAGAAAGATTCTGCATAGTTTGGATCTGTCAGTGATCGGTTGTAACTTTACGCAGGGGGACAATGCCTGCCAGGTTGCGGTGTCTGAGGATGGAACAAAAGTGTGGCTGCACCCACGTTCGAAGAGCTATCTGTTCCGCTATGAAGTGGAGGAAGAGAAACTTTGGCAGGTACCGCTTGTGAAGAATTTCTGGATTGATCTGGAAGCCGAGGATCTTTTTGACCGGTATTTGGCGACAGAGGAGCAATATGTGGGATGGCGCTCCAATTATCTGTATGAAGAATATATGGATGAAAAAGGCCTGCAGACTGCATATATTTATCTCTATGCTTCTTCTAGTGAGGATGTGGCGAAATTCCGTAATTTACAATGTGTCTGGGATGATATGGTCTTTATTCTATGGGATTAAGAATTGTATTGCGGCAGGACATAAAATTCATATGCATAAGAATACGACCGCAAGGTATGGTTTTGATGGGAAGGAAAAGAGGATAGAAAGCTTGCTTGCTGCCGGTTACCAAGATATAGATAGAAAATACCAGGCCGCTTTTCTGGATGCCTGAAAAATTTTCCTGATCTTGTACTATATAAAATATTGTGAAAAATAGATTCTTACAATATATAGATGTGGAATGAAAATATCTATATATTGTAAGAATCTGATTGTTTGTAATAAATTTATCTGCTCTGATATCAGAAAACTACAGCGGAAACTACGAGTGTTACATATTGTGTTTCTGCAAACAGTAAAACACGTAGCTGCGCTGGTACGTGATGGTGCAAATTACCGTATTTAAATATTGGTGCTGTGTTAGGACAGTTGTTTTACAGATTTACCACATTCCGATTTTCTCCATGCAGGAAAGCTTCGATATTCTTTGCCACTTCTTCCACAAGATGGGTTCTGGACTCAAGGCTTGCCCATGCCATATGAGGTGTGATGATTAACTTCGTGCTGTCTTTGATCTGTGCAAGCGGGTTATCTTTTGCCATAGGTTCCTGTTCTAGAACATCGAGGCCTGCGCCGGCAATCTGGTCATGAATGAGAGCGTCATAAAGCGCCTGGGTGTCTACAACCGGGCCGCGGGCTACATTTACTAAAATAGCAGTATTTTTCATTTTTGCAAAAGCCTCTTTGTTGAGAAGGTTTCGTGTCCTGTCACTGAGTGGACAGTGTAAGGACAAGATATCGGATTCCTGCAGAAGCTTGTCGAACTCTACACGCTCATAATCGGTGCAGCTGCTTTTGCCGGAGGCAGAATAGAAAATGACTTTACAGCCAAAGGCCTGCGCCAATCCGGCTACCCTGCGGCCGATGGTGCCCATGCCTACGATTCCCCATGTTTTTCCCTCTAAATCGTGGAATGTTCTGTCAAAGTTAGAGAAACGGTCCTGTGCGCTGTAGGTGCCTGATTTCACATAGTCGTCATAAAAAGCGATCTTTTCAAACAGTGCCAATGCCAGTAGGAGAGTGTGCTGCGCTACGGTTGCGGTACAGTAGTTGACTACGTTGGCAACTTTGATGCCACGGCTTTTACAGTAGGCCAAATCTACATTGTCGAATCCTGTGGCAAACAGGCAGATCAGTTTCACATTGGAGGCATCTTTCAGAGTCGTCTCATTCATCGGCGCCTTGTTTGCTATAATGATGTCAGCGTCTTTTACGCGTTCAGCCGTGTTGTCGGCTACCGTATTTGGATAACAGGTTACTTCCCCGAATTTCTCAAAACAGGACACGTCGACATCTGTGCCTGCACTGTTTCGTTCCAATACAACTAGGTTCATATTCATCCTCCGATTTCTTTCTACAATATAGGATTGTTTCTTACTTGTGTGGAGCATATCTGTGGTAGGTATACTTTTGTCCTATGTTTTACTGTGTCCCATTTTATCATAGAGTTGTAGTTTTTCACAGTATTTCTTTTACGGATTTTATATGGAATGGGGCAGACTATAGGCAGCATCCGCCGTAGGATTTAAAAGCCAAATTCCGGCAGATAGAGTCGGTGTGTTTAAAAGTTGCAATGAATCTATTGGAAACAAAAATATCATAGCAATCACTAAAAAAGTTTGATATAATATAAGAAATTTGCAGTAAAACGGCATCGGGCCGTAATAATCCGAAAGGAGATCATAGAATATGCTTGCAACATTGATACCTTTTTTTGATAAGGATATGAAAGTGTGTGCTTATTCTCTTTTTTCACAGAAGGAGAATCTGCTCCTTAATCCGGCACGTCAGGCTTCGGGAGTGAATGACGGTGCGTCACGAGTGGATGGTCTTGATATTTTGCAGCGCATTGGTATCGATACATTATCGCCGGGTACGGATGTGTTTGTGCCGGTTGGTTCTATCGCAGTTTTTTCCGATATTGAGGCGCAGAGCAGTATGATGTTGGGACGGTTGGTCCTTTTGTTTGATAATTCTATTACGAATACGCCAGATTATCAGAGCAGGCTTAGAGAATTGAAGGCGAAGGGCTATAAACTGGCGATCCGTAAACTTCCAGTTGTAGAATTTGAGAACTATAAGGAAATTCTTTCCCTGATGGATTACATTATCTTAGACAATAAGAAAGTGAATGTTTCCAAGGCCAAGATATATTTTGCGCATCAATATCCGAATATTAAGATCTGTGTAGGGAATATACAGAAGCAGGAGATTTTTGATGATATCAGAATGGATAGGGCATTTTATCTGTTTGAAGGTGCATTTTACCGGATCCCGGTTACGAAGGGACAGACAGAAGTAGAACCGCTGAAAGTAAATTATCTGGAATTAATGAATATTGTCAATGATGTGGATTTTGAATTAACGAAGGCAGCTGATGTGATTGGCCGGGACACAGCGCTTGTGGTATCTCTGCTTGAAATGGTAAATCGTACAGCGGTGAAGTCTGAAGTAACGTCGATCCGGCATGCGGCGGCGCTGTTAGGACAGAGAGAATTAAAGAAATGGATTAACACCGTGATCACGAAGGAATTATGTGCAGACAGACCGAATGAGATTACGAGAGTTTCGCTTCTGCGGGCTAAGTTCATGGAATGCCTGGCGCCATCGTTTGGCCTGGGTATGAAGGCGTCGGAATTGTTCCTGATGGGATTGTTTTCTGTGCTGGATATTATTTTGAGTAGGCCCATGGAGGAAGCGCTGGATAAAGTAAATGTTTCTAAAGACATCAGGGAGGCGCTTTTAAATCATCAGGGAGAATTTGCGGATATTTATGAGTTCATGACGGCTTACGAGAACGCAGACTGGCAGGAAGTCAGCAGAAGGCAGATTCTTAAGAATATCGACAATAACGCGGTATTTAAAGCATATATTGAAGCTGTCTGCTGGTATAAAGAGATGTTTTTCTAAAGATGTGCATTTTACAGGAGAATCCCAAAGGACTTCCTGTGAAAAGATACTGGTATCGGCAGATTGGTAACAGCTTAGTCAGGTCTGGGTATTCCTGTGCTACTGTTCCAGCGTAAGGTGCCTGATGCCGCCAAAAGTGATGATAGGACAGACGACCATCACTATAATAAAAATTCGGCTGATTAATTTTAAGGAGGAAACTATCAACATGAGTAGCGAAATCAGAGACATTAATCTTGCCGAATCCGGTGAGAGAAAAATTGAGTGGGTAAAAAGGAACTGTGACTTGTTGCGCACATTGGAGAAAGAATTTTCCGACAGCAAGCCTTTTGCAGGCAAGAAGGTAACTTTGTCCGTGCATCTGGAGGCGAAGACAGCGTATCTGTGTCTGGTGCTGGCGGCAGGCGGTGCCGAGATGTATGTGACTGGCTCTAATCCGCTATCCACACAGGATGACGTGGCAGCAGCGCTTGTGAAGGCCGGATTGGAAGTACACGCATGGTATGGCGCAACACCGGAGGAGTATGAAGCGCATATCCGTCATGTGCTGGAAGCAGAACCGAATATCATCATTGATGATGGCGGTGATTTGGTGACGATGGTGCATACGCAGATGCCGCATTTGATTCCGAATATCATTGGAGGATGCGAGGAGACGACCACAGGGATTATACGTCTGGAGGCTATGAACAAGGCAGGCGAATTGAAATTCCCTATGGTGCGTGTTAACAATGCGGCATGTAAGCATTTCTTCGATAACAGATACGGTACGGGACAGTCTGTATTCGACGGTATCAACAGGACAACGAATCTGATCGTAGCGGGCAAGATCGTGGTAGTGGCAGGTTACGGCTGGTGCGGTAAGGGTACTGCCATGAGAGCCAAGGGGCTGGGTGCGCGAGTAGTCGTAACCGAGATCGACCCGATCAAAGCCATTGAGGCGGTGATGGATGGTTTCGACGTGATGCCTATGAAGGAAGCGGCAAAAGTCGGTGACTTCTTTATCACTGTGACCGGCTGTGACGGTGTCATTGATCAAGAAGACTTTGCAGTGATGAAAGAAGGAGCGATCCTCTGCAATGCAGGACATTTTGACTGCGAAATCGATATGGCGTGGCTGAAAGCCAATGCGGTGGAGAAGAAAGAACAGCGGAAAAACATCATGGGCTACAAGCTGCCGACCGGACAGTGGATCTTCGTGCTGGCAGAAGGACGCCTTGTGAATCTGGCGGCAGGTGACGGTCATCCGGCAGAGATCATGGATATGAGCTTCGCGATTCAGGCGCTTTCCGCGAAATATCTTGTAGAGCACAGCAGTGAGCTTACACAGAAACTGATCGATGTGCCGGAAGAAGTGGACAGAGATGTGGCGAAGCGTAAGCTGGCGTTCCTCGGCAAAGAAATTGACGTGTTAACGCCGGAGCAGGAAAAATACTTGAATAGTTATGCGGTTTAATGTTGCATTTGTGTTTGCTATAGTGTATAATGGGTTTTCCAGAAAGAGCTTGTGATAAGAACGATAAGAACCGAAGCGGGAAGGCGCTGTGATGAACAGTGCCGTGTAGAGTCAAGGGAAACAGACAATGGATAAGGAGGAGACACTATGGCATTGACGAATGAAGATCTGCAGGCAATTTCGAACTTACTGCAGCCGATTAAGGATGAAGTAGGGAGCGTGAAGTCTGAAGTCCAGGGAATGAAGACCGAGATAAAGGACATGAAAACCGATATCCAGGGAATGAAGACCGAGATAAAGGATATGAAAACCGATATCCAGGGAATGAAGACCGAGATAAAGGATATGAAAACCGATATCCAGGGAATGAAGACTGAGATAAAGGACATGAAAACTGACATCCAGGGCATGAAGACTGAGATGAAGAGCATGAAAACCGATATCCAGGGAATGAAGACTGAGATAAAGGACATGAAAACCGATATCCAAGGCATGAAGACTGAGATAAAGGACATGAAGACCGATATCCAGGGTATAAAGACTGAGATGAAAGGTATGAAAGCTGACCTATGGGATTTAAGATTTGATGTGAAGAATCTTCAGCTTGATTCGAAGGAAGTGAAGAATAAAGTGACAAAGATGGAATTGACAGTTGAGAATGAGATTCGTGTCAATATCCAGA
>CATOJY010000016.1 GCA_951800685.1 uncultured Lachnospiraceae bacterium
ACCTATGGTTCTATCTTCGATGCAACACAGACTATGGTTGGCGAAGACAATCTGGTTCAGGTTGTTTCCTGGTACGACAATGAGAACAGCTACACATCTCAGATGGTTCGTACGATCAAATATTTCTCTGAGTTAGCATAAATGTTAATTTGACAGCGATTAATTTTACGAGATTCGTTTTGTGAGCTCGTATTTGTAGAAAGTCGACTGTTTAACTGCGAGAATATTTGTCAGTAAAATGCATTTTTTAAGAGGCTCGGCCGCTGGGCCGGGTCTCTTTTTGTAAAACAATATGATCAGGAGGATTGAAAAATGGCTTTAAATAAGAAATCTGTAGATGACATCAATGTGAAAGGCAAACGCGTCCTGGTGAGATGCGACTTTAATGTACCGTTGAAGGAAGGTAAGATCACAGATGAGACTCGTATTGTGGCGGCACTTCCTACAATCAACAAGCTGATCGCTGATGGCGGTAAGGTGATTCTCTGCTCTCATCTTGGTAAGGTTAAGAATGGCCCCAATGAAGGAGAGTCTCTTGCACCTGTGGCAGAGAGATTGTCCGAGAAGTTAGGCAAACCTGTTAATTTTGTGGCGGACTACAATGTAACTGGCGAGGCTGCTACAGCAGCAGTGGCAGCTATGAATGAGGGAGATGTGGTACTTCTGCAGAATACCCGTTTCCGTGGCAAGGAAGAGACAAAGCCTACAGATGCAGGCGAGGCTTTCGCAAAAGAGCTGGCGGATCTGGCTGATGTTTATGTTTGTGATGCATTCGGTTCTGCACACAGGGCACATGCATCTGTAGCTGTTGTTACGAAATACATCTCTGAAAAAGGCGGCGAGAATGCGGTTGGTTACTTAATGCAGAAGGAAATTGATTTCCTGGGTAATGCAGTAGAGAATCCGGTAAGACCTTTTGTAGCGATTCTGGGCGGTGCTAAGGTAGCGGATAAGCTGAATGTAATCAACAACCTGCTGGAGAAGTGTGACACACTGATCATCGGCGGCGGTATGGCATTTACCTTCTTAAAGGCGCAGGGAATGGAGATCGGTAATTCTCTGGTAGATGATGAGAAGCTTGATTATTGCAAGGAAATGATGGATAAGGCTGAGAAGTTAGGCAAGAAGCTTCTGCTTCCAGTTGATACAACTGTTGCTGCTGGTTTCCCGAATCCAATCGATGCTGAGATTGAGGTAGAAGTCGTTGATGCTGATAAGATTCCTGCTGACAAGGAAGGTCTTGATATCGGAACAAAGACAGCTGAGCTGTATGCTGATGCGGTGAAGTCTGCTAAGACAGTTGTTTGGAATGGACCGATGGGCGTATTCGAGAATCCGATTCTGGCAAAAGGAACGATCGCAGTGGCGAAGTCTCTGGCTGAGACGTCCGCAACAACGATCATTGGCGGCGGTGACAGTGCGGCAGCAGTTAACCAGTTAGGTTTTGCTGACAAGATGTCTCATATTTCTACAGGCGGCGGCGCTTCCCTTGAGTTCTTAGAGGGTAAGGAACTTCCTGGCGTTGTAGCGGCGGATGACAAATAAAAAGCAAATCGGTTCACAAAGTAAGCAGATCTTTGCGTCTAAGAGGACACGAGGCGTCAATAGATAATAGAAGGAGAAAATAAAATGGCAAGAAGAAAAATCGTAGCCGGTAACTGGAAGATGAACATGACTCCCAGCGAGGCAGTAAAATTATGTGATGAATTAAAAGATCTGGTAAAATCCGATGATGTTGATGTGGTGTACTGTGTACCTGCGATCGATATCGTACCGGTAGTAGAAGCAGTCAAGGGAACCAACGTAGAAGTAGGCGCTGAGAATATGTATTTCGAGGAGAAGGGCGCTTATACAGGCGAGGTTTCAGCAGCTATGTTGAAGGATGCAGGCGTGAAATATGTGATCATCGGACACTCTGAGAGACGCGACTATTTCAAAGAGGATGATGCGCTTCTGAACAAGAAAGTGAAGAAGACTCTGGAAGCAGGTCTTGTTCCGATCCTTTGCTGTGGTGAGACATTAGAGCAGAGAGAGATGGGTGTTACCATGGATTGGATCAGACTGCAGATCAAATCTGACCTTACAGGCGTGAGTGCAGATCAGGTGAAGGGTATGGTCATCGCATACGAGCCGATCTGGGCGATCGGTACAGGCAAGACAGCTACCACGGAGCAGGCAGAGGAAGTATGTAAGGGCATTCGTGACTGCATCGCTGAGATTTATGATGAGGCGACCGCAGAGGCTGTTCGCATCCAGTACGGTGGTTCTGTAAATGCTGGCAACGCTGCAGAATTGTTTGCACAGCCTGATATCGATGGCGGTCTGGTAGGAGGTGCTTCCCTGAAGGCAGATTTCGGCAAGATCGTGAACTACAAGTAAGTATTTTCTCGCACATGTGCGATAAATAAAGAATCCATATACAAGAACTCACTTTGATCGGGGACAATGTGTCGAAGTGGGTTCTTGTTATATCATACTGAGGAGAGGCCATAAAAGTGCAGAGAGCGGGAAAAACGGCAGACAGAGGGAGTGCCTCATGAACCTGGAACAAGCGAGACGGTTACTGCAGGTAACCAAGGAGGATGATATTACTGTCATCAAAAGGAAATACCACAGATTGATCGGTGCTTACCATCCGGATGCGATCGGTTCTGAGCGGGTAGAATATGTGGGCAGGGCACAGGAGATCAATGAGGCGTATCGTCTGCTAAAAGAGCATAACGGCACTTTCGAGCCGACAAAAGGGAGAACTGTCTGGCAGGGGATTGTGAATGAGAAAGCTTGTTGTGACAGGAACATTTATGTATATTACAGCATGGAAGCTGTGGAAGAGCAGTTATATTACCAGGCGGCCCGTGGTAAGTATATGTGGGATCCGTTGGAAGAAGAGTTTGAATTGTTTCTGGCAAGCATTCATCATGCCGCAAAGGAATTATTGGATCATGTAGAAGAGAAGGCGGCAGGAACATGGTGTGGGGAGCTTGTGCCGGAGACGGAGAAATTTGTGTTCCAGGCGCAGCTTTTTTCCTGTTTGGCCATGCAGTTCATTGATCCTGTCAACACGCTTCACAGGCTCGCGTCGCCAAATGAGATAGATGAGCAGGGGAGAGAGATCTATCATTTCCGTGCATTTCTTGGAGGCAGAGGGATAGGAGAGAGCTGGAAAACACTATCAGAACTTAAGCCAGGGGATTTCGTGTATCCGGCTTCTTTTCAGGGAAACAAGATTGTTGTGGAAGACAGGCAGAAACGCTCTCTGGGTTATTTGTCCCTGGAAGATGACCAACTGTATTTTTGTATTGTCCCTCTTTTGAAGAAACGACTGGCCCAGGTGAAATTAAAGATCCAGGCGGTGGAAGTGAAGAGGAATACACGCCCCCGCAGGGGGAAGGCAGAAGTTTTCTTCTATTTCAGATTGGAAGAAGGAGCAGAGGGATTTGTGGCTGGCAGGCAGGATCTACAGATTGCAGACCTTTTAAACAGATATGAGAAATTATTGCGGATCAGGAAAGAGAGAGGGAATGGGTATGAAGATAGATCGTGAAGATATGCTGGAGCTGACTAGGAGGATGACAGTTTCCAGGAACTGTTTTACCAGAATCGCAGGCGCCTACATGGACGAGGAAGGATTCATAGATGGCACATTTAATACCAATTTCCTAAAACTCTCTGGCTCAGAAAAAACAAAGAAACTGGAGCTTGCAAAAGCGATCCCGTTTTCTGAGACGAATGTGCAGTTAATAGATTACCGCTTGGGAACTGGAACGAGAAAGGCGGGAGGGATTTGGCAGCTTTTGATGGCGTTGCGGGAATGTGAGCTGAAAAATGATGCGCTTTTACTCTCTCTTTATGAATATATAGGAGAGCGCCACCGTTCAGATCATCCATATGGTATTTATGTGTTCTACGGGAATTATGATATTCCGGTGAAGGGAAAGGACAAGGCAAGCCAGTGGGAGTCAGAAGAAGTATATCGGTTTTTGATCTGTGCGGTATGTCCTGTGAGTGGGGAATATGAAGCGGGGAAGACGGAATGCGGATTTCTGTTTCCTGCTTTCAACAACCGAAGCACTGACTTGGATGGGGCCTGTCTCTATGACGTGAATGGGGAGCATGGGGAGGTAGAGGCATTGTTTGCATGAGGATGGGAACGATTGATGCGTTAGTACGTGGAAGAAAAGGAGATGGCAGGTTATGTGGACATGCCCAAAATGCGGCCGGTGTTTTCAAAGGCAGGGACAGGAGCATTACTGTGGGAAAGCGCCGGAAACGATAGATGAATATCTGGCAGGACAGCCGGAGGAGATACAGCCATATTTGAAAGAGGTACGGGAGGCGATCAAGGAGGCCGTTCCGGAAGCAGAGGAGCGTATTTCGTGGGGAATGCCGACCTTCTGGAAAAAGCATAATATCATACATTTTGCAGGTTTTAAAAAGCATATCGGCCTGTATCCAGAGGCAGTGGTGGAGTTTGCAGAATGCCTGAAAGAATACAAGACAAGCAAAGGCACGATACAATTTCCCTATAGCAAGCCGCTTCCGCTTTCTCTGATTGCGGATATTGCTGCCTGGTGCTACAGGACAGGAAAGCATCCATAGGATAGAGCATAATAAGCGGAAAGGAAAATTGGATATGGTGAAATTTTATTCAGAAAAGATTTCTGAGCATGTGACGAGAATTTATGGTATCACAGGAGAACAGATGTACTTGGTGGCAGGTTCAAGCAGGGCGGCGTTGATCGATACGGGCAGCGGTGCAGGAAGCCTTCGCGCTTATGTAGAGACGCTGACGGACAAGCCGGTTATCGTGCTTTTGACACATGGACATGTGGATCATGCCATGGGAGCGCCGGAATTTGACACGGTTTACATGAACAGGAAGGATGATTCGATTTACAGTGAGCACTGTGATATTGAGCTAAGAAAAGGATATCTTTCCCAATCGCCTGCGTTTGTGCAGGTGACGGAGGAAGATTATATACCGGCGGTGTCCTCTGAAAGTTTTCATAATATGGAAGGGGGAGACGTATTTGATCTGGGAGGTCTGTCGATCGAGATCTATGACTGTCCAGGGCATACACAGGGCAGTGTGTGTATGCTGATTAAAGAAGAGAGAGCGCTGCTTACAGGAGATGCCTGCAATACTTTTGTATTTCTTTTCGACCATTATTCTACGGGGATAAGCACCTATGAAAAGAGCCTGGAGGAATTGAAAGATAAGACAGCGGGTAAATTTGACCGGATTTATCTGTCACATGGGCCGGGCAAAGAGTATCCAGTGGAATTATTGGACGAAGTAATCGAAGTCTGCGAGGATATCAAACATGGCAATGTAGATGACCAGCCGTTTATATTTATGGGCAAGACGGCGCTTATCGCCAAAGCAGCAGAAATGGACGCAGGGCGGTTAGATGGAAAACTCGGAAATATTGTGTATGATAAAGAGCGGATAACAGAATAGAGGTTCCCTTTTTTCCTTGATTCCCTAGACAAAACAGCATAAAAAAGTTATACTGATTTATATTAAACTGCGTGATACTTTTACAGGGATAGAGACAGGAGAGGTTACAGAATATGGATTACAAGGCAATTCCTTTCGAGAAAAGGATCAAGAGTAATATTAGAAATTATGCATTAGATAATTTGTACGTGATCGACACGCTCAGGGCGTATTGTAAGGCATTGCATGCACTGACAGGGGTGGATCTTCTGCTTACGGAACGGCATGGGGAGAAGGTGGTTTCTGTCGGCGGTTTCGCAGGATTTACACCCGATGTGGTTGGTGAGCCTGGACGTAAAGTCAGAGTTTATGGCAGGACGATTGCTCATTTATATACGCAGATGGAGAAGGTACCTGACACGATGCGCCAGGAAGTGGGAAAACTGCTGGATGAATTCACGAAGATGCTTTCCCAGTGGGGAGAAGAAGCGTATTTACATATGGAATCTTCCATTTATATGGACGAGCTGGAAGAGAAGGTGGGCGTACAGCATGTGCAGACGGCCAGAGGAGAGAAAGAGGATGTCCTGACAGGGGTCTATCACAAACTGTATTTTGAGGAGCAGATGCAGCGTCTTGATGATCTAAGTGTTGCGCCGGTAGCCGTGGTCAATGCCAATATCAATGACTGGAAGTTTGTTAATGATCATTTTGGAGATACAGAAAGTGACAGACTGATCAGAACGATCGCTGATTTCTTAAAGCAGGAGGCGAAGCCGGATTATGTGATTGGACGTGTGGACGGAGATGTGTTTATTATTCTGATTCCTATGGCAGAAAACGAAGAGGCGGAAGCATATTGCGATAGGGTACAGAAAGCATGTCTGGAATTTGATGATCCGATTCTGGCGCCTTCGGTAGCCTGCGGTGTAGTCTATAAGACAAATGTGGAAGAGCAGCTGAAAGATAAACTGCCGGACGCTGAGTATGAAATGTTTAACAATAAGTTTGAAATTAAAAATGCACAAGGCTATCGTGAGAGACTGGAACATGGGGTGTCATGAAAGACGCAGCTTTGGCAATGAGAACAAAAGAATAGAGGAAATTCGTTGAGGGCGGGAATGCGGTAGTTCCTCCCGATGGGAATGGGATAAAGCTGTTGCAGGAAGTAAATTCAAACAGTGTATGGCTGGGTATTCATTTGATATCGGCATAGGTTGAAAAATCAGAGGTTTTTCAATTATCCATTTATGCAGTATCGCAAGCAGGATTGCGATCTGGATGGGGCATAGATTGTAGAATTTATAAGTTATGCATCAGCTTTTTGCTTTCACGTATATTTTATGGTTTGAATTATAAAATAAATATTAAATCGTATGTCATAGAATAAAACAAGATAAGAAGAGAAAACAAGAGGAAATAAGAGAAAATAAAAGTAAAATACAATATAAATACTGATAAACAAATTTGCAAACATAAGAATATGAAGATAATATATGTTTCAGCAGTTAGCACTCAACATGAATGAGTGCTAATAACAAGATGTATACTAAGAGTTATCTATAAGGAGGCAGCAGATATGAAATTAACACCACTTGGCGACAGAGTAGTATTGAAACAGTTGGTTGCAGAGGAGACAACAAAGTCCGGCATTGTTTTACCGGGACAGAGCAAAGAGAAACCGCAGCAGGCAGAAGTGATTGCTGTAGGCCCTGGCGGCGTAGTAGATGGCAAAGAGATTAAGATGGAAGTAAAAGTTGGCGATCAGGTAATCTATTCCAAATATGCTGGAACAGAAGTGAAGCTGGAAGAAGAGGAATATATCATCGTAAAGCAGAATGATATTCTTGCAGTGATCGAATAAATACTCTTCGCATTTTGGTAAGGGGATAAGCATTGAAGCTTAGAAAGACGTCAGGAAATGGCGTGGCAATGATAGGATTTTAAGTATTTTAATCAAGCAATCATTTTAGGAGGACATGAATCATGGCAAAGGAAATCAAATATGGAGCAGAGGCCAGAGCGGCTCTGGAATCAGGGGTAAATCAATTGGCAGATACTGTCAGGGTGACACTCGGACCCAAAGGCAGAAACGTAGTTCTGGATAAATCTTATGGAGCTCCCTTGATCACAAACGATGGTGTGACGATCGCGAAAGAGATCGAATTAGAGGACGCCTTCGAGAATATGGGTGCACAGCTTGTTAAGGAAGTGGCTACAAAGACCAATGATGTGGCAGGTGACGGTACAACGACAGCTACTGTTCTGGCACAGGCAATGGTGAATGCAGGCATGAAGAATCTGGCAGCAGGTGCAAACCCGATTATTTTAAGAAAGGGTATGAAGAAGGCTACTGATTGTGCGGTGGAAGCGATCGCTAAGATGAGTTCCAAGGTAAAAGGCAAGGAGCATATCGCTAGAGTTGCCGCTGTATCTTCTGGAGATGAAGAGGTAGGACAGTTGGTGGCAGACGCAATGGAGAAGGTATCTGGTGACGGCGTCATCACTATCGAAGAGAGCAAGACCATGTTGACAGAACTGGATCTGGTAGAAGGTATGCAGTTCGACAGAGGTTATATTTCCGCTTATATGGCTACAGACATGGATAAGATGGAAGCAGTGCTTGAGAATCCTTATATTCTGATCACAGACAAGAAGATTTCCAATATCCAGGAGATCCTGCCAATCTTAGAGCAGATCGTGCAGTCTGGCGCAAAGTTACTCATTATTGCTGAGGACGTGGAGGGTGAGGCTCTCACTACGCTGATCGTCAACAAACTGCGCGGTACTTTCAATGTTGTAGCTGTGAAGGCACCTGGTTACGGCGATAGAAGAAAGGCAATGCTTGAGGACATCGCAATCCTGACAGGTGGTCAGGTGATCAGCTCTGAGCTTGGCCTGGAGTTGAAGGAAGCAACCATGGATCAGCTTGGCCGTGCGAAATCCGTTAAGGTTCAGAAAGAGAATACCGTTATTGTAGATGGTGAAGGAGATAAGGACGCGATCCAGGCAAGAATCAGCCAGATCAAGATGCAGATTGAGGAGACAACATCTGATTTTGACAGAGAGAAATTACAGGAGCGTCTTGCAAAGCTGGCAGGTGGTGTAGCAGTGATCCGTGTTGGCGCTGCAACAGAAACAGAGATGAAAGAAGCGAAACTCCGTCTGGAAGATGCTCTGGCAGCAACGAGAGCAGCCGTAGAAGAGGGTATTATCGCAGGTGGCGGCTCCGCTTATATCCATGCATCTAAAGAAGTTGCCAAACTGGCAGAGTCGATGGAAGGCGATGAGAAGACAGGTGCACAGCTTGTATTGAAAGCACTGGAAGCTCCTCTGTATCACATTGTAGCTAACGCAGGTCTGGAAGGTTCTGTGATCATCAATAAAGTGATGGAGTCCGAGGTTGGTGTTGGATTTGATGCTTTGAAAGAAGAATATGTGAACATGGTAGAAGCAGGTATCCTTGATCCTGCGAAGGTTACAAGAAGTGCGCTGCAGAATGCTACCAGCGTAGCATCTACACTGCTTACGACAGAGTCTGTAGTGGCAAATATTAAAGAGGCAGAGCCTGCTATGCCGGCAGGTGGCGGCGGAATGGGTATGATGTAAGCAATCTTACAGATAACCTGTTTGACTGACAAGTACCCCCCTGGTTTGGGATTTCTCAGACCAGGGGGTTTTTACATTGATCTTGTAGTACAAAGCAGTAAGACGCAGGGGATGCCTGTCCCTGCGGAAAAAGATCATAGTGGATAAGGAATGCAAAACGGTCATGTGTAAAATGGCAGGCAGGTATATTAGATGCTTACTATAGTATTTTTGGCCGGCACAGTTACAAGTATGAATTTATGTCTGGTTAATCATGCCATAGTATAGTATAATCATGATATCTAATGTGGAAACAACGCCAGTAGTACAAATTTCCGGGCCTGTAAGAGAATGGCACCGGGACTGAGAGAAAGGCATGGATATTTAAATGAAGAATAAATATACATTTAATTTTGTTGTTTTTTATCTCCTGTCTTATGCAATTTTTTCCTTTGCATCGACGAAATTTACCCCGTATTTGTCTGAGCTTGGATATTCAGCGTTCGAGAGGGGGATAATCCTATCGGGTTATGCGGCAGCAACGATCGTTATGCAGTTAGTGTTCGGGGTATTATCGGACCGATACCAGACGATTAAGAAGGTCATCATAGCCAGCCTTTGTGTGTATGGTGTGGTATCTGCACTGCTGTTTTCCACACAGGGAGCAGTTCTTGCGGTTTATTTTGTCCTGGTTTCTTTATCTGGCGGTCTTCTGAATGCTTGCTGTGGTCTTTATGATACATGGATTTTGGGATGTAAAGAGGAAATTCGCAGGAATTTATCTTTTATCAAAGCGTTTGGATCCATAGGATGGGCAGCAGGAAGCATGGTGGCGTCCTTGATGATCAGCCTGGCAGGCTATCGGGGATTAGGAATCAGTATTGTAGTGATCGTTGGGCTGTCATTACTGAATCTTGCTGTCTTACCTGATATCGATCGGGTAGAAGCGAGAACCAGGCTTTCTATGGAAGATTTTAGGCAGCTCATGACGGATGGACGTTACGTGCTGTTGATTTTTATCCTGTTTCTATTATATTCTATGGTGATAGCGAATAATTGTACTGTTATTGATAAAATGATTGATTTACGCGCGTCAGATGCGCAGATTTCCATGAAATGGTCCATTCAGTCATTGGTGGAGATACCGACTTATCTTGCTGGGACGTATCTGTTGGCTAGATTTGGCGGCTTGAAATTATTACAGGTCAGTTCTGTCATGTTAACGCTCCAGTTTATCCTGTTTGCAGGGGCTCAAAATCCTGTCGTTCTTATAGGGGTAAGTGTTTTACAGCTTTTTTCGGCTCCGATTATTTTGGTTGCTTCTAAGATTCTGATCATGGAAATTGCACCGGATAAACTGAAGAGCAGCAGCCAGTTGATTGCTTTGAGTATTTTCAGCGGATGTTCTTCCCTGATTGTACCCGTGGTGGCAGGATTTTTCAGTGAACGGATTGGATTTGATTTTACGCTTGGGTGTGTTGCGGTGCTGGGTGTATGCTCGTTTCTTCTGACCAGTCCGCTAGGCAGACTGTTGTCGAAAGGCAGTAAGGACCAGACAGGCTGTTTATAGCAGTATTCTGTTACTCTAAAGACGAAATACCATGGTGTAAGTGTGAATGACAGTAGGAGGAATGTGGCAGGCTACTGCAGGGGAAAAGAATATTTTGACTTGCTTATGATTTGCGATTATAATAGGGAATAATAATTATAAATAAGGCACAGCAGCTGGAGAGGCTATGACAACAGAAGAAAAGAAAGAAG
Organism: uncultured Lachnospiraceae bacterium; assembly: GCA_951800685.1. Lineage (GTDB taxonomy): Bacteria > Bacillota > Clostridia > Lachnospirales > Lachnospiraceae > UBA3282. The sequence goes on from CATOJY010000016.1 coordinate 10,790, forward strand.
TCATCATTGATGATGGCAGAATTGAATCGATTGAAGAATTTCAGGCTCCTGAGACATTGTACGAGGAGCTTATTAACCGTGTGCGAAAATATCATCCTTCCGATGATATTTCACTGATAGAGAAAGCATATCAGACAGCCTATGATGCGCATAGGGGACAGGTTCGCAAATCCGGAGAACCTTATATTATACATCCGCTTTATGTTGCGATTATTTTGGCTGATCTGGAGCTGGATAAGGAGACAATTGTAGCGGGGCTTCTGCATGATGTGGTGGAAGACACGATCATGACGGATGAGGAGATCAAGGAGCAGTTTGGCGCAGATGTGGCGCTTCTGGTGGATGGCGTCACAAAGCTTGAGAAGATTAATTTCCATGGAGATAACAGCGGCAATAGAGATAAGGATGCAGAGAAGCTGGAACGTCAGGCAGAAAATCTGCGGAAGATGTTCCTGGCAATGGCTAGGGACATCCGGGTCATCCTGATTAAACTGGCGGACAGACTGCATAACATGCGGACACTGCAGCATATGCGTCCTGAGAAGCAACAGGAAATTGCGAGGGAAACACTGGATATTTATTCTCCGATCGCCCAGCGTCTGGGTATCTCCAAGATTAAAGTTGAATTGGATGATCTATCCTTGAAATATCTGGAGCCGGAAGCTTACTATGATCTGGTTAACAAAATTGCGATCCGTAAAAGTGTTCGGGAGCAATATATCCAAACGATTGTAGATGAAGTGACGGAACACATTAAACGTGCCGGAATCAAATCACAGATCGACGGACGTATCAAACATTTTTTCAGCATCTATAAGAAAATGAAGAACCAGAATAAGACCATAGATCAGATCTATGATCTGTTTGCAGTACGCATTATTGTTGATACGGTACGAGACTGCTATGCTGCGCTTGGGGTGATTCATGAGATGTATAAGCCGATTCCTGGACGTTTTAAGGATTATATCTCTATGCCTAAGGCGAATATGTACCAGTCGCTGCATACGACCTTAATTGGCAGTACGGGACAGCCTTTTGAGATTCAGATTAGGACATATGAAATGCATAAAGCTGCAGAGTACGGAATTGCTGCGCATTGGAAATATAAAGAGGCATCTGATGGCAGGAAAGTGGAGGCACAGGAGGAAGAGAAGCTGGTATGGCTGCGCCAGATACTGGAGTGGCAGCGCGACATGTCAGATAATAAGGAGTTTTTGAATCTGCTGAAAAGCGATCTGAATCTGTTCTCTGACAGTGTATACTGTTTTACACCTACCGGCGATGTGAAAAATTTGCCGGCAGGTTCCACAACCATTGATTTTGCATACAATATTCACAGCGCAGTGGGAAACCGGATGATCGGTGCCAGGGTTAACGGTAAGCTGGTGACGATCGATTATGAGATCAAGAACGGCGACCGGGTGGAGATTATGACGTCCCAAAATTCCAAGGGACCCAGCCGCGACTGGTTGAATGTGGTCAAGAGTACGCAGGCGAAGAATAAGATCAATCAATGGTTTAAACATGAATTGAAAGAAGACAACATTATAAAGGGAAAAGAGCTGGTTGCAAACTATTGTAAAGCGAAAGCGATTAATCCTTTGGAGGTGATGATACCCAAATACCAGGAAGCCATCATGAAGCGGTATGGATTCCAGGATTGGGATTCTGTGTTGGCGGCGATTGGACATGGTGGATTGAAAGAGGGACAGATCCTTAACCGGATGCAGGAGCTGTATGACCAGGATCACCGGAGAGAAATGACCGATGCAGAAATTATGGCAGAGGTAGCAGAGAGTGCGCAGATCAACAGAGAACGGTCAAATAAGAACAGCAGTGGCATTGTGGTCAGAGGAATTCATGATGTAGCAGTGCGTTTTTCCAAATGCTGTAGTCCTGTGCCGGGAGATGAGATTGTCGGTTTCGTTACGAGAGGCAGGGGAATCTCAATCCATCGGACAGACTGTATCAATATCATGAATCTTCCTGAACTGGATCGTAACAGGCTGATTGATGCAGAGTGGCAGCAGGCAGAGGCGGTGGACGGTAAGTATTTGGCGGAGATCAGTATTTATGCGAATAACAGGAATGGTCTATTAGCGGATATTTCCAGGGCGCTTACGGAGAAGGAGATCGATATTCTTTCCTTGAATACCCGTGTGAGTAAACAGGGGACAGCAACGATCCTGGTCAGTTTCGAGATCGGCAGCAGGGAAGAGCTTCAGCGTATTATCGATAAGATCAGGACTATTGGAAGTGTGATTGATATTGAGAGAACAACGGGTTAGGATAGGAATTAATACGGTTTAAAAGCCGGGAAAGCGGAAGAAAGAATAAGGAGAAGTGATATGGGGAAGTTAAAGATTGGGCGGTTAATGCTGGGGATCTGCCAGACGAACTGTTATTTTGTATATAGGGAAGGAACGAAGGATGTGATTTTCTTTGATCCAGCGGATAAGGGTGATTATATTTATGAGACATTGCAGGAAAAAGGATTCCAGGTAAAAGGAATCCTGCTTACCCATGCACATTTTGATCATATCTGGGGAACAAACAAACTGCAGGAACTCTCAGGGGCACCGCTGTATGCCTTCGAAGCGGAGAAGGCTTTGTGTGAGGATGCTGTCACAAATGTATCGGATCAGGTGGGGAGACCTTATACAGTGCGTCCAGACAGATACCTTAAGTATGGTGAGGAAATCACGATCGCAGATATGACTTGTAAGCTGATTGCTACACCGGGTCACACTGTTGGAAGCTGCTGTTACTATTTTGAAGAGGATGGCATATTGATTGCAGGAGATACCCTTTTCCAGGAGTCTGTAGGTAGAACCGATCTGGCAACGGGTAGTATGGGTGCGTTAGTCAGATCGATCAAAGAGAAACTTTTCCAGCTGCCGGAGGAGACGAAAGTATATCCAGGACATGGGGAGGCTACGACGATCGGGCATGAGAAGAAATATAATCCTTTCGTATCATGAGCAATCTTGTGAGACGGGTTATATAGGATTTAAAATTGGGACTGCGATAGATGCTGTTTCGATAGGGAATGTTCTGGATGGGCGATTGTGTCAGTAGTCAATCGCCTATCTCAATGTGGCAGCTTCTAGTAATAGACCGCTTCCGACAGATAATTGACGGAGTCTTAAGGGAGAATGGTGGATAAGAGCAATCATGGGATCAGGGCAGATGCCGTCAGGCAGTGGAGAAATAAGATGTCAGACAAACAGCAGACGGACAGACAACTTCAGATTAAAAAAATCGCAGGGGAGGTCATGGGACTTGCCCATGATGGGATTCTCATCAATATGCGGTTTCTCGACGTAGCGCTTTCCAGACTTAAGGTGGAGTGCAGGGAGCAGACGGGTGTGAACCTGTTTGATGGTATAACGTTGTATTATGATCCGGCACTCTTATTGCAGCGTTACAGAAATGCACCGCATTATGCTGCAAGGCTCTATCTGCATACACTTCTGCACGGTATCTTTTCTCATGCAGTAAGCGCTGACAAGTTGAATAGAACATATTGGGATCTGGCGACAGATATTGCAGTTGAGCATACCATTCTAGAATGGAATCTGCATTTGACAAGTCTGCCTTCGGATGATCTGCTGCGGAGCCGTCTGGATCTTCTGGAAAAGCAGGCAGGCGGATTGACGGCTGAAAGATTATACCGGCATTTTCGGATTGAGGAGCCTTCCGAAAAGGCAATGCAGGAGTGGCATAAGCTGTGCTATTATGACGAGCATATTTATTGGGATAGACAGGAGGAGTTGGAATTGTCCCAGGCACAGTGGCGCAAGATCAGTGAGCGGGTCAGAGCGGACTTGAAAAGTTTCAGCAAGGAAAAGAATCGTGCTGAGAGTATGGAACAGAATTTAAAGGAGGCAACAAGGCAGCGGTACGATTATACAGACTTTCTCAGAAGATTTATGGTTATGGGCGAGACAGTACAGGTCAACGATGATGAGTTCGACTATATTTACTACACCTATGGCTTGCATACTTACGGAAATATGCCGCTTGTGGAGCCGCTTGAATATAAGGACAGCAGGAAGATCAAAGATTTTGTAATTGCTCTTGACACTTCCGCATCCTGTCGGGGTGAGATTGTGCAGGCTTTTCTGCAGAAGACTTACAATATCATGCAGTTGAGTGAGAATTTTTTCAGGAAAGTCAATGTGCATATCCTCCAGTGTGACAGTGAGGTCAGGCAGGATGTGAAGATCACAGAGCGGGAAGAATTTGATGAGTTTATGTCACATGGTAAATTGACAGGTTTTGGGTCAACAGATTTTCGCCCGGTGTTTTCGTATATAGAGAAATTGCAGGAGGAGCAGGAATTTGATGATCTGAAAGGACTGCTCTATTTTACAGACGGATATGGTATTTATCCGGAGCATATGCCTGGCTATGATGTGGCTTTCGTGTTTCTGCAGGAAGATGAGAATGCACCGAATGTGCCGCCTTGGGCAATCAAGATTGTTCTGGATGAGGAAGAATTTATGGAGGTGCCTGGATGAATATCAAAGAGGCCAAAAATTATATTAAAGACTCAGTAAAGATCTATCTGAAAAAAGATGAGGAGGGGGAATACAGAATTCCTGTTGTCAGGCAGAGACCTATTTTCCTGCTTGGAGCACCAGGAATTGGCAAGACCGCGATCATGGAACAGATTGCGCAGGAATTGGGTATTGCGTTGGTATCTTATTCGATGACGCATCATACAAGGCAGTCGGCGCTGGGGCTTCCTTTTATTATGCATAAGGAATATGAAGGGAAATCTTATCAGGTGTCAGAGTATACGATGAGTGAGATCATTGCTTCTGTTTATGATGTGATGGAACAGAGCAAGATCAGGGAAGGAATCCTTTTCCTGGATGAGATTAACTGTGTCTCGGAGACATTGGCGCCTTCTATGCTGCAGTTTCTGCAGTATAAGGTGTTTGGCAGACATCAGGTACCAGAGGGATGGGTCATTGTGACGGCAGGGAATCCGCCGGAATACAATAAGTCGGTGCGGGAATTTGATGTGGTTACGCTGGACCGTATGAAGATTCTGGAAGTGGAGGCGGATTACGCCATCTGGCGGGAATATGCCAGAGAGCGCGGCCTGCATACGGCGATCTTAAACTTCTTAGATTTGAAGAAAGAGGCCTTCTATCACGTAGAGACTACAGTGAAAGGCAAGAATTATATTACAGCGAGGGGCTGGGAAGATCTGTCACAGATGCTGGAGCTCTATGAAGAGGAAGGGATTTTGGTGGAGGAGTCTTTTATTGGGCAGTATATCCGCAATGACCGTGTTGTGAAAGAGTTCAGCGCTTATTATGATTTATACCAAAAATATAAAAATGATTATAATGTGGAGGAAATTCTGGCAGGGTCAGTCAGTGAGCAAGCGAAGGATAAGGCGCGAAAGTCTGACTTTGATGAACGATTGTCATTGATGGGGATGCTGAACGATAAGATCCAGCAGGATATCAAGGAAAACATGCAGACTTCGGAGATGCTGCACGAGCTGATGGGCCCGCTTAAGGCATTGCGGGCAAAGGCGGAAACTGGCGGCAGTGCAGCAGAGATCGTAGAGCTTCTTGCAAAACAAACCGAGGCAAGGGTAAAAAACATGGAGTCTTTACAAATAGCTGGAGCATTGTCCATGCGGGATAAGCATAAGACGCGTGCTATGATCCGATTTCTGACAGATACTGGGAAAATGCTGCGGACCGAGGATGCGGCGGATGGGGCGGCAGCATTTGCCAGGATCAAGGCTGGTTTTGATGAGCAGGTTGCTGCTTATAAGCAGGATACGGGAAGGGTTAAGGAACGGATGCATTTTCTGTTTGGATTTGTGGAAGACACATTTGGATCTGGCAATGAAATGCTTCTGCTAATGACGGAGTGCACAGTGCAGCCGGACTGTGCGAAGTTTATTGCTGCTTATGGATGTGAGGATTACCAGCGCCACAACGAGGAAATGATGCTCACAGAACGGAGTGATGGTATTCTGGAGCAGATCGATCTATTGTACAAGGATGATTTGTATGTTGGATAAGAAAATAAACTATGGGGAATTGGATACGGAACATGGAGTATTGCAGTATGAGATCTCGGAGAGCGGCGTGAAGATCACAGGACACCGCGGGCGGGATATTGAAGTGACAGTGCCGGAAATGATTGATGCCTGTCCTGTTACCTGTATTGGCAAGAAAGCATTTCTGAGCAATAAGATGATAAGACAGATTGCTCTGCCAGGTTCCGTTGTGCAGATCGAGGACTGGGCATTTGCCTATTGCAGTAAGTTGAGTAAGATCCTGATTCCTTATCATAGAATAGAGATCGGTCAGGGAATCTTCAAGGATTGTCCTTTGCTGGAACAGATCGTAGATGGACGGGGACAGGAGCAGGATGCTAAGACTACGGACGTCTCGTATTTGTTGGCGGCTGTTATGAGCAGACTGGATGCTTTTTATCTTTTTGACTTTGAAAATGCCGGAAAGGCGGAGTGGATCGCACAATGGGATGCAAGAATGCAGTCCCTGATGCAGCTGGAAGACGCAGAGGGATTTTCTAAGATGCTTTTGTGTGGGGAAGAAGACTATGGCAGCAGGGAAAACAATCTGGATTACTATATGGAGCAGAGAAGGCGGGATAAGGCCAGTCTGGCAATGTTACGTCTGATGCATGGGTTTGGATTGCAACAGCCTGTGCAAAAAGAGCTGACACGATATTTGCTCTCGCATGTCAAAGGGGAACCTACAGAAGAGACCTGGAAGGTGGTGCTGGAGGAGCATGGAGATGATCTAAGGTATTACCAGTTTCTGACGGAGATAGGTGGGGTACATGCGGATAATTTTCAGGCCATGATGGAGGATATGGGTGCGGAGCATACGGAAATGAAAGCCTATCTGATGAACTATTACAGCAAGATCCGCACAACAGAAGACCTGTTTGCTGATTTTGAACTATGATTTTGAAAATTCTATTGCGTTTACGGGATTTGTGTGGTAAGATAAAATCTGCTTGACATTAGGAGGTGTAGGAATGGGAGCACTTAGGATTACATTGATGGTGATTTATATTATTGTTTGTATTGCACTTGTTATATTGGTATTAATGCAGGAAGGTAAGTCAGCGGGTTTAGGCGCGGTCAGCGGCGCCGCTGAGACATATTGGGGTAAGAATAAAGGCCGTTCTATGGAAGGCAAACTGGTTAAGATCACAACAGCTCTTGCTGTAGGTTTCATGGTACTGGCGATTGTTCTGAATCTGAATTTGTTTTGATTGTGGAAGCACTCTTGCATTAGAGTGCTTTTTTAATTCCATTACAGAAGAATGACTTTAATGATAGAATAAGAATGTGCAATTTCGCACACAAAACAGCGTTTACTAAGATAATCGTATGCAGGTTGGATGTGACAGAAATTGTGTTAAGAATGAGAGGTGGATGACAGGCATTGTTTGAACAGAGTGAAAGAGATAGAAAACGTAAAGATTTGATCTGTGAGTTGGTGTCAGATGACTTATATGTGCCGATGAAGGAGAAGGAGATGGCTGCCTTCATGCAGGTGTCTAAGGAAGACAGAGAAGATTTCCGGAGGCTTTTGAGGGAGCTTGTGGCGGAAGGAAGGCTGCAGGTGACGGGAAAGGAGAAATATCAGAAGCCGGACGGAAGCCGGATCATAGGCATTTATTCGGGGACTGCCAGAGGATTCGGCTTTGTGGAAGTAGAGGGAAGAGATGAAGACCTGTATATTCCAGAGGATAAGAAAGGCGGCGCTTTTCATCAGGATAAGGTGCAGGTGGAACTGATACCAGGAAGTCATGGTAAGCGGCAGGAAGCCCGTGTGGTTCGGATCCTGGAACGTGGGTTAAAGCAGATTGTGGGGATTTATGAGCAGTGTGAAAATTTCGGCTTTGTGATTCCTGATGACAGTAAAGTAGGTACGGATATTTTTGTACCAAAGGAAAGGTCTAAAGGTGCAGTGACCGGGCATAAGGTAGTGGTAGAACTGACCTCTTATGCTGACGAACGGCATAAGCCGGAAGGCAGGGTGGTAGAGATTCTTGGTCATATCAATGATCCTGGGGTAGATATCATGTCTGTTGTGCGAAGACTGGAACTGCCTGTGGAGTTCGGGGAGAAGGTCATGCATCAGACAGATCGGGTTCCAGCTCAGGTACAGGATGCGGACCGGTCAGGGCGCACCGACTTAAGAGATTTGCAGATGGTGACGATAGACGGTGAGGATGCCAAGGATCTGGATGATGCGGTTAGCCTGTATCTGGATGAGGAAGGCTTGTATCATTTGGGCGTGCATATTGCGGACGTGAGTAATTATGTGCAGGAGAATTCAGCGCTGGATTGGGAAGCGCTGGAACGTGGCACCAGCGTGTATCTGGTGGATAGGGTTATTCCCATGCTGCCGTATAAATTGTCTAATGGCATCTGCTCTTTAAATCAGGGAGTGGACCGTCTGGCCTTGAGTTGTCTGATGACCATCAATGGCAAAGGAGAGGTGACAGACTACCAGATTCTGGAGACGGTAATCTGTGTGGATAGGAGAATGTCCTATACCTCAGTGAAGAAGATCCTGGAAGATAGAGACGAAGAAGAAAGAAAGAAATATGAGCCTTTTGTGCCGATGTTTGAACAGATGGAAGAGTTGGCAGCGATCCTTCGAAGAAGAAGACATAAAAGGGGCTCTATAGATTTTGATTTTGCGGAGAGTAAAATCGTATTGGATGAAAACGGACATCCGATCGAAATTAAGCCATATGAACGCAATGTGGCGACGAAGATCATTGAAGATTTCATGCTGATTGCCAATGAAACCATAGCACAGCATTTCTTTTGGATGGAAATGCCCTTTGTATATCGGACCCATGAGAAACCAGATCCTGATAAGCTGATGAAACTGTCGGCGTTCATTCGGAATTTTGGTTATTATGTCAAGCTGACAGGAGAGGAGGTTCATCCGAAAGAATTACAGAAACTTCTTGGACAGATTACAGATACGGAAGAAGAGACACTGATCAGCCGGCTGACGCTGCGCAGCATGAAACAGGCCAGATATACCGTGGAATGCACAGGACATTTCGGACTTGCCTGTCAGTACTACTGTCATTTTACTTCACCCATCAGGCGTTACCCGGATCTTCAGATCCACCGAATCATCAAAGATCAGCTTCGCGGAAGGCTGCATGAAGAACGGATTAGTCATTATACACAGAGATTGCCAGAGGTGGCGAAGCATTCTTCCAAAATGGAAAGGCGGGCTGAGGAGGCAGAGCGGGAGATCGATAAATTGAAGAAAGCAGAATATATGGAAGATCATATTGGAGAGAGATACGAGGGAGTCATTTCGGGGATAACACAGTGGGGAATTTATGTTGAGCTGCCAAATACCGTGGAAGGGCTGATCCACGTATCGATTCTCTCAGGAGATTTCTTTTATTATGACGAGGAAACTTATGAGATGGTAGGAAGAGATACGGGTAAAACTTATAAATTAGGAGAGAGGCTCACCATTCAGGTCAAGGGCGTGGATCGTCTGACTGGTACGGTTGATTTTATGCTTCCGGAAGAAATGGCGTAATTGTTTGGCGGTATTGATGAAATCCAGATACGGCTAGGCTATCTAGGTGCAGTATCTTAAGGAGGCTATGGAACGTCAGATAAAATGGCGTTGCCACTGCAAGCAGGGCCTGTGTTGACGCGTGGGAATCCAATATGCCAAAGAGTTGGTAATCGTACCGCTAGGACAGTGTTATTTCCCATCAATTATGGTCCGTCCGTATATTTTAGTCAGGACATGGAAGTCAGGGAAGGAAGGTGGTCTTATGGCCAAAGAGGCTATGAAACTGGTAGCGAACAATAAGAAAGCTTACCATGATTATTTTATAGAGGAGAAATATGAGGCTGGGCTGGAGCTTCACGGTACGGAAGTGAAGTCGCTGCGTATGGGAAAATGCAGCGTCAAAGAAGCTTTCGTGCGGATTGAGAATGGTGAGGCTTATGTCTACGGTATGAATATCAGCCCATATGAGAAGGGAAATATTTTTAACAAAGATCCACTTCGGGTACGTAAGCTGCTAATGCATAAATATGAAATCAGAAAGCTGGCAGGTAAAATGGCCGAACAGGGGTATACAATCGTACCATTGCAGGTATACTTTAAAGAAGGAAGAGCGAAGATAGAAGTCGGATTGGCGAAGGGTAAGAAACTCTATGATAAGCGGCAGGATATCGCCAAAAAGGATCTGCGCCGGGAGCATGAGCGGGAGTTTAAGATCAAGAATTTGGGTTGAGTGTATGCTATAAATGTGCTATACTGACAGTATCAGAATTATGTTATGGGCCAGTCAAGGTTTCGACAGGGGTCTTGCAGCTGGAGAAGCTATCCGCAGGCGATGCGTTAAATCGCGAATCTAAATATAAACGCTGAAGATAATTTAGCATACGCTGCCTAATGGCAGCTGTCCGCCCTAGTGCACCTACACATTAGGAACCGGGCATCGACTATGTAGGAAACGACGCAGGGGACGCCTCTATCCTGCGGGCGTAATAGAGGCTACTGAATGCATTGGGGTGTCGGTCTCCTGGTGCAGGAGGGAATGAGGAGTGATCCGAAATGATCCACTATGATAGTAGAAGGACAGGGAATGGGCTTTTGGACACGGGTTCGACTCCCGTCTGGTCCACTTGAAATGAACTCTCAAAGGGCGCGACAGATTCGTACTTTTGGGAGTTTTCTTTTGCTCAGGTTATTGCAGGGATATTTTGGATATAATATGATGGATAACGAGGACAAGGCAGGCAATTATACAACTTGTCCTTTTTTTCCTATTATGGTAGAATATTCAAGATGTTATTGGTGGCTCTGCTTTTGTCAGACTATGGCTGGCCGTGGTATGGATAGCATCATGCGATAAGAGAAACAGGGGGAACATACAGTGCTTAGGTCCTACGCAACAACGGATATCGGACAAAGAAGACAACTGAATCAGGATTTCATTTATTTGTCAGAGGGTCCTGTCGGTAATCTGCCGAATGTCTTTATTGTGGCAGATGGTATGGGCGGACATAATGCTGGTGATTATGCATCGCGCTACGCGGTGGAAACTGTGGTGGAAGAGATTGAAATTTCTTTTGAGAAGAATCCGGTCAGGATTCTTGGCAGAGCGATCGAGAGGGCGAATACTCTAATTAGAAAGAGAGCCAGTGAAGATATCTCTTATAGTGGCATGGGCACGACGATGGTCATAGCAACCTTTATTGGTAGATATCTGGAGGTGGCTAATGTAGGGGATAGCAGACTTTATGTTGTGAATGAACGGATCAGGCAGATCACACAGGATCATTCTCTGGTGGAAGAAATGGTCCGTATGGGAGGTATTGACAGGGCTTCTGCAAGGAACCATCCAGATAAAAATATTATTACAAGGGCGATTGGCGCTAGGGATCATGTTGAGGCAGATTTTTTTAATCTGGAATTACAGACGGGGGATATGGTTTTACTTTGTTCTGATGGCTTGACAAATATGATGGACGACGAGACGATACACTATATATTAAGAAATGGTGGCAGTCTTAAGGACAGGGTAGAAGAGTTGGTGAGGATAGCCAACCACAATGGTGGCAAGGATAATATTTCAGTAATTGTTATCGAACCGTAGCAGACGAGGTGGAACATGATAAAGATAGGAATGATGATAGGCGACCGGTATGAGATTTTGGAGAGAATCGGTACGGGTGGTATGTCAGATGTATATAAAGCGAAAGATTACAAATTGAATCGATTCGTTGCAGTAAAAGTTTTAAAACAGGAATTTAGCGAAAACGCTAATTTTGTGTCTAAGTTTCGGGTTGAGGCGCAGGCAGCAGCGGGTCTGATGCATCCAAATATTGTTAATGTCTATGATGTCGGGGAAGAGGACGGTATCTATTACATTGTGATGGAGCAAGTTGAAGGTATCACCTTGAAGAAGTATATTGAGAGGAAAGCGAGGCTGTCGGTCAAGGAAGCTGTGAGTATTGCGATCCAGGTTTCCATGGGACTAGAGGCGGCGCACAATAATCATATTATCCATCGGGATATCAAGCCGCAGAATATTCTTATTTCAAAGGAGGGCAAAGTAAAGGTAACAGATTTTGGCATTGCCAAAGCGGCTACTAGTAATACGATCACGTCGAATGTGATGGGGTCGGTGCATTATACTTCACCAGAGCAGGCTAGAGGTGGTTATAGTGATGAGAAGAGTGATATCTATTCATTGGGAATTACTTTGTTTGAGATGCTTACAGGTCGAGTGCCTTTTAACGGAGAGACGACAGTAGCGATTGCCATCAAGCATATTCAAGAAGAAATGCCGTCCCCCAGAGAGTACGTGCCGGAGATTCCTATCAGTGTGGAGCAGATCGTATGTAAATGCTGTCAGAAAAGTCCTGACAGAAGATACCAGTCTATGCAGGAGTTGATTGTGGACTTGAAGCAGTCATTGATCAATCCTGATGAAGATTTTGTCAAGTTAATCGATCCCGACGAGGAGGCGTCTACCAGAATGATCACGGATAGGGATATGGCGCAGATTAAGAGGCAGTCTGATCGGCGTGATTCGATGGAAGAAGCGATGCGTCTAAAGAAAGACAACATGCGTGATTATGAGTATGAGGAGGAAGATGACGAAGACGAGGACGAAGATTGGGATGAGGACGATGAGGATTATGATCCAAAGATGGAGAGGATCACGACTATTCTGGCTGTTGTGGCGGCATTACTTGTAGGGTGTATCATTATCTTTGTAGTTGGAAGAGCGATTGGTGTCTTCCCATTTGGTGCGCAGGCGGAGGATGAGCCGGTGCAGGAGGAAGAGACAGAGCAGGTAGAAATGATCAAAGTGGCAGGTATGAATGTAGAAGATGCCAAACGTGCATTGTTAGAATTAGGGCTGACACCAGAAATTCGTTATGAGGTGAGCAATGCGTATGAGGCAGGTACTGTTCTTCGGGCCAGTGTGCAGGGTGTAGCAGCAAATAATGATCAGGATAAGGTAATGATCAATAAGGGCACCGTTGTCATATTGACAGTGGCAGAAAGTGCCGAGGGGGTTAAAGTACCTGGAACTACTGGTAAATCAAAGGAGGAGGCAACGTCCATTCTGGAAAAAGAAGGTTTTGTGGTCAGTGTGACAGAGGGATATGATCCTTCGGTTCAAAGCGGATATGTGATCTCCCAGTCGCCGGAAGCGGGTATGACAGCACCCCAGGGCTCTTCTGTAACGATCCGGGTGAGTCAGGGAACAGAAGAAAATAAGGTCAGGGTGCCGAATCTGGTGGGTATGGAGGAGATGGACGCGACAGTAACTTTAACGGAATTGGGACTGCCGGTAGGAAACGTGACATCCGTGAGTCATGAAGATGCCTCTCTTGTGGGTAAAGTATGTTACCAGAGTTATTCTGTAGGATCTTATGTAGACAAAGGAACGGTTATTGATCTGTCGATCAGTACTGGACCAGGAGAGGGAACTTATAAATATACAGAAGGAATTGCTGCACCGACGGAGGATCCAGATTATCGTAATGGCATGTCAGTCAATGTTACAGTGACGGCGGCGGATGGTACACAGCTTTTGAGTACGCAGACGTCTTCTTTTCCAGTGGCGGTAAATTATACAGGAATTAAGTCAGCAACAGGTGTGATCACTTTTACATTCCGGGTGGAGAAAGAAGCTACCACGACAACAGATCCGGATACGGGCGAGATAGTGACAATTCCGCCAGTTTCAGAGGATAAAACAGTGCAGAGAGAAATTAATTTTACGCAGGAATAGGAATGCGCAGATGCAGGGTAAGATAATCAAAGGAATTGCAGGGTTTTACTATATCCACGTGGAGGGAAAAGGCATATATGAATGTAAGGCCAAGGGGATTTTCAGAAAAGACCATGTTAAGCCTCTGGTGGGAGACGACGTGGTAATTGATGTGCTGGACGAGACTCGGATGCTTGGTAATATTAGCAGCATACTTCCACGTCAGAGTGTGCTGCTTCGTCCGGCAGTGGCGAATGTGAATCAGGCACTTATCTTGTTCGCCATTGTGAAACCGAATCCAAATTTTAACCTTCTGGACAGGTTTCTGATTCGGATGGAACGGCAGGAGCTTTCAACGATCATTTGTTTTAACAAACAGGATATTGCTTCTGTTCAGGAAAAAGAAACGCTGCGCAAGGCATATGAGACTTGTGGATATCGAGTGTTATTTATAAGTGCATTGGAGAACGAGGGCGTAGAGGAAGTCAGAGAACTGTTAAGTGGGAAGACAACCACTGTAGCAGGGCCGAGTGGGGTTGGCAAGTCCTCTTTGATTAACCAGCTGTCGCCCCAGGCGAATATGGAGACGGGGCCGATCAGTGCGAAAATTGAACGCGGCAGGCATACGACCAGGCATTCGGAAATCATTGCCCTAGGTGAGAAGACATATATTGTAGATACACCAGGTTTTACTTCTTTGGATATCTCAGAGATTACAAAGGACGAGCTTGGACTTTACTATCCTGAATTTGCGGCATATGCGCCATCTTGTAAGTTTAGAGGGTGTGCGCATATCAGTGAACCGCACTGTGGTGTCAAGGAAGCTGTAGAGACAGGGGCGATCAGTCAAGTGCGGTATGATAATTATAGACTGCTGTACCAGGAGTTAAAAGACATAAAGCGTTATTCTTAATAGAAAGTATAGAGAAAGGCAGAAACCCTCTAAAGTATAAGGATTTCTGAGCGGGTATGATAAATTATGAAACTAGGCATCGTTATTTATGAGGCTGTTTCATGTAATCCATGTATCTCTATAAAATGCTTTAAAGGTTAATAACTACTGGGGTTGCGAGTTATTTGATTTCTATATAAGTCTTTACATTTTCATAGGGTTTGATGTGAAATTGGTACGTTGAAGTGGAATTAGAAACTATTAGATTGAGCCTTAATACCGAGGAAAGGTAAAAATTTTATCAAATGTGTTGTAATTAGAAAAAAATAGTGTATACTGAAATTAGTAGGTGATGCACAGCCTTATAAATGAGCGAGTTATAAGTGGGTGATGCACAGCCCATAAGTGAGTGAGTTATCAGGAGGCAGGGACTATTTGAGTCTCTGCTTTTTCTGTCAGATAATGTAGCGGCTAAAGTATGTGATTGTTTGTACACAGAGGAGTACTGTGAAAGATAGTAGAGGAAAGCCAATAAATGGCACACTTAAACAAGCTGTCTTATGGCAGCCTTTGAGAAGTGTATTATTTTAAAGAGTTAAGGAGCCAGTTGGGATTCAGAAATGACTCCTTCGCTGATAAGTAGTTTCTTAGCCTGCCTGATAGCCTTTTCCTTCTGTTTTTCTTTCAGGGGTTCAGGCATATCAACTTTGTATAAATCGGTCGGATTCCATACCTCACCAGTGGACAGCATCTGGTAGATGGCAGTAAGAATCATCCGGGCGATGGCAATGATGGCACGTTTTTTACCGCGGCTTTTCATGATGCGCTCATATTTCTGCTTATAGTAAGGCGATTTATTGGATTTCACGGCTGCATGGGCGGCTTGCACCAATGCAGGTTTGAGGTAGACCCCGGCACGTGTTATCCTGATAGATTTCTTTTTACCGGCAGATTCATTGTTGCCGGGAGTCAGTCCCGCCCAACAGCATAAGCGCTTGGAGTTAGAAAACGGAGTCATCTCGGTACCAATTTCGGAGATAACAGTGATTGCATTGTTACGGTCAACACCCGGAATGGTACACAGCAGCTGGAGGGCATTTTCATAAGGGGCAATCAAAGAATCAAGCATAGTGTCTATATCATTTATCGTGGATGTGATATAATCCAGATGTGCGCGGACGAGGCGCATACGGTATTTTTGGGAATCAGTCATCTGGTACCCTTCGATGGATTCGATGACACTGTCAGACTTCTTCTTTAGGGAACGGAGGAGTCTGGAAGCTATTTCTTCGTGGTTGATGGAATTGTCGGATTGTTCGATCAGGTAGTCAATAACAGATGCAGCTGATTTCCCGAAGATATCGGAAACAACCGAATCTAATGCGACATTACAGACAGTGAGCGCATTCTGATATCTATTCTTTTCGCTGGAACGGCAGGAAGTCAGCTTGTAACGGTATCTTGTGAATTCACGCAGGATGCGGATGGGTTTACAGGGGATATAACTTCCCGGAACCAGACCTAATCGGAACAAATCCCCAATCCATTTGGAATCTTTCGTATCATCCTTATTGCCTTTGACTGCCTTTACCCATTTGGGATTGGCAATGGTAACATTGATATCGTCCTCCAAAAGATTGAATACAGGGACCCAGTATTTACCGGTAGATTCCATACAGACATCAAGGCATTGGTTTTGAAGAAGCCAGTTTTTGAATTGCAGGATGGAACTGTTGAAAGTGGAGAAACGCTTCTTGTGATAAGAAGGCTGAACTCCGGAAGTAGTTTTGATAATCGTGGCAACGAGAAAAGATTTGTGAACATCGACGCCACAGCAGGTTTGATAAACAACTTTCATGGTCAGAAACTCCTTTCAAAATGAGATAAAGAAGCCATTGACTGTTTCATCACACATTTAACAGAGAAGTTAAAACAATTCTTACTGTGCGGTCTGAGAGAGCCACTTATTTGTGCTTGAAAGATGAAACTTACACTGATTTTTATGCTGTCTAAAACGAAAAAAGTCCTTACGACTCACCTCCCCGTGCTTTGTAGTATAGCTTCTTTAAGAATTATTTTATCAATAACGTGGAGGATTGGAAGACTTTCATTACTATTTGTGCCGCCAATTGAAAGGCGGCGGAATGGAGATTTTTATGAAAGATAATTTAAGAATATATGGAGTGAAGGATTCCTACATAAAATATTTAAGCCAATATCAGGAGCATTTGTTCCGGCATGAAGGAGGATCGTCAGGACGTAAGTATATTGGAGTCATTTTTGAAATCAATAAATTTTCCTATTTTGCACCGCTATCCTCGTTTAAACCCAAACACAAGAAGATGAAGGAAGGTGTGGATTTTATTAAGATAAAGGATTACGCAGTTATCAATATTAATAATATGATTCCTGTACCGAAAGGGCAATTGGTAGAACTGAATATCAATGCAGAAAAAGATCTACATTATAAATTCCTTTTGCAGGCTGAAAATCGGGAAATTAATAAGCAAAAATGTCGAATAAGAAAAAATGCGGAGATAGTTTACAATCATAAGAAGCGTAATAGAAATTTGACATCATTGGCAAAAAGAACAAATGATTTTGAAATGTTGGAGAAATTAAGCAGAGATTTTTGGTAATTATTAGTGACTATTCTTGTTTGACAATTTTGCTGAGGTCAGGAAATTCGTAGATGCAAGAGGATTTGCCGAAGCCGGAGAAAAGTATTCAGGAGATTAAGAGAGAGCAGATGGCGAGGCTAAGAGAAAAAGCGAAAAAGGGAACGATAATGTTGGATGAATGATGTGCTATAGAGAAGGAAGTAAGAAATTACTAAAGATGGATGGATCTAAAATAATTAATAGAAATCTTTTACTATTGGAGCTGCTAATACCATAATTAGTGGCTTTAATATTTTATATACAAAATGTTGTTGACAAAAATAAAAACATGAAGTGCAATAAAATTGTACAACAAAAATATTTTTGTACTAGGAGGAAAAATGGGAAATAAAGTTTTCAGTGAAAGGATTAAGAAACTACGTATTGATAGCAACATGACAATGGATATGTTAGCAAAGAAACTTAATATTACTAAGAGCCGAATTAGTATGTGGGAAAACAATGGAACTGTACCAAGAGAAGATATTTTACTTGAATTATCTAAGTTATATAATGTTTCGATTGATTACTTATTGGGAAATGATGAAATGGAAGGACAAGAACCAGATAAAGGTGAATTAAAAGTTCTTCAGAGAGGATTAAGTAATTTAAATGAAGAAGATTTAAAGAAAGCAAAAACAGTATTGGAAGTTATGTTTGATAATATTTTTGCGGAAGAGGAGGATCATGGAGATTTATAAGCCAAATTTTAAGCAAGTATATAAGTTAGCTAATGAAATCTTACTAACATCAAATGCGATATCAAATTTTCCTTTTTCGGTTACTAAGATGATTGCAGAAATGACAGATATAGAATGTCGTTCATTTAAGAGAGCGGCGGAGTATGGAGGCAATATTAAAGCATTGGGAAGTAAATCAGCAGTGATAACTGATTATAATGGAAGGTGTATTATATTTTACAATGAAAGTGAAATAAAAGAAAGAGTGAGATTTTCGTTACTTCACGAATTGGGACACTACATTTTAGAACATGATCTTGATACAAAGGATTTAAAACTATATGACAAACAGGAAATAGAAGCAAATTGTTTTGCAGCCCAACTTTTAATGCCAGAGCAGATATTATTAGAATTGCAACATAGGGGGAAAAGGATAGATTCATCATTCTTAATGAGTAGTTTCCGTGTTTCTAAAGAGGCGGCAAGCAAAAGACTAGATACAATGCACAAACTAAATATGGATTTCAGAAGCAAAGACGAAAGAGATTTTGATGATTGGCTGACGATGAAGCATAGTGAATTTTTAGAATCTGTATTGCCTAGAAAAAAATCCATTGATTGGTTTGAGGAAGAATATGATCGTCAACGAGAAAGAGATAATTGGTTTTAATGTTTTCATCATAATAATACAAGATGTTAAGGGAAGAAATTCTCTTTAGCATAAAAAACCAAGCACACAAGGTGCTTGGTCGTTGCCTAAATGAACAATGTCAATTAAGCTAGTGTATAATTGTTTCTAGACAATTCAATTATAACATTGACAGGGTTCCTTTGCAATGATTTTTTAGAAAGGAGCGGTGTTTTATGTATATCTTTAGAACATGGATTACCAAGAACGGTATAAGAATTTATGCCAAAGATTATGGCAAAAAAGCTTTCCGTTTTTGGGTAGATAAATAAGTGAGAAAATAATTTTATGAAAATTTTTGATAGAAGTACATAACTGGCTTTGCACTTTTCTATCGGAAAGGAGAAATATATGGCAAAGACAAAAAGTAGCAATCATGGAAAGCAGCAAAAGAAAATTGTGACAGTTCATGGTTATACAAAAGCAAACGGTGTGAAGGTAAAAGACCACAGACGGTCTACACCAAACTAAGATTTGAGGGCTGCTCTTTGAATATGGAGCAGCTCTTTTATAAAGTTCTGTTAGTAGATTATTTTAATTTTATCAAGTAGGAGGTAGATTAATATGGTTGGAAATGCCTATTTTAATAATTTGATAATGACAGTTATTAATGCTTCGGAGAGTAGTGAATGGCGGGAGGCAGTGGATGAATGGGAGATATATGATTGCGAAGAAGATGAAGACTGTTCTGCTAAGTGTATATGTGGAAAAGAAAATATTAGATATTTATATACTATAAGAAATATATACAATGGAGAACTATTATTTCCTATTGGCAGTTCATGTATCAACAAATTTGGTAGAAAAGATTTAAACGATGAGACAGGTCTAATTGAGGAACAGTTCAGACTTCTACATGCGGTTGAATCAAATAAATATTTGTCCCTTTCGGCAGATTTTTTTTCTCGCAAGTTGCTCCGATGGTTGTTTGATGAAGGCGCTTTCGATACTTCGTATAATCAGTTCGATGGTGAAGATGATTACGAATTCATGCTGAAGATGTTTAATAAGAGAGATAAGGATGCGATTACAATAAGGCAGGATAGGAAGATAAAGGCTATAATAATGAATTCGATAAAACCTTTTTTACAGGAACGGTTAGAAGAAAAGATACGGTAAATATGTTTTATATAAGGAACATAGGGAAATGGTTTATAAAATGTACTATGCCAAAATAAGACAGGGAGTTTGTTGTCCTTAAAAATTTTGCTTAAATATTGTGAATGGAATTTATTGATTGAAAGTATTCGCTTGATGGAATATAATAAAATTAGTTTATTGTATGCACTTTGGAGGAAATGGCATGAATTATGCAACAACAATAGATAAAGCAAAAGAATGGGGCGTTTCACAGCGTAGAGTGGCTATTTACTGTAAAGAAGGCAGAATAGAGGGAGCGGAGCTTTTAGGAAGGACATGGTTTATTCCGAAAAAGGCGAAAAAGCCGATCGATCCACGCAAGCAAAGGAAATTGGATGAGGCGAGATCCAAATAGTATACAAGGAAGTGTGTAACTATGGGGAAAAGAGATTTGTCTGAAGAAGATATTAAGGCACAGTATATCACACCGGCTATTGAGAGCGCCGGATGGGATATCAAAAAGCAGGTACGGTTGGAGTATCCTTTTACAGCAGGGCGGATTATTCTTCGGGGAAATGTAACAAGCAGAGGGCAGAAGAAGCGGGTTGATTATCTGCTGTTTTATAAACCGAATATTCCTCTTGCCATTATTGAAGCAAAAGACAATAATCATCCGTCTGGTGCAGGTTTGCAGCAGGCGATTGATTATGCAAATACTCTCGATATTAAATATGTGTATGCTTCTAATGGGGACGAGTTTGTGGAGCAGAATCTGATTACCGGAGAAGTAAGAAAGGCTCCGCTTGATGCCTTTCCATCACCTGATGAGCTGTATACAAGATACAAGTCTGATATGTGCATCTCTGATATAGAGGAGAAAGCTATGCTTGAGCCATATTACTGGATGCCGGGATATAAAAAGCCACGTTATTATCAAAGAATTGCGATTAACCGTACAGTTGATGCAGTCGCAGGTGGAAAAGACAGAATCCTTCTTGTTTGTGCAACCGGAACAGGAAAGACCTTTATGGCATTTCAGATTATTTACAGGCTGTTGAATGCAGGAATTAAGAAAAAGATACTTTTTCTTGCTGACCGCAATAATCTTATTGACCAGACGATGGCAGATGATTTTAAGCCTTTTGGTGGGAAGATGACCAAGGTGGAAAATAAAAAATTGGACAGCGCTTATGAAATTTATATGGCACTGTATCATCAGCTTTCCGGCGAGGATAATTTTGAGACATTCAAGCAGTTTAAGCCGAATTTCTTTGACCTGATTGTAATTGATGAGTGTCATAGGGGAAGCGCAAAAGAGGAGTCTGCTTGGAGGAAAATACTTGATTATTTCTCCACGGCAACACATATTGGCTGTACAGCTACGCCAATCGAGACCAAACAGGCGTCCAATCAAACCTACTTTGGGGAGCCTATTTATGAATATTCCTTAAAGCAGGGTATCAATGATGGCTTCCTTGCTCCGTATAAGGTTATCCGTGTGGGATTGGATAAAGACCTTGTGGGGTACAGACCGGAGGCGGGAAAGACGGATGATAAGGGCTATGAAATTGATGACCGTGAGTATAATATAAAGGATTTTGACCGCACATTAGTCTTGGATCAGAGAACAAAAGCTGTCGCAGCGAGAGTCACGGAGTTTTTGAAAAAGACTGACCGTATGAGTAAGACGATTGTATTCTGCATAGATGTGGAACATGCCGAACGAATGAGACAGGCGTTGATTAACGAGAATAAAGACCTTTATAAATCAAATAACAAATATATTATGCGGATTACGGGGGACAATCCAGAGGGCAAGAAGCAGCTTGCAAACTTTATTGATGAAGAGAAGGATTATCCCGTTATAGCAGTTACAAGTAAGCTGATGACAACGGGTGTTGATGCTAAAATGTGCAAACTGATAGTGCTTGATAATAATTTTAGTGATGAACACGGGATGACAGAGTTCAAGCAGATTATCGGTCGTGGGACAAGACTTTTAGAGGAGAAGGGGAAGATTTACTTCACAATTATGGATTTTCGGAATGCAAGCCGCTTGTTTGCAGATAAAGATTTTGACAGTATGCCTGATGTGGTAATTGATATTTCGGACGGAGATGAGATGATTGATCCGCAGGCAGAGCCGGATAATGATGAGACAAGTTCGGATATACAAGAGGATCCAATCACACCGCCAATTATCACGTCTCCGGAAGGAGATATGCCGAAGAAATATTATGTAAGTGATGTGGAAGTGACGATTATTTCGGAAAGGGTACAGTACATAGACAGGGATGGAAAGCTGATAACAGAAAGCCTGATTGATTATACGAAAAAAAATATCCTTAGTCAGTATGCAAGGCTTGATGATTTTCTGCGCCGCTGGACGAACGCGCAGAGAAAACAGGCAATCATCGACGAACTGAAAGAGGAAGGTGTTCTTTTGGATGCAGTCCGTGAGGAGACTGGAAAGACGGATATAGATGATTTTGACCTGATTTGTCATTTGGCGTATGATAAGGAACCGCTTACAAGGATTGAACGGGCAAATAATGTGAGAAAGCGTGGTTATCTGTATAGATATGCGGAACTTGCACAGAAGGTGCTTGGCTCATTGCTTGATAAGTATGCGAATGAGGGGATTCGAGATATAGAAGATACAAAGGTTTTGCAGTTAAAAGAGTTTGCTGAATATGGAAGTCCTATGAAAATTGCAAAAATTTTCGGGGGAAAAGAAGGCTACCAGCAAGCTGTCATGGAACTTGAGAACGAGATTTTCAGCGCATAAAGAGAAAGGTAAGCCGAAAAACGGAGGATATAGCGAGCAATGGTGGTAACGAATTTTGTAAAGCGCGTGCAGGATGTAATGCGGAATGATGCAGGTGTAAACGGCGATGCACAGAGGATAGAACAGATTGTATGGATATTGTTCTTAAAGATTTATGATGCAAAGGAGCAGGAGTGGGAATTTGTCAATGATGATTACAAGTCAATTATTCCGGAAGGGTGTAAATGGAGAAATTGGGCAGTTGACGAGAAAGACGGCGAGGCACTTACAGGAGAAGCGTTACTGTCTTTTGTGAATAATACGCTTTTTCCTACGCTCAAGAAATTGGAGATTGACGAAAGCACACCTATGAGCCAAGTTATGGTAAGGTATGCTTTTGAGGACGCAAATAATTATATGAAAGATGGTATTCTTTTGAGACAAGTCGTGAATATCATTGATGAGATTGATTTTACCGAGTATGAAGAACGTCATGCATTTGGGAGTATATACGAAAGTTTTCTGAAAGATTTACAAAGTGCCGGAAATGCAGGTGAGTTTTACACACCGAGAGCTGTGACGGATTTTATGGTAGCTGTGGTTAAACCGAAGTTGGGAGAGCGGATTGCTGATTTTGCCTGTGGAACGGGCGGATTTTTGGTTTCTGCTCTTAATTCGTTATATGAGGATGCGCAAAAAAGTAACGAAAATAGGGAAATTTATAATAACAGTGTCTATGGAGTAGAAAAAAAGGCACTTCCGCATATTCTCTGTGTAACGAATATGTTACTGCATGATATTGATAATCCGGAGATTATTCACGGAAATACTTTGGAAACAGATTATAAGGAATATCGCAGGCAGGAGAAATTTGATGTAGTGCTGATGAATCCGCCCTATGGCGGAAATGAAAAAGACAGCGTAAAAGCGAATTTCCCAATGGAGCTTAGGAGTTCCGAAACGGCGGATTTGTTTATGGATATCATTATGTTCCGCTTAAAAGGCAAAGGGCGGTGCGCAATTATTATTCCGGATGGTTTTTTGTTCGGAACGGATAATGCGAAGATTAATATTAAGACAAAGTTGCTTACAGAATTTAATCTACATACGGTGGTCAGGATGCCGTCAAGAGTGTTTGCGCCATATACAAGTATTACTACAAATATATTGTTTTTTGATAATACATATCCTACGAAAGAGACATGGTTTTACCGCATTGATATGCCGGAGGGGTACAAGCATTTTTCAAAAACAAAACCGATGAAACTAGAGCATTTTGCAGATGCTTTGGAATGGTGGGATAATCGAAAGGAAATTGAAATAGACGGTTTTCCTAAAGCGAAAAAATACCCTGTGGAAATGCTCTTAAATGAGTTGAATTGCAATCTTGATCTGTGCGGTTATCCGCATGAGGAGGAAGAAATACTTGCGCCTATGGATTTGATAGAACAGTATCAGGAGAAAAGGGCGGCGCTTAATGCGGAAATAGACAGTGTACTTGCGCAGATTACCGCAATATTGGGAGGTACAAAAGCATGACGGCACAGGATTTGGAGAATAGTATTTTACGGCTTGCTATGCAGGGTAAACTTGTGGAGCAGAGGGCCGAAGAAGGTACGGCTAGGGAATTAATTGAGCAGATAGGAATAGAAAAGGAACGATTGATTAAAGAGGGAAAAATAAGGAAAGGGAAGCCGCTGCCAAAGATTACAGAAGAAGAGACACCGTTTGAAATACCTGAAAGTTGGGAGTGGGTAAGACTTGGAAATTGTATTTCTTTATTATCGGGACAGGATATGACGCCGGATAAGTATAATGATGGTGGGGTGGGTATTCCTTATTTGACAGGAGCAAGCAATATTGAGGATGGGAAAATAATAATAAATCGGTGGACTGATGAACCGAAGGTTATTGCTATAAAAGGAAATTTGCTTATTACTTGTAAAGGAACAATAGGGGTAACCTGCATTTTGACTGAGAAAAAAGTACATATTGCTCGTCAGATAATGGCTATAACCGCAATATGCATTGAAACCGAGTATATAAATAAATTTCTTCAACTATATGTGGGAGTACTGAAGAATAAGGCTAAAAGTATGATACCGGGTATAGAAAGAAAAGATATACTGAATGCAATGGTTCCTTTACCGCCGCTGGATGAACAGAAACGAATTGTGGAAAAAATTGAAGGATTACTTCCGTATATAGAGAAATATGGTAAGGCAAATTGCAAACTAGAAAAATTAGATAAGAGTTTTCATGAGGATATACAGAAGTCAATTCTGCAATATGCTATGCAGGGAAAATTGGTAGAGCAGAAACCAGAGGAAGGAACGGGAGAGGAATTATATTGGCAGATACAGGCAGAAAAAGAGAAACTTATTAAGGTGGGAAAGTTTAAGAAAGAAAAAAGATTACCAGAGATAACCGGAGATGAAATACTATTTGATATTCCTAATACGTGGGCATGGGTGAGGGTTGGCGATCTATTTACGGTTATCAGAGGCTCTTCGCCAAGACCAAAGGGAAGTCTATTGTATTGGTCGGACAAAAAAACTGATAATAATTGGATAACAATAAAAGATATATCGGCATTCTGTAAAGATGGAGTTTTGTCGCAGACAACAGAATATTTAACGGAAGCAGGTGCTGAGTTAAGTACTTATGTAGGAGAAGATGAGTTGATTATTGCTGTTAGTGGTTCAACTACCGGTAAACATTGTGTTTTAGGGATTGAAGGCTACATTTATGATGGCTTGGCAGCAGTATTAAATCCAACTAAAATAATAAGCAGTAGTTATTTGTCGATATTTTTTGATTGGGTGTATGAAAAATTAAATGCTCAAAAAATTGGGAGCGCATTTCCTAACATAAATACGGATATATTGAAAAATACGCTTATGCCATTGCCACCGCTAGACGAACAGAAGAGAATACTAAAAAGATTAAAAAATATTATGCCATATATTCATAAACTATAAAGAAAGACGGACATATCCAGTTCGGGGTGGTTTGTGATGATCTGGTAAGGGGACTGCCCCTGGGAGATCAGCGGGGAGATGATCATATCCTTCTGCCTCAGTTCACGCTTTGTCATGCTGATGCCGGAACGGGAATCTGAAAGGAGCTCCCTGTACTTCCTGTCAGCAAACTTTGCATCGTAGCGGTATTTATGGACGATGGTACAGTGGTTTATGGCTTTGGTGCATCCGTTGCAGACATAAGGGACCTTATCGAGACGACCGCAGCGTTCCCTTACAAAGTCAGGACAGGTCTGGTTACAGGTAGGACAGGAAGCGCACTTCACATCGCAGAGGATAATCTTACGGCATACATTGGTCTTCCTGCAGCGGTAGCGGTAGATACAGAAGTTGTGGGCGTTATAGAAAGAGCCTTTATGGTACCAGTCACTGAGCCGGTGAGCCCTGACCTCTTTGGAGATGGTGGTAGGGTCTTTGCATAGGTACTTAGCGATCTCTTTGAAAGAGAGACCTTGGTTTAAGGAACGTTCCATATATCTTCGGTCATCAAGGGTAAGGTGTTTGTTGTTGCCTGGTATGTATTTGCTCATGGGGAACCTCCTTCTACTGCTGTCAGGAGGGCATGGAGAGTATAACACTGATATGTGAAAGAGTAAACGCCACTTATGCAGAGGTAAATTCCACCGTATGGCAAGGGAGTGGAATTTAAAATTTTAATTTTCCTACCGTGGAAATATAAAATCATGCAATTTACTTTTGAGCCTTACTATGCTATACTATCACTGCTCGGCTTGCCGAGCATTTGGTATTAAAGCTCTTTTTTGAAAGGAGCTTTTACTATGGGAAAGGACATAAAAGGAAAGGAGCTTGGTGTTGGAATATAGGTCGGATGGCTTCTATGTTGGCAGATTTGCTACGAAGTACGGATAACGGAATCAGAAATTATTCCATAAACTACAAGAGTGCAGGCAATGGCTGGCAGATTCGCAGTATCAGGATGAGCGTAGCAATCTGAATTTCCCGGAAGAAATGACGGTAAAGGCATGGTTTGGTTATCGGATCAGCATAAAGAAACGAACGGTACGCCAGAACACGGTAAGAAATTATACAGAGTGTTATGAACGTAACATTGATCCAGTGATTGGGAAACTGATTTTATCAGAAGTAAAACCGACTTCAATGCCAAATGATTATTAACCGCATGGCTGACGAAGGGTATCTAACATCTACAATTTATCAAACAAGGATAGCATTGTTTAATATGCTTGCTAATGTGTATCAAAACGATGTGATTATGAAAAATCCCTGTAATGGAATGGTAAAATCTGATATTGGAAAGCCTACACAGAAGAAGGAAGCACTGACATTAGAGCAGTAGAAAAGGTTGGTAAAGGGAATCGTAGGAAATACATACGAGTGCCAATATAGATTTTTACTGCAGACGGGGCTTAGGACAGGAGAATGGAGAGTAGGAGAACCTAAGAGTAAAGCGGAGTATCCGTTCTATTCCCTTGACGGAGGAAGCGTTGGACATGCTTCACAGGCAAAGGCAGAAGAATCTGGAAGTCAAAGTGATTCCAATGGAATGATCAGAATATGTTTTCCTGTGCAGAAAGGGAACAACGGTTAAAAACAGCACATATGACACCATGCTATTTAAACAGTGTGACAAGATAGGGATTCCGAGATTTTCCATGTACGTATTGCGACATACATTCGCCACCAGATGTATCGCGGGTGGTATGAAGCCAAAGACGCTGCAGACGATACTTGGACATTCCAACATCGGTATCACAATGAATCTATATGTCCACACGACAGAAGATAAAAAGCACAAAGAAATCGAAAAAATGCGGCGTCTCTCAAGATAGTTTAAAAATTGGTACTCGAAGAAATAGATAAATTACAACAAGTGCCTATTTTAAGGCATTTTCAAGGAGGTATATAGAAAAATGAAACTAGGCATCGTAGGACTTCCAAACGTGGGCAAGAGTACTCTTTTCAATTCACTGACAAAAGCTGGGGCAGAGTCGGCAAATTATCCATTCTGTACGATCGATCCTAATATCGGGATCGTAGCAGTGCCGGATGAGAGGTTAAAGCTATTGGGCGATATGTATCATTCTAAGAAAGTAACACCTGCTACAATTGAATTTGTAGATATTGCTGGGCTGGTGAAGGGGGCATCTAAGGGAGAGGGCCTTGGAAACCAGTTCCTGAGTAATATACGGGAGGTGGATGCAATCGTACATGTGGTGAGATGCTTTGAGGACAGCAATATTGTTCATGTGGACGGTTCTATTGATCCTTTACGGGATATTGAGACAATTAATCTGGAATTGATCTTTTCTGATCTGGAAATTCTGGAGAGAAGGATTGCGAAGACCGTTAAGGCAGCCAAGATGGATAAGACGCTTGCGAAAGAGGCGGAACTGCTCGAAAAAATAAAAGAGCATCTCGAAGACGGAAAACTGGCAAAATGTTTTGTGACGGAAGACGATGATGAAGCGGAACTGCTGGCATCCTATAATCTTCTGACTTATAAACCGGTTATTTTTGCCGCCAATGTGGCGGAAGACGATCTGGCAAATGAAGGAGCCAATAATGATGGTGTGAATAGGGTGAGGAAATTTGCGTCAGAAAATGACAGCGAAGTATTTGTCATCTGCGCCCAGATTGAGCAGGAGATCGCTGAGCTGGACGAGGAGGAAACGGCTATGTTCCTGGAGGATCTTGGTCTGTCGGAGTCTGGTTTACAGAAATTGATCAAAGCCAGCTATCATATTTTAGGTTTGATGAGTTTTCTGACGGCTGGGGAGGATGAAACCAGGGCATGGACTATTAAAATTGGAACGAAGGCACCTCAAGCCGCAGGTAAGATACATACGGACTTTGAGAGAGGGTTTATTAAGGCTGAGGTAGTTAATTACAAGGACTTGTTGGAACAGGGATCTCTTGCAGCCGCCAGAGAGAAAGGGTTAGTTGGTATGGAAGGAAAGGAGTATGTGGTGCAGGATGGAGATGTAATCCTGTTTAGGTTTAATGTATAGAGGATGGAGAGAAGGGTAACAGGAAATTTTGTGACAGTAGAGAAGACGGACTAAGAATGATGATAGATTTCAGTGAATGCCCGGATACAGGGTGTTTTCCGTAGGGATCTGCGTTTTGCTGGCAGACTGGAATAACGGAAGGAGTTAAAATTATTGTGCAGGATATCATGGATGTAACGGACATTGCGTTTCCACATTTAGGTATTTACTTAAAAAATGTGCCACGGGGTTTTACTGTTTTCGGTTTTCAGATTACCTTTTATGGTATGATTATCGGTATGGGGATCTTGTGTGGCATTCTGTTGGCGGCACATATAGCCAAAAAGGAAAAGCTGGATCCCGACTTGATTTGGGACTTTGCTATTTATGCGGTTATCTTTTCGATTATCGGTGCGAGGATTTATTATGTGATTTTCCGATGGGATATTTATAAAGACAATCTGCTCAGTATCTTTAATACGCGGAAAGGCGGTCTGGCGATCTATGGGGCTGTGATCGCGGCTTTCATCACATTGTGGGTATACTGCAGGATTAAGAAGCAAAGTTTTCTAAAGATTGCTGACATCTGTGTGCCGGCGTTGGTGCTGGGACAAATTATTGGACGTTGGGGAAACTTTATGAATCGGGAGGTATTTGGCGAGTATACGGATGGCCTGCTTGCTATGCGTCTGCCTGTCGATGCAGTCAGAAGCAGTGATATTTCAGAGAGTATTGCAAGCCATATGATAGAGGGAACTAATTATATTCAGGTACATCCTACTTTTTTATATGAGGGATTATGGAACCTGGCTCTTCTTATTTTTATGTTACTATATCGTCAGCATAAAAGATTCCAGGGAGAAATGTGGCTCTTGTATCTGGGCGGCTATGGTCTGGGCAGGGCGTGGATTGAAGGAATCAGGACAGACACGCTTTTTATTCCAAACACGACCATTGCGGTGTCACAGGTATTGGCGATTGTACTGTTTGTAGGGGCTTTGGCTGCGGATCTTGCGATCCGTGCTTACAGAAAGAAGCCGCTGTCTGGCCAAGAACAATGAATGAGGAAGAATAAGATTATTTTATAATGATAGAACCTTATGGGGTACGAAGAATCCTGTGAGGTTCTTTTTTTGTGTGTCATTATGGAAGAATGCCAATTTTGTGTAAGCGCTTGTTTGCGCGTTCGATTTTCTGAATAATTTCCTTGCAATCTATCTTTCCATAGTATAGAATTAATGTAAAAGTGGTGGAAAGTGGTATAAAGTGGAATAAAGTGGATGAAATATTCTGATTTTGCAATAAATCAACTTTCCGTGGCAGACCGCTTTACAGGTGTAAGGTGTGTGGATCATGGCGATAGGCTGCGACAGACACTTAGGGCAGGTGATTGATCATGTTTATGGGAGAATACAATCACACAATTGATACTAAGGGCAGGCTGATCGTCCCCTCGAAGTTCAGGGAAGCGTTGGGAGACACTTTCGTGGTGACTAAAGGACTCGATGGCTGTCTGTTCGTGTATGACAATGAGGAGTGGACCGCTTTTGAGGAAAAACTGAAATCCTTGCCGATCACCAATAAAGAGGCCAGACAGTTCGCAAGATTTTTTCTGGCAGGAGCAGCAGAAGTAGAAGTAGATAAGCAGGGAAGAATCCTTGTGCCGAACATTTTGAGAGAATTTGCGCAGATCAGCAAGGATGTGGTGTTGATCGGTGTAGCCAGCAGAATAGAGATCTGGAGTAAAGAACGATTTGAGGGCATGGCGTCCTTTGAAGACATGGATGAGATTGCAGAGCACATGGCAGAGCTGGGGTTGGGAATTTGATGCCTGGACTGGAGTAAAAGATGGAATTTGAACATACATCGGTGCTTTTAGAGGAAACAATAGAGAATCTGCAGATAAAACCGGATGGTATTTATGTGGATGGCACGCTGGGCGGCGGAGGGCATTCTTTTAGAATCGTCTCCGCACTAAGCGGCCACGGCAGGCTGATCGGAATAGACCAGGATGAGGCGGCGATCAGGGCGGCTGGACAGAGACTGTCACCGTATCAGGATAAGGTGACACTGATACGCGATAATTATTGTAATGCAAGGCAGGCGCTTAGAGAGATCAATATCGAGAAAGTAGACGGTATTTTGTTGGATTTGGGTGTATCTTCTTTTCAGTTAGACAACTCTGAGAGAGGATTTTCCTACAGGTATGATACGCCATTGGATATGCGGATGGACTTGCGGCAGCGGCTGACAGCGAAGAATATCATCAATCAGTATACAGAGATGGAATTATATCGTGTGATCAGAGATTATGGTGAAGAGCAGTTTGCGAAGAATATAGCGAAACATATTGTGAAGGAAAGGGAGAAGCGGCCTATAGAAACGACGGGAGAGTTGAATGAGATCATCAAAGCGGCGATTCCTGCGAAAATGCGGGCTACAGGCGGACATCCTTCCAAGAGGACATTTCAGGCAGTCAGAATCGAGTGTAACAGAGAGTTAGAGGTGTTGAAAGATTCTCTGGATGATCTGATTGATCTATTGAATCCAGGGGGAAGATTGTGTATTATCACTTTTCATTCGCTGGAAGACCGGATCGTGAAGACAGCCTTCCGCAGAAATGAGAATCCCTGTATCTGCCCATCGGATTTTCCGGTGTGTGTGTGTGGACAAGTCTCAAAGGGTAGAGTGGTCACCAGGAAACCGATCCTTCCATCTACAGAAGAATTGGCGGTAAACAAAAGAGCCAAAAGTGCAAAATTAAGAGTATTTTGCAAAGGATAGGAAATTAAGAAGACAGAGGGGACGGTAGTCGATGGCAGCAACACAGAGAACAAGAAATAGACAACATCGTACGTCAGATGATAGAAGTGGATATTATGTGCAGGGAAATGCGGTCAGAAAATTTGATGTGACCAGAGAAATTGAGCGCAAGCCGCAGCCCAAAATCAGCAATAGGACACGCAAAAACAGAGATAAGGCGAAGCATATGAGTGCAGGTTATGTTCTCTTTTTGTGTGCAGCTCTTGTGGCATCTGGATTTATCCTGATCAATTATATTGGATTACAGTCAGACATTACCAATAGTGTAAAGCATATTTCAAGACTGGAGAAGGAGCTGAATGATCTGAAACTTGCCAATGACGAGGAGTACAGTAGAATAACGAGCAGTGTGGATTTAGAAGAGATTAAGCGGATAGCGATCCAGGAGTTGGGGATGAAATATGCGGAGGAAGGACAGATTATTTCTTTTGCAAGTGAAAGAAATGACTATGTAAAGCAGATGGCGGACATTCCGAAATAGAAATGCAGGGAAGATTGCAAAAGTGTGCATTCTTTCCACGTATTGTTTGTGCTGTAGGAACGGCATGGAGGGAAGTATAAGCAGGTGGTAAGTTGAGTAGTAGAGGAAAAGATATCAGTAATAGATTTACGATCAAGATGCAAAAAAAACTGGTAGTGCTATTTATGATGGTGCTGCTGGTCTTCGCAGGATTGAGTGCCCAGTTGTATCTGATCACGAGAGATAATGGGGAAGAGTATAAGCAGAAGGTATTGTCGCAGCAGGAATATGACTCAACGACAATACCTTTTAAGCGTGGGAATATTGTGGATTCTAACGGTACAATCCTGGCAGTCAGCAATAAGGTGTACAATGTTATTCTCGATACAAAAGTTCTGATGAAGAATGAGAAAAACTTAGAACCGACGCTGGAGGCATTGCGGAAGTGCTTTGGGATCGATGTCGCTACGGTACGAAATTATATTGCAGAACATCCAAATTCTTCTTATTATGTGATGGCGAAACGTATGGAATATGAGAAGATGGAGGCCTTTCAGGAGATGACCCAAAACCCTGAGACAGGAGCAAACATAAGAGGGGTATGGTTTGAGGATGAGTATAAGCGGGAATATCCGAACGGAACGCTTGCCTGTGATGTAATTGGATTTACCACCAATGACAATGTGGGAACCTATGGGTTGGAAGAGTTTTATAATGATATCCTCAGTGGTACCAGTGGAAGGGAATATGGATATCTGAATGAGGACTCCAATCTGGAACGAACTACTATAGCGGCGAAGGACGGCAATAATCTTCATATTTCTCTGGACAGTAATATTCAGAGTATTATCGTAAAATATCTGGAAAAATTTAACGAAGAAAATAAGGATCAAGCCAGACCGGGTAACGGTGCGGAGCATGTGGGATGTATCATTATGGAGGTTAATACAGGCAGAATCCTTGGAATGGCGGACTATCCCTATTATGATCTGAATGATACGAGAAACACGGAAAGGTTGATCGGGATGCCCCTGCTGGATGAAAATGGGGTAAGAACAGGCGAGAGTGTAACGAAGGAAATTTTGGATAGTATGGATGACGCGGAAATGTACCAGCAGCTTAACGCGTTGTGGAAGAATTTCTGTATTACGGATGCCTATGAACCAGGATCGGTTTCCAAACCTTTTACAGTGGCAGCGGCGATCGAAGATGGCGCAATCAAAGGCACGGAATCTTATAACTGTGAAGGAATGCTTCATGTAGGAGATCATGATATCAAATGCCATCAAACCTACGGAGACGGATATATTACAGTGCAGCAGGGAATAGAGCGTTCCTGCAATGTTGTATTGATGCATGTGGCTTCTAAACTTGGCAAGGAAAAATTTGTAGATTATCAGCGGCTCTTTGGTATGGGCTTAAAGACAAATATTGACCTGGCAGGGGAAGCCAGAACGGCGTCTATGGTTTTCAATAAGAATACGATCGGGCCGACAGATCTGGCGACGAATTCTTTTGGACAGAGTTTTAATGCAACAATGATCCAGATGATCACCGGATTCTGTTCTCTGATCAATGGAGGCTATTATTACGAGCCGCATATTGTAGATAAGATTACTACGGCTGACGGAGCGACGATAGAAAATATCATGCCACGTGTTTTAAAACGTACGATTTCCCAGTCCACTAGTGAGACGGTGAAAGAATTCTGCAATACGGTTGTAACAGGGGAAAAGGGTACGGGTAAAACAGCCAGACCGGCAGGCTATATGATTGGTGGTAAGACGGGAACGGCAGAAACATTACCACGGCGGAACGGAGAATATGTTGTGTCTTTTATGGGGTATGCGCCTGCAGATGATCCCCAGATCGCGATTTATGTGGTGGTGGACAGACCAAATACATTGGTACAGGATGATGCGAAGTATGCCACCAAAATTGTACGGAATGTGTTGACAGAAGTACTGCCTTATCTGAACATCTTTATGACGGAGGAACTCAGTGATAAGGAGAGGGAAGAACTGGAAGCGCTGAAGATACAGATCAGGATGGCAGACGGTGTCTCAGAGGAAGAAGCGCAGATAGACGAAGAGGGGAATCCCATTGATCCAGAGAATTCGGAGGGAGATTTGGAAGATGGGGAAGAAGGAGAGGAAGAAACATCAGAAGAGTCGCAGGCCAGTGAGGTATGGAAGAGCTTTCCGAAAGATCCAGAGACAGGTTATCTAAAGGATCCGGAAACAGGTTATCTGTATGATCCGGAGACAGGAGCACAGGTATATGGTGGAAGTATGATGGAAGAAGGAGACGTGCAGCGAAAAGAAGAGACAGGCGAAGAACCTGGGGAAGAAGGGGAAGAAGAATCTGGAGGAGAGACCTGAACGTGCACGAAAGATTATGGAAGAGGAAAGAAAAATGTTGGGTTATCTTAGAAAAATTCTCAATACTGCCGCCTCACGTAAACGGGAAGCCTGTGCCAGTAAACCATACGATAGGGATCATTACAAACCTATGTTGAAGTGCAGCATCTGTAATGGGGAACAGGTGGCGGGTTTCAAGGATATCCATACAGGTAAATTCGAGGAGGCAGCACTAATCAGAAATGAAAAAGAGTTAGAAAACTTTATGAGATCATACGGAATTGATGAGATATCGAAAGAGTATTAAGAATAACCTCACGAAAGAAGTAATAGATTATATTAATATCTTTTGTGAGGTTTTTCTATGACAGAAGAGACGCCTTATCAGCATAAGACATATCACAGGAGCAAAACGGTAGCAGCATTATTTCTGTGCGTGGCTGCCTTCGCAGGGCTAATGGGACGATTGGCATATCTGATGATCTTCCAGTCGGAATATTATACTATGAAGGCTAAAGAACTTCATGAGCGGGAGCGCAGCATTAAGGCAGCCAGAGGCAGAATCGTGGATGCTAACGGCAAGATACTGGCAGATAACAAAACGGTCTGTACGATCTCGGTGATTCACAATCAGATTACGGATCAGGAAGAAGTGATTGCTGTACTCTGTAAAGAACTTGGGCTTTCCGAGGATTACGTCAGAAAAAGAGTAGAGAAGTACTCTTCCATAGAGAAGATTAAGAGTAATGTAGATAAGAGTACTGGAGATGCTATTCGGGCGTATGATCTGGATGGTGTGAAGGTGGATGAAGATTACAAGCGTTATTATCCTTATGATTCGTTGGCATCGAAGGTACTGGGATTTACCGGCGGGGATAACCAGGGAATTATAGGACTGGAAGTTATTTACGAAGAATATTTACAAGGGGAATCGGGAACAATCCTGACAGTAACGGATGCCAAAGGGGTTGAAGTGGCGGAAGCAGGAGAAGAGCGGGTGGAGCCGGTAGACGGGCAGGATCTGTACATCAGCCTGGATATGAATATCCAAAGTTATGCCACGCAGCTGGCAATGCAGACGATGGAGACGAAAGGGGCAGAGAGCGTATCGATTTTTGTCATGAATCCTCAGAATGGGGAAATACTTGCTATGGTCAATGTACCGGAATTTAATCTAAATGATCCGTACGCACTGCCAGATACTGTAGATGCAGATACTGTCAGTGAAGAAGAGAAACAAAATCTCTTGAACGGCATATGGCGTAATGGCTGTATCAATGATACCTATGAGCCAGGGTCTACTTTTAAGATTATTACGGCAGCGGCTGGGTTGGAGTCAGGTGCAGTCAAGCCAACAGATACCTTTCACTGCCCAGGCTACATCATGGTGGAAGACCGCAGGATCCGCTGCCATAAGGTTGGTGGTCACGGAGCGGAAGATTTCGTGCAAGGTACTATGAATTCCTGTAATCCAGTATTTATCACAGTAGGAATGCGGATTGGGGTAGAACGTTATTATTCTTATTTTAAGCAATTCGGGCTGCTTGACAAGACAGGAATTGATCTGCCGGGGGAAGCCGGTACGATTATGCACAAAGTAGAAAATATCGGACCGGTGGAGCTGGCTACAATTTCCTTCGGACAGTCCTTTCAGATTACGCCGATCCAGCTGGCAGTGACGGCTTCTTCTATAATCAATGGCGGTAGAAGAGTGACTCCGCACTTTGCAGTCAAAGCGGCAGACAGTGATGGAAGCAACAGCCATATTTTCACCTATCCTGTCCGCGACAATGTGGTGTCGGCGGAAACTTCAGAAACCATGCGTTATATATTAGAACAGGTGGTGGCGGAGGGAAGTGGAAAGAATGGGGCGGTGGAAGGATACCGTGTGGGAGGAAAGACAGCCACAAGCCAGACGCTGCCGCGTGGAAGCGGTAAGTATATCGCCTCGTTCCTAGGATTTGCACCAGCCGATGATCCGCAGGTATTGGCAGTGGCCATTATCAATCATCCGCAGGGAACTTATTATGGCGGTCAGATTGCTGCGCCAGTGGTGCGGCAGCTTTTTGAAAACATTCTTCCATATTTGGAGAAGATGGACTATAATAAGACATGAAGTTATACTAAGCCACCTGAATATGGTGCCTAAGTATAACTAAGTCATGTTTGGGAGAATGCGAAGAACGGGTATTCTCTGTTGAGCGGCAAAGAAACAGGTATTCTCTGTTGGTGATGCTGAAGACGGCGATGGCCTACGAGGAGTTAGGTCATGTTAAAAGGATCTGGGAGGAATTATGAATCGTACAATTTTGATGTCAGTTATTATCTCGTTTGCGGTGAGTGTGGTTATGGGACCGGTGGTGATCCCGTTTCTGCGCAGGCTGAAGGTTGGGCAGACGGTAAGGGACGAGGGGCCGCAGAGTCACTTGAAGAAGAATGGAACACCGACGATGGGAGGGATTCTGATCCTAATCAGCGTGGTGGCAACTTCCATTTTCTTTATTAAGGATTACCCAAAAATCATGCCGATTCTTTTCCTTATGCTGGGATTTGGACTGATCGGTTTTATGGATGACTATATCAAGGTTGTACTGAAACGCTCCATGGGACTCAGGGCATGGCAGAAATTCTTGCTACAATTTATTGTAACAGGCGTTTTCGTATTTTATATCAGACAGTATACAGACATATCACTTGTTATGAAAGTGCCGTTTATGCAGGGAATATATTTGGATTTCGGATGGCTGAATATTCCGATTTCATTTTTCATTGTTATTGGGATTGTTAACGGGACAAATTTTACAGATGGGATAGACGGGCTGGCGAGTTCCGTCACTGTGCTTGTGGCGACTTTCTTTACTGTAGTAGCAATCGGAATGGAAAGCGGGATAGAACCTGTTACTTGTGCGGTTGTGGGAGCTCTTCTTGGATTTCTTCTATTTAATGTTTATCCGGCCAGTGTCTTTATGGGGGATACAGGTTCCCTTGCACTGGGCGGTTTTGTGGCAGCTTCAGCCTATATGATGCAGATGCCGCTCTTTATTGTGCTTGTAGGATTTATTTATATGGTGGAAGTATTGTCTGTTATGATGCAGGTTTCTTATTTTAAAATGACAGGAGGAAAGCGCATCTTTAAGATGGCACCGATCCATCATCATTTTGAGCTGTGCGGCTGGTCAGAGACGAGAGTGGTGGCTGTATTTTCTATCATTACAGCATTATTATGTCTGGTTGCATTGATGGGTGTCTGGTAAAAGAACGGAATGGGAGAGGCATGGAAGGAAATGGACATTATAGAGTTGAGAGGGCAGAAAGTATTGGTGGTAGGTTCCGGGATCAGTGGAATTGGTGCTGTGAGGGCGCTGTGCCAGGTTGGGGCTGATCCAATTCTGTTTGACAAAAATGACGGGCTGCGTAAAGAAGAAGTGGAGGCAAAGCTTCTGCCGGGCAGCAGCGCTGAGGTGATGATCGGCACGTTATCAGAAGAAGCGGCACGGACCGTGGTATTGGTAGTGTTAAGTCCAGGCGTACCGACAGATACAGAATTTGTGCAAAGTTTTCGGGCAAGAGGGATTCCGGTCTGGGGAGAGATCGAACTGGCCTACCGCATTGGTAAGGGGAGAGTGATCGGCATCACGGGCACCAACGGAAAGACGACGACAACCTCCCTTGTGGGAGAGATCATGGCAGCTTGGTGTGAAGATGTAGATGTGGTCGGTAATATTGGGAATCCTTATACATTGACGGCGCTTGATGCTACTGGGGAAACTGTGACGGTGGCAGAGATCAGCAGTTTTCAGTTAGAGACGGTCGAACTGTTTCAGCCGGACGTATCGGCGATTTTGAATGTGACGCCGGATCATTTGAACCGTCATCATACGATGGAAAATTATGCGGCGGCCAAGGAGGCGATTGCCAGCAGACAGTCCCATAATCAGGTCTGTGTGTTAAATTATGAGAATACCTATACCAGAGAGTTTGGAGACAGATGCCCTGCACGGGTCGTTTGGTTTTCTTCTGCCCGCAGGCTTCCGGATGGATTTTATTTGGAAGGAGAGGAGATCTATTACGCTGCAGATGGAGAAGTATCACATGTTATGAACATCCATGATATGAATTTAGTCGGCATCTGTAATGTGGAGAATGTGATGGCAGCGATCGCTGTGACACAGGCCATGGGCGTTCCGATGGAGACCATTTTAACTGTGGTGAGACAGTTTAAGGCGGTGGAGCATAGGATTGAGTTCGTGGCGACGAAGAGGGGTGTGGATTATTATAACGATTCGAAAGGAACGAATCCAGACGCGGCAATACAGGGAATCAGAGCGATGTGTAAGCCAACGGTTTTGATTGGCGGCGGTTATGATAAGCAGAGTGCGTATGATGAATGGATCGAGGCGTTTGATGATAAGGTCAAGTGTCTGGTGCTGATTGGACAGACAAGAGAGAAAATTGCGGATTGCGCGAGAAAACATGGAGTGCAGAAGATAGTCCTGGCGGATAGTTTTGAGGAAGCTTTTGCAGTCTGTGTGAAGGAGGCAGAGAGTGGAGACGCAGTGTTGTTGTCGCCTGCCTGTGCAAGCTGGGGCATGTTTCCTAACTATGAAGTCCGGGGGAGACTTTTTAAGGAACTTGTGAATCGATTGGAGGAATCGGAATAAGTGGCTCGAAGAAATGCATCCCGCAGAGGAAAATCAAATAGTGAGAATTTCATGGATTACAGTCTTTTGTTTATCGTGCTGTTCCTTCTGGGGTTTGGGCTTCTCATGGTATATTCCACCAGCTACTACGAAGCAAATCTGGATTTCGGAGATTCAGCATACTATCTAAAGAAGCAGATTTTTGCTACTATATTGGGGCTTGTAGCTATGATCTTTGTGGCGAATGTCCCCTATCATTTTTGGGAACGGTTTGCGGTGATCGGTTACGTGGTCTCTGTGGTGCTGATCCTGCTGATTATTCCTTTTGGGCATGAAGCCAACGGTGCAAAGCGCTGGCTGTACATAGGACCGATTTCACTGCAGCCGGCAGAAGTTGCTAAATTATGTATGATCTTGTTTTTGGCCAGTATGATTTGCACCATGGGGAAACAGATCCGGGGACGTAAAGGATTTTGGATGGTGGTATTGGTTCCGCTGCCCATCGCTTTGATGCTGTGGAAGATCACACAGAATATGAGTTCTGCGGTTATTGTAGTAGGCATTGCAG
The DNA here is from genome assembly GCA_951800685.1 of uncultured Lachnospiraceae bacterium. GTDB lineage: Bacteria > Bacillota > Clostridia > Lachnospirales > Lachnospiraceae > UBA3282. Next base: position 50,230 of record CATOJY010000016.1, read on the forward strand.
TGTTGATGTTGTTTGTGGCATGTCCGGACTATAAACGGTTTATTTTGCTGGGATTAGCAGCAGCAGCAGGTGCGGCACTGATTGTATTTGCCATTGTACAGATGGGGGCTAACCAGACAGACAGCCTGGATTTCAGAGGGGCGCGTATTCTGGCGTGGCTTGATCCGGAGGCTTACGCCGATGGCAAGGGATTTCAGACACTGCAGGCGCTTTATGCGATTGGTTCCGGCGGCGTGCTTGGAAAAGGCCTGGGTGCCAGTATGCAGAAGCTGGGATTTCTTCCAGAGGCGCAGAACGATATGATCTTCTCCATCATATGTGAAGAGCTGGGATTGTTTGGCGGTTATGCAGTGATGATTATGTTCATTTTATTGATTTGGCGCTTTATGGTGATCGCGAACAATGCGCCAGATCTGTTCGGAGCGCTGCTTGTGGTGGGTGTGCTGGGCCATATTGCAATCCAGGTAATCTTAAATATTGCGGTAGTGACGAATACCATTCCTAATACAGGAATTTCATTGCCATTTATCAGTTATGGCGGTTCCTCGGTCATGTTCCTTTTGATCGAGATTGGTCTTGTCTTGAGTGTTGCACGGGGAATTCGGCTCAAGGATTTATAAGGACAAGATAACTTTTGCTTGGAAAACCATATAGATAGAATAGGTCATATTTTTAGAGTAGAGGTAAACAAATATGGACGCTGTTCGTATCTATGGTGGTAATTGTCTGTGTGGACAGACTACGATACAAGGCTCAAAAAACGCATCGCTTCCAATTCTTGCTGCGACGCTGTTGATAAACGGTATCTGTGAGATAGAGAACTGCCCAGACATCTCTGATGTCTATCATATGTTGAGATTATTGGAAAGTTTGGGATGTAAGGTAGAGAGAGAAGGATCACTTGTCCGTGTGAATACAGAGCAGTTGTCGAAGTGTGATATGCCTGCTGACTCTGTGAGGGTAATGCGCTCTTCCATTATGCTCCTTGGCGCGCTGCTTGCCAGAACAGGCAGCGTCAGTATGGAATATCCAGGAGGATGTGTAATAGGGGCACGACCGATTGATCTTCATTTACAGTCGCTATGCAGGATGGGAGTAGCAATAGAACAACAGAAGCAGGGATTTTCTGCAGAATCCGTGAGACTTAAAGGAGCTGCATTTCGGCTGCCTTTTGTCAGTGTAGGTGTGACGGAGAATCTGCTTTTGGCGGCAGTTATGGCAGAAGGCATGACAGTGATTGAGCCTGCGGCGAAAGAACCGGAAATACAGGCGTTATGCGAGTTCTTGAATCTGGCAGGCGCCAGAATTGAGGGAAACGGCAGCGGACGCCTGACCATTCATGGAGTGAAGAAACTTAAGCCCGTCAGGTATCGCATTCCAGCGGATCGGATCGTGGCAGGCACCTATCTGTGTGCCTGTATGACAGCAGGAGGCAGCATTTTTCTTCGGGATGCGCCGGTTGAAGATATGGAAAGCGTGTTGGAATATGCCCGTAGGATGGGAATAATCATAGAGAGTGAAGCAGACGGCATTTTGGTAAGGGGACGGGCGTGCAAGCGGATATCGGGAGTACTGCGGACTGGCTGTTATCCTGATTTCCCTACAGATATGCAGTCCCAGTTTATGGTGGCGATGGCGGCTTCTGGACAGCCGGGGCAGATTGAGGAGACTGTATTTGAGAATCGTTTTCGTATCGTTCCGGAACTGCGTAGGATGGGGGCAGATATCAGCGTACAGGGTAGTACTGCTTATGTGAACGGGGGCAGGAAACTGTGCGGCGCGATCGTACACGCGCAGGAGCTGCGGGGCGGGGCGGCGCTTATCTTAGCAGCACTTGCTGCGCAGGGTACCAGCATTGTGTTAAACCGCCATTATATTGACAGGGGTTACGAAGATATTGTTATCCGGCTGCGTGAACTGGGGGCGAAGATCGAACTAGCATGAGGGTTATGAATGAGTAACAAGAGAGCGGTTAAAAAAGTAAAGAAAAGGAATCCAAATCTGCGTCTTGTGAAAAATGACGATATCAAACCGGAGAGCAGGAAAAACGGATTGGAGGAGAAGCTTCGGTTTGGCAAGACAAAAAGAAGAATTATCCTGTCTGCAATCCTGCTCTCTTTCCTGGTGGCCGTGACCGCAGCTTACATTTATATTGTGAACAATTATACAGTTACGACAATATATGTAGAAGGAAATGTCCATTATACCAATGAGGAGATTATTGAGATGGTAATAGGGGATGGTATTTATGGAAACAATTCCCTTTTTCTTTCCCTGAAATACAGAGACAAGGGAATTGACGATGTGCCTTTTATCCAGACGATGGATGTGGAGGTTGAGACCAGGGATACCATCCGGATTATTGTGTATGAGAAAGCGCTTGCAGGATATGTAGCTTATTTGGGTCGTTATGTGTATTTTGACAAAGATGGTATTGTAGTCGAGACATCGATGGAGAAGACAGAGGGGATTCCTCAGGTGACAGGTCTTAAATTTGACCATGTAATTCTGCATGATCAGCTTCCAGTGGAGAAGCCGGAGGTTTTTGCGGATATCTTAAATATCACCCAGCAGTTGGACAAGTATTCTATGTCGGCGGATAAAATCTATTTTGATACAAATTATCAGATTACGCTTTTGTTTGGGGAAGCGAGAGTGGCGCTTGGAAATGATATTTATATTGAAGAAAAGATTATGAAGCTGCAGTATATTCTGCCGGATCTGTTGGGAAAAAGCGGCATCTTGGACATGAGAGAGTATAATGAGGACACGAAGTCTTACAGTTTCGAGCAGGATTAGAATAAAAGTAAATGTCATAAGAGGTTTCTGTTTCCAGGTTTTGACAAAGCTGTGTATGGAAGTTATTGTAAGACCGAAAGTAAAAATTCTAAATGTTATTAACTATAAGAAAAACACAAAAATGGGTTGCGAATTTCGAAAAATAATTATATGATAATCTATGAGAGTTTATGCATGGAGTAGAAGGAGGAAATACCTTGCTTGAAATTAAGTCGAATGATGCTGATTCTGCAGCTAAGATCATTGTAGTAGGGGTTGGTGGTGCAGGAAATAATGCTGTAAATAGAATGATTGATGAAGAGATTGGCGGGGTGGAGTTTATTGGAATCAATACGGATAAACAAGCACTGCAGTTATGTAAGGCTCCTACCCTGTTACAGATCGGTGAGAAACTGACAAAAGGTCTTGGGGCGGGGGCCAAACCGGAAATTGGTGAGAAAGCGGCTGAGGAGACCTCAGACGAAGTGGCGGCGGCGCTCAAAGGGGCGGATATGGTGTTCGTAACCTGTGGTATGGGCGGCGGAACTGGTACGGGAGCAGCGCCTGTTGTTGCCAAACTTGCGAAGGACATGGGAATTTTGACGGTCGGTGTTGTGACGAAACCGTTCCGGTTCGAGGCGAAGGCGCGTATGACGAACGCACTTTCTGGAATTGAGAAGATTAAAGATAATGTCGATACACTTATTGTCATACCGAATGATAAGCTGCTTGAAATCGTTGATAGAAGGACAACTATGCCAGATGCGCTGAAGAAGGCGGATGAGGTATTACAGCAGGCTGTGCAGGGTATAACGGATCTGATCAATGTACCTTCCGTTATCAATCTGGATTTCGCAGACATCCAGACTGTCATGAAGGATAAAGGAATTGCACATATCGGGATTGGAAGCGGTAAGGGAGATGACAAGGCCAGTGAGGCAGTCAAGATGGCTGTGGAAAGTCCGCTGCTTGAGACGACAATTTCTGGGGCGACTCACGTGATCATTAATGTGTCGGGTGATATTTCGCTGGCAGATGCTTCAGATGCGGCAAGTTATGTACAGGAATTGACGGGGGATGAGGTGAATATCATCTTCGGTGCGATGTATGATGCGAGTATGGCGGATACTTGTAACATTACGATCATTGCTACTGGTATTGAGGAGAAGGCGAAGCAGGCAGGGGGACTTGGATTCAAAACAGGTTACATAACCCCTACTTCACTGCAGGGAAGACAGCCGAGTAGTGTGCCAGGGGCAGGTCTTGGTAATTTTGCAGCGCCTTCAGGAATAAAACCAGGAGTGAGACAGCCAGGGAATGTAGGTGGACAAGCAGGCGTTTCCCAGCTCAGAAACATTAGTGGTATCAATAAATCAGGGGATATTAAGAGCTCGATTGAAGAGAAATCTTTGAAGATTCCAGAGTTTTTAAGCCGGAATAATAAATAAAAAGACTGGAAGACCGCAGGAGAAGATCCTGTGGTTTTTTGTTGCTATGTGTCTTTAAAAATAGTGGAAATGCTCCCCGGTTACGACAGAATATTTACTTCCGTTTTCTTATAATAAAGCAGAAGCACGGAGGTGAGAGGTGTATTACAAATTATATATTGACAGTGTTTTTATCCTGCAGATGACAAGCAATCTGTATCTGTTATTGCTTGCTGGAAAGATTCTTGGATGTACTGCCACGCATCAAAGAATTTGCCTGGGAGCTGCAGCAGGTGCGGTTCTTACCTGTGTATTCCTGCTCGTACCGGCAGGAGCAGTCGGAGTCAGGCTACTTGTGGGAGCAGTGCCTGTCAGTGTGTGTATGCTTAGGATTACATTTCGAATAAAACCTGGAAAAAGTTTGATTCATGGAAGTCTGGTTATGGCTGGCTGTGGATTTTTTTCGGGCAGCGTCATGATATGGATTCTGAACTGTTTCAGAACGATTCTGAATGGCAGAAGTAGTATGATTATGACACTAGTGTCGGGGTATGCAGCCTATCGGATTCTGAAGAAGATTATCAAAGGGTTTCAGCGAAAGAAAGCTGAGTGCGCATGGGTAGTGACAGTTTATGTACCGGATTTGCAGCAAAGGATACGGATTAAAGCATTTCTTGATACAGGCAATCAACTGGCAGATCCAGTCAGCGGTGCGCCGGTATGTGTGATCAGCCGGAAACTGGCATCTACGATGCGTTCCTGCTTTAAAGCTGAGAAATATCATGCGATTCCCTTCCAGAGTGTGGGCAGAGAGAGCGGCATTTTGCATGCCTATGAACTGCCGGAATTGACGATCGAGGAACAGGGAAGAAGGATTCGAAAGGAACAGGTCATCCTGGCGGTTTGTGATACGCATATTTTTGAAGATAGTATCTGTCAGATGATACTACACCCCCGGTTATTAGAAGACTAGGAGGAATAAAGATGGTTTTAAAAGTGGCAATTCCCGGCAGGGTTCAATTTAGGATGGTGCAAAAGGATACCAGGCTTCTTATGACGAAGCAGGGGGATATTCATTACATAGGCGGAACGGAAGTATTGCCGCCGCCGCTTGAGAGTGAGAAAGAAAATGAAATCATAAGTGATCTTGGAACGGAGTATGAAGACGAAGCAAAGGCAATCCTGATAGAACATAACCTGCGCCTGGTCGTGTATATTGCCAAAAAGTTTGATAATACGGGTGTAGGAGTGGAAGACTTGATTTCCATTGGAACAATCGGGCTGATCAAATCGATCAATACTTTTAATCCCGGTAAGAATATAAAACTGGCGACTTATGCGTCACGCTGCATTGAGAATGAAATCTTAATGTACTTAAGAAGGAACAGTAAGCACAAGATGGAGGTTTCCATCGACGAGCCCCTTAATGTAGACTGGGATGGCAATGAGCTTCTGCTATCCGATATTCTTGGGACGGATGAGGATGTGATTTATAAAGATATTGAGAATGAGGTGGAACGGAAGCTGCTTGTGAAAGCGATTGCGAAACTCTCAGAGAGGGAACAGACGATCATAAGGCTGCGTTTCGGTTTAGGCAGCGCAGATGGGCAGGAATTGACGCAGAAGGAGGTGGCAGAGCTTTTAGGCATATCACAGTCTTACATATCACGATTGGAGAAAAAGATCATGCGAAGATTGAAGAAAGAGATGAGCAAAGACAATTAGAAGATATCTTCGGATATCCACCCCAGGCCAGAAATAGCGGCATTGCCAGCCGTGTATTTTTGACCTGGGTACGTGGAAAACAGCAGCAGGATAAGGGTAAGAAGCGCTACGCGGTGAGATACAGCCGCATAGCTTTCAGAGCGTTTTTCTCCAAGCGGGAAACCTGTGCTTGAGAGATGCCGATCTTGTTGGCGACTTCCATCTGCGTCTTACCTTCAAAAAAGCGCAGAGTGATGATTTCATGCTCTCTGTCGCTTAGTTTTTTCATAGCTTCGCTCAGAGAAATGTGTTCCACCCAGGTTTCTTCCCGATTCTTCTTGTCGCTGATCTGATCCATTACATAGAGGGTGTCACCGCCATCTGTGTAGACCGGTTCATAGAGGCTCATAGGACTTTGAATGGCATCTAATGCATAAACGATATCTTCCTTAGCGACGCCGATTTCGGCGGCAATTTCTGTGACAGTAGGTTCTTTAGAGTTTATACGGGTGAGATGTTCTTTGGCATAGATTGCTTTGTAGGCGGTGTCTTTTAGGGAGCGGGAGACGCGTATGCTGTTGGCGTCCCGCAGATAACGTCTGATCTCTCCGACAATCATCGGGACTGCATAGGTTGAGAATTTTACATTGAGGGTGCTGTCGAAATTATCGATTGCTTTGATCAGGCCGATGCAGCCGATCTGAAACAGATCGTCTACATTCTCGTTACTGGAATGAAAACGTTTGATGACACTTAAGACAAGGCGGAGATTTCCGTTAATATATTCTTTGCGGGCGGCATCATCGCCGTTCCCGATCCGTTTAAATAATTCTTCTTTTTCAGCATTTTTCAGAAGCGGCAGTTTGGAAGTATTGACACCGCAGATTTCTACTTTACCCTGTACCATATTCATACCTGTCCTTTCCAAATCTCTTTTCTAACAAGGATGTACGAAAAGGTAGGAATTATTCATGAAAATTTAAGGAAAAATGTTTGGGTATTATTTTACAAATGGAGAATTTTTTGGTACATTAATATGTGAAGGAAAGTGTATGAGTGGGAATAAGATGAGGTGGAACAGATGATATGTAAGAAATGTGGCGTGCGCTTGCAGGAGACTGATCAATTTTGCCCGAAATGCGGCGCCAAAGTGATAAAGACCAGGAGATGTCCGGATTGCGGTGAAGTCCTGCGTGATGGTGTGAAGTTTTGTCCTGGATGCGGCAGAACTGTAGGCAGCAGGAAAAGTGCACCTGCTGTGTCAGATGAGACATTGGATATCCCGATTGAGGCAATTGAGAAGAATATTTTGTCAGAGACAGCAGCAGAGATCAAGGCAGAACGGAGAACAGGATCCGCACCGCGTAAGTCGGTTTCAAGAGAAACGGCGCCGGCAAGGCGCAGTTCCTCTGGCACAGTGTCGGAGAGAAGAAGAGCGGATGGGGACAAGACAGCAAGAAGAACCTCCAGCAAGAGCGAGACTGTAGACAGCACACCATCCAGAAGAGTGGACAGTGGCAGAAATTCTTCCACAGGAGCGCCAGTCAAGAAGAAACAGGCGGCGGTTCCCGCACCACCTCCACGTAAGAAGAAGCCCGTCTATCGGGAAGAAGTATGGGAGGACGATGATTGGGAAGATGAGGAGGAATGGGAAGACGACGATTGGGATGAGGATGATTGGGAGGATGAAGAAGGCGTAGATGCGATCACCATTATGACAGCGGTGACAGGATGTATTCTTCTGATCGTGGTAGCTGTTCTGGGATTCCATTTCTATAAACAGTATGTACCGAAGAACTATGATAAGGCGGCAGAAGAAGAACAGAAAGAGGAAGATGGGGAGGAAGAAGAGCAGGGAGAAGAACAGATAGAACCGTCTGAGCAGGATGGTGAGGAGGACAGTCAGGAACAGCCGGCCGGGATATCTGGCGGCAGCTCTAAGCTGACGATTGTTTCCGATGTGAATGTGCGTGATCAGCCGAGTACTTCCGGCACTAATGTGCTGAGGGTGGCGAAAGAGGGAGAGACATACGACTGCAATGGTATTACAGAGGACGGGGAATGGTATGAGATTGTTCTGGAAGACGGGACAGTTGGGTATGTATTTCATGAGTATGTCTCGATAGAGTAGTAAGATCTGAACAGGAAGGAATAGGAACCTTGCGAAGGGCATATGCATTTAATAATAAAAAGCCCGGAGAGGTTCCTATGTTATTTTCAGAATTGAAGAAAAAAGAAGTGATCAATCTGAAAAATTGTCAGAAGTTGGGCAGAGTAAGTGACTTCGAATTTGATGAATGTACCGGACAGATTTTTAAACTGATTATTCCGGGAGAGAATAAATGGTGTGGTCTGTTTGGGAGCGATTCAAATTATGTGATCTGCTATAAGGACATTAAACAGATTGGTCCTGATATCATTATTGTGGATATTTGTGTGTAGATTTCCATAAAGTAGTTGACATAATTGCTAAATCCACCTATAATAGCAATAGTTTTATCGTTTCAATGATTGTTGCAGAGGAGGATATCCCTGATGAAATGTCCTTATTGTGGCCACGAGAACACAAGAGTGATTGATAGCAGACCAGCGGAAGAGAATAATTCCATTCGGAGAAGACGCGTCTGTGATGAGTGTGATAAACGCTTTACGACTTACGAGAAAGTAGAGACGATTCCTCTGATCATCATTAAGAAGGATGACAACAGAGAGGCCTATGACAGGTCCAAGATAGAAGCAGGCGTACTGCGGGCCTGCCATAAGAGACCGATTAGTGCGAATCGGATCAATCAGCTGGTGGATGAGGTGGAGACGGAGATCTTCAATATGGAGGAGAAGGAGATTCCCAGTCAGGTAGTGGGGGAACTTGTTATGAACAAGCTGAAGGATTTAGAGGCAGTTGCCTATGTCAGGTTTGCGTCTGTTTACCGGGAGTTTAAGGATATCAATACCTTTATGGATGAGCTTAAGAAAGTGCTGGAAACCTGATAAGCGTAAGAAGGACAGACTTAAGAGAAAGGTATGGGATTGAAATGACGGAACAGGAGAAAGAAATAATAGCAAAAGCTAGCGTGCCGATGATGGTTGCCAATGGGTTTAGATGGCTTTTTATGATTGTGGCGCTGATGCTCCTGCTGGTTCTATTTTTTGCAAATAAGATTGGAGACGGGGCAGCTTGGTACGTGTCCTTTTCAGGTAAAGCATACGTATTTCTGTTATGGGATATTGCATTGATGCTGCTGTGCAGTATTCTACGTGTCATATTTACGATGAGGTATAATAAGATTGTCAAGAAGTTGTAGAGGAGAACCCCTTGCGTGACCGTGAGGGGTTTTGTTATGATAGAAAAGAGGAAGGGATCAGGCTTAAGGCACAGTGGATGTAAGCTATAGAGGCTGGCCGTTTCGCATAATTGACAGAGAGCAGAGGAAAACACAATGACATGGTTGGAGCGTTTTTATCCGGATGTTTATCTGGAATCTACCTATGAGATTGATTTTGAACAGATGTATCAGAAAGGGTATAGAGGAGTGATTTTCGATGTTGACAATACGCTGGTGCCTCATGGTGCGCCAGCAGATCAACGCAGTATCGAGTTGTTCCAGAGACTACGTGAGATTGGATTTGAGAGTGTATTGCTTTCCAACAATAAGGAACCCAGGGTGAAAATGTTCAATGATAAAGTACATTCCCGTTATATCTATAAGGCAGGGAAACCATCTCCCAGAAATTACAGGAAGGCGATGGAACTTATGCATACTACGCCTGAGACAACGATGTTTGTTGGCGATCAGCTTTTTACAGACGTTTGGGGAGCGAAGAAGGCAGGGATCAGGACATGGCTGGTAAAACCGATCCACCCAAAAGAGGAGATACAGATCATATTGAAACGGAGATTGGAATGGATTGTGCTGTTTCTATACAAACGCTCTAAGGGCCGGTATTCTGATTTATGATAAGCAGGTCGGTTGTTTTAAAGAGGGAGGAGAGAGAGGATGGAAATAAATGGGCGGACAAGGACTTGTGGTCTGATAGGCCATCCGGTGGAACACACGCTGTCCCCGGTTATACATAACACACTGGCTGGACTGCTGGGACACAATATGGTGTATGTGCCTTTTCCCGTGGAACCAGGTCGCGTACAGGATGCAGTCAACGGGGCAGATGCCTTGCAGCTGTTGGGATTAAACGTGACCGTACCCTATAAGAGTGAAGTGATCGGATTTCTTCAGGAAATAGATAGGCTGGCGTATAATATCGGTGCGGTGAATACACTGGTAAGGACGGAAGGTGGCTACAAGGGCTACAATACTGATATGGAAGGTCTGTATCGTGCGATGATAAGTGAAGATATTAAGATTGCAGGAGAACAGATTATCCTTTTGGGAGCTGGCGGTGCGGCGCGGGCAGTAGCGCATCTGTGTGCACTCAAAGGGGCAGAAAAGGTGTACATGCTCAATCGCACATTTGATAAGGCCGAGCAAGTGGCAGTGGAAGTAAATCGTGCATCAGGCAAGGATGTGGTATATCCTATGTTGCTGCAGGAACATGATAAGATCCCAGCGGGGAAATATCTGGCGATCCAGGGAACTTCAGTAGGATTGTCTCCATATGTAGAGGAAGCAGTCATCTCAGACCGGGTTTTCTATGAAAAGGTCCACACAGGATTTGATCTGATTTACAATCCATGGGAGACAAGGTTTATGCGGTATGTGCAGGAGTGTGGAGGTAAGGCCTATAATGGGCTTAAGATGCTTCTATACCAGGGGATCATTGCCTATGAGCTGTGGAATGAGGTGTCGGTATCGGAACAGAATGCGCATATTGTTTATGAGAGACTGAGAGCGCACTTTGTGCAATAGAGATAAATCAGACAGGAGAGAGGATAAAAGACACTAGAGGAAGGAATGATAAGATACAGATGGACAATGTGATACTAATCGGGTTTATGGGCAGCGGCAAGACTACAGTGGGACTCAGATTATCTTACCGCTTGCGGAGGCCGGTAATAGACACGGACAAGGAGATTGAGAAAGAAGAGAAACGCACGATCTCGGAATTGTTTGCTATAGATGGGGAAGAATATTTCCGTGCCAGGGAGACGCAGTGTCTGCAAAAGCTGCTGAAGAATACGGGAAGTTATATTATATCGGTGGGAGGAGGCCTGCCGCTTCGGAAGGAGAACAGGTTGTTTTTGCACGAATTAGGACAGGTATTTTACCTGCGGGCTGATGCAGAGACGATTTATGAAAGGATCAAGGGAGATAAGACAAGACCTCTTTTGCAGTGCAGTGATCCAAAAACGAAGATCAGGACGATGATAGAACAAAGAGATGCTTATTACAGGGAAGCTGCAGATGTGGTACTGCAGGTAGACGGCAAGAGTTTTGAGCAGATCCTTGATGAGATAGAGGCACAAGTCCAGGAGAATGGAAAGTGCCGGCAATGATGCGGCGATATTGAATAAGACGACAGACAAAAAGGCAGGGTGAGAGAAATGAAACTATTAGTAATCAATGGACCGAACATTAATTTTCTGGGAATCAGAGAGAAAAGTGTCTATGGAACACAGGATTATGACTATCTTTTGCATATGATTGCACGCAAAGGGCAGGAAACAGATTGTACGATCGAAGTTTTCCAGAGTAATCATGAGGGAGCGATCATCGACAGGATCCAGGATGCTTATTTTGATGGTACGGAAGGGATTGTGATTAATCCAGGTGCATACACTCACTATAGTTATGCGATCCGGGATGCGCTGGCCAGCATTGGGGTGCCTAAGGTGGAGATTCATATCTCCAATATCATGGAACGTGAAGAGTTCCGTCATGTATCAGTGACTGCACCCGTCTGTGACAGGCAGATTTATGGGAAGGGATTAGAAGGATACCTGATGGCGATTGACTATATTCTTTCAGGACAGCAGGAATAAAAAGTTTTGTCTTTTTTTGGGAAAGAGGTTGAAAAAAGATATTTTATAGTATACACTAAGTAAGAATTATAATTGTGAGAGTTTAGGAGGATTATTTTATGATATCTGCAGGCGATTTCAGAAATGGTATTACCATTGAGTTTGAAGGCAATGTTTATCAGATCATTGAGTTTCAGCACGTAAAACCTGGTAAAGGAGCAGCATTCGTGAGAACGAAGCTGAAGAATATCATCAACGGGGGCGTGGTGGAGAAGACTTTCAGACCGACTGAGAAATGCCCACAGGCACGAATCGATAGAAAAGATATGCAGTATTTATATTCTGACGGTGATCTGTTTAACTTTATGGATACAGAGACTTATGACCAGATTGCGTTAAATGCAGATACCGTGGGAGATGCGTTGAAGTTTGTTAAAGAGAATGAGATGGTGAAGATCTGTTCTTACAACGGCAGTGTGTTTGCGATTGAGCCGCCGCTGTTTGTGGAGCTGGAGATTACCGATACAGAGCCCGGCTTTAAGGGTGATACCGCTACAGGAGCTACGAAGCCAGCGATTGTTGAGACTGGTGCGAAGGTTATGGTTCCCTTGTTTGTAAGCCAGGGTGAGGTGATCAAGATCGATACCAGAACGGGAGAGTATCTTTCCAGAGTATAGTTCTGACTGCATTATTTTTTATTAAAAAGCCTATAAGACAATGGGAGCAGAAGCGACCATTGTTTTATTTTTTTATAGAGAAAGTTTGTTTTTGGTCCCGGAGAGAATGGGAAAAGAGGAGAAATGAACTTTAAGGAATTTTCAGACAGTGTTGCAGGCGTACTGCAGCGCAGATTAGGAGAAGACTATACAGTCACGGTGACGGAGGTTTTGAAGAATAATGATATCCGCTTGACGGGGATCGTAATTATGGAGAAATCTGATAATGTATACCCCACGATCTATTTAGAAGAGCCGTACCAACAGTATCAGGATGGCGTATCTATCCAGAGGATCGTGGAAGAGATTATGGCATTGTATGAGAAACATGCCCATAGCATAAAGCTGAATATGGATTTTTTCAGGGATTTTTCTAAGATAGAAGACAGGATTTTTCATAAACTTGTCAATTACGATAAAAATCGGGAACTGCTATCGGATGTGCCATATTTCAGATGGCATGATCTTGCGGTCGTTTTTTACTATGCGATGGACGAAGCAGCATTTGGCAGGGCATCCATACTGATCCATAACAATCACTTAGATCTATGGGGAAGAGCGGCAGAAGAAGTGTATGAAACAGCTCAGCAGAACATGAGAAGGCATATGCCGGAACTTCTGCTTCCGATGTCTGAGCTGTTAGAAGAGCTGATGGGAGTACAGATAGAGGAAAGAGAGATGTCTTTCTACGTATTGACCAACAAAGATAAAATGTTTGGAGCATCCACCATGCTTTATACGCAGCAGTTGAAAGTGCTGGCGGATCAGCTGCAGTCTGATCTGATGATTTTGCCAAGCTCTGTACATGAAGTTTTACTTTTACCAGATGACTGCGACCGGGAATATGATTTTTACAGACAGATGGTGAGGGAAGTGAATGCGACTCAGGTGGATCCGGAAGAGATTCTGTCAAGCAGTCTGTATCGGTATGACAGAGGGAAAGCGGAGATTGAGGAAATTTTTGCTTAATTTTTTTACTGGACAACGCGGCTGGCTTGTGGTATGATAATCGAGATGTAACAAAATCGTAACATTTCATACGATGAGCTGGCACCCGTAGTCTAATGGATAAAACGTAGGCCTCCGACGCCTTTGATGCAGGTTCGAGTCCTGTCGGGT
>CATOJY010000017.1 GCA_951800685.1 uncultured Lachnospiraceae bacterium
AATAAATACCTTCACTTTCCATTCGGCCGGCGTTCTGCGGCGGCCTTTTTGTAGTGCTTATTTTTCAACCCGTATAAAATTTTCAAAGTTCTCTAATTTCTGCTTGACTTTCTATTTGCAGACTATTGTAATAGTATATCCCGCTTTTCCTGTAGAACACTTTCTCCTGAGTATGTTCCAGAATAACCCGCTGCCATATGCAGCACCGTGGATAACTATCTCTTTTCTTTTATATGAACATTTAAACACTTATTTAAATGTTTGTCAAGAAAAACTCTTTTTTTCCTAATTACAAAAAGTCAGGCTGAACGCCTGACTTTTTGAGAATCACCCTACAGGAATCCGGAGCGTCTGTCCAATGCTCAGATTATCACTGGTCAATCCACTCGCCCTTTTGATGGCATCCACCGTCGTACCATACCGGTTAGCCAACAGCCACAACGTATCGCCAGAACGCACGGTATAAGTGATATACTGCCCGCCTTGCGACACAGGAATCCGCAGCACCTGCCCGATTTGCAGACTGTCGTTCGTAAGTCCGTTCAGTCTCTTAATCGCATCCACTGTCGTGCCATACCGGTTGGCCAGCAGCCACAACGTATCGCCGGAACGCACAGTATACGCAACGACATTCCCCGGATCCGGCGGCGTCTGTCCAGGAGGCGTAACATTCTGGTTAATTCCCCGATATGTTTCATACAACGCGTTCCAGGTCCCTTTTCCTACAATTCCGTCAGCTGCAAGTCCCATCCTCTGTTGGAAAGCAATGACTGACTGCCTTGTACCACTGCCGAAAATTCCATCCTGTGCCGGAGCTGGAATCCCTGGATAGTACTCAGAAATCAAATCAAGCAGATACTGCAATGTAATTACATCCTGCCCAGTTGAGCCCTGCCTGAGCACAGAAGACGGTGGTACGCTGCCAATTCCCAGCGAAGTTCCTTCACTGTTTAGTTCCGCTAATCTTGTGACGGCTGTGTACAAACTGGATAACTTATACCATGTGGATTTCCCTACAATACCATCGCTTACAAGATTGAAAATACTCTGAAACCTTGCAACTGCCGCTCTTGTACTTTCCCCGAAGTTCCCTACTGGGTCGCTAATGGCCGGAATTGCCGGATAATTCTGTCTTATTCTCTTAAGATACGTCTGGATCGTCTGTACATCCAATCCAGTACTGCCTACGCGAAGCGGCGTACCCGGATAAGAAGACAACATGTTTGTCATAATATTTGTTTCAGCAATTTCTATATCATTCGGATAATAAGCCCGCAGAATATTGATCGGTGTCCGTCCCTGGTTCGCCAGCGTGACAGTCCCCCATTGAGATAACCCCTGGCATGTTGATGTCGTACCATTACAGAAAGACGTGAAATAAGGGGCATTCTGCCCTCTTCTGCGCACGTATTCATTAAAAATTTCATCCACAATTCTGCTGATAGAACTATAAATCGGCCTTCCATATACAAAAGCCTGATCATAAGCGGTGCTGTTGGTGATATCAAAATCATATCCTTTACTGCGATACCACTCTGTATAGACTCTGTTTAGCGCAAATGTGATGATGGCATAGATATTCGCCCGAAGAGCTGCGTCTGGCCAGGTAGGATAAATTTCACTGCTGGCAACATTTTTCACATAATCTGGAAAAGAGACCTGCACATTAGAAGCTGCTGATGCCGGTGTGCCCAGATGCACTGTAATCGGATTAGGAATCACCACCTGACGAAGCACGTAAGGAGATTCCTCTGCCTCTGCCCCTTCCTGGTTCCGCTCTCCAGCCATACTTACCGCCGGACTTCCAATCTCAATCTCTGTCTGTACACTGTTTCGCTGCTGTCCCTGCATCGGAACAAGCATGATCGGCAGCACTGCCGACTCACCGCCATAGACAGGAATATTTGAAACATAGAGGGAGTTGAACCCTTCCGCCTGCGCCAACACATTATAACTCACGTAAGGAGTTCCTGTAAAATTCTGATCCAAAGAGAAGCTCTTGTCCACTGTCTCTAATGGAACCCGTCTCGTCTCCCCGTTTTCATCTGTGGCCAATTCATAGACGCGGTTTTGCTCATCGTCCAATACCGTAACCTGCACTCCCTGCAGAGGGACGGCGTCGTGGGCAGTCCTCGCCTGTATGATCAAATAACCAATAGCCATAAATCTTCATTCTCCTTTTCCATAAAGAATGCGCAGACTACTGCCGCACATTCTTTCTTATGGTATAGAGTATGTAGAAATATGGCTATCCGTTACATTTCTTTCTGTTTGCTTTCCCTGTTACATTATTGCACGACGCCGTCGCCATTTCTCGTCCACACAATCTTCTGGCTGATCATCTGATCGATATCCATACCGATAATCTCAGAAGCCCTGGCTTTCGCGATCCCCTCATTGGCTGTTCCCAGATTCTTATAGATCTCGTAGGCAGGCTTTCTGTTTCCATTCAGGTCATACAAGCCAAGCGCCAGATTACTCTCCATCTCATGGGCGTCGTCGGTCTGCCGGAACAACATGAACGCATCTACATCAGGCAGAGAAGCTGCCTTCAGATATCCATACGCAATCGATGCTTCCTGCGCCGCGTCACCGAAACTAGAAGTATAGCCAATCTCAGCAATCGAAATACTCCTCACCGCCCCAGATGGACTCAAAAACTGTGGTCTGTGCATATAATCGATCAGAATATCAATGTTCTGCATCGTGATATACGGTGTGGAAAGATTCTCCTTTACCCACACTGCCGGACCATTCCACGCGTAAGGATCATACAGCGGGGAATTATACGGATGATAAGAAAGACCCCAATCAATATTTCCTTCCCTGTTCATATAATAGTTAAACTGGTCAAGATATTCTTTGGCCAGGAAACTTCCTGGATTCGATTTCCTGTTCCACTCCTGGTCAATCGAGTTATAGACATTCACATTGGCATTCGCACTCTTTAACTCATTGTAAAGAAGCCTAAACGCCTTCACATAGATATTGACATTATAGTCCAGGGAATCTGAACTGCTGTACCACCAGGACGTCCTGGCATTCACTTCATTGCCAATGATCCAATTATCAACTTGTCCGCAGTCGAATCTGCCAGAGTAACGCTGTCCCAGAAAGGCACCGATCGCCTTGATGTGGTCAGTGCCGGCAGCATCCGCCACATTGAGTGCATAACCCGGACAATCCCCTCCCCTGGCTGTCGGGTGGATCAAATCCTGGGAGTATTCACTCTTACCACCATTTAACAATACCATGGTGACCTGCATTCCATACACATTGAGACTTCTGATCATGGAGTCAAACTTACTTACCATCCCCCCGTTAAAGTACCATGTCTTCCCATTGTAGGTAAAGGGAATTGCACCCGGAGCTGAGGCATCGGAACAGATGTCATCCACATACATGTTATAAACTACCTGCTGAACCCCTAACTCCTGCAGTTCTTCTTTGGAAGCCTTCGTCAAATCCGGCAAAATACCTTTAATCCCAGCAGGTTTCCTTGGCGAAGTATAGGCGGCAACTGCCTCCGGATTGGTGATATAATGTTCGTCACTGATCTGCGTCATCTGTCCGCCCCGCTTCACTGCGACCAGAAACTTACGGCTCAGGTTGGAATCTTCCGTGTTATACTGCAGCGGAAAATGTGCCGTAACAGAATTTCCTGCATCCACCGTCGCCACGACTTCACCCGCTGTACCATCCTGCCACACTTCATCCGCATAAATATAGAACTTGCCGTCATCACTTGCAGGTACACTGCCTCCATTGATCTGGCATACTACATCCGAACCAGAAATCGTGCAGGAGTCAATTCCTACCGGACGGCCAGCCGCCTCCGCACGCATCACTGTATGGGGGCTTAGTGCTGCACCGCCCACTGTCATGACCATAGCCGCCAACACCGCTGTCAGGACCGGTGCAATTCTTATTCTGCAGTCTCTTTTGTATTTTCTCATATGCTCTTCATTTTCCTCTCTGTTTTCTGCATCTTATGTGTAAAATTTCAAAAAATGCTGTCTTGTTATACGTAATTCTCGTTTCTTTGTCCGTTTACTTTTAATTATAGCTGTTAAAACCTGGATAAGCAACCGGTGTTTTGCTTTTAATAGAATCTTAATCTTTCACTTCTCCTGGATTCACATGCACCATAATATGTTTCACCTTCGGAAATTTCTTTTCGATCGCATCATGTACACGCTCTGCAATCGCATGAGATTCCCGCAGTTTCTTGTCTCCATCCACTCTGATCTCAATATCCACGTATATCTTATTGCCAAACACACGCGTATGCAGTAAATCCACACCCAATACACCCTCCTGCATAGCCGCACATTGCATAAACTCCTTCTCCACCTCTTCTTCACACGCCTTATCCACCATCTTGTTGACTGCATCCATAAAAATCTCATAAGCCGCTTTTCCAATAAAAAGACAGATTACCACACTGGCGATCGGATCCGCAATTGGAAAACCCAGCCTGGAACCTGCAATACCAATCAGCGCACCCACAGAAGACAGCGCATCGGAACGATGATGCCACGCATCCGCCATAAGCGCACCGGAATCGATCCTCTTAGCATGTACCTTCGTGTATTGGTACATGCCTTCCTTTACCACAATAGACACAATAGCCGCCGCAAGCGCCAGTCTGCCAGGCACTGCAAGGCGCGTGTAATCTCCTCCAGCAATCTTGCCGACCGCAGAATAGCCGATTCCCAAACCAGTGACTGCCAGGATCGTCGCCAAAACAATCGCTGCCACACACTCCATCCTCTCATGTCCATAAGGATGATCCTTATCAGACTCTCTGCCTGATATCTTAACGCCGATTATCACCGCAACCGTACTGAATACATCGGAAGCAGAATGAATCGAGTCCGAGATCATCGCCCCAGAATGCGCAATGACCCCCGCTAGGAGCTTGAATACGGTGAGTACAAAGTTCGCTACGATACTGACCATGGAAACCCGCATGGCTGTCCTCTCATAGTCCTGTGTATCTCCTACCCATTTTTGATCTGTTGCCTTCATAATAATAAATTCTCCCTTTTCCACTCTTTCCACAGACAAACAAGTACCGCATATCAAAATCTGCACATGCAACCTATATCACAAGACATACTTTCCTAATATGCATCCTGTTTCATATTATAAGACACTCTTTCCCATAATATAAAAAACACCCGCGTACGCAGTCGTCAAAACTACTGTCCCGCAGATGTCCTAATCTACTGTCGCCCTATGCGACCCGGCTCCCAGGCTGATCTTAAGCCCCGGCCTGCTCAGTTTGTACTGTATTGAGCCAGCTTATCCCTCCAGACAAGATGCGCTCCTGTTGATGCAGTGCAAAGAGATTTCAAATTTTAAATAATATAACATACCGTACCCATAATTGCAAGGTATAATGTATAAAGACATTCCTTTCTCTAAATCCATAACCCAAAGTCCACTAGGTATTCCTCTTCTTTATCCTTGCTCTCCACAACACCTGTACGCTTTTTGATAACATTACAATAATCATTTTCTCTATCCTCCGCTTCGTTTTTTCCTGTCAGTTCTGCTGTCGGCTCTCGTTCCAAAACTTTTTTCAAGATTCTTTTTTCATCTGAAAGCTGATCCATGCATAAAAATAGTAGATATTTATATATAATACCTCTTCATAGTTGATACCTATTGAGCTTTATGCTAAGATCTCTCTAGAATTTTATTAAGGTTTTATTACATTATCAGAAGCCTATAACAAGGAGCATGCTATGGAAATACGGGTACTTCAATATTTTTTGGCCATTGCCAGAGAACAGAGCATCATACGGGCCGCCGAATCTCTCCACCTCTCTCAACCCACCCTCTCCACACAGATCAAGCATCTGGAAGAAGAACTGGGGAAACAACTATTGATCCGCGGAACCAAAGGTTCCCGCAAAATCACCTTGACAGAGGAAGGAATGATCCTTCGCAAGCGGGCCGAGGAAATTCTGGATCTGGTCAGGAAAACGGAACATGAGATTACTCTCTCAGACAATGTGCTCATCGGAGATGTTTACATCGGCGCTGGGGAGACAGATGGTATGCGCCTGCTCGCGAAGGCTGCCGGTAAACTGAAAGAACTTTATCCCGGCATCCATTACCACATCTGCAGCGGCAATGCCGTCTATGTAAAAGAGCGCCTCGATAAGGGACTGATCGATTTTGGCATCGTGCTCGGAACCCCTGAGCTGGACAAATATGAAGCGTTGGAACTCCCGGCCAAAGATCTCTGGGGCGTCTTAATGCCGAAGGATTCCCCTCTGGCCACAAAAGAATCCATTACACCAGAAGATCTGTGGGAACAGCCACTATTACTTTCCCAGCAGGAGTCTGATGGTGGGAAACTTACCCAATGGATGAAGCGTGGACTCTCAGAGCTAAATGTCACTATGACCTATAATCTGCTGTTCAATGCTTCTTTACTCGTAGAGGAAGGCTTGGGTTATGCCATCTGTCTTGACCGGATCATCAATACTTCCGGAAACAGTAACCTCTGTTTCCGTCCACTCTCTCCTACAATCGAAACAGAAATGTACATGATCTGGAAAAAATACCAGATCTTTTCCAAACCAGCCGAAAAATTTCTGCTGATGATGCAAAAGCAGCAAACCGCTAACAATTATTCATAGAATCGTCAACACTTGCCAGGCTTGCAAATACGACTCTCACCAGTATACTTAACAGAAAGAAGACGGCAGGGCCGCTGCGCCGCCTGCCCTAAGTATCTTGCATGGATTTTAGCCCAGAAGAAATCCCGGAATCTGAAAGCGATCTGCACAGATCGCCAGACCATATAAAGGAAGATCATACCCTAATTTCTGCCTATTCTGCTGGTTCAGTTACTGCCAGGACAAGGATAAAATGAGATGTGCATAGGAAAACGACCGCACATTTTGTACGGTCGTTCCTAAGCACCTCATTTTAGATATTTAACCTGCCTATTTGATAAGGGCATATCAGATTGATGTCTGCTTCCTTCTCTTCTTCCTATTCCTTCACGCCACCGATCCAGAATCCGTATGTAATATCTTCTTCTCCGCTGATATGATAAGCGGGTTCCACATCGGTTCCCCAGCTGTCGATGCCGCCTACGCCCCGCACAGCACCCAACACTGTCAGAACTGTCCTTCTTGCAGGCGGCAGTTCCTCATGGTGGGTCGCATTTTCCAGCTCCTGCGCTGTATAGGGAAGACACGCAAAGGCAATCGTCCTGCCGTCTTCTGCAAAGAAGCGAATTCCCGTTTCCCGCTTTTCCTTACAGGAATTGTCCAGTACTGTGCTGCGGTACACTTCTACCCACTTCGTCTGCATATGCATCCCGCAGTCCTGCGGCACCATGTAAGGCGTTACCGGAAGGCCTTCGATCTCATAAACACCTGGAATACCACCAGCCATTCTATCTGGATAAGTTTCACCGGACAACCCTTCATAACGGTATTTGTCTGCACAGGTCGGCATCACGAACCGCATCCCAAACACCGGAAGCTGTGGAAGACCCTTCTTGCCTTCATAGTGGACACGAACATGTATATCACCGCCCGCATACACTTCATAGGTCACCGTGACTGACGTCTGTGGCACTGTCACCGTCTCATAGGTGTAGGTGATCTGCGCCCGGTCAGCCTCTACCGCACCACCATAACCATTATTTGCCGGCGGCATGGGTACCGTCACCGGAGTATCATCTATCATAACCGCGATCCCTGCATTTCTGATAAAGCAGTCCGCCGCAAGCCATGTACCGCTCTTTATGCCAAAGCTGCTGCCTCTGTCATTGTCTGTCAGTGCACGCCAGAAAGTAGGTGCCGGTGCCCTGTAGAGCCACTCCTTCCCATCACGCACAAGCGACTCCATTCCAATCCTAGTACCAGAAAAAATATAGGAAAATCCCTCTCCACGCATGCCAATAGTCACATCGCCCACGATGACTTTAAGTTTATTCGTACAATCCATAATAGTATCTCACCTCCTGCATCGCCGGCTTCTCCGTCCTGTCCGCAAACACAATCCCGTTACCGGAAAACTCATAATCGCTGGCCCGATCGTCAAAATCGCCACCATAACGCAGTGTCTTCTTCCCCGTCAAAGCATCCGGCACATAGAGCGCCTGGTCAATATAATCCCAGATATAGCCGCCCTGGTACATCTCAAACCGATCTAACAGATCCACATATGACTTCATACCACCTAGCGAATTCCCCATATCATGCATATACTCACACAAGATAAAAGGCTTCTTCGGTTCATTCTCCAGATACGCTACGATATCCTCCGGCCTCGCGTACATGCGGCTCTCCACATCAGAAACCACATCCTCATAAGTGCGGTCATAAATCACGCCCTCATAATGCACCAATCTGGTGTCATCCTTTTCCTTGAAAAGACGCTGCATTGCCGCAATATCATCTCCCACAAAAGACTCATTGCCTAATGACCAGAACAGAATAGATGGATGGTTCTTAAAAGTCTCGAAATTGCTTCTGGCTCTGTCGACCACCACTTCCTTCCATTGCGGCAGACTGCCCGGCACGTTCCAGGATGGCTCCGTGAAGACCTTCTGCCAGGAACCGTGACTCTCCAGATTCGTCTCCGACATCACATAGATACCGTTTCTGTCACACAGGTCGTACCAGGCAATCTGGTCAGGATAATGGCATGTCCGCACCGAATTGATATGGTTCCTCTTGAAGCACTCGATATCCCATTCCATATCCTGTCTGGTAATGCATCTGCCGCCCTCCGCGTTCCACTCATGACGGTTCACGCCGTTGATAATCAGCCGCTTTCCATTGAAGAAGATCACCTTATCCCGCAGCTCCATGCGGCGGAATCCAACTGCGCAGGGCACTGCCTCTGTGGTTTCTCCCTGTTCATCTTCCAACACGACAGACAGCTTATACAGATACGGGTTCTTATTCTCCCAGAGCACGACATCGTCTATCTCATCAAACGTAACTTTGACTATAGAAGCTGCCGGTACAGTCTTCTCCCCGATCCTCTGTCCATCCCGGTCCTGCAGCGTAATCTTCACGGTGCCAGATAGCTGCAAAGACTCTTCTGCTGTCTGCTCCCGCTCATCCTTCACAGCCGATTCTGGTTCAGTGCTCTTAAACGCCGCCTGCATCTGTGCGTCTTCTATGCATCCTGTTCCATCAGATTCTGCAGACAGCTTCACCTGCACGCTCACGCTGCCCTTCTTTAAATCCTCAGACAAACCTGGTTTCACCCAAAGATCCTCTACATGCAGCCTCGGTTTTGCATACAGCGTCACATCCCGGAAGATCCCGGAAAACCGGAAGAAATCCTGATCCTCCAGATAGGCTGCCGTGCTGTTCTTATACACTTCCACTGCCAGCACATTCCCCTTTTCCCTGACATAAGGCGTTAAGTCAAACTCCGAAGGCGTAAAAGTATCTTCCGCATATCCCACAAACTGTCCATTCAACCAGACATAGACTGCCTGCTCCACACCTTCAAAGCAGATGCAGACCCGTCTGCCCCGCAGGCTTTCCTCCAGATCAAACACCTTACGGTAAGAACCTACTGGATTATAATCCGCATCGCTGAAAGACCCTTCCTCTCTCCTGTCTTCCCCCAACGCATAAGCCGGACGGCGGTATACCTGTCCCTCCCAGGGATACATGGTATTGATATACTGGATCTTATCATATCCTGCGATCTCAATATGGCAGGGCACCTTGATCTCCCCGAAGTCTGCCATGTCATAATCTTCCCGGTAGAAATCCTCCGGACGGCTCTTAGGGTTCACAGACCAGGCAAACTGCCACGTACCGTTCAACGACTGGTACAAGGAACTCTTCAGCTGTTCCATCTCCTCTACACTCGCATAAATCTTATGGTCACTGTGTGCCGGAAGCTGCCCGACACGGAATACCTGCGGGTCATCCAGCCACTTAATATCTGGTTGCATTATGTAAACCTCCTTTCCTTCTTATCCACGTGATTTTTCCTTGCGAAATCTCAACTCTACGCGCAGAATGCCCTTCTTCCGGCATTCTGCAAAACGCTTTATCCACGCAGCAGATCTGCAAACCGGAAGATTGCATTCTGGATCCGGTACAGCTCTGACTCCCTGCTCACGCTGCGCCACACTTCCTTATAAAACAGAAACCATTCTTCCAGCTCCGCCGCAACACACGCACCATCCGCCGTCGCCGGACCCTCAATACAAGCCTCTTTTTCTCCGATCCACATGCCTATTTTCTGCAGTAATTCCGCTCCCTGCACCGCCACGAGGCATGCATGCAGCATCTGCCTTGTCCCCTCCGGCAGTTCCGGCATCTTCTTTCGCAATCTGTCTGCAACATCTTCCAGCTTAGAAATCGCCTCTTTTGCGCCGCACAGTCCTTCCAGCACTTCCGCCAGTTCTTCCTTCGAGAGCGCCGCCTCAGACTCTTCCAGATAGCCTATCGCCTGCCGCCAGTTAATCACCTGACTGCAGGAGATCTTCGCCATAAGAGAAACCAGTTCTCCTGATCTGTCCCCAAACTCTACCTGCGAGATCCTACGGTTCATCTCCTCGAATTCCGGGATCTTTCCATTCCAGGAAAAAGCAGCCCCATAGATCCTTCCCGGAATTCCAAAATCAGGATGATTGATATGCCCATAATCGCCCCAGTCTGTAGTAAGTACCCCCTCTGTATGATACGTGCGCGCATAAGTGCACATTCTCTTAATATTCTCATAGGCTACATCCAGGCTGTTCACAAACTGGTTCCAGCCGCTTACCCCCGGACAGCTATACTGTATGGCGCCCGCCTCGGCAAGCCTGCGCGTAGACTCGTCGCTCTGATCCTTCGCATAGCCCCAATTTAAGCAGATCGTCTGCGGCGGCAGTTCCCCTATCACTTCCGGGAAATCACAGATGATATCCCCCCAGAACATGGGGATTTTCCCTTTCTCTACCACGAATTCACACAGCTGTCTGACATGATCGATATACAACCGCTTCACACCGACCTCTTCCGCTTTCGCGCGGCTTCTGCCTTTTCCCAGATCAAAAGTCTCA
Organism: uncultured Lachnospiraceae bacterium; assembly: GCA_951800685.1. GTDB lineage: Bacteria > Bacillota > Clostridia > Lachnospirales > Lachnospiraceae > UBA3282. The sequence continues at coordinate 11,057 of CATOJY010000017.1, forward strand.
TCCGCCCCGATATTGAAATGCTTAGAAGTAAAAAGAGGCATAAATTCTTCGATCATACTCTTAATGAGGGTAAGGCTCTCCTCATTCGTCACATCTACCGTGTGGTGCAGCATCCTGTCCACAAACCCGAAAGGCTCTTTCCTGGGATCGGGCATCTCACAAAGATGTTCATAGGACTTCGTGCGCAGCAGCTTATACAGATGTCCGAAACAAGAGATATTCGGAATCAGCTCTATATTCAGCGTCCTGCAGTAAGCATCGAACTCCAGAATATCCTCTGCTGTAAGCGGTGTATCGTCCCGCCACATTTCACTCAAACCTTCAAACAGATAGGAATGCTCGATATAGAGCTGCATCTGGTTGATTTTATAGAACGCCAGATTATCCGCCAGCTTCTTTAGATAGGCCATCGTCGGGATCCTGCCCCTTGTCACATCATGATAAAAGCCCCTGTTCTCAAGATCTGGAAAATCCACAATCTGCATACGGGGTACGCAGGCTCCTGTCTGCCTCACAATCTGCCGGAGCGTCTGTACTCCGTACAAAAGCCCTCTGTTCGCACCACCAGTGATCCGTATGCCCTCCGCATTCACTTCCAGACAGTATTCCTCTTCCTTCCTGTTACTGTCAACCGCCAGCCTGACTGCCGCCTTCCTTGACTGCCCCCGTGTGATGGCCAGCCCATATCCCATGTCCGCACATAGCTCTTCCTGCAGCAGCCTGGCATATCCATAGGCTTCTGTCCCACAGGAATCCTCGATCACGATCTTATGATCAAACCGGAGCGTATAATCTCCCTCCTGTAAATTCATTTGCTGCGGCTCTGGTATGATATATAGCATATCTTCTCTCCTTTTCTTTTCTATATCTTCCATATCCCCTGCGGCTCATCCAACCGCCTGAACGCTCTCCGACCCGCAGAAGCTGTTTTCCTTTACTTCTGTGCGCCTGCCAGCTCCGGTACAAACCTCACACGGAATGCAAATTCTGCTTCTGCCAAACGGTACTTTTCAAGCAATTCCGGTCCACAGCTGTTCGACCCGATCCCGCTCTGTCTGTAATCCACGCACAGCACCGTATAAGGCGACGGCTGCAGCTCATAATTGTGAGCCTTCTGTGTCAGTTCTTCCTGCGTGTACACCGAGGCGTTAAAAGCAAACGTCTCCCTGCCAGCCACAGTAAGCGACGCCCGGCCCCCATAAACCGTCACATAGTCGCAGTCATGATGGCTGCCGTTCTCCTGCGGCCGCGTATAGTCCTCATGCAGCGCCTTCACCGTCGTGTCAAACAGACCGTGCCAACCGGCCCATTTCTTATCAAGGTAACTTTCCACCGGTCCAAGCCCGCAGTATTCTACGCGGTCCATCCACTTAGGCATAAACAACCGCAGTCCAAATCTTGGTAAGAACGGGAACTCCGTATCTCTGCGTACCGAAAACGACGCATCCACAGTGCCATCCGCCCGAATTGTCCAGCAGGCTTTCATATTCAGGATCCTCTGGATATAAATAGCTGCTATGGACAATGTCGTCTCAATGATCACCTCATGCTGAGAAGGCTTCACCTGTGTTTCATAAGCTCTCGTCACGATCCGGTCATACTGTGCCTTCTGCCACTCATGTTTGATGTTACGGTCATTGTCTGTAGGTGCTCTCCAGAGATTAAACTCCATCGGACGCTCCAACAGGGAAGCATTCTCATAAACCATACCGGAAAACAGTCCCGTCAGCTTATCATAGGTATAACAGAACTGTGGTGTAGACACTGTCACCGTACAGTCCTCTTCCTTCACCCTGAACGCCGTCTGCGCTGTCTTCCCTGCATCCTCCGCAAACAACGACACTACTTTCTGGTTCTCATTTTGTGCCGTCTCCACAGGCACCTCCTCGAATCCCAGCAGAAATCCTGCCGGAAGAACCTCCGTCGCCTTCCTGAGGTAATAGGAGACTTTCAGGAAACTCTTACCCTTTTCGGGAACTGTAAATGTCACTGCTACTGCCTTCTCACCATGCGGCGGGATATCCAGAAGCGTCTGATCTTCTACACAGCCCCTCTCTTTCACGGTTCCATCACAGAGTAACTCATAACGCACCTCACAGTAATCTTTCAGATTCAGGAAATCCATGTAGTTATGCAGGACCAATTCTTTCCTCTCCTGACAAAATGCCTTCACTCTGGCTGGACGGTATACATTCTTGAATTCCAAAAGCCCCGTGTGCGGCCTGCGGTCAGGATAAACCAGACCATCCATACAGAAATTGCCGTCCTGTGGATATTCCTCGTGATCGCCTCCATAAGCATAGACCTTCTTTCCTTGAATCGTCTTGCCCAGATCGATGGCATGATCGCACCACTCCCAGATAAAACCGCCGCACGCCTTGTCATACTGCTGGATGACCTCGAAATAATCCTCCAGGTCCCCAGGTCCGTTGCCCATAGCATGGCAGAACTCGCACATGACATAAGGTTTCGTGCCGTCCTGCTGAAAATATTCATGCATTTCCTGCAGCGCCGGATACATCCGGCTGTACAGATCTATATTACTGTAATCATACTTCCGCTTATCAGATACATACCGGCAGCTTTCGAAATGGGTTAGCCTTGTCTTGTCAAACGACTTCGTCCACTCAAGCGCCTTCTCAAAGGTGCATCCGTAAGCACATTCGTTTCCCATGGACCAGATCACTACACTGGGCCTGTTCTTATCCCGCTCCACTAAGCGCCTCGTCCTATCAAGCGTAGCCGGCGTAAAGTCGGGATTGTCTGCAATCGCCTCGTTCCAGCGCTTACTGCGCTTCTCCCAATCCCCTTCTTTCATATAGATGTCCGCTGTTCCATGACTCTCATTGTCCGCCTCATCGATCACATAAAATCCCAGTCTATCATAGAGCTGATAGCACCACGGTGCATTCGGGTAATGGCTGGTGCGGATCGCGTTGATATTATGTTCTTTCATCAGCTTTAGATCTGTCATCATCTGCTTACTGCTGATCGCAAATCCTGTAACAGGATCGCTGTCATGGCGGTTTGTCCCGTGGAATTTCACCTTTACACCATTCAAATACACTACTCCATCTTCCACATGGATCTCCCGGATGCCGACCTGGTCTGTGATCACTTCCCCTTCTGTCTCCAATACCAGCGTATACAGATAGGGATCCTCCGCATTCCAAAGCCTGGCCTCCTTCACCTGCAAGGACACCTCCCCTTGTGCGCCTCTTCCCTCTTCCCTCTCTGCATCCGTCTGGCGTCTTACAGCCTCACCCTCTGCCGCCAGCCTGCCGTCACGGTCATACAGACTCGCTTTCGTCCTGGCAAACTCTTTCTGGTAATGCAGAAGAATCTCAACCTCTCCCTCACTGTAGTCTTTCGACGGCTGCGCTTTCACAAAAAAGTCAAAAATGCCTTCCTCCGGTCTTCTGAGCAGATAGACATCCCGGAAAATGCCGCTCATCCTGAACTTATCCTGGTCTTCCAGGTAACTGCCGTCACACCATTTCAACACCAGGACAGCCAGCGTGTTTTCGCCTTCCTGCAGCAGATGCGTCACATCAAATTCACTGGTAGAATGGGAAACCTGGCTGTACCCTGCAAAACTGCCATTTACCCAGACATAAAAACAGGAATCTACGCCCTCGAAATTCAGGAAAGCCTTGGGTGCTCTCTCATCTTTATAGTAGGTAAAGGTACGTATATACTCCCCACAAGGGTTCTGATGAGGTACATAGGGCGGATCCATGGGAAACGGATAACGGGTATTCGTATACTGATGCCTGTCATAGCCATAGTTCTGCCAAACCCCTGGCACAACGACCTGATCAAACCCTTTAAGATCAGATCCTTCCTTCCAGAATTCCTCCTTCGCATCATAGATACTGTCGTAGTAGCAAAACTTCCACTGCCCGGAAAGCTGTACGAAGCGGTCCGACTGCTCCCGCGTCTCCACCGATCCATCCATCCTCACAGATGCCGGGATATAATAGGCTCTGTCGGGCATGGTATTTTTGTGGAGCACATGCAAGTCTTCATAATATTTCGGTACGATCATATTCTCCTCCGTTCTGGATGGCCTTCCATCCTTTCCATTACAAACTGTATTCATTATATAAAACCTCCTTCCAAAAATCCATATCCTGTATTGGACAAAACATAGACAAAATGATACAATCGAGGAAACGTTTTAGGAGGTTTGACCATGTATTCCAACTCCGGATATCTACACGATGCAGACATAGAAATAGAAGATACCGTACATGCTTTAAGCGTCGCAAGTTGTGGTGTTTATCGTCTGACCCACCAGCCTGTCATGGCCACTCTGCGTGCCGAAGGACGCAGAGATTACCAGCTTTTATATATTTCTGCCGGGAGTGCATGGTTCTGCCTAGACGACGGACAGGTGGAGATCCCAGCCGGCCACATGATCCTCTACCGGCCCTTTGAACGCCAGCAGTATTCCTATTACGCCAAGGATGCCCCGGAAGTGTACTGGGTACATTTCTCAGGGTACGAAGCACCGAAGATTCTGGACAAAATAGGATTTTCTGATACGCATGTACTTCTGTGCGGAATGTCCTTCCACTATCCTGAACTATTCCGACAGATCATTATGGAACTACAGTTGAAGCGTCCCTGCTTCGAAGAACTGCTCTGCTCCTATCTCCGGCAGCTTTTCACGAAAATCCAACGGAACCAATTAGAGAGCTCTGCCGATAAATACCGGAACCTGGAAGATATGGAAGTCGCCGTCCATTATTTCAACGAGTTTTTTATGCGTGATATTTCCATTGAAGAATACGCATCACTCCAGCATATGAGTGTGAGTTGGTTCATCCGCAGCTTCAAACAGTATATGGGGCTGACACCCATGCAGTATATCACTTCCATACGGATCAATAAGGCAAAGGAACTGCTTAAAAATACCAACTGTTCCATCCAAGAAGTCAGCACTCTCTCCGGCTATGAGAACCCGCTCTATTTCAGCAGAATCTTCCGCAAATATACTGGATTTTCTCCCTCCAGATACCGCAGGGAATAAATACCGCACCGCTATAGGTATAGAAAGGCAGACAGACTACTATGAATAGAAATTCCCATAAAGCCACTTATCAGAATCTCCAAACACCGCTTGGCAGTCCTCTGCTTGCCATTTTAGACAAGACGGGAACCCCTGAGGACTTCCGTGAACCCGATTCACTCCACTTTCACAATCATCTAGAAATCGGGTTCTGTTATTATGGTAGTGGCACCATGGTACTTGACACTAAAAAGATTCCCTATGGAAGCAATTCTTTCACCGTCATCCCAAGAGGTGTATCCCATCTGACCCAGAGCCATGATAAGATCGGGTATTCCTGGGAATATCTCTTCATCGACGCTGACGGCCTTGTAGCCGAAATATATAAAACGAATCCTCCCATAGCAAAATATCTGCTCTCTAAGATCAACGGCCATGCCTTCTTATCCAAGGCAGACAGTCAGCCTGAAATCGCTTCCTTGATCCGCAGAATCCTTGACGTTATGCGCAGACAGGAAGAATTGTATCTGGAAGAGGCAAGAGGACTTGCCTTGGCACTGCTGATCAGTCTGGCCCGCTTCAATAAAGACGGCTCCCAGCTTCAGGAATACCAGCATCATGTAAACAGCAATCTTGTCATTTCGCCTGCTCTGGCCTTTATCAATAAGGAACCTCATCATCCGTTTAAGATCAGGGAATTAGCCAAACTATGCCATATCAGCGAGACACACTTCCGGCGTGTCTTTTCTGAATATATGAAAATGTCTCCAGTCAAATATATTAATCAAGTACGTATCCGGCAGGCCTGCGATGAGTTGAAGCGCGGCAATGACTCCATTAATGTCATTGCTGCCAGGGCCGGCTTCACTTCCCTGTCTACTTTCAACCGGAATTTCCGGCAGATCACCGGCGTTACACCCCAGCAGCTTAGAAAACATCCTGAACTGTATGAACCTGCCTCCTCTTTTGCCCCCCCCCGCCCCCAAAACTAAATGGTTGATTTTGCACATTTTGTGTTTGTTTATGATAACACAGGCTTTTCTTTTTGTGATACAATGTGCAAGAATTGTTTATAAAGTGTTCAAAAAATATACATTCTGCCCATTCTACTAAAAAAGTGTGTAGAAATTCATGGACACAATAAGCAAAATATCACTCATAGGGAGGACATAAAATGAAGAAAAAAGTAATTTCCGTACTGCTGGCTCTGACCATGGTAGCTTCTCTGACAGCTTGTGGCGGCTCAAACGGCGGCAATGCAGGAACAGATGCAGCACCTGCTGGGGACAGTTCATCTGCTGATGAGGCAGCACCTGCCGGAGATGCAGCCGGTGAAGAGGCGGCAGTAACAGAAGGCGCTTCTGCTGACGACAATACCTTGACAGTATGGACATGGGATCCAAACTTCAACGTATATGCGATCAACAAAGCTGCTGAAATCTACGCACAGGATCATGAAGGTTTCAAGGTTGAGGTAAGTGAAGTACAGTCAGACGATATTGAGACGCGTATCACCACAGCAGTTTCCGCTGGCGACTTAAGTACGCTTCCTGACATTTTCTTAATGCAGGATAACTCATTCCAGAAATATGTAATCAACTATCCTGACGTATTTACAGATCTGACAAGTTCAGGAATTAATTTCGCTGACTTCTCTGCCGCTAAGGTTGCTTATTCCACCATTGACGGTAAGAACTATGGTATTCCGTTTGATAACGGTACCGTTATCAACTGTGTACGTACCGACATTCTGGAGCAGGCTGGTTTTACTGTTGATGATTTCACAGATATTACATGGTCCGATTACATGGAGAAGGCCAAAGTCGTTCTGGAAAAGACAGGCGTACCGATGTTGACTGCTCAGGCTGGTTCTCCTGACCAGGTTATGATGATGCTCCAGTCCTGCGGTTCTTCTCTCTTTAAGGAAGATGGTTCCGTGAACATCGATGGCAATGCAGAACTGAAAGAGATCATGAATGTTTACATTCAGATGGTAAAAGACGGCACTTTAGTAGAAGTAACAGACTGGGATCAGTATATTGCTTCCCTGAATAATGGTACTGCTGCAAGCGCTATGAACGGATGCTGGATTATGGCAAGTATCACTCCTGTTGAAGACCAGTCCGGTAAATGGGCATTGACCAATATGCCGAAGCTCGACAGCATTGCAAATGCAACGAATTACTCCAACAACGGCGGTTCTTCCTGGGCAATCTCTTCTAACTGCCAGAAAGTTGACTTAGCTGTAGATTTCATGAATTCTACTTTTGCAGGAAGCACAGCACTGTATGACGATGTTATCGCTAAGGGCGCTCTGGCAACTTGGGCACCTGCAGGTGAATCTGAGGCATATGCACAGCCCGTTGACTTCTTCGGCGGCGATGCAATTTATGCTAAAATCGTTGATTTTGCTACCAAAACTCCTTCCAATATCACAGGCGCATTCTACTATGATGCACGTGATGCCGTAGGTGTTGCACTCTCCAATATCTGCCAGCAGGGCGCTGACATCGATTCCGAGATTAAGACAGCTCAGGAAACTGTAGAGTTTAACATGGGTGGCTGATAATTCAATTTAGAACCAAAAGGGTCTGTTGCTGCTGCCAAAGCAGCAGACAGACCTTTTTTTAACCAAGAAACAAACCAAAACGATTACCAATTACTATCAAGAGGGAGGGAACGATTCTATGAGTGGTCAAAAGAAAAACGGTCTTACTCTGCAGCAAAAGCACGGCCTTACAGGATGGGTATTCCTGGCACCCGCTGTGCTGTTGATCTGCTGGACCAGCTTTTATCCCATGATCCGGGCATTCATCCTGTCACTGCAAACCGGTATGGGTGTCAACTTAAATTTTACAGGATTCACCAACTATACACGCATCCTGAAAGATCCAACATTTAAGCAGACATTGTTTAACACATTTTTCTACCTCATCATACAGGTGCCGATCATGTTAGTGCTTGCTTTAATTCTGGCTTCCTTGCTAAACAATAAGCAGCTCCGGTTCAAGGGCCTGTTCCGTACCTGTATATTCCTGCCGTGTGCAACATCATTGGTATCTTATGCCATGATCTTCCGCTCCCTGTTTGCCAATGACGGTTTCATCAATACCGTACTCCGTAACTTCGGCATGAATCCTGTTATGTGGTTTGCCAACGCATGGACTGCAAGAGCAGTTATCATTATTGCATTGATCTGGAGATGGACCGGATACAACATGGTCTTTTACCTGTCTGGCCTACAGAATATCGAATATTCCGTATACGAAGCGGCAAGAATTGACGGCGCAAGCCCTCTGCAGACTTTCTTCAAGATCACCGTTCCGCTATTGAAACCGACCATTCTGTTGACGACCATTACTTCTACCAATGGTACGCTGCAGCTGTTTGATGAATCCCTGAATTTAACTAACGGCGGCCCTGGTAAGTCAACAATGACTATGTCGCATTATATTTACAATACATCCTTTGTACAGAGTCCTAACTTCGGGTATGCGGCGGCAATGTCCATTTTAATCCTGATCATGGTTGCTATCCTGGCAATCCTGCAGATGAAAGTAGGTGATGAGAGATGATGAGCAAAGGTAAAAAATTCGCAATGTACGCATTTTTGACTGTTTTCTCCCTTATTTCTGTTTTCCCGCTGTATTATATGTTCTGTGCAGCTACAAATAAGAGCGTAGACGTCATTGCCGGAAGACTCTATCCCGGTACTTATCTGGTAGAGAATTACAAAGCGCTGATTGCCAACCAGAATCTCGGTCTGGCCCTTTGGAATTCCTTCCGAAATGCTGCCGTATTGACTTTACTTTGTCTTCTGGTCTGCTCGATCGCCGGATACGGTTTTGAGATTTATCATGACCGGGGCAAAGACGCTGTATTCACAGTGCTTCTGACTGCTATGATGATTCCTTTCGCCGCTGTCATGATCCCGATGTTCCGTATGTTTTCTACCCTTGGTATGGTAAATACGATGGCTGCCTTTATGCTCCCTTCCATTTCCACACCTTTTATGATTATGATGTTCCGGCAGGCTTCCAGGTCCTTCCCGCACGACATCATTGAAGCGGCAAGAATTGACGGACTGAGTGAACTTTCCATCTTCTTCCGTATGTTCTTCCCTACCATGCGTTCTACCTACGCAGCGGCGATGACCATCGTATTTATGAACGCCTGGAACAACTACCTGTGGCCGAAGGTTATCCTTCTCACCAATGACTCGATCACTATGCCGATGCTGGTTGCCAACCTCTTAGGCGGTTATACAGTTGACTATGGTATGCTGATGTTAGGTGTATTCATCTGTACCATTCCTACAGCGATCGTATTCTTCTGTTTGCAGAAGAGCTTCGCAGAAGGTATTACAGGTGCTGTGAAATAATACCCTGAGGTTAGGAACATCCTTTCCCAGGAAGAAAAGAAGAGCAGAACACGAATCTTATCAATTCGTTGTCTGCTCTTTTTGTCTCTTTTGCTTTCTCTTAACCACTACTCCCATTTAGATTCTTTCTGTGCCTTCTTCACAAAAATCCCCATCGGATGTGAGGTAGAGAACAATCCCCTTTACAATGCCGTCTGCAATCTGTTCCCTATACTCCTTCGTGGCAAGTTTCCCCCTCTCTTTCCGATTGGAGAGGAATCCGGTCTCGATCAGACAGGAAGGCATTCTGCTCTTGCTGATCACACAGAGTTCTTCCTCAGATACTAGTTCCCTGCCCTTTGCTCCTGTCTCCTGTACTGTCGCCTGCTGAATCAACTGTGCCAGCCGTCCGCTGTCCCGTGTCTGATCACTCCCATCATACCAAGTTTCAATTCCCTCTACACTTTGATCTTCGCAGGAATTCTGGTGAATGCTGACGTACAATAATGCATTCTTAGCATTTGCACTCTCCACTCTCTCCATCTTATCTATGTACTCATCTCCTTCTCTGGCAAGCTCTGCTTGATACCCCAGTTTCCTCAATTTGACTACTACCTGGGCTGCAATCATTCTGTTGATATCTTTTTCTAAAATATCATCAAAAACACACCCACCATCCATGCCACCATGGCCAGGATCAATGATAATCACTTCCTCTGTTTCGTCTCCTGACCTCTCCGCTTTCTGAGACTCTTCTATCTGTTTCTCCTGCTGCTTCGATCCGGCTTCCTTATTTGGTTCCTGCACCATTTGTGCCTTCTGCATCACTGCAGATGCCTGCATCAGTGCTGACCGCGCCTCTACTCTTTGGGTCTCCTTCTTCGTCTTCAATGTCACTGCCGCACAGACAATCAGAATGCAGATAACTGATACTCCCACCAATATCCGCTGTAAAAACGCCCTCTGTTCTCTTCTTCTCCTTGCTCTGCGATATCTTCTTGTGTACATAAAATGATGCTCCTCTCCTGTATTCTCCATTCTGCAGCGTACCTCAATAAATAGGTTTACTGCTATCATACAGAAGCGGTGCATCATAATTTCATCGTTTTTGTAACATAGTCACATCATTTTTGCATCAAAGTTGCATCACCAGGCTCCGAGTCATCTCGATATCTTTAGAAACAACTCATTGATCCCCTCATAAAACCCAACTGTAACAATCGTCCTCTCATCCCCACTGCCGGCAAAAACATACTTCTTAAAGTAGGGTGTTGTCTCCAACAACGGATTATCTGTCTCATATGCCTGCGGCTTAGAAAGTCCCATGTAGCTACTCCACTCCTCTACCAGCTTATCTGGATCAATCTCCTCCCATTTAAGCTGTGCCCGCACATAAAATTCATAGATTTTACCATCATCCGCATCGATATAGGCATCAATCAACCGATTTTCCTTGTTGGCATTCTGCAGGCTGCCTGTCAGGCTCAATTTCCAGACTGCCACATTATTTCGCGGCTCCGGCACATCGATGGCAGAATATAAGGTGGCCTCATAAGCCGCCGAGCGAATTTCCCTGATCTCCTCCGGCAAAACCCCCTTCTCTTTCAGAAGTGCAATTCCTTTGTTTGCCGTCTCATAGATTTCCTCGTCAGTGATCTCCTGTCCAGAAGGTCCATTATGGTTGACCACAAAAGCATAAGTTCCTGTCAGCTCCTGGTAAGCAGCATCCGCATCCCTGGATCGCAGGCTCTGTTCTGTTTCTGGCAGATTCTGGGCATTTAAACACTGGGAAAGAATATAGAGTTTCTCATTTCCGCTTAACTGATACCGGTACCCCTCCCCTCCAGTTTCCTCTTCACGGGTTTCAATCTGATCCAGAATTCCTCTATCCGCATAACGTGCAAGCGCCTCTGGTCCCCAGAGAGACAATAAAACCACAAGGATTGTCAGCATAAAAAGCGCCGTGCTAAGAATGGATCTCTTCATACTGTACCTCCTTCCCATTTTCCAACAGAAGGAAACCTGCTGTCGTCCCCTCTCCCTGAATACTCTCGATTTCCAACTGACTCCCATGCAGCGCAAGAATCTCTGTACAAAGCGACAACCCCAGGCCAGCTCCATTTCTACTACGTGATCTTGATTTGTCTACCATATAAAACGCCTGTGTGATCTTAGACAATTCTCCTTCTGGTATACCGATACCATGATCCCTGACAAAGAACCTGTAACCTCTGCGCATCTTGCCAGTATCTTCTGACAGGTATTCTTTCACAACATGTCCTTCTACCTCAATCCTGCTCCCTGGCTCTGACGCCTTGCAGGCATTGTCAATCAAATTCACCAAAACTGTTTGAAGAAGACCTGGATCCGCAGTCACCACAGCCTGTTCACAGGCGAAATAAAAATCCATATCTGTATTCGGAAGGAACATGTTCTGCAGATACTCAAACAGCGTTTCTGCTGAAATCCTCTGCATTTTTGCACCGCCCTTTTTCGTTACCATAATATCCAGCAAGCGCAGCGACATAGTTTCTAACCGTTTCCCTTCCGTATAAATGTAATTAGCAGAACGGAAACTCTTCTCTTCATCCAACTTTCTTGAACGCAGCATATCCGCATATCCTATAATCGAAGTCAACGGCGTCTTAAGCTCATGGGCAAAAGCTCCCACAAATTCCTCTCTCGACTGCACTTCCTCTTCCAGTTGACCGATCGTCTTCTCCAGCTCTTCTGACATATGATTGAAATCCTGTGTCAACTGTCCAAGTTCGTCACTGCTGACTTGCTCCGCCCGATAGCCATAATCTCCTGCTGCCATCTCTTTCGTGGCTTTCATCAGAAGCCGGATTGGCTTCGTCAGCCTAGAAGCAATGAAATACATGATCACAATGCCAAGAACCAGCATAAGGACCATCAGTCGTCTATAGACCGTAAATCCCGTCTTCCGCTCCTCAAATACCTGTGAAACATCTCTGAGTGTCTCCAGATATAGACCTCTGCCAAGTGCATTCACACTGCTGCCAGTCTGAATATAGTAGTGGTTCCCAGACTGTATCACACGATAAGAATACATACTCTCCTCTGTCTGTGCTAACAGGGCATCATCTGTCTCAAAACCGTCACTGGCATAGAGTATCTTCTTCTCTTCATCAGAAAGCCGCAGAAGACGCCCGCCGCTTTGCCCACCACTCTCCAGATTAGAGGCAATCTGCTCCACAGATCCATCCTGTAGAAGATCATATTTGAGAGGAACGTTCAATGCTGCCGTCTGGAAAGCAAACCGCAATATGCTGTTCTCGTCCAACGCCTGCTCGATCTCCCGCTCTAAAGATGTCCTAAAGACATAGTTGACAAAATAAAACCCACTGAATCCCAACGTGATCGCTATAATAATGGTCGTCCAAAGCAATAATTTTCGGGAAAACTTCATCTCTTACTTAACCTTCCCTCCGCTCCGAAGCATTCATTCGAAATCCCTATGAAGCCTCCTATAATTCCAACCGATATCCCACCTTATACACTGCTACCAGATTTTTCTCCCAGCCCAGCTTCTTCCTAAGCCTCTGTACATGAAGATCCAGCGTCCTGCTGTTCGCAAAGTACTCATCATCCCAGACTCTCTCATACAGGTTCTCCCGAAACAGCGCAATATTCCTATTCTCCACGAAGAGCAGCATCAGATCAAATTCTTTGCTGGTCAGCGGAACTGGTTCTCCCTTTCGGGTCACCCGCCTCGCTTCCACATCGATCTCCACATCGCCCAGTGCAATCACCTTTTCAGTCTTATTGTATCTGCGCAGAATAGCCTCCACCCTGGCCAACAATTCTGTCACATCAAAAGGTTTGATCAGATAATCATCCGCACCCAGCTTTAGTCCTTTAACCCGGTCCTTTACCTCATGCTTCGCTGAGATAAAGATGACTGGCACTTTATACGGTTTGATATATTCTATCACATCATACCCGTCTGCTCCTGGCAGCATGATATCCAAAAGTACCAAATCAAATGTATTCTTCTCAACTTCATCAATGGCGGCCAAACCATCCTGTACTGCCACACAGGAATACCCAGCCGCCGAAAGATTCATATCAATCAAGTCACAGATCGGTTTCTCATCATCCACTATCAGTATCCTGATCATAATTCTGGACTCCACCCCCAATAGGCTCTCGCCTGATCTACAAGCTCCGCTACCGTATCTTCTTCCCTGCATCGGACCTTTTTCTTCACTTCTGTATCCACTTCAAATCCACTGGTCCGCTGGTAATAGATCTCATAATCATTCTCAATGACTACATCTTCCACACTTCCCGCATAGCTGTAACGCGCTGCTACCAGCAGATCTTTCATCCCATCCCCATCGATATCCCGGCAGGCAATACCTTTGAGCGCATATAGGTTGTCATAATCCCCCATCGGCTGGAAACTCCAGACAATTGTTCCATTCTCATCTACGAGATAAATCATAAAAATAGAAAATTCCGCCATTGTATAGCTTCCCGGCATAACTTCCAGATAACCCAGCTTCTCAAATTGTCTGAAATAATCCTGCTCTTTTGCGATCACAAACCCATTCTTTAGAAGCTCCTCCTTCGTGGAAGCCGTGTATAGAAACTCTGCAGAATAGCCGTCCCTAACATAGGCAATAATGCTCTCGGCGCTCTTATTCATTCCGAAGCGGTTAAGCTTATCTGAAATCCGATAATCCCGATAGAATCCTTCTTCTCCCTGGAACAACACATCCCCCACATTGTACTTTCTGTCAGCATACTCTCCAGTTCTGTTCCTACAGGCAGCAATCAACACAATATCCATCCTTCCATCCTGATTCAGATCCTGAAAAGAAACTGCCCCAATCTCCACAATCGGCTGTTCCAACATTCCAACATTCCAGTTGTTAGCTGCCAGCTGGTCTGTCCAGTATACCACTTCACCATTTTCCTTGATGAAAAACAGCACCAGCCTGTGATACTGTTTCTCCATTGCCGGTACCAGATATACTTCCCCAAAACAAGCTGTCTGCAGGGGGAAAATCTGCTCCTCGATCACAGAAAAGCCACTGCTATCAATCTCCCACCGGCGCATGATCCCATTCAACCTCTCCAGATACTCTTCATACGCCTCCCGTATCTGGCGGTCCTCCTTCGCCGCATCCGCCTCTTTCCCAGCAGACACAGACACGCCCGTACTGGTCCACAATAACACAGCAAGTGTCATTCCTATGTACTTAACCCATAACCGACTCTTTCGCAACACCCGCACCTACTTTTCCAACGTATCTTACTCATCCCGTTTCTTCCCACGTGTACATCGAACAGTGCTGCAGACCGCCTCATCTCATTGATTACAGTACTGTCACTATCCTCTCTTGCAGTGCTTATACATGAATCTCCGCTTTCATTCCAAGCAGCGCTTCATTCTCCTGCAGAATCGGCCGTACCACTTCCTGTAAGAATCTCTCAACCTGGATCGGCGCACGTCCTACATACTTCTTTGGATCCATTGTCGCTTGCAGTTCTTCCTCTGATAGATGAAATACTGGATCCTTGGCGATCAGCGCCAATAAGTCGTTCTCTTTGCCTTCCTGTTTCACATGGGCGCCTGCCTCCATCGACAGCTCCCTGATCCGCTCATGCAGCTCCTGACGGTTACCACCCAGCTTAACAGCGTCCATCATGATATTCTCGGTCGCCATAAAAGGCAGTTCACTCATAAGCCTCTTCGTGATCACCTTGTCGTATACCACCAATCCATCCACTACATTCAGGCATAAATCTAAGATGCCATCCACCGCCAGAAATGCTTCCGGAATAGACAGTCTCTTATTGGCTGAATCATCCAGCGTCCTCTCAAACCACTGCGTCGCAGATGTGATCGCCGGATTCAATGCGTCTACCATCACATATCTGGACAGTGATGCAATCCGTTCACTCCGCATCGGATTTCTCTTATACGCCATAGCCGAAGAACCGATCTGGCTCTTCTCAAAAGGCTCCTCTACTTCCTTCAAGTGCTGCAGCAACCTGATATCATTGGACATTTTATGCGCAGACGCCGCAATCCCTGCCAGCACATTACAGACTCTCGTATCTACCTTCCGCGAATAAGTCTGTCCCGACACTACGTAACATTTCTCGAATCCCATCTTCGCCGCAATCATCGGATCAATCCGATCGATCGTCTCCTGATCCCCGTTAAAAAGCTCCAAAAACGAAGCCTGTGTCCCTGTCGTCCCTTTAGAACCCAATAATTTCATAGTGGACAGCACATAATCAAGATCCTCCAGATCCAGACAGAATTCCTGCGCCCACAGCGTCGCTCTCTTACCGACCGTAGTCGGCTGTGCCGGCTGAAAATGCGTAAAAGCCAGCGTCGGCAGCTCTTTATACTGTTCCGCAAATTTCGCCAGCTCTGCAATCACATTGACCAGCTTACGTTTCACCAGCTTAAGCGCCTCCGTCATCACAATAATATCCGTATTGTCTCCCACGTAGCAGGAGGTCGCTCCAAGGTGGATAATCCCAGCGGCTTTCGGACACTGCTGTCCATAAGCATAAACGTGACTCATCACATCGTGCCGTACTTCCTTTTCCCTCTTCTTCGCCACATCATAATTGATATCCTCTGCATGGGCTTTCAGCTCATCGATCTGTTCTTTGGTGATCACCGGCTTCCCATTCTGGCTAAGCCCAAGTTCCATCTCCGTTTCTGCCAGTGCGATCCACAGTTTCCTCCACGTCCTAAACTTCATGTCTGGCGAAAAAACATACTGCATCTCCTTGCTGGCATACCGTTCTGACAACGGACTTACATATCTGTCTGTACTCATCCTGCGCTCCATCCTTCCCAATCTCTATATCCTGCTTTATTAAGAGTTCCTCTATATTCCATTTCCTGCGGCTCAGTTCTTCTCATTTCCCTGGAATTTCTTCTCGTACTCTTCCACAGCCCCCATGATTTCCTTTGTATACTGGGGATATTTCTCCACCAGCTCTTTAATCTCTTTCTGGGAGCCGCCTGCTACCACTTCCTTGTTATAATCCATCCGGCGTCTTAAAGACTGCCTTCTGATGATCAGATGGTGCCTGATTTCCACCATCTCTTTCCGGTCTAAAAGCGCCTCTGTCTGATGCAGCCATATGGCAGGGTCTTTGATCTGATAACATTTCAGCATCTGGAGCAGTTCCCGTTCATTATAATCCAGATCCCGTTCCGCCTTTCTGATATTTGCACGTTCCGCCTTCTCCTCCTGATAATTATTCCATAGTTCCATCAATTCTTTGGCACTGCCTACTCCATACTTCAACTGCAAATAGTCCAGCAGATTCGTGTTGTTGACATATCTGATCTTTACTTTATTCTGCAGAAGAATAATCTTATTAATCCCATTCTCCACACGGCGAAGCTCCTGTCTTGCATCCAGATGCTTGATATAGATCACCGTAATCGCCACAGCCGCCGTAATTGCCGTCAGCAAATACCCAGCTTTCGTATCCATGTCCAGAAAAAACTGCAGAAACAGAAGCAACAGCGTGCAAAGTCCCAACGCTACAACACAGATGATTGCCATGCCGCGTGTGTCTGCAATTATGCTCATCACCTCATTCTTGCGGTACAGATAGGCATGTCTCTCTCCATCCAACCGCCCCAGATCTTGTTTCACTAACGCCTGATATTCCTCCGCCTCAGCAAGCTTCTCATACCCCTCTTCTATCTCATCAGCAATTCTCTCCATAAGCTGGTAGTTCTCATCACTGATCCGACGAGGCCTCTCCATGAAATCTGCCTTGCTATCCTGCAGTGCTGCAACCCGTTTTGCACATTCTTTCAGCTGCTCACTCTCTTCTGGCGGAAGCGCCTCGATCTCTTCCATATCCTTTAGATAAGATGTGACCATCTCATACTCATACGTTAAATTCTCCAATTCCCTGGTAGCATCTGCCATCCGCTCCAGGCAGTTCTTGACATAATCCTCCCGCTGCTCCTTATTCTCATAGTCTACCTGATGATCGACTTCTCCGTCTTCCCACTCAATCTCATCGAACTCTTCCTGGTTTCTTCTTTGAAACTTACTCTTTATTTTTCCAAATAATCCCATGTTCTTCTCAGCCCTCTCTATTATCTCTTCCCGCTTCCAGTCAGGAAACATACTCCCTGTACTCCTCCCGCAGTCTGGTTGTCAGCCTCTCAACCTCATGATAATAAGGCGCATCACTTCCAGCAGTGCTGCTGCCCTCCTCCTTAAACACCTGCAGAGTAAAGAGCATACGGTTTTCATCCGTTGCCTCAAACTGTCCTGCCGTCTGCTCGATCCGTCTCTCCACCTGCAAAGATGCATTATGATACTGCGGATGATCAGCAATAAAGGCTATATATTCTTTATCCTCACTGTACATACGTACAGCAGCCAGATACAGCGCAAGGCTCTCCTTGGCTCCATCCATCTCATAAGCCTGCAAGAACCTGTCAGCCGCCTGCCTGAACATAAACAACTTCGCATAAGCTACGCCCATATTATGCAGAATTCCTGAAGAAAGCTGCTGATCTGTATCCGGCATCTGCACAAGCAGCGCATGATACTGTTTCAGAGCGCCATAATATCTTCTGTTCTGCAGCATATAATCTGCCTTAGCTTTCTTCCTCTCATAGGGATTCAGCCCTTCGCTGCCCCTGATCACTTCTTCCGCTCTAGCCATCACCTCTGCAGGATATAGATTAACATACTCTAATATGATACCCGCAAAAGCCGCCGTAGAACCATTTTGGTTCAGCAGAGAATACAACGCATGCGCCAACTGATTCAAGCCGCATTGTTCATCCAGCCATTGCACCAAATCCTTCTGCATAATCTCTGGGTCCAGCATTTCTGCTTTCTCCACCAGAAGATAGCACAACTCTTCCACAGAATATAAATTGATATAGAATTTTTCCACAAAATAAGGTTTTGTGGCATACTTTCCAGTACCCAGGATAATCTGTCCCATCTCTTTTGTTCCTCTACCGTCTCCATCATATCCCAAAAGCTTCTTCCCAGACTCGTCCGCTGGAAACAAACAACTCCCCGAATCCTAAATCTGTCACCTTGACAAGAACCTTATCCGGCGCTCCCATTTTCATCTCCATGTGATATCTCGTAAATGGTGCCCTGCCTCCGCCTCCATCATCCAAGAAAGAAACCACCTTCGTCTCTATATTCTTCCCATTAAGAGGCGTAATCACAAACTGCACTTCCTTCTCCTTCGTCAGAAGAAAGTCACATTCCTTGTGGGATTCATACCAGTTCTCACCCGCATCCAGCAAGGCATAATAAGACTCTTTTCCCTGACGGACTACATTCATGCCAATATTTGCTTTCAGCATATCTCTTCCCAGGAAAATATGGCCTCTTCCTTCTTCGCTTGGCTCTAATTTCTCCAGAAGACCATAGCAGGCTCCCCTGCTAAAAAGGTTATTCCCCTGAAAAACTCTACTATTATGGCAGAGAAATTGCAAAGATCTCACCTGCCATCCAGCCTTGAACCCATCCCCAAGAAGATACACGGAGGACAGAAACCTGCCTTCACACACAGAACGCACAATCCCCAGAAACCTCTCATCTGCCAGAAGATAAGCATCCTGTTTCACCTTCTCTTCCTCTGTCTCCTCAGGAACCACCAGAGTTTCATAAATCTGTTCTTCAATCAAAACAACCACCGGTGTCGTGCGCTTATTGCATTCCATCCGGTAAAGTTTCAATCTTCTGCCATCATGCTCACAGGCCATCACTTGATGATACCACAATTCTGCTGGCTGATGAAGCATAAACGAATAGAAACTCTCCGTATGACTTTGGAAATAGATATGAGATGTCTTAAGACCAAGATTCACCGATACAAGAGAGAGAATCTCCACCATTCTGTCATCCAGTTCGTCCACTGTGAACATGATCGCATCGATCTTCTCTATAGGAGCGATGAAATTCATCAGCGCCATGCTCCGTTTCACAAAAAGTGTAAGAAGCGCCACTGGATCAAAAGTTTCACCATCCAATTCCAACTCTTCACCCTGTCTTGCGGCTGCAAGGAGCCCATCCACCGGAAACATATTCTCACCATTTGCATTCTTTACGGCGTCCTTTCCATAATACCATTGATTGACGCCTCCGCGTTTACATAACATTGTGGGAATATTATACTGTTTCGTCCCTACCACAGTCGCCACTGTATCCACGTCTTCCTGTCCATAAATGCAATAGCTGATCTGGGAACACCTCTCCCCCAGATCATATCCAACAAGCACGCTTCCCTTATGCAGTTTGCTCCCTTCTCTCCGATCTAAGAACATGACTTCCTCCTGTATCTAGTCTGACAGATCTGCAAAACGGGGCAGATTCTTCTATGTCAACGCAGTTTAAACAGATTCTCCACCACAAAATCCTGTCTATAATACTGCTGCAGCAGATCGTTTACCGTATCATAATCATGCAGCGTTTTTCCAATCATAATATCATTCAGCATAGTAAAACGGCTCTCAAAATCCTCCTGCTCTATCTCGCTTGCCGTGATACTATTGCTCCTGGTCGGCTGTGAACTGCTTCTTGACTCCTCCGTGATATAGTATTGGAGCCGTTCTCCAAAGAAAAGCACAAATTCCTTCACACAGATTCCCGCGAACATATCCCTCATTTCTTCTGTACAGTATTCACTCTCTGGACTTCCCTCATCCTGGATCATATAATGGATCATCGCTCTGCATCCCGGCTTAGTCCGGTATTCGATCAGTGTCTTGTCCTGATATTCATCCATCTGTGGAATATACCCCTGATAATCCTTATAAATCGGCAATACGATCCGTTCAGCCAAAAGATCCCGCAAAAAGGCACAGCATGTCTGTTTGATGCGCTCATCCTGCTCATGCCTGTTCTCCGCATAATACTGTAGAAAGGCTATCTTACATACCCGGTGCATGAATGTTTCCTTCTGATACAACTGCATAACGCCCCAGAATATATACGGATCGGTAATCTGCTCCTTGACTGCATAGTCATAACAGCATTGAGATAAAAACGCCATCTGCAGCTCTTCATTTCCCATACCTTTATTGTAGGTGCGGAAAACCTCGACCTTATCCCCCACATGTGCACCTGTATATAGCATCTGCTCTAACATCCTTTCACAGATCCCATAGGTATTCATCCCAAAAGACTCTGCCGTTTTCCATATATCCCGCATGTCCTTGATGCTTCCATGAAAATACCTGACTAGATAATCAAGAACATTTTCGTCATATTTCCCCTTCTGCACGACATAGACAAGCACGCCCGTCATAACCGGGTCTTCCTGTATCTCTTCTTCCAACAGTCGGCTGCACAATTTCAGCAGCACTTTGGCATCCATATGGTACGGTCCACACCACTGTACCCACTCCCAGGCTTCTTCATACATCTCCCTGATAACCATGCACCGCACAGCCTCTCTGCGGTCCTTCCTATATACATCTTCCGGCCGAAGAGTAAGCAGGTAATCATCCATCTCCCGCATTCTGTCCTTTGTATAGTAAAACCGGACTAACATCATGCGGATTTCCTTCTTCACCGACTCTGCAATCTGGTCGGACGCCGCAAGAAGCAGAAATAGATCTACATTGTCCTCCTGTACAGTAAAAGTCTTCTGATATTCAAAACAAGTATATACCGCATACCAAAAATTTTCCCGCATAAAAGGCGAAATCATGAGCGCCAGTTTTGCCGGACCACACAATGTCTCTATCTGATAGTCCACGCTCTTTGTATACCGATTGCCTTCCCTGTCCCCTAAAAGGATTTTACAGTCAGAATCATAGACTGGAACATAAGCCCTTCCTTCCGTCACTGGATAGATATTTTCCCCGGCTCCGTAAGGATACACCGCAACAACTTCCGTAATTTTATCTGAAACCACCCTGATCTCCTTCATAAAAAGAAGTGTCACAAGCTGCGCCGCGCTCTCCTCATCGATCATGGGCAGGCTGATCACATTGCGGTACAGATACGCCAAATCCTTATTGATCCGTCCATATCGTATCTGTTCGGCCACAAACCGCTCTATAGCGGCCGTATAATTAAGATAGATCTCTGTCATCTGTGCCCTGTGCTGGTGCACATAGGCATAAAGATATGCCGTAATCTCATAACTCAAATTGCTCTGATAGGCAAAATACATAAGCACAATCTTTGGCAGCGTCTCACTGTAATCTAAAGGAGCCGACATCATATAATATTCATACAGACGTGTGATCCGCAGATTCTGCGCCACACCAGCCTTATACCATTCAAAATATGCTGGTCCGCTGCAATTTCCCTTGATCAGCAGCGTACAGATCGCATGCAAAATATCATTCTTAGGTCTCAGAGCATAACACTTTTTCAAGATGCGCAAGACACTTTCCGAGTAGGTCCGCTCCTTCTGCGCCAGATAAACAATCTGCAGAAAGATCTCTTCCTTTACAAAATCATGCCGGACCGCATAAGAGAGCACCTGTCTCTCAAATACATCCAGTTTCATGAGCATCGCCGGATTCATACACAACAAATGCCATGCCTCAAGATAAATCACAGGAGAAGTACAATGATACCGCGACAGCTCTTCCAGCAGATTCCATTTACGTACAGGACTCTTACTGTATTCTTCCGAAAGATACATCAGAAGCCACGCAATCCGCCAGTTCCCCCTGTTTCGGACATAAATCTCCCCAAGCTCTTCTGCAACCTCATCTACATAACTATCTTCTCTTCCGCACAACGTCGTAAGATACAGATAATAACACCACAGTTCCGGGCGCTCCTCCCTGTCCTGCGTTACCCTGTCCTCATACTTCTCAATCATCCAACGCGCTTCATTGTACCGCTCTTCCGTAAGCAGAATCTGCGCCTGAAACAGCCTTAAGACGATATCTTTATCATCGATCTCAATAAGACGGTTTAACAGCCTGCCGCTCTCTGTCATCCATGTTTTGGTGCTGATCTTCTTAAAGCGGAATGACTGATAATACTCCATCAGCTCTACCGTGAGCTGCTTTTTCTCCCGATACCATTCATGCGCTTTTCTACCAGTCATCCGCCGTATCACCGTAACCGGTATCCTGATGACATCATCATCCAAAAGCAGCATGATGCAGCCATAGTTATTTCCTCCATGCAGTCTTTCATGGTTTACATAATAGTACAGCCTGTAGATATTCCCCAGAAAAGAAGATTCTGTCACTTCATCTTCCTCCACCTGCAGAAAATCCCCTTCCGTCTCGATCCTGAAATGCGTATACCCCCAGCCATTGCGGTTTATTACGAGTGTATACCGCATTTCTTCTGACGGGTCTTCTATTCTGATCTGTGTTTCTTCCGGAATATATTCTACCTTCCTTTTCTTGTTAATCTCCAGAAGAAACTCTTCCACATTATGTTCATTGTCACGAACAGCACTAAGCCCCCGATAAGCAGCATAATGCTGCTTGTCATTACTCATAAACACACCGGCGAACTCTTCAGAGTAAAACAGCTTCACCGCCTCTTCCCAATTACTTTTCGCCAGATTGGTAAAATGAAACAGATTCTTGATATTGCCCAGACTGGAGGGAATCGTTTTCTCTGTGATAGAAACTGAAAAGGGGAGATAATATTCTCCCTGGTTAGAAATGAGATTGAAGACACCCCTGATCTCCTCCCCTGGTTCCATTCCATTGGCATCAAACCGGTAGAAAATCTCATCCTGGGAACCGCCAAACGTGCGCGTAACACATTCCATCCGCAGATCAGAAGAGATTACATGCCCCGCCGTCACCTGACCCGCCGGCCCATAGATATTAAAGCTGCCCTCCGCCACGGTTCCAGCATCCATCTCAAGTTGAATGCGCTGGCAGGAAATCTCCAGCGATCCTTTTTCATGAATAAACTTTCCATTTAAAATTTCTTCCACTGCCTGACGCACGATCCCAGTCTGCCTTTCCAGTAACCGTCCCACTATTTACAACAGCTACCCTTTTACATAGATATTAAAATTATACCATTGACCAGGCTGGCTGTGCAATATAAAATCCAGTAACCGATCCTCTCTGCGGCACATACCATATTAAGAAGAGAATACGTGAGGTTTTTTATGGAAGAGCCTGTTTTAAGAAGCACGCAGAATGAGAACATCGATCAGGGACAATTACAGATCAATGTCACTGCCAACGTGGGCCTGATTCCCATTCAAAATGCAACCATAACCATTTCCTATACCGGTGAACCGGACAGTACGATCGAAACACTGACCACCGATTCCTCCGGACAGACTGAAGCAGTAACCCTCAAGGCACCACCCCTGGAATATAGCCTGACACCCAATTCGCCCATGCCTTATTCTGAATATACCTTGACAGTCAGAGCGCCCGGTTATGAACCTGTCACCATATCCGGTGTGGAAGTCCTGCCGGAAGTCACAGCCATGCAGAATATTGAGATGATTCCCACAGAGACATCCCAGGAAGAGTCCGAAACAATCACCATTCCCGACCACACTCTGTATGGCGACTACCCACCCAAGATCCCGGAGGATGAGATCAAACCCATGGACGAATCAGGCGAAATCGTCTTAAGCCGCGTTGTAATCCCAGAGTACATCATCGTTCATGACGGCGTCCCCTCCGATTCCACTGCTGGCAATTACTATGTCCGTTACAGGGACTATATCAAAAACGTTGTTTCCTCTGAGATCTACGCTACCTGGCCTGAGAATGCCATCTATGCCAATACGCTGGCTATCATGTCCTTTACCCTGAACAGGGTTTACACAGAATGGTATCGGAATAAAGGATATAATTTTACGATCACTTCCTCCACTGCCTATGACCAGAAATGGATCTACGGCAGAAACATTTATTCCAACGTTGACAGGCTGGTGGACTCTATCTTTGCCAACTACCTTTCCCGTCCCGGTGTACGCCAGCCGATCTTCACCTCCTACTGTGACGGTAAGAACGTCACCTGCAATGGCTTAAGCCAGTGGGGATCCAAATATCTTGGCGACGAAGGCTACACGCCAATCGAAATCATACGCTATTACTATGGCAGCGATATGTACATCAATACCGCAGTGGCAGTATCCGGCGTTCCTTCCTCCTGGCCCGGTTACAACCTAAGTGTCGGCGCTTCTGGCGACAAGGTGCTGCAAATCCAGCAACAGCTCAACCGTATCGCCCAGAACTATCCAGCCATTCCACGGATCACCGCCGATGGCATCTATGGTTCCCGCACTGCCAACGCTGTCCGTGTGTTTCAACGTGTATTTAACCTGCCTCAGTCTGGTATCGTAGATTACCCGACCTGGTATAAAATTTCTGAGATTTATGTAGGCGTAAGCCGGATCGCAGAGCCGGGGTGAGATCCTCTCTAAAGCATGGGGCAAATAAGTCTTGACGGAAGACTTCACACAAGTCTATACTATTATTAACAACCAAATAGCGTTAATGTCTTCAGGGCAGGGTGAAATTCCCGATCGGCGGTCATAGTCCGCGGGTGCTTTGGCACAGGGTTTGGTGGAATTCCAAAACCGACGGTATAGTCCGGATTAAAGAAGGTGTGTTAGAATCGTCAGTCTTATTCTGACTTTTGTTCTTTGCACTCTTTTTCATTCATCTAATCCTGCTCTGTTGACGAACATAACACACCTGAAATCTGACACCCAGAAGCGCTGATCCCGCTTTTGGGTGTTAATTTTTCGGGGAGTGTGATCCACTCCAGAATGGAGGAGATATGAACAATCAAACAAGAAAACTCACAACTGTAAGCATGCTCTGTGCGCTGGCCTTTCTTATGGCGGCCGTCTTTCGGATCCCTGTCGTACTTTTCTTACGATACGATCCCAAAGATATTGTTATTGTGATTACCGGATTTCTTTTTGGCCCACCCATAGCCGCTTTAACTACTCTCATAGTCTCACTGGCACAAATGCTTACGGTCAGCGGCACAGGCTTTTTAGGTTTTGTCATGAACGTTCTATCAAGCTGTGCCTTTGCCTGTACCGCATCGTTCCTCTACATAAAAAAGCGCAGACTGTCTGGCGCAGTCACAGGACTTGTCTGCGGTGTGGTCTGTCAAACCGCTGTCATGCTGCTCTGGAATTATCTGATCGCACCAATTTATATGGGTTACTCTAGAGAAATGGTTTCCAGGCTGCTTCTTCCAGTTTTCCTTCCCTTTAACCTGATTAAAGGCAGCTTGAACGCTGCCGGCGTGATATTGCTCTATAAGCCGTTACTCTCAGTTTTAAGACATACCGATTGGATCGATTCTTCATCCGATACCCAAAAGCATAACCTCTATCTTCCTGCACTGTTCATTGCAATAAATGTCATTCTATTATGTATTTTTTCAATACTCTACTTTAATGGTAGAGTTTAGAAGGAATTTCCCTAAAACAAATTGCTCCCTGCCACATAGAACTTCTCTATATGGCGGGGAGCATGCTGCAGGCTCTTTCTTTGTGCATCCGGCAGCCGGGAGCTATATGAAAACATCCCCCCGGCTGGTCCTATTCTATTTCGTCAACAACATCATAATCTCATTGCTTCTGGCAATAAACTTCGTCATTGCTTCTGGCTCAAGCGGCGCCTGCTGCAACAATGCCAAATCGTAAAGCTGCTCACAGATCATCTTCACATTCTCGCTTTCCTGGTTCTCCAGGACATGCTGTACCAGCGGGTGATTCGCATTCAGGATCAGCGTCTCTCCTTCCTTGCCGAACATACCCATGTCCATACCACCCATACCCTGCATCGAATACATTTTCATCATATCCTGCATTCTGCGGGCTTCTTCTGATAAAGTGATCATAGAAGAGATCTTCTTATTCTTCAGCTTTTCGATTTTCACCTTAATTGCGTCCTTCTTGAGAACCTTCTTCATCAATTCCGCAATTTCTTCTGCCTGTTTCTCCAATTGTTTCTCTGTCTTCTTAGAAGTCTTGGTCTTGAAGACATCCGTCAAATCTGCGTCGATCCTCTGGAACTTAATACCTTCATTCTTCATCTCCAATTGGGATACAAAAGGCTGGTCGATATTATGCGTCAGAATCACCGCATCCATTTTAGCGGACCTAAACATATTGATATACTGGCTCTGCTGTTTCTCGTCCGTCACGTAATAGATAACCTTTTCTTTCTTCTCTTCCTCCGTTTCCCCAGATTCCTCTTCATCCTCCTCAACGATCTCAGCTTCCACCTTCTCGCCATTCTCATCAACCGCTCCAGCCTCTGCATTGTCTCCATCCACATCAGCTGCTTTGGTCTCCGTCGTTTCAATATCCTCGTTAACTACCTCAGCTTCTATCTTTTCGCCGTTCTCGTCGACTGCATTCCCGCTCTCTTTTACTTCATCCGGATCAACCTTATTGACTTCCAGACACTCTGGCAGTGTCAAGTATACGCCATCCAGATTCTTGAAGAGGATATAGTCTGTCATTTTTTCACAGAACTTATCGTCCTTCAGGCAGCCAAACTTGATAAACGGGCTGATATCATCCCAGTATTTCTCATACTCTTCCTTTTCAGTCTTGCACATGCCAGACAGCTTGTCTGCAACCTTCTTCGAAATATATTCGCTGATCTTCTTGACAAATCCATCGTTCTGCAGAGCACTTCTGGATACGTTAAGCGGTAGATCCGGACAGTCGATCACACCCTTTAACAGCAGCAGAAATTCTGGAATGACTTCCTTGATATTGTCCGCGATAAATACCTGGTTATTGTATAACTTGATCGTTCCCTCGATGGATTCATATTCCATATTGATCTTTGGGAAGTACAGAATGCCTTTCATATTGAATGGGTAATCCATATTCAGGTGGATCCAGAACAGCGGCTCCTTATAATCCTGGAACACCTTGCGGTAGAATTCCAGGTACTCTTCCTTTGTGCATTCATTCGGATGCTTTGTCCAGAGAGGATGCGTCTCATTTAATAACTCCGGACGCTTTTTGATCTTTAACTTCTGCTCGTCTTCCTCTTTCTCCTTCTTGATCTCCTCTACTACCTCATCCGTATCCAGCTTCTCGTCAGCTGTGATCGTCTGTGTCTCTGTAGTGTTTTCTTTGGACAGATAAATCTCCGTTGGCATAAAGGAACAATACTTCTTAATTACCTCTCTTGCCTTATACTCGTTACAGAACTCCAGGCAGTCTTCATTAATCAACAATGTGATCTCTGTCCCGACTTCTGTCCTCGTTCCCTCCTCCATATCGAATTCCGTACCGCCGTCACATTCCCAGTGTACCGGCTGCGCGCCTTCCTGCCAGGACAGGGAATCAATATGCACTTCATCTGCCACCATGAATGCCGAATAGAATCCCAGACCAAAATGACCAATGATTTGATCCTCATTCGCTTTATCCTTATATTTCTCGATAAAATCCGTAGCACCAGAAAAGGCAATCTGGTTAATATACTCTTCTACCTCGTCCGCCGTCATACCAATTCCGTTATCAATAAACTTAAGCGTCTTCTCTTCCGGATTCACGATGACCTGTATCTTCGCCTTATAACCATCCGGCAGTGCATATTCGCCCATCATATCCAGCTTCTTTAACTTCGTGATCGCATCACACCCATTGGAAATCAGTTCCCGGAAAAAGATATCATGATCAGAATACAACCATTTCTTAATAATCGGGAAAATATTGTCGCTGTTAATTGATAAATTACCATGCTTTGCTGCCATTTTCTCACGTTCCTTTCTGTTCCCATAAAATAAATTTGACTTCTACCGTGCATCTGCTGCACAACACAGATTCTTTCCTTGTCTGCTAGATAGTTTAATACGCTCTTCCCTATAAGTCAAGAAAAATATTAGCACTCACCATTAATGAGTGCTAATATTTTTCTAAAATTTTTATAAACAAAATGCACTGCTTCATCCACTATCCAAAATATTCCGTATATACATCAAAAAAGTTCATTGTTTTCACATTTTCATCATGGATGAACCCAACGCTGTTCCAGAGATCCTCATTCAGATTTCTGGTCAACGTCTCCACATAGGCATCGTACTCGTGCCCAAAGGCTTCAGCCCGTCTCTGATCCACAATCTTGATCTTATTAGCGTCTGTCTCATCTTTATCAAACGTATTCAGACATTTAATGATATGATAACCAAACTCTGTTTCTACCACGTCGCTGATCTCATCTGTGCCCAGATTGAATGCTGCTGTCTCAAAAGTCTCCGCCATCTCGCCTTTACCGAAAGAATAGGTGCTCTTGTCATCCTCACTGTACCGGCGGATCAATTCATCGAAATCTTCCCCTTCTCTGGCCAGTCTGTGTACCTCACACGCTGTGGCATAGGCGTCCTGCTTCGCCTGTTCCGTATACTCTATCTTCCTGCCAGTGCCATCCAGCGCATAGGTCTTGATCAACACATGCTCCACCGTAATCGTTCTTGCCTCATCGTCACTGATCTCTGGATTGATATCTTTGATCGTATATTGATACACCTTCTCTGCCAGCGCAAATTCTGTATACAAGCTGCTGATCGTTTTCTTCGAAATCCCCATCTGTTCAATTTCTGTGTCATTGAGAGAACTATAATACGCATTCGCAGCATTTTCCACCTGCGCTTTCTCCTCACTGCTCAATTCTACCTTATAGTGCTCCGCCATCAGATTCATCGTCTTGATCCGTGCAATCTGCGCCAATGCAATGTCCTTCACATTCTGCTCCAGTGTCACGCCATCTACATTCGTAGCCCAGATTTCCGTTCCATAAACACTCTCGTACCGGTTCTGTATATTCGTCAGATACACCATGACCTCCGGCAGCGAACAAGTGCTTGTCTCGATTCGAAAGATTTCTTCCTTTCCAAATCCAGTCGTTAAAACTACCTTCGTACCGAATCTATTCCCATCACCACACCCGGACAAGCTTCCCAGGCACAGCCCAAATGCAAGAAAAATGCCTGCTATCCCTTTTAATCTGTATTTGATCATATATCACTACTCTTTCTTTCCAAATCATTCAGGTCTTTCAACTGTTATCTGCCAGATTCCCCATTGTCTCACATCTCCCTATATCTTATTCCCTGTTTTATCAAACCATACTTCCCCATTTGTCAGAACATAATCTTCTCCACTTAGAATTGCCTGTGCATAATCCTGTGCCGAAAGAATTCTACGCTTAAAAGCCACACCGCCGCCATACAAATTTGTATCATGCATATCCGACCCAGCCGTGATGGGAAGCTTATGTTCATTTGCATAAGCGATCGCGTTCTGATCAAAAGCCACATCATTGTGTGACCTACTTCTGGAATTGGAATGTGTCGCATTCACTCCTTCCACACCATCCACATATCCTGGATAAAGCCGGACTTTCGGTATATATCCGGCCACCCGGAAAGGATGTGCATGAATGACCAGACCTCCTGCATCATGGATCATCCGATACTGTTCCTCTACCGTAGCCGTCTGAATCTGCGGATGTGCCTTCAGCCAGACCGCGTCCACCCCGTAAATCAAAAACTCTGTACCGTCATATCCTGCCTCATACCCGTAGAACACGTCCAGTCCAAGTTTTTTTCCTTCTTCTGCAACATGAAGATAGCCCTGCTCAAACTTGTCCACCCATTCCTCCCAGGGCAGACTTTTGTCTACCGCCGTATTTCCGCCCCAGTTATGATCTGTCACGAAAATACCTGCGTAACCATATTCTTTGCAGGCTTTCGCCATTGCTGCTCCTTTACTGACTGCACACGCACTGGACTCTGCTGTATGCAGATGTGTCTCATATAGATAAGGATATTGTTCCCGTATTGTCGCCATTTATTTTGTTCCTTTCATTTCCTTCTTATTGCATCCCCATACAACAAATGCAGATTTCCAAATATCTTTTCTTCTTTACACAGAAAAGGGATTAAATTTCGTGTCAAAACAATACACTCTAACCTAATCCCCGCTTCTCTTCATCTCTGTAATACTTAGCAAACAGATCTTATGCGATCACATGGATCCATCCTTCCGGCGCCTCAATGCGTCCCATCTGAATGCCTGTCAGTGTATCATACAATTTCTTCGTGACCGGCCCCATCTCGTTCATGCCGCTGGCGAATGCAATTTCCCTGCCATGGTCCACAATCTTGCCTACCGGAGAAATAACAGCCGCTGTACCGCACAATCCACACTCCGCAAAATCCTGTACTTCTTCAAACGGAATCTCTCTTTCCTCTACCTCCAGCCCAAGATATTCTTTCGCAACCACCATCAAAGAACGTCTCGTGATAGAAGGCAGTATACTGTCAGATTTCGGCGTTACCACCTTATTGTCTTTCGTCACGAACAAGAAGTTCGCACCGCCAGTCTCCTCCACCTTACTTCTGGTAGCTGCATCCAGATACATGTTTTCATCGTATCCCTCTGCATGCGCTGCCACAATAGCATGAAGACTCATAGCATAATTTAAGCCCGCTTTAATATGTCCCGTACCATGCGGCGCTGCCCTGTCAAAATCACTCACTTTCAAAGTCAACGGCTTAACGCCACCTTTGAAGTAAGGCCCAACCGGCGTCGTAAAAACTCTGAACTGATACTCATCGGCCGGTTTCACACCAATCACTGCAGAACTTGCAAACATATAGGGGCGAATATATAACGTAGCGCCTGATCCAAAAGGCGGTACATACTCTGCATTGGCCGCCACCGTCTCAGCGACAGCCTGAACAAACCGCTCTTTCGGAAACACTGGCATCTCCAGTCTCTTACAGGTATCTTCCATCCTCTGCGCATTCAAGTCAGGGCGGAATGTCACGATCCGTCCATCCTCTGTCGTATAAGCTTTCATTCCTTCAAAACATGTCTGTGCATACTGCAATACACCAGCACATTCATTTATCACAATATTCGCATCGGAGGTAAGCTTTCCCTCATCCCATGCGCCATTTCTGTAATTCGCCACAAATCTCTTCGCCGTCTCCCGATAGCTGAAATCGAGATTCGCCCAATCAATGTTTTTTTTATCCATCTTTCTACCCACGCCTTTCTCTCCGCCTGTAAGTTTGCACTAAACAGCTCATACGTAATCCATCTTCAACGCCTAACTGACGATCTTACCCTTAAATATACAGACATAAAGATCCCCGCCGCTGTCTCACCGCAGGCATCCTAACTGTACCCGCAATATTTATATTATACTTTTCACGGTAAAAGTCAAGTCACGCGCAACAGTTCCTCACAGCTTCCGTAACTATCCATTCTCTGGATTCCTGGTTACACAGTGCCGCCTGTTCCATGTTTGACTCTGACAAAAAGGCCGGATTTTTTCTGCTCTTCTCCTTTCTCTAGGACTTCGCAGTAGATACAAATCGTTGGGCTAAATAGCTGCCAGCCTGCCTGCCATATAATCCCGCGTCCGCCTATCCGCCGGATAGGCAAACAGCTTCCTGGTGTCAGCAGATTCCACCACCTCACCTGCCAGAAAAAACGTCGTCTGATCCGCGATCCGTGCCGCCTGCTGCATATTATGTGTGACAATAATAATAGTGCGTTCACGCTTAAGCTCCAATACAAGCTCTTCGATCCTGGCCGTAGAGACCGGGTCAAGCGCTGAAGTCGGTTCATCCATGAGAAGTACTTCCGGTTCCACTGCCAATGCCCGCGCAATGCACAAACGCTGCTGCTGGCCTCCACTTAGCCCTAACGCGCTCTTTCTCAACCTGTCCCTGCATTCCTTCCAGAGTGCCGCCTGTCCTAGCGCCCGTTCCACGATCCCGTCTAGCTCCGTCCTGGACCGCACTCCACAGATCCGTGGTCCATACGCGATATTATCATAGATACTCATCGGGAAAGGATTGGGTTTCTGAAATACCATTCCCACACGCTGCCGCAGAACATTGACGTCGATGTCCCGATAAATATCAATCCCAGAAAAAAAGACCCTCCCCTCAATGCGGCAGTTCTCTGCCAGATCATTCATCCGGTTCAGTGCCTTCAAATAAGTGGACTTTCCACATCCGGAAGGGCCGATCAAAGCACAGATCTTCCCCTCCGGAAAAGAAAGGCTGATATTTTTCAGGACATGACACGTCCCATACCACAAATGCAGATTCTCTGTTACGATCTTATCACTCATCCATTTCCTCACTCCTGCCAGAACTAGTGTATTTATTATATGCAGGTATAGGATGGACGGTTCCCCTAACTTTACACCCTGATATACAATTACTGTTTATACTTTCCTCTCATACTTTACGAATTCATACGCAATGTCGAAGTAGGTCTGTTCCTCACTGTCTGCCGTGATCTCCCAAGCCTCGTCCTGGTCCAGATCCGGGAAATAGGCATCCGCCTCATATGCATGGTCAATCTTCGTCACATGGGCCACATCACAGTAAGGCAGCATCATCCGATACACGCTCTCACCGCCGATGATGTACACCTCTTCGCTCCGATACTGTTCTAACTCCTTGAACAGTTCTTCCTTGCTGTGCACTACTACTGCATCTTTTACCTGGTATTCCGGGTTCGTTGAAAGGATGATATTCGTCCGGTTCTTCAAGGGCATCCCCTGCGGAAAAGTCTCCAATGTCTTCCTGCCAAGCACCACCACTTTCCCCGTGGTCTCCTGCCTGAAAAACTTATGGTCTGCCGGAATGCTGACTAACAGCTTATTCTTACAGCCAATCGCCCAATTACTATCCACTGCCACAATTAAATTCATAGTTTTCCTCATTTCTGCGCTGCCTGCCGCAAATCTCGCGATTGAAAATTTTAAGACCGGATCTGTCCCTCCTCACTGCCTGCTGTCTCCGCCTTAGACATGACATAAAGCAGCCTCTGTCAGATCGCCACCGGGATATTCTCTACCTGCGGTCCTGTCATGTAATTCTCCACGCTCACATCATCTCTCGTAAACTCATAGAAATCCCGGATCTCCGGATTCAGATGGAACACCGGCGCATCATAGACTGGACGCTCGATCAGTTCCTGGATAATTGGAATATGCCTGTCATAAATATGCGCGTCTGCAATCACGTGAACCAATTCTCCCGCCTCCATATCACACACTTGCGCCAGCATATGTACCAGAACCGCATACTGCACCACGTTCCAGTTGTTGGCCGTCAGTACATCCTGGGATCTCTGGTTCAACACCGCATTCAATGTCAGTCTGTCATGCCCCTTTTTCTGCGTCACATTAAAGGTCATACTATAAGCACAAGGATAAAGGTTCATCTCGTGAAGGTCCTGATGCACATAGAGATTCGTCATGATTCGGCGGCTAAAGGGATTATGCTTCAGATCATAGATCACCCGGTCGACCTGATCCATACTCCCTTCCTTGTACTGATGCTTCACTCCCATCTGATAGCCATAAGCCTTGCCGATGGAACCGTCCTCATCCGCCCACTCATCCCAGATATGGCTGTGCAGATCATGAATATTGTTAGATTTTCGCTGCCAGATCCATAACATCTCATCCGTGGCGCTTTTAAGTGCCGTTCTGCGCAGTGTCATGATCGGAAATTCCTTCGAAAGATCATACCGGTTCACCACTCCGAACTTTTTCACGGTATAGGCCGAAGTTCCGTCCGCCCAGTGCGGTCTGACCTTCTCCCCCTCCGTACTCGTCCCATTCTCCAGAATATCCTTACACATCTTGATAAAAATATGATCTGCTGTACTCATTTTTTATGTTTTCCCCGACTTTCATCTAATATTATGTAAATCAATCCCGGCATTCCCCTTTTCACCTATCTTGCTTTTCTTAATTCCGATCCCACTTATCGCAGAGGCAATTGATCTGATCCGCAAACTTCGCCAGATCCTTATTCGTACCGCCTTCATTTTTATGTATGATCGCCAGCAGTCTCTGTCCACTCGCCAACAGTCTCGCAAATACATCAGAGATACCATGCAGTTTCTTCTTCACAGCCTTAGGCCCAGCCTCGTAGATAAACTCACCGCTCACCAGATCAAACCGTGTCCCGCTATAAGGTGCGTAAGCCTGCAGCCCATGCTCCACCTTCAGGCATTCTGTAAACAGCTTACACACACTGTCTTCCCCATGCACCACAAACACCTTCTCCGGCTTGCGCTTAAATCCCTCGATCCAGCGAAGCAGCCCGTTCTTATCCGCATGGCCGCTCATACCCACTAGTTTCACAATCTGAGCCCGGATCTCAATATGCTCACCGAACAGCTTGACTTCCTTAGCCCCTTCCACAATATGCCTGCCCAGCGTTCCTATAGCCTGGTAACCAACGAACAGAATCGTACACTCCGGCCGCCATAAGTTATGTTTCAGATGGTGCCTGATTCGTCCAGCCTCACACATGCCGGAAGCCGAGATAATAACTTTGGGTGCCATATCAAAGTTAATCGCCTTAGACTCGTCGCTGGTGATCGCCAGCCGCAGCCCCGAAAACGCGATTGGATTGATTCCCTGTCTGATCAGTTCCATCGCGTTTTCATCAAAACACGC
This sequence comes from uncultured Lachnospiraceae bacterium, assembly GCA_951800685.1. Lineage (GTDB taxonomy): Bacteria > Bacillota > Clostridia > Lachnospirales > Lachnospiraceae > UBA3282. Next base: position 45,887 of record CATOJY010000017.1, read on the forward strand.
ATACTCGTTCTTCTGGAAAATACCTGTCGCCTGCACTGCCAGCGGACTATCCACATAGACCTGGAAATCTTCATGACCCTTAACCATCCTGTCCGCCTTCACCTGCCGCAGGAAATACAGCATCTCCTGTGTCCTGCCTACTGCAAAAGACGGAATCACTACGTTACCACCCTGATCAAAAGTCCTCTGTAAGATCCTGGCCAGTTCACCGATATAATCTGGGTGCTCTGCACCGTGCAGCCTGTCACCATAAGTAGATTCCATCACCACATAGTCAGCATCCTCCGTAAATTGAGGATCCTTGATCAGCGGCTGATTGCTGTTCCCGATATCTCCCGAAAAGACTAACTTCCTCGTCGTCCCGCCCTCTGTCGCCCATACCTCAATGCTGGAAGAGCCAAGCAGATGACCAATATCCGTAAACCGCACTCTCACACCTTCACAGACATCGACCTCGCTGCCATATTCACAGGGAACAAGCCTTCTGACTGCTCCGTCTGCATCTTCCATCGTATACAGCGGCTCGATGATCGTACCTGCACTTCTCTGGGCCTTGCGGTTCTTCCATTCTGCTTCCTGCATCTGGATATGCGCACAGTCCCGCAGCATAATACTGCACAGATCGCAGGTGGCCTCCGTAGCGTAGATGCTCCCCCGGAATCCTCTCGCATACAAAAGAGGCAGCAAGCCCGAATGATCAATATGTGCATGTGTCAAAAACACATAGTCAATCACCGCCGGATCTACCGGCAGCTCACAATTCTCGAAGACATTGATGCCCTGTTCCATACCATAGTCAACTAAAATATTCTTCTCCCCGACACGCAGATAATGACAACTCCCTGTCACCTCATGATCGGCCCCAATAAACATAAGTTCCATAAGCAACCCTCCTTGTTTTATTTTATCATTTTTTCAGATGACCGTAAACATGATTCTCCGAATTCTCCATTTTTCACACGGCTGCCCAGCCCTTTTCGTACTGTAACATTTTCCACTCTCTCAGATAAAATAATAGTAACTGATATCGAGGTGCTCTCTGCCATGTTCACCATACTTCCCGCCCTGCTTCTCTTTCTGACTGCCGTGTCTGTTGATTCCCTGACAGCTGGCCTCACCTACGGTACGCAACGGGTGAAAATCAGCCTTTTCGCCTGCCTGATTCTTATTTTCGTTCCAGCATTCTTTATTACCGCCGCTAACCGTATCGGTTCCTGGATCTGTTTACTGCTGCCAAAAACAGCGCTTCCTTTCTTGTCTTTCACGCTGCTTTCACTGTTGGGCATCAGCAAGCTCACAGAAAGCCTTCTCCGGTTCTTAGCACACAAATACCCCAGTCTCACAAGAAACTGGGGCGTAACAATCAAACAGATCAATATCATCTTTACCGTCTATCTTTCCCCTGAAGACGCCAACAAAGAAGATCTCCAGGTCCTGAGTGCCAGGGAAGCGCTGCTGTTATCACTTGCACTGTCCTTAGACAGCGTTCTGGCCGGCATGGCCTTTACCACCAGTGCTCTTCCTATACTGCTTCTCTTTCTGCTATCATCTGTCTTTAATCTGATTCTCTTCGGTACAGGTTACGGTTTTGGACGCCTAGCCGTCTCTGTCCTCCATGTCGATCTCTCCTGGCTCAGCGGCCTGTTCCTCCTCCTCTTAGCGCTGCAGGCTCTGTTGTGACTACCCCTGCTGCCACGGGCTGTTTTGCCTTCTCCGGTTCTTTGCAGTGATTCCCATAGCCAATCGCCAAAAGAAGTTCATGCACGATCAGCGGTGTAGCAGACAACGCAATCAGCTGTCCCCATTCCGTCATTCCCAGACGCACTGTACCAAACAGTCCAATTAACGGCGTAATCTGTGTCACAGCCGCCTGCAGCAAAATACCAATCACAAAAGCGCCTATCATATAAGGATTACTCTTATGATTCATCCTAAATACAGAGCGGTTCACATCCCGCATCCCAATGGCATGGAACAGCTGACTGATCCCCAACACCACAAAAGCATGCGTCTGCGCTTTCGCCAGCACGGCTGATATCTTAAGGCCTTCTAAGACATTGTGCAGGTTGACCGGAAGTCCTTCCTCCACAATACGGTCATAGGGTACTTTCAGAAAAGCAGCCAGACTGATACCGCCAATCACAAGTCCATAACAGATCACACAAAGCAGTCCGCCTCTGGCAAAAAGAGAGTCTTCCTTTTTACGGGGCTTTTCCTGCATCAAGCTTTCGCTCTCATTGTCGTCCACCCCAAGAGCCAGCGCCGGCAGAGAATCTGTAATCAGATTGATCCATAGGATGAAGCTTGCCTTTAATGGACTCGGCATACCTGCCACAATCGTGATGAGCATTGTCATGATCTCACCCAGATTCGAAGACAATAGAAACAGCACCGACTTCCGGATATTTTCGTAAATGCCTCTTCCTTCCCTGATTGCCAGATGGATCGTCGCAAAGTTGTCATCCATCAGTACGAAATCCGCCGCACCACGCGCCACATCCGTTCCATTCATTCCCATTGCGATTCCGATGTCTGCTGCCTGCAGCGATGGAGCATCATTGACGCCGTCCCCCGTCATTGCTACGGTCTTGCCAAGGGTCCGGTACCCCTCGACAATCCGTACCTTGTGCTCCGGCGTCACTCTGGCAAACACCCTGATCTCCTGCAGGCGCTGTAGAAAACTGTGCTCTTTTAACCGGTCCAGCTCTCTGCCAGTGATACACTGTTTTGGACTATCTGCGATCCCCAGCTCTTTCGCAATGGACAAGGCTGTATCCGGATGATCTCCCGTAATCATAACTGTTGACACTCCTGCTCTCTCAAAATCCGCCACAGCCTGCACCGCTTCTTGTCTGACCGGATCCTGCATACTGAGAAGTCCAAGAAAAATCATGTTCCTCTCTGACATGCCGCCATCCTCTCTCATCGCTAAGGCCAATACACGCCTGCCTTCTGCCATCAGACTACTCTGGACTCCTGAGACCGCGTTTCGCTCTGTCTGTGTCATATCGCATATTTTTCCCTTTTTCCAGATCCGGTCACATCCCTCTAGGATCCGCTCCGCCGCACCCTTCGAATACGAAATGACGTCCTGTCCCTCCCGATGCTGGGTCGTCATCATCTTACGCTCAGAATCAAATCCCTGTTCCGCTACCCTGGGATAACAACCCCGTAAGCGCTCGATATCCATACCACAGTCCTGGGCCATATGCAGAAGAGCCAGTTCCGTCGGATCTCCAATCTTTCCCTCCTCATTCAGAATGCCGTCATTACACAAAACACTTCCCAACAGGAAATGTTTCCGCACATCGTCCTGTGGCTCCTGCTCCCCTGCCGTATCGAAGAGCTCTGCGAATCGCTCCCGGCCTGTCAGTTTTCCTTCCAGATAGCACTCTGTTACTGTCATTTTATTCTGGGTCAGGGTTCCAGTCTTGTCCGAACAGACTACTTCTACTGCCCCCAGCGTCTCCACAGAAGACAATTTCCGCACGATCGTTTTCGCGCGCACCATCCGAGATACACTTAGCGCCAGTACAATCGTCACGATTGCCGGCAGTCCCTCTGGTACCGCTGCCACCGCAAGCGACACAGAAGTTAAGAGCATCTCCCCAACGTTCCGCTTCTGCAGAACAGCCACCACAAACAAGAAGACACAGATCCCGACAGCCAGCGCACTGAGTACCTTGCCCAATTCTCCCAGCTTAACTTGAAGCGGCGTCAGCTTCTCCTTGTTCTCGTGCAGCATCCCGGCAATATGACCGATCTTCGTCTCCATCCCCGTAGCCACTACCACGCCGCGTCCGCGTCCCTTTGTCACATAAGTAGACATATAGGCCATATTCATACAGCTGTTGTCTCCGGGTAGTTCCACGATATAATCCGCATCTTTTTCCACCGGTACAGACTCTCCTGTTAGGGTAGACTCTTCTATACAAACCCCGTTTGTTTCTAGCAGTCTCAAGTCTGCTGGTACCATATTTCCCGCTTCCAGCAATACGATATCGCCTTGCACCAGATCCTGTGCGTCAATCTTGAAACGTTCCCCCTCCCGTACAACGACTGCCTGCGGGGATGAGATCTTCTTAAGCGCCTCTACAGCCTTACCCGCTTTCCCTTCCTGAATGATCCCTACCGCCGCGTTCAAGACCACCACAGTGACAATAATGACTGCATCTCCCAGCTCATGCAGCATGAGTGAGATCGCCATCGCAACCACAAGAATCAGAATCAAAGGATCATTCAGCTGCTCTGCAATCATCTGTCCCAGACTTTTCTGCTCTTTGCTTTCCAGCCTGTTAGCTCCATACTTTGCCTTGCGCTCCATCGCTTCTTTACGCTTAAGACCTTTATCCTTGTCCGTCTCAAGTATACGGACCGTTTCTGCCGCCGTCTTCACCTCATACATGCATCTTCCTCCCGCGCCCATTTTATACCAGAATACTTGTCTGTCTTTGTAAGGTATATGCGGAAGGACCTTCGTATATTCCTATTCCAACATTCAGTTCTCTTTCTCTTCCCCCTCTAATGGCCAGCCACGCCTCTTTTCCTCAAAAGCTCCGCAGCTTATCACTGCCATCATCTATGGTATTCTCTATTGATCTCACTTCCACATAATAACCAACGCCAGGGTTCACTTCCACATAAACCCGATCCCCCGTTTTATGACCGAGAAGCGCTTTGCCTAACGGTGATTCCGTACTGATCAACCCTTCCAATGAATTGCCGCGGACCGTTGTAACCAGTTTGTATTTTTCCACCAGATCGTCTTCTTCGAAATAAACTTCCACCGTATTGTTCATACCGACCTCATCCTCTGCAGACTCGTCAGAGACAATCTCAGCCGTCCTGATCATCCGTTCCAGATAGCGGATCCTGCTCTCATTCTGGTTTTTCACCTTTTTAGCAGCATGATACTCAAAATTCTCGCTCAGATCACCATGTGCTCTCGCCGTCTTGACATCCTCCAGCGCCTCCTTGCGCACTACCATCTTACGGTATTCGATCTCCTCCTCCATCTTCTTAATATCCTGCTTTGTCAATTTGTTGTGCATGCCCCACCGCTCCCTTCTACTCTTTCTCGTAACAGGATTCTCTAACTAACTCCTGTATCTGTCTCCCCTGCCATCTCTTGCCCGGCAAAATCTGTATTTGATTATAATGCAGCTATTTTCCGCACGCAACAGCAAAATATCCCCGGAAAATTTCTCTCCTCGTATCATGCTGCCCAGATTAGTCAGACTAATGTTCCCCCCTATTCCCACTCCTGCAGGAACCATAATTTCCTACCTTGTATTCTTCAAACAGATGAAATATAATAAAATTGTTGTCGGAGGCATGAATATGGACTAACAGACGCTATAAGAAAAAGTGAAAGGAGACAGCTTTGCATGGCAAATATTTTGATTGTGGAAGATGAAAAAAATATGCAGAACATTATTGCCGAGTATATGCAGCGTGGCAGCCATACCTGTTTTACGGCGGATGACGGTGTGGACGCTTTAATGCTCTTGAAAAATAACCCAATGGATTTAATGATACTGGATATTATGATGCCGCATCTTGACGGCTTTTCTGTTTGTAAAATTGCAAGGGAAATGAGCAATCTCCCTATTATTATGCTGACTGCCAAGGGAAATGAAGACGACAAACTGAAAGGCTACGATTTCGGCGCTGACGACTATATGACAAAACCCTTCAGTCCAAAGATACTTTTAGCCAAAGCAAATGCTTTGCTACGGCGTTCTTCTTCACTTCCAACCGATACCATGAACGCGGGAAAAATCTCTCTTACGCCAGCCTCCCATAAGGTTTTTGTGGATGGGCAGGAAATCGTTCTGACCCATAAGGAATATGAACTGCTTTACTGCTTCATGGTAAACCCAGGACAGGTCTTTAGCCGTGAGCAGTTATTAAATCGGATATGGGGATATGACTTTGAAGGAATGACCAGAACGGTTGACACACATGTCAAAACCTTGCGCCAAAAATTAGGTGATGAAGGAAAACATATTGTGACGCTGGTCCGTTCCGGCTATAAGTTTGAGGTAACGGCATGAAGATCAAAGACAGCCTCTCTCTGCGGACAGTCCGCAAAAAAATCATTATGCTTTCCAAAATAGCAGGAATTGTGTTGATTATCTCTTATGTCCTATCAACAAGGCTGCCCATTGAAGCAGATTTCTCCCTTCTTCTCTGGCTTTGCTTTGTTATATTACTGGTTCTTATCATGGATTACTTAATGGGACGTTTTATTTCAAAACCGGTCGGTCAGTTAAGCCAGGCAGCCAGAAAGATGGCACAGCTTGACTTCTCCTCCCCCTGCAAAATCCATACAAATGACGAATTTGGCGAGTTGTCTCAAAATCTCAACAAAATGGCCCAAAACTTGCAGCATGCTCTTTCGCAGCTGCAAGCTGCAAATTTACAGCTTGAGAAAGACGTGGAACAGGAAAAACGTCTGCTGGAGGAACGCAAAGAACTGATTGACAATCTCTCTCATGAAATGAAAACACCTTTGGGAATAATCCGCGCTTATACTGAAGGACTGCAAGACGAGCCGGACGAGCAGAAAAGGCAGAAATATTCCGACGTCATCATCACTGAAGTAGATCGAATGAGCGATCTGATTACAGCACTGCTTGATCTTTCTGCACTGGAAAATGGAGCCACAAAACTTCGCGCCGAACTCTTTGACTTCGTTGAGTTTGTGGAAACCGTCGCCGGCCGCCTGCTGATTGACGTGCCAGACAGGTACTATGAATTGCAATACGATCTGCCGGAACACCCAATCTATGTGTACACAGATAAAGACCGGATGGAACAGGTATTAAACAATCTGCTCGTCAATGCAAAACAAAATGTCCGTCCAGGTGGTATTTTGGCTCTGTCGTTGAAAGAGAATAACAGCTCGCTGGATTTTTCAATTTTTAACCAGGGTCCGTCAATCTCACAGGAAAACCTGTCCAAAATCTGGACAAAATTTTACCGTGACAGAAATTCCAGGCACAGCGGTTCGGGGCTGGGCCTTGCAATTGTCGCACAGATTTTGTCTATGCAGGAGTTACCTTATGGTGTGGCTAACCGTCCTGGAGGTGTTGTTTTTTACTTTTCCGTTCCCACTGTAAAATAGAAATGTTCCTTGTAAAATGGCTTTGATTTCACACTAACCCCCATACATATCGTAAGCAAGCTTACGATACCGCTTAAATAGAAAATTGAAAAATCTCTGATTTTTCACCCTAACTTCACAGAGATCTCACACCAATTTCAACCTATTTTTATAAATTTACCTCAACAAGAGGGCACAGCCCTTAGGACAAGGAGGTAACGCTTATGTTTTTAGGTTTGGAATGGTATTGGTGGAGCATGATTCTTCTACTTCTTTTGATCTCTATCCCATTTAAAATCAGGTTTATGAAATGGTGGAGCAAGCGTCAGCAGGAAAAGAAAAAGGAAGTGTATGAGAAATGGGGGAATAGCGAATGATCACAGTAAAGGACCTTACATTTTCCTATGGGAAAGATAAACAGGCGCTATATGGCCTGACTTTCTCTGTAAAAGATGGGGAGATCTTTGGCTTCTTAGGGCCAAATGGTTCCGGCAAGTCCACGACCCAAAAAATATTAACCGGTATTTTGAAAGGTCACAGAGGAACCGTATCTTTGTTTGCAGAAGATGTACGAAACCTGCATACACAGGAATTTTTTCAAAAGATCGGCGTTCTGTTTGAATTTCCCTATCTGTACGCTAATTTGAGCGCCCTTGATAATCTGCATTACTTTGCTTCGTTCTATCCAGAGAAACAGCGTCGGGATGCAGAAGAATTACTGAATGAGCTGGAATTTAAGAAAGACTTTCTAAGAAAACCAGTGTCTTCCTATTCAAAAGGGATGCGTCAACGCGTCAGCATGGCGAGAGCTTTAATCAACAATCCCAAACTCCTGTTTCTGGATGAACCGACCAGCGGCCTCGATCCCGCCGGAGCTGTTCTTTTCCGCAAAATTATAGAAAAAGAGCGCAAAAAAGGAACTACTGTATTTCTGACGACCCACAATATGGTTGATGCCGATCTGCTTTGCGACAGGGTGGCGTTTATCTCAAAAGGAACTATTGCTGCGCTTGATACGCCTAAAAATCTAAAAGAACAAAACAGTAATCACAGCATTATCATTGATTACCTGTATCGTGGTGAACGAAAGGAACAGACGATAGAAGCTCCTGAACTAAAAGCAGGTATTCCTTTTGTGTATGATGAACTGATCAGCATTCATTCAAAAGAGCCGACGCTAGAAGATATGTTCATTCATTATACTGGAAGGGGGCTGACATAATGTGGAATCACTTTTTCGGACTGCTGAAGAAAGATTTCAGACTGATGCTTTCCAGCAAGTTCTTTCTGCTTGCTCTCAGTTCTCTTGCCCTGTATTCTGGTTACATCAATTTTGTGTATGTGAAGTTGGATCAGGAGATCTACCCAGTTTATCTCTATGATCCGCAGAATATACAGCCTGTTACTTCGGAATATATAACAAAGGTAGAAAACCGGGAGGCTTTGGAAGCAGCCTGCGCCGACCAGTATTCTGTCGGCATTGACCTCTCCACTGGAAAGTCTGAACTATATCTGCTTGCTTCTGGTCTGGAAACTGCTGATCACTATCGGATGCTCTGGGGAGAATCTGTTTTACGTACAACTGCAGGCAGACATGCAGAAGTGATCGGCACTAACAATAAAGAACTGAAAAACCGCCGTGAAATTACCGCTGAATTTCTATTCTTTGAATTATCCGCAGTCGGTTTTTTAGGACTGGCATCCATGCTCTTTAAGGAGAAGCAGATGGGCGTGATACGGGTACATGGAATCCTTCCCGTTCGCCGTTCTATGTTCATTTTTTCCAAACTGCTTCTGCTGCTGGTATCGGACTTACTGTTCACTGTGCTTTTGACGGGCATCAATCTCGGCTTTTTATATGCTTTTGAGGTTCTGCCTGCGGTGCTTCTGCAAGCTGGCATCCTGTCGCTGATTATGGCTTTGGCCGGTTTCCTCTGTGCTGTTCGTCTGCCAGATTTCAAGCAGTTTTCTTTGTATTATCTTGTACTGGCAGTCTTTGTCACAACACCTGTATTCCTGGCAGGACAGACCGGAATCGCACGGGAGTGGATTATTTACAATCCCATGTACCATCTGTTTGCGGCAATGAAATCTGCATACTTTTCCACCCCGACAACACACGCGGCGTATTATCTGTTTTGTTTTGGTGGGATCCTTCTGCTATTCCTGCTTGCCTGCCAGACATTAAACCGCGAACTGGCAAAGGAGGGATGAGAAATGAACGGTCTGAAATACCAGCTGAAAAACATCCGCCATGACAAGATGTGTATCCTGACATTCCTGCTCCCTGTGGTTGTCGGCATTGCCATCAGTCTTCTTTCTGACGTGAGCTTTCTGTCGATCAGCGAAACTTCATTCGGCATAGTCCAAAACGAAGCGGCAGATGATACCGCTGTATGGCTGCAGCAAAGCGGAACTGTCACACAATATGAAACATTTGATGCCCTTCGCAACGCCGTCAATGATCCATCCACGCAAATGATTGGCGTTATACAAGTGGATGACACCATACAGACGTTTATTTCCGGTGACGAACTAGAAGTAAACAGAGTAATTGCAGACACACTTCCGCAGATTTACGAAAACCGAACAGACTCATTGCCGGTTGAGCGAATGCTTATCCATGTGGAAACGGACAATGAAGGACTAAAATCCCTGCTGATTGCGATTACCCTCGTTACAGCCATGTTTATGGGATGCACCTTTAATGCCATGAGTATTATCAGTGAAAAGGAGGAAGGAATATCGTTCATCATGCAGATACTTCCCATGACGACCCAATCTTATGTTGTTCAGAAAATAACATTGGGGTTTATCGGGGGCGCTGCTTCGACGATTGTAACAGCATTGATTTGTATGCGGATAGAACTGGCACAAGTATTGCCATTCCTGATGATTATCCTACTTTCCGCTTATATTGCAGCGCTGATCGGACTGTTCATTGGGATCTTTGCAAACGGACTGATGATTGGAATTGTTTCTATCAAAATGGTAATGATCCTGTTCCTCGCTCTGCCGATCTTTTTCTATTTGATCGTTCCGGATGAAACAATTCTCTTTGGACTTTCCTATATACTGCCTTCAAGTGCGACATTCTACGGAATTATGGATTTATTCAATAGACAGTTTACCAAACTATGGTCTGCTTTAGCAGTGCTGCTTACGCATGCGATTTTATTAAGCATTGTCTATAAATTGGTTCAAATGAGAAGAACAAAAGTATAAACACACTATCCCACGGAAGACGGCAAAAAGGGCCGTCTTCCAGCAGGTAATCACCCTGCCCGTATCTATGACCGTATCTTAGGACGGTGTACACCGATCCATGCAAACTTATCTCAGGTGTGTCAATAAACTACTTTCTGTTTGGCTTTCTTTTGATTCTTAACAGTCTAATAAAATCATCAAACAAAGTAGTATCCACCGGCTCAAACATGAGCCATTTCCCGTCATGATATGTTTGCGTTTCATCATAAATTCTTTGAACTTCTTTTGAATAATCATCTCTATTTGTCTCAAATTTTAATCTTTCGTCTTTCCCTAAAATAATCATAAACCCAACACAGTTTTCTCTCGCATATAAGGCGCATAACGTTTTGCCACCCCGCCGATATTTATATTCATACTGCCATGCTTTACCGCCCTTATTCCACAAACGGTCCATATCATAGCTTTCCTCAATTAAAGCCTCTAATTGAATCCAAAGATCGTATAATGATTCTCCGACTAAAATTGCCATCTCTTCTGTACTAGGTATTCTATCAAGCATACTCCACTCCTATATAAATTCTGCTTTGTACCACTAACAGAATACCATAAACGCACTCCTGCCTCCATCCCATTTTCATTAAACTTCTTCTTTCCGTTACTTAACCTTATTCTGTTATGCTATCGGGTTTCATTCTGAGATTCCCTCTTAAAGTCCCTCTTATAATCATCGACTCCCGCCAAAGTATATTGGCATAGATTATTCGTGCAGTTTGGAATGAGTGAAATTGGAGTTCTAACTTATTTATAATTATTTTTACTGTTTTTTTAATTTATTTGTAGATAGAACTCAGCTTTTTGAAGAAAAGTAAAACTCTTTTAACCCTATTCTTTTGCGGGGTTTTAGCATTGCTTTTATATTAGGACAATTTTCATCATCAATAGAGCATATAAAACTAACTTTTTGTTTATCAATAAAATTTTCTATTTTCTTTAAATCCATAATCTTTTAACTCTTCTTTCAGTCAATTTATCGGTTTATACTGGGGAAAATTATATCATACCTAATTACGAAAAACAATCTTCATTCTAACGGCAAAACCGTCTGCACTATTTCAGCGGCTGGCGGTAGGTTTTGCGGTGGCTCTGCCCTGCGTCCCCAATCTCTCCCAAAGAACAGACTGGAATGTTACGCAATAGAGCCTTGAAAAGGCTTGATTTTCAAGGCATTACAGACGCGAGAATCCACAAGGTAAGGGTTTTACCTCTCTCTTGTTTTTAAATCCTCTTCAAATTTATCAGTTTTCAGGAAATAAGCTGTTACAAAGAATAAACTGCTGCTGTCAGATTCAACAACAATATGTAGACCTTCTTTAGAGTAAATCAAAATCGCTCCAATCTCTTTTTTTCTTTCCGATGATTTCCGCTGCAATGTAATGGGGCAGTAACAGGTTGGATTAGACCATTACATCTGCATCGCCGCAAATTACCTGGCTATCACGAAATCAAGACACGACGATATTCCATCTGAGTAACCTTCGAACTGAATATTTCTGCCTTTTGTTGCGCTATCCTAGTCCCTTCTGGGTGAAGACACCGCAGGTTTTATATGGATGAAGCAGTATCTGCTAACGCCATTAAGATGTTAGGAATAAGGGCAGTTATGGAAAAAATAATTGGTAGAATTCCGCCCTTCGCCTGCTATAATTAGAGCATCAAGAACAGGGAGGATAAAAAATCATGAAATTAGGAAACCGATTATTTCATGCAAGAAAGAAAAGCGGTTTGTCACAGGAGGCTGTCGCTGAAAAGCTGGGCGTCAGCAGGCAAACGATTTCAAAATGGGAAACAGACGAAACGATTCCTGACATTTATCAGTCCAAAAAAATGGCGAAGCTATACCACATGACCTTGGATGAACTGATTGAGTTCGATGTGGAACTGGATGAGATTCAGGAAATCATAGAGAAGACAGATGAAAAGGCAACAGAAGCCGTTGATTGGACATCTGCATGGAGCAAAAAATATCCCATTTTGATTCAATATCAAGAGGAGGTAAATATTCCAAACTATGCCCGGCGATTCGATCTCATGATGGAAGAATTAATGCAGGAATACCACTATAACGAACTGGACGCTTTTCTTGTCTTAAAGGATATTCTGTATCAGGTCTGGAAAAGCAGAAAAGGAAGGTAATTTAAAATGAGAGAATTTTTAAAGAAAGAACATTGGCAAAAAACATTTATAATCATTTACAGCGGCCAGGCGCTGTCCCTTGTTGGATCTGCAGCAGTTCAGTTTGCCATCATCTGGTGGCTTACGGTTCAAACAGAATCCGCTATCACTCTTGCTTTGGCAAGTATCGTTTCTTGCCTGCCTAATATGTTGATCGGTCCCTTTGCCGGTGTTTGGATTGACCGCTGCAACCGCCGAACAGTGATGATCGCGGCGGACGGTCTGATCGCCTTATCCAGTGTTATTTTAGGCATCGCCTTTCTTTCCGGCAACAGCCCTTCAGTCTGGTTTATGTATCTGATCCTTTTTATCCGGGGACTGGGAAATACCTTCCACACTCCCGCCATGCAGGCAGCCATTCCTCTATTTGTCCCAGTAGAAATACTGACAAAAGCAGGAGGCTGGGGAAACCTGGTCGTTTCCGTTTCGACGATGGCCGGACCTGCGCTGGGTGCGGTGCTCATGAGCATCTTTCCTATGGCCGCTGTCATGCTGGTTGATATTATTGGGGCTGCATTCGCCATCTTATGTTTGCTGACCATTTCCATACCGGATATCCCCCGAAGCGCCGTAAATGTTCATATTATTGAGGATATCAAAAACGGTATTATCGACATGAAAAACAATAAGCCGTTGATGGCCGTGTTTTTCCCCATCATTTTTGCAACCATCCTCTATATGCCATTAGGAGCCTTGTTCCCGTTGTTGGTTCGCCAGCATTACATGGGATGGGCATGGCACAACGCTGTTGTAGAGTTTTTCTTTTCCGGTGGACTACTCCTTTCCTCGTTTGCAATCGGCGTATGGGGTGGAGCAAAGAAACGCTTCCTTATGATATCTTCAGCTATTATTACCTTGGGCGTATCGGCGGCTGTCGGAGGACTCCTGCCGCCAGAGGGCTTCTGGGGATTTGTGATCTGCTGTTTTATCATGGGGGCATCTGGCACATTTTTCAATGTTCCTCTAATGGCTTATATTCAGGAAACCGTCGCACCAGAAAGGATGGGTAAAGTGTTTTCCGTGCTGACAGCAGCAATGGCCTTGGCTTCTCCGATTGGACTTATAATTGCCGGACCATTTAGCGAGTGGATCGGAGTCGACCGCTGTTTCGCGTGGTCAGGAGCTCTCATGGGAGTGATTGGAATTGTCTGCTTTTTCTCGACTCGTCCATATGACACAAGAAGTGATTAAACCTTTTGCTGCACGATAAGGTTTAGGCAAATACTCAAAACAGCGGGGTTCGGCACTATCTCCACAGTCCCATGTTTGACCAGATGATAGCCGATGCCAGAGTCGAGAAGAACAATCTGATATTATGCGAGAATCTCAGTCTCCTCGGCAAAGACTACTATGGAAGCGAACCGGCATACAGACATTATGTTCCCCTCGATAGGCTGCCAGTTCATTGCTCCCAATGACGGCATGGACACCATTCACAAAAACACTGAGATGCTAGTCCTATTGGAGAACATCATGAGCGACTTCTATGCATAAGACACCAGCAGCAAAATCCGATCGGTCGAACAGTCCACTTCCAAAACGGGAAAGTATGTCGGATGCTATGCTCGCATCAGCTGCTGAAAATCTCCGGCGGACAGGCACATCCCGGAGCTACCCCTGTGACTGCGCCCATTGTCCGCCTCACTTTCAATATGCGCTTGCAGGACGGCAGCTTTCAGAAAATCGCCCAGACGCTGCATGAGGAGGGCTAGAAATACGCATTGGATGGAAAGCCCTATAGGATATTAAACTCTACTACAACTTCGCCAGGCATACATCAACGTTTCCGCTTCTTTTACTGGAATAAAAAGGCGCAAGACAGAATCCGAACTTGGCGCAACTTATCAACTGGTTTTGCCATTAAGTTTGGAAGCATTCGGTCAATTCTTCGTTTGTCAGCGGATCGATATCCTCCTTAATATTTTCCGGTGCCGGTATATGAAAAAAGCACCCTTTTCAGGATACGTCATTCACTCATTATAAAAATTCAATTACCGGGTACTCGGCGGCTACCCCGCAGATTGGGATCGTCACCCTTTTGCGGTTTTCCTCTACTATCTTATATTCCTTATAGGTACTCTGTAAAGGAGCTACCCTGCCCCGAAGATTATAATATATCCTCCCACGCTGTTCCAGCAGGTTAAACTTTCTGCTGAACTCTGAATATTCGTCAAGCATGGTCTGATATTTACACCGTGCGTTCAGAATATCATCAGGATCAGCACCGTCCTATTTTAATAACTATACCTTTTTACGCTGCACCCACATTGCCGGTTCCATCCGGCTCTTCTTCTGTGTTTCCTCATAAGCATTGTATTCTCTTCCCTTATGGGAGACTTTCTGCATTTCCTTTTTTGTCCATCCTAGAAAGCAGAGCGCATTCCTAATCACGGTCTATACAAAAAATCTTGACACTATCTCTCCTCAATTTCAAAGATGCGCCGCCCGCACTTAGGGTTCGGACATTTCACCTTTTCCACTGACAATCGCCTCCTCGCACTGATATGTAACAAAGGAACCAAACATGAACTGTTTATGTTTGCTTCCCTTTTCTTGTTTGTGCTTTATTTGTTTGCTTCCTGCTTCCCGATTCCCTGTTCTGTCAAAATGCCAGAATAACAATCCTGCCATACTCTGTGTCCTATAATTTCCTAAAAAGTATTCTATTATCATAATTCTTTTATGGCCTTATGAAAGTACGCCCAAAATCTGATGTTCTATGTCAATTCAGTAAATAAAGAAAGAAATTATAATACTCATACTCATAAATCCCATTGGTAAAACTACTTTTATATTTTCCGTTTTTTTAATAAAACAAACAGAAGTAATAGAATTCAGCCTTTACAATAGACAGTACCCAAACGCCCTCCTCAAATTCCAAATTTAAATGCTGCATAGCCTCACCATTCAGCAAATAAATACCTTTTTCAGTATCAATATGAAGGGACTTAAATTCTTTTTCACCCGTCTATCGCTCATCTCCCCTCTATTCAATTATTCGTTAAACCGAAATCTAATGGTAAAAAAAATAGATTTTTTCTATTTTTCGAAGAACAGGAATATCTGGATAACTCTTCCCTCTTTCATAGTTCCCAAGCGTATCAGTACTTACGCCTATCATTTTCGCCGCTTCAGATTGCTTTAACCCTTTAAGTTCTCCCGTCGTTTTTAATGATAGTTTCATTTCACCTGGCACATTGCCAGACACATTATCAGCTCCCTTCCTGATTATTTCATACTGCCTAAATAAATATTGAAATAATTTCATTTTTACCATATAATCAACAGAAAGCGAAGTGACGGCCATAGGAGACCATGGAAATAAAGAGATAATGGCAAAAAATATAAAATATTATATGAGTCGGAACAATATCCGTCCTACTAATATATGCGGAACATTAAAATTTCCAATGGATAATAAATAAAATTACATGCTTAATATCTAACAAAAAAAGAGGAGAAGTAACTGAACACTACAAAATATATCACTAAAAAGAAACATGATGCTAAATTGGCCTGCACTAGAATGCTTCTCAGTGAGTATCATGTCAATATTAAAACTGAAGAAATAGAAGAAATTCAATAAACTAAAGAAAAAAGAAGGAGGATCTATTATGAAATGTCCAAAATGCGGCAATGAAAACTGTCAGATTACTACGGAGACCATATCTTCTGGAAAAGATTTTTCCGCCAGCAAGGGGTGCTGTGGTGTTTTACTGTTCGGGCCAATTGGCGTAATCTGTGGCGCTTGTGGGAAAGGTAAGACAATTCAGTCTACGAATTACTGGGTCTGCCCTGATTGTGGCAAAAAATTTAAAGCATGAACAGTAAGGATAGCTTATGGATACGTTCGATGGAAATATGCTCAAAGTATTTTAGCTGTCATCAAATGCCGGAACGCAGTTTCTTTATCAGAGGTTATCAGTTCCCGTTATGCGCAAGATGTACTGGCATTGCATTAGGCTATGTTGCCGCCCTATTTATTGCTCCTTTTCATTTATTTTGTTATCCTATAGGAGTTTTAATGATCCCGTTAATGATAGATGGAACAGTCCAGTACTTTACGTCTTACAAATCAAACAACTACAAAAGAGTTGTGACCGGTTTTTTATACGGGTTTGCATTTACATCGATTACCATTCGCTTTATAAACACTGTAATAAAAAAATTACTTTATGGTCAATATTACCGAAAATCAGAGTGATATAAAACAAAGAGCCGTCCAGTGGTGCAAATACTGGACGGCTCCCTATAAGATTGATTCCCGGAAGATAGAAGAAACCGCATTGCTCTCACAGAACGAATGCTTCTGCACGCTGCCCTGCATACTCAAATGGCAGAGTAATAGGAAAACAATAATATCGCATAATAGCGTTCACAAGGAGCTATTCACCATGGAATATGTCATCACCTTTACATAGGATGAGGAAGCCAGTGTATGGACAGCAACCAGAAATGATATACTTGGACTGGTTCTTGAATCTGCCTCTTATGGCGCTTTATTGGAACGTACACACTTTGCCATCCTAGAACTCTTATCCTTAAACGCAATGGAATTACAGCCGTTTTATCCCACTTTTAAGGCAGTGCGACACGAAAAGGTGGTGCGGAATCGATTATAAATTTTAAAAACCGCTCCTGCGCCAACAGGAACGGTTTTAAATAGACGATAGCCCCGAAGGATACTACATTCAAACAAATATAGAGAGCGTTTCAAGTTTTGTGTAAACTCAAAAACTGATATAAGATAGGTTAATAGTTACTTAAGGGGCGGATGCCGGATTTCGGGCTCCGCCCCTTACCCTGTATTATACAGGCTGTTTCCATGCTG
>CATOJY010000018.1 GCA_951800685.1 uncultured Lachnospiraceae bacterium
GTATTTATTTTCCCATCCATATGATTATCACTCCATAAATGTTTTGATAATCATATTATACAGATTTGGTTGTCCCATAAAACGGACTATGATGAAAGACCAACACAGTTATTGACTATCACCATTTTATTTTAAACAGTAAATCGTGCAGAGGTCAGCATATAACATACCCTCCCCGCATTTTATCGTGTCAAACAAAAGGCACTGAAACAGTACATCACGCACTCCCTCCAGACTGACAATGCCCCGTTCTTTCTCTGAAAAGCCTGTGCTTGGAATATCCATATCCTCCGGCACTGCCCGCCTTGCCGAGATACAGTGCGTGTAAAGTCCGAGGATATATTTATCTGACATAGGCAAAACGAATGTTTCCTGCCCGTCATACGTTACCTGGTACTTTTCCCGTTCCCCTTCCGGCAGCTCAAAGCAGCACCGCACTGTTTCCAGATAAGTATGCCCGTCAAAATCCGGCTTTATTTTCTTCCCATACCTGCGGATTGCGGAAAATATGTTATTCCGGTCAATAAAAGAACGGGTACGCTTGAAAGCTGCTTCTCTGCCTTTCATATCCATGTAAACATTATTCCCCGTCCCTTTCCCGGCAAACCTGCCATAATCGCCAGTTCGCAACAGGTAGGACAGCACCTCTAACAGCTTTTCCCTTGATGCAATCTCCTGATAAGGGGAATCGCTAAATTCTATCTTCACAAACCTTAATGGGCAGCTTCCCTTTGCTATCTCCCGTTCCATTGCCCGGTCAATATCCCTCATAGATTCCATTTATCCATCTCCTTCCTCTTTAGACTGGAACATTCCTTTTTCTTCCCACCCTCCGCCATACATATCATGCTGTACTAGCTGCTGGTAATAGTGATTCATGGTATTGGGCGCATTGTAGAGTGCAGTCACCATGTATGCCCTGATATTGGTTATCTTGGTTGTGGTTTCCTTCATGCACCCAATGACATACTCCAAATGGGAGCTGTTCAGCTTCAGGAACTTTGATTTTACAAGCTCATAAGGGTAATCTTCCCCGTTGACCTTTACCGTCCTGCGCTTTACGCACACAATCTCGCAGATCACCTCATAAAGTTCCTCATACAGCCCCTTTTCGCTCCAGTCACCGTATTTCATGTGATGCTCATACTCAATATTTTCCTTGATGATTTCCATGTAGGCAGTAGCATCATCCATCGCATCAATCATATCATCATCCAGCTTGCCTTGCTTGGCTTTTTCTATCTCCTGATTGGATTGATTGATAGGATTGTTATAACTCAAATCAGTATAATTAGTATTGTTATAATTAGGGTTCGATTCCCGAACTTCCGCAAGTTCGGTTTCCGAACCTCTTGAAGTTTGATTTCCGAACTCCTGCAAGTTCGGTTTCCGAATCTCTTGAAGTTCGATTTCCGAACTTCTTGAAGTTTGATTATCGAACCTCTTGAAGTTCGGTTTCCGAACTTCTGCGGAACTGTCAGCAATATCAGGCTTTTCCGGCTCTCTGCCCGGCTCTTTTGCGGCATCCAGTGTTGCGAAATTCTTCACATAGATAATGTCCGGCTTGCCTAATCCCTGCCTTTTCTTCTCAATTAGACCAATGCCTTTTTTGCTGTCAAGCTCCGCAATCACCTTTGCACATTTTTCCCTTGCACATCCCAAATCCTCCATTATGTTGTCAAGTGTGTAATGGATATACACCCGGTTTTCTTCGTCAAGCCAGCCATTCTTGATTGATAATGCCAGCCTGTCAAGCATCAGACCATAAAGGAGCTTTGCATCGCTGGACAACTCTTTAAACCTTGTGTCTTTTATCAGCAGTCTTGGAACTCTGTAAAAGGAAAATTGTTCCGCTTCGATGCCATAATAATAGTCAAATTTTATCGTGCCATCCACGCTGATGCACCTCCCCTCTATTGTTTTTTCTTCCACTCATCCAATAGCTGAATGATGATGCCCTCTATTTCCTCACTGCTGTAATCCTCCGCAAAATATTCGCTGATTTTATCCGCTTTCAGTGTCACCTTGCGTTCTTTCGGCTTTTCCTCCGTCAGTATCAGGCGCACCATCGCAAGGGTAAGCTCCCCGGTCTTGCCATATTCCTTGATTTTTGCCGACTGTACCATGCTGATATTGCAGCTTTTTTCCTCTATGACAGCCTGTACCCATTGCTGCGCTTCCTCCGTCAGAAAAGAAATATCCACCCCCTGTGAAAAGCCGAGTTTTTTACTGTCTACCATAGCAAGAAGTTCTTCCGACAGCCGGGAAAGCCAGATATACCGCTGAACCTTTTTTGCATTTTCCCCGGCAGCTTCCCCGACTTCATCAAGGGTGTTTTTCCCTGACTTTTTTCCCTGATGCTTCATCGCTTCGTACTTCATCTTATAGGCTCTTGCCTTCTCGCTTGGTAAGATGTCCTCCCTCTGAATGTTGGAATCCACCATGATAATCGTCGCCTCATCATCGGTGTAATTACGGACAATCACAGGCATTTCCTTCTTTCCGGCAAGCTCTGAACCACGTTTCCGGCGGTGTCCGGCTATGATTTCATAGCCGCCGCCCTCCCTCGGTCTTGCAATGCCCGGAACAAGCACCCCGTACTGGCGGATACTCTCCGTTGTTTCCTCCATCTTCTCATCATCTTCCACCCGGAAAGGGTGGTCTTTGAACGTATGCAGGTCTGTAAGAGGTGCGTTGATAATCTGCTCTGCGGAGCTTTCCTGTTCCGCAGAACCGCCGAATAAATCCTCAAATTTATCTATCCTGACTTTTGATGCGCTTCCAGCTCTCTTATTACTGCCCATCTGCAAGCACCTCCTTTGTCAGAGAATCATAAGCCGCCGCTACTTTCCCTTTTGGATCATGCTTATAAATGCTGACGCCTTCCGCCGAAATCTCTGCCGCCCTTACCGAAATGGGGATAATATTTGTAAATATCCTTACGCTGCTTCCATAGGCATCCTTCAGCATGGAGCTGATGTCCTTTGCATAGTTCGTCCGGCTGTCCACCATTGTCAGCAATATGCCCTCAATCTCCAGTTTCGGGTTCATCTTCCGCTTTACCTTGCCAACCGTCTTAATGAGCTGCTGTAAGCCTTTGACGGGCAGATACGCCGCCTGTACGGGTATCAAAATGCTGTCGGCACAGGCAAGGGCATTTATGGTAATCATACCGAGCGAAGGCATACAGTCTATCAGGATATAATCGTAATTCTCCCTGACTATCTCTATGTATGACCTCAATATCATTTCCCGGCTCATAACATTCACAAGGGAAACTTCCAGACCGGACAATTCAATGTTCCCCGGCATAAGGTCTATCCCTTCCTCGTGGTGCAGGATACCTTCTGTCGGCTCTACTTCTTCATCATTGATTAAATCCCCCATAATGGTTGCAAGCGTGACTTCCAGAGTATCCGGCTCTGTATATCCTAAACTCGCTGTCAGACTGCCCTGTGCGTCCGCATCAATCAGCAGCACTTTTTTTCCCTGTTTTGCCAGTCCTATCCCTAAATTGCTTGTGGTGGTAGTCTTGCCGACACCGCCTTTTTGGTTTGCGATTGCGATTATTTTACACATGATTCCATTCTCCTTTGCAATCTACTGTTCTTCTTTTACATTGCTTTTCTTAACTTCCACATAAGCCCGGTAATATTTCTTTGTTCCCTTATTTGAGAACAAGTCGGAAAACTCTGTTACCTCAATTTTGGGATTTCTCCGCAAAATCTTACCGAACCAGTTAATATCATTCCTTGTTCCCATTAGCCTGACTTTTAACATCAATCCTGTCCTCCAAACATGGCGTACAGACTGTGGTTATAGGTTGCGTACTCCGGATACCTGATCTGTATCGCCTGCCAAAAATAGGGTGCATAAGCACAGCAGAACAATTCTTCCACTGTGTAAAGTCTGCACTCGTCTACCTGTTCCTCCGCATCATCATAATCAAGGACACTCGGCGTACCATTGCAATAAAGGTTGAACGCCATCCTGACTACTTTTACACTCCCGCTGGTCTGCCAGCCTTCATGCAGGCATTCCGTTTTTACACAGCCTGTCTTAAAATCATAAATGCTTTTAATGTTCCTTCTTGTGTCATTGCTGATACCAAGACAATATACAAGTGCTTTGTGGTACACGTCCTGATATCTGACCTCTTTCAATTTCTCATAGTAGAATTTCTCATGTCCATCACTGATAAAAATAATCTTTTTCGCTTTCTCTGCTCCTAACGCTGTACTACTCATTCTTTTTCCTCCTGTTTTGAAATTGAAAAGGCACTCCATTATTGGAATGCCCTAATATAAAAAATAGGGACACTCTCATTCAAGTATCCCTATAATCTATCAATATATCTGATAGTCCACTATTCACTTTCATTGTCAGGATTTTTTGTGTTCCCCGTATCGAGGTCTAATGCCACAACTACGGTTACTTTCTTCACAAGTATCTTTTCCTTATGATTTTCACAGATTTTATTGAAACTGAAAAATGTCACAAAGTGCGTAAATTCAAGGATTTCTAGGTATCTTTTCTTTGTATCAACACCACAGTCTCCACATGCACCGTATGCCCAAACTGGTCTACCACTCTTCCGCGCTTCAACTCATACCCTCCTGCGCATAGTACGCTCAAATCCCGCGCCAGTGTTGCAGAATCACAGCTAACATACACGATCCGCTTCGGCTGCATGGCAAGCATCGTTGCAAGACATTTCTCGTCGCAGCCTTTTCTGGGCGGATCCACCACGATCACATCCGGGTGACGCTTCTCTACTTCAATCTGTCCTTCCGACCCTTGTCCATAAAACGCCGGCAGCACTTCTTCCGCCTTCCCCACATAAAACTCCACATTTCCAATCCCATTAAGCCACGCATTCTCCCGCGCATCCGCAATCGCCTGTGGGATCACCTCTACCCCATATACCTTTTTCGCCTGCTTTGCCATAAACAGCGAAATGGTTCCAATCCCACAGTACAGATCCCAGACGGTTTCTTTGCCGGTAAGTCCGGCATAGGCAAGCGCAATACTATATAACTTCTCTGTCTGTCCCGGATTTACCTGGTAGAACGACAACGGCGATATCGCAAACGTAAGCCCGCCAATCTTATCCTGTATGCTCTCTTTCCCCCACAATACCCTGATCTCTTTGCCCATAATAACATTCGTGCGTTCCCTGTTGACACTGACGGAAATACCAGCAATATGTCTGTGCACTGCACAGGACTTCCTTTTCTCTTCGGATCTTTTGTCCCAAACCGCCCCATCTTCTACAGATACCACTCCGTCCCCATCCAACAGGATCTTCCCCAGACGCTCCACCAGGTCATCCTCCGCTGGCAGTTTTTTACCATTGATCACAAGGCAGACCATGATTTCCCCTGTCGCATATCCGGTACGGATCAGCACATGCCGCACCAATCCAGTCCCGTCGCTTTCCCGATAAGCGCTTACTCCGTTATCCCGCATATACGCCAGCACTGTCTCCAGAATCACTTGATTCTCTGGTGCTCCCAGCACGCAGTCTGTATTGGGAATGATATCATGTGTCCGTCCCGCATAGAAACCTGCGACCAAATTCCCCATCTTATCATATCCCACCGGAAACTGTGCCTTATTCCGGTAATGCCACGGTTCTTCCATTCCCACAACTGGTTCCATAATCCCATCCAGATATTCTACAGCAAAGCCGCCGATCCGCTGCAGATTATTCCGTACTTTGGCTTCTTTATAAGCAAGCTGTCTGGCATAACTCATTGCCTGGATCTGGCACCCGCCGCACTGCCTGTGGAATCTGCATTTTGGTTCCACACGAAAAGAAGAAGGTGTCACCACCTTCTCTACTCTCGCATACCCATAATTTTTCTTGCATTTAGTAATCCGCGCTTCCACCGTATCACCGATGACCGCGTCTTTCACAAACAAGATATAACCGTCATTCTTACCGATTCCTTCCCCGTCATTCCCGATATCTTCTATTGTCACTGTGACAATATCATTCTTCCTGTACCTTCCCTGCTCCATATATTCTTCTCCTACTCCAGCCTGGTTCCCCGCACATTCGATTCAAACAGCCTGTTAAATCCAAGCCAGCCTGTCTCTTTCGTATTTTCCAGCAGCTCCGTAAAGGTTTCCATCTTCGCATCTGTATTATCTGCAAAGGTTAATGCCACCGCCTCCACAATGGCAGGTTTCTTCGGGGACCCGAATTCATATTCCCCATGGTGGGACAGAATACAGTGTTTCAGTTCATTCGCAAGCAGCGCCGGGAAGCCTTCAATTCCTCTTATTTTCTCCCCGATCATCTCACTGCCGATCACGATATGCCCCAAAAACTGGCCGTCGTCTGTATAATCATTCTGGGGAAAAAGGGATAGTTCCTTCGTCTTGCCGATATCATGACAGATTGCTGCCGCCAGCAGCAAATCTCTTTTCAAAACAGGATACTGGGTACAGAAATAATCACACAACTTAGCAACTGCCAGCGTATGCTGTAATAAGCCGCCCACAAAGCCATGATGCACAGTCTTGGCTGCCGAAGACTGCTTGAAACTCTTTATAAACTCTTCGTCTTCCACAAAAAAACTGCGCAGAAGCTTTTTCAGATAAGGGTTCTCAATACTGCCAATCAATTCCAACAGTTCTTTCATCATACCATCAATCGGAAATTTGCTTACCGGAAGATAATTCGCCGGTTCATACTCTCCTTCACGGCATTTGCGGACACGCTTCACATTAACCTGAAAAGCACCCTGGAAACTTGTCACGTCTCCGTACACTTCTATGTAATCTAGTGTATCGAAATCCTCGATACCCGCATTGTTTGGATCCCAGATCTTTGCATCCACTGTTCCTGTCTTATCCTGCAGAATTACATTCTCGTAGGGTTTACCATTCTTTGTGACCGCAGACTGCTTATGCTTACACAGATAAATATCGAATACCCTGTCGCCTTCTTTAAAATCCCTGATATATTTCATATACGCCTCCATCTAAAGATTTTGCATCTTTCTCTATAGTATTCTATGCAATCCCATTCTGCCTTCTTCCTACCCGGCACACTTCTCAATACCGTTCACAGCACAATGCTCCATAACGCGTCTCTCCAGATAGTAAAAGCCTACCGCCTGTCTAGTGTCACATCTACACTCATCTCATGTCCCTGACGGACTAGTATCATGGTTACAACGTCCTCTGGACTGGCGTTGTACAAAACATTTAGAAGTTCATGGTAAGCAGTAATCGGCGTATCGTTTACCTGTATCACCACATCACCGCTCTGAATCCCAGCATTCATAGCCGGGGAATCCATTTCAATCTCTTTAATATATGCGCCTTTCGGAATCGCTGATTCCGCAATAGCTTCCTCTGGCACATCTGCACCATGAATTCCCAGGTAGGCTCTCTCCTGGTCATTGGACATCTTCTCGATGGTCCGTCTCAGCTCCGTAATCCCATAGGCGGTCAGCAGATTACCCATATCATTACTGGTATTCATATTGTCTATAATGCCGATCACCATACCATCTAAATCTGTCAGGATCCCTGTTGCATTCCTGCTTCCGTAAATATCTGTCGCAATCGTCTTATAGGCAGAATCCGGCTGATCAAGCACCGTTCCTGCAGAAGTCACAATACCATAGCACACAGTCCCGCTCATTCCCATGGGACTGCCAAGAGCGATCACAGGCTTGCCTAACAGATTGGCGCTGTTCGAGCTGCCCAAACTTGCTATATCGATCACATCCATTGTCTCTTCCTCGATCGATACAAGCGGCACTGAGAAGATTGCTAACCCGGTCGTTGTATCCCTCTGCACCAGCTGTGCGTCAACGCTCGTCTGATCACAGAAAGTCACAATGATGCTGTCGGCCTCGTTCAATGTGCCAGCACTGGCCAGAATTAGAATAGACTTGCCATTGTTTGCCACAATGATTCCGGAGGCAGATGCCTCATTCTCATAAATATCATTAAACCAGTCAACGTCCGATACAACGCTGGTGACTGTGACCACAGCACGGTTGACCCGCCGCGCCAATTCCGCCATCTCCTCATAGAGCATCTTATAGTCTTCTATGCTGAACCGCACCTGGGAAAGCAATTCCTCGATCTGTTCGTCCTCCAGCTCTGCCTGCACCACCTCCGGCTGCTGCTGCACCTCTTCTTCCACCAGCATATCCTCCGGTTTCATTTCCTCAGCCACCGTCTCCTCTGGAAACCGTACTTCTTTGGCCTCCTCCTCCGGATATAACCGGTTACTGATAACCGGCTCTAGCACCAAAAAGGTAAAACAGGCAACCAATCCGAAAACTACCGCCATCACCACCGTGGTCAGCGTTCTACGCAGGAGTTTCTTCTTATTGACCGGCTTTTGCTTGATCGTTTCCCTCAAAAAGTCGGGTTGCACATGAGGAGAATACTCTGCCTGCTCTTTCCGATCACCTTGCTTTATATTATTCTGTTCTTGATCCAGTTCTGCCATAAAGTACACAACCTTCCCGCTCTGCCGCCTATCGCTTCAGAGACAATATATCCTGCGCCCATCATATCACCTGCAAGTGTAAGCGCAATCCCTCTCTGTCAGCAGCCTCAACGCGACTCAAACTTATATCCAATCCCCCAGATCGTGGCAATTCTCCACCGCTCATGATCATTGATCTTCTCCCGCAGCCGTTTAATATGCACATCTACAGTACGGGTATCTCCGATATACTCATAGCCCCAAATCTGATCCAGCAGCTGTTCTCTCGTGAAAACATGATTCGGCGATGAAGCCAGGAAATAGAGAAGTTCCAGTTCTTTGGGCGGCATCTCTATCGTCTTCCCCATATATATGACAGAATAATTTGTCTGGTTGACGATCAGGTCTGGATATTCCACGCTCTTGACATCGGAGGCTTTTGGCTCTGCGGCTGCCGGTTTGTAACGGCGGAGCACAGCCTTCACCCGTGCCACCAGCTCTTTGGAATCGAAAGGCTTTTCCATGTAATCATCAGCCCCCAGCTCCAGCCCAAGCACCTTGTCGAAAACCTCTCCCTTCGCCGAAAGCATGATGATCGGCAGCGTAGATTTGGAACGTACCTCACGGCAGACTTGATATCCATCAATCCCCGGCAGCATCAAATCCAGCAGCATCAGATTTGGTCCGAAACTTTCTACGGCCGCAAGCGCTGATTCCCCATCATTGACGATCATCGTCTCGAAACACTCTTTGGTCAGATAGAGGGCGATCAACTCCGCAATATTGTTGTCATCATCCACAATCAAAATCTTCTGTTTATTTACCATTTTCTTTCTGACTCCTGTTTTTACTTCCAATCCTTATTATCACTTCTTTATTCTTGTTTCCTGTTTCTTCTTTTCTTACTGAACCTGTTGATCCATTCAATCCTGCCGCGGATTATCCCTTAAATTCCACGATCGTGACTCCTGCGTCACCTTCCCCGAATTCCCCCAGACGGTAACTCTTCACCACCCGGTTCTTGCGCAGGTAATTGTGCACCGCGCTGCGCAGGGCACCCGTTCCTTTGCCGTGAACCACACGAACGCTCGGCAGATGGGCCAGATAAGCATCATCCAGATACTTGTCCAGCTCGGAAAGCGCCTCATCCACCGTCCTGCCAAGCAGATTGATCTCAGTGGAGATGGAATAAGCCTTTGACATCTTCAGCTTCCCGGAAGAAGAACGCTGCATCTTTCCGGTACTGATCGTCTCCTCCTCAATCAACACAAGATCGTTCAAAGAAACCTTAGAACGGATGATACCGCATTGCACAAATAGATTGCCACTCTTATCCGGCAGGGAACTGACCGTTCCTTTTAGCCCCATAGAGACCACCTTGACGCTGTCTCCCGGCTTAATCTGGTTTGGTTTCAGCACTTTATGGGTAGGCTGATCATTTTTGATCGCCAGTTTTGTATTTTTTTCAGAAATCTTATCGCGCACTTTCTGTCGGGATTTCTCCAACTCCTTGATCGAGATACCCGCCTCCGCCTTTTGGAAAGTACGAATCGTCTCGTCAGCCAGTTCCTTTGCATTTTGCAGAATCTCACGCGCTTCCTCATTAGCGTGGCGAAGAATGCGCTCTTTAGCCTGATCGATCTTCTCCTGTTTAGATTCCAGACGCTTCTTCAACGCCTCGATCTCTTCCCTATAAGCAGCAATCTCCAGCTGTTCCTTCTCTATCGTTACACGGCTGTTCTCCAGATTCGCTAACAGATCCTCGAAGCTCTCCTTATCCTCCGTGATATGACGCTTTGCATCCTCAATAATGTGATCTGGAAGCCCAAGCTTGGAAGAAATCGCAAAAGCGTTACTTTTACCCGGAATACCAATGAGCAGGCGGTACGTCGGACGCAGCGTTTCCACACTGAACTCACAGCTGGCATTTTCCACAAAGGGTGTAGAAAGGGCATAAACCTTCAATTCACTGTAGTGGGTGGTCGCCATCGTGCGAATTCCCCGGCTATGCAGATGATCCAGCACCGAAATGGCGAGCGCAGCTCCCTCAGTGGGATCCGTTCCTGCCCCCAGCTCATCGAAAAGGCACAGTGACTCTCCGTCCGCCTGCTGCAGAATCGACACAATATTTGTCATATGGGAGGAAAAGGTACTGAGACTCTGCTCAATGCTCTGTTCATCTCCAATATCCGCATAAACTTCCTCAAATACCGCCAGTTCCGAGCGGTCCAACGCCGGAATATGCAGTCCTGCCTGCCCCATCAGCGTCAAAAGTCCTACCGTTTTCAGAGAAACTGTTTTTCCCCCGGTATTTGGACCAGTGATGACTAACAGATCAAAATCGATACCTAACTGAATATCAATGGGAACCACCTTTTTCTTATCCAGAAGCGGATGTCGTCCCTGCCTGATGCGGATTTGATGTTCTGTATTAAAGATCGGCATCGTGGCATTCTGTTCCAACGCCAAAGCAGCCTTAGCAAAGATAAAATCAAGTGCCGTCATTGCCTTCTGGTTTTCCATAAGAAGTTCCGTATATGCGCCCGCCTGCGCGCTCAAATCAGCCAGAATAACTGCAATCTCCTCCTGCTCCCTAATCTCCAGCTCCCGCAGCTCATTGTTCAGATTGACAACGGCCGCCGGCTCAATGAAGAACGTGGAACCAGTAGACGACTGATCGTGTACCATACCCTGCACTTGCCCCTTGTACTCGGATTTGACCGGAATACAATAACGGTTGTTGCGCATCGTCACTACTGCATCCTGTAAGTACGTGCGGTAAGAACCATTGATCATGGATGCCAGTTGGGAATGGATGCGGTCGTTTGTGACTGTCATGCTGCGACGGATCTTTTTCAAAGCCGGACTGGCGTCATCTGCAATTTCTTCTTCCGACAGAACGCACCGCCTGATCTCATTGGACAACGGTGTTAATGGCTCCAGACTCTCGAAATACACATCCAGAGAATCGGCAGGCGTATCTTCCCGCTCCTTACGTCCATAGCTCTTGATGCGGTTAACATTTTCCAGAAAAGCGGCGATCCGCAGCAGTTCTGCAATGGATAGCACACTGCCAATCTCCAGTGATCTGATGCACATACCCAGATCCTTGTTGCCACCAAACGAAGTAGACCCCTTGCGGAACAGGTAGCCCAGCGCATCTGCCGTCTCCGTCTGCGCCTTACCGATCGCCTCAAGATCTGTCATCGGCTCTAACTCTGCCACCAGCTTCCGCCCCTGTTCTGAAGTCGCTTTGTCGGTTAGGCGATCGATAATTTTATTGTATTCTAAGACACGTAGCACTTTCTTATTCATGATAAATTCCAATCCTTATCAAATAATGAACTGTTATTGCATTGTTGCTGTTTCAATGCGAGGTTCCCATCTATTCCTCTTTTTAATCGTTCTTGGGTGGACCTATTTATCTTAGCACAAAAACAAGCGAATGACTATAATGAAAATCCGCAGCCAAAGGTAAAACTTGTCAGTTCATGTCAATATTTTTATGGTATTCTTAATATAACCCTACAAGAGGACAGGCAAACCTTTTGCCACACCCATTCAAACAGCTTACGCAATAACAACAGCCATACTGTCTGTAAGGAATTGTAACTATAAATAGATTGTAGCAGGAGAGGAAAACATGTCAGACAGCCGTTTATTCAAAATTATGTATCATCTTTTAGAAAAAGGACGAACGACCGCCCCTGAATTAGCGGCCAAATTTGAAGTTTCTAAACGAACGATCTACCGCGACCTGGATGCGCTCAGTGACGCCGGCATTCCTGTCTATGCAGAACCCGGTAGAAATGGCGGCATCTTCTTATTGGACAATTTCGTTTTAGATAAAGCCCTATTTTCTGAAAAAGAAAAACAGGAAGTATTGGCTGCCCTTCACAGCGTCTTTGCTACAGGTCATTCCTGCAACCAGGAATTGCTGACAAAATTATCCGCACTTTTCCATGTTGACATGGAGAATTGGCTTGAAGTAGATTTCTCACGTTGGGGACACACCGCTTCTGACTACTCCAAATTTGAGAAATTGAAGACTGCTATCATCTGCCACAGGGAAATCCTGTTCGTCTATGCAAACACGTACAACGAAAGAAAGAAACGAACCGTTCAACCGATACGGCTCTCCTATAAAGCAAGAGAATGGTATCTGAAAGCATTTTGTCTTGAAAAACAGGATTTCCGCATCTTCAAATTGACCCGGATCGCAGATCTGGAGTTATCGGAGCATACTTTCACCCCTAAATCCTATCCAGAGCCAAACGATACTCCGCCTCAGACAAATCCAAAGATCGTTCTATCGTTTGCAAAGGAAGCTGCCTACCGCGTCTATGATGAATTTGATGAGACGCAGATCATTTATCAGGAGAACGGCGATCTGACCGCCTCCGCCCACATGCCTGTCGATGCATGGCTGATCGGATATCTTCTCTCCTTTGGCGCACAGGTTTCCGTCATCGAGCCAGTAGATCTGAAAGAAATCTTATCCAAAGAGGCGCTGGAAATTTATAGAAAAAATAAATATTGACAGAAGATGTCACTATTTGCCTGTTATGATCAAAACATAATTTTAAAACATCTTATAAACATACGAAACAGATAAGGAGAAGAAAATGGGCAGACCAACTACAAAGGCGGACTTGATGACCGCTGCAAACGATAATTACCAGAAACTAAATACTCTCATCGCTGGATTGACCACAAAAGAGCTGACAACCAATTTTCATTTCGCAGACGATGGGAAGAAGAAAGAGGCGCACTGGAAACGGGATCAAAATCTGAGGGATGTTTTGATCCATCTATATGAATGGCACCAGCTTCTGTTAAACTGGGTACAGTCCAACAGGAGCGGAGAAGAAACCCCCTTCCTGCCCCGGCCTTATAACTGGAAGACCTACGGCGAAATGAATCTGTTTTTCTGGAAAAAGCACCAGAACACGCCATTAGAGGAGGCAAAAAAAATGCTTGCGCAATCCCACACGGAAGTACTGCAACTGGCTGAAATCTTTTCTAATGAAGAATTATTTTCAAAAGGCGTATACAAATGGGTGGGCGGCAGCACATTAGGATCTTATTTCGTCAGCACTACCTCCAGTCATTATGACTGGGCTATGAAAAAGTTGAAAGCACACATCAAAAACTGTAAGGAACAATAACAGTACCAAAAGCCTCACACACCGCAGACGATTTTCTGGCAAGAGGTAGGAAAACAGCTCATGGACTGTGATGGGTAATCTGAAACTAAGGAGGATATTCCATACCGGAATGTCCTTTTTGCATACAAAGATTTCCAATAAAATGGGTAAAGCGCTGATCATAATACGGCGGCAGCTCTTATTTTCATTGCTATTATCAACATGAACAGATATACTATACATAAAACACCCAAAGGCCAGCAAGCCACGACTAACAAATTCCTGGCTATGGTCAAGTAAAGCAGAAAGGCCTGATCATGAACGACACCATGCACAATATAAAGATCATCTTTTTTGATATCGACGGTACGCTTGTTGATATGCAGCGGAAACATATCTCCGGGAAAATGCTTGAAACCCTGATCCGTCTGAAAGAGCAAAATATTCTCCTTTGTATTGCAACCGGCAGAACCCCTGTGACTCTGCCGTATTTTGAGGGAATCGAATTCGATGCCTATCTTACTTTTAACGGTTCCTACTGTTATAACAAGAAGCAAGTCATTTTCAGCAATCCCATCCCCACAGACGACGTTTTGACGATTATACAAAACGCCGCTTCGATGAACAGGCCCGTTTCCATTGCCTCTAAAAACCGGATCGCCGCGAATGGAAAAGACATAGACCTGGTGGAATATTATGCCTTCGCAAAACTTGAGGTAGAAGTCACCGAAGATTTTGAACAGTTATCCCATGATGAAATCTATCAGATTATGCTTGGCTGTCAGGAGAAGGACTACCCTCAATTATTGAGAAATACAAACCATGCCAGGATCACTGCATGGTGGGACCGGGCCGCAGATATAATCCCTTCCGGCAGCGGCAAGGGCGTTGGCGTCGGGAAGATCCTCGCCCATTATCATCTGGACCGCTCGCAGGCCCTTGCATTCGGCGACGGCAATAACGACCTGGAAATGCTGCAGGCCGTCGGCTGTGGTGTTGCAATGGCGAATGGGTCAGCACAGTTAAAACAGGCTGCGGATGCTGTATGCGGCCATGTGGCAGAAGATGGCATCTACCATTACTGCACCGCGCACGGGCTGATTTAATTCTGCTTATTGAACGCTATCCTATCATACCACTACGAGGTTACCCATGAGAAAGACCCTATATCTCAAATTAATACTTGCCTATATCATTTTTGGTCTGTTTGGTTTCGTGGTTGTGGCTACCTTTGTCTCCAATATGACGATGGATCACTTAAAAAGAGAGCAGGCGGACGCGCTCTACCGGGAAGCTACCATGATTGCCAACACTTACGCAGCCGATCTGTATAACAACGAGATTTCCCTGGAATCGGTTAAGACACAGCTTGATGCGTTGGATACCTATTTGAGCGCCACACTCTGGATCATTAATCCTTCAGGCCGCATGATCTTAGACTCTTCTTCTCCGGTGGACGTGGAGAATGAGGTCGTGATCGAACACTTTGATTCTACTGTCACCTCCGGCTCTAACTACGTTGTAGGGGACTTTTTCCATACTTTTAAAGAAGATATGTTAAGCGTTTTCGCCCCGATCACATCAGATTACAAGGTAAAAGGCTACGTTGTCATCCACAAACCTATAAGCAGCATACAGATGGCCGCTAACAGCCTACTCACCATCTCTTACCTGATGCTTGTCATCCTGTTCCTCCTGTCCTTGATCATTTTGATTTTCTTCACAGAAATCGTTTACATTCCACTGCGCAAGATCACCGAGGCAACTGAGCAGTACGCCAGCGGCAACATGCACTATGAATTCAGCGTGGAGAGTGAAGACGAGATGGGATATCTGGCGGCGTCGCTTTCTTATATGGCCAGTGAGATCGCCCGCTCAGAAGATGACCAAAAGAAGTTTATCGCAAACGTCTCCCATGATTTCCGCTCTCCTCTCACTTCCATCAGAGGTTATCTGGAAGCTATGATTGACGGTACGATCCCACCCGAAATGCATGAGAAATATCTTTCTATTGTCCTAAATGAGACAGAACGTCTGACCAAGCTGACCAACAGCCTTCTGACCCTGAATAACCTGAATACAAAAGGCATCATGCTCAACCGCTCTGATTTCGACATTAACGGCGTAATCCGCAATGTGGCCGCATCTTTCGAAGGCACATGCCGCGAGAGGACGATCGCCATCGAACTGGTACTGACCGGGGATGAAATGTATGTGTTTGCCGATGTAGACAAAATCCAGCAGGTACTCTACAACCTGCTGGACAATGCAATCAAATTCAGTCATCACGATTCTATTATCAAAATGGAAACGACTGAGAAACATAATAAAATTTTTATTAGTGTCAAAGACTCCGGCATCGGCATCCCGAAAGACGATCTGAAACTCATATGGGACCGGTTCTACAAATCCGACCTGTCGCGTGGTAAAGACAAAAAAGGAACTGGCCTGGGGCTTTCTATCACGAAGGAAATTATCCGCTCCCACGGCGAAAATATTAATGTAATTAGTACAGAGGGCGTGGGAACAGAGTTTATCTTCTCTCTGCCGAAGTCTGATGTGGAAGATGATGATTAGTCCACTGCAACCGGTGAAGCTCTCCCTCCGTCTGCATATCCCTGAAATGATTCTGGCGAAGCGCCTCATACAACACGATCGCCACAGAATTTGACAGATTCAGAGACCTGATCTGCTCCAGCATTGGGATGCGGATACAGGTTTCTTCGTTTTCTACCAGAATCTCCTCCGGAATGCCGCCGCTCTCCTTGCCGAACATGATATAATCATCCGGCGAATACGACACTTCCGTGTAAACTCTCTTAGCTTTCGTCGTAGCCATCCAGATTTTAGCCTGCGGATGCATCTGTTTAAACTCCTGGTAATTCATATAGCGGGTGACATCCAAATGTTCCCAATAATCCATGCCTGCCCGCTTAATTGATTTCTCATCCAACCGAAATCCCAATGGCTCGATCAGATGAAGGCTCGTACCTGTGGCTACACAGGTACGGCCAATATTCCCCGTATTTGCCGGAATTTCCGGCTGATGTAATATAATATGCATCTTAGTTTTGACTTCCCTTCGCCGCCCGCAGTCTCTCCACGAAGGCCGCCAGCTTCCCGATCGCGATCTTTAAATTCTCCAACGAATACGCATAGGAAATTCTCAGATACCCTTCCCCACAATCGCCGAACGCGGTACCAGGCACAACAGCTACTTTTTCTTCAGAAAGAAACCGGCTGGCAAACTCGTCACTGGTCATACCGAATTCCTTAATGCATGGGAACACATAGAACGCTCCGAAAGGCTCGAAACACTCCAGATTCATTTCCTTAAATGCATTCATGAGATAACGTCTTCTTTGATTGTACGCCATCCGCATCTCCTGCACATCATCATCCCCGTTGCGCAACGCTTCTACAGCCGCATACTGGCTCGTAGTCGGTGCGCACATGATCGCAAACTGATGGATCTTGAGCATCTGCTCCACAATCTGTCTGGGGCCGCAGGCATAACCCAGCCGCCATCCGGTCATAGCGTATGCCTTCGAGAAACCATTGATCAAAATGGTTCTTTCCTGCATACCCTCAATCTCAACGATGGAAACATGCTTCTCTTTATAGGTAAGCTCTGCATAAATTTCATCTGATATTACGAAGATGTCATGTTTTCTTATAACCTCTGCAATTGCTTCTAAATCCTTGCGCTCCATGATTGCGCCTGTAGGATTGTTCGGAAATGGCAGAATCAACACTTTCGTCTTATCCGTAATAGCGTCTTCCAGTTCCTGCGCGGTCAGACGGAATTCATTCTCTCCTTTTAACTCAATGATAACCGGTACACCACCAGCCAGCACCGCACATGGTTCATAAGAAACATAACTGGGCTGGGGAATCAGCACTTCATCTCCCGGATTAAGCATAGCGCGCAGTCCAATATCGATCGCCTCGGAACCGCCAACCGTAACCAATACCTCATGTGCCGGATCGTAGGCAACACCCTGTTTCCTTTTTATGTAATGGCAGATCTCTTCTTTCAACTCTTTAAGACCCGCATTGGATGTATAGAAAGTACGTCCCTTTTCCAGAGAATAGATACCTTCATCCCTGATATGCCATGGGGTATCAAAATCCGGTTCCCCAACACCCAATGAGATTGCATCTTCCATCTCACTCACAATATCAAAAAATTTGCGAATGCCAGACGGTTTGATCTCTACTACTTTATCAGCTAACGGATTCCTCACGGTGTCACCTTCTCTCTTGTATCCTCATATTTTTTGGTCAGAACCGTACCATGGTCCTTATATTTCTTTAGGATAAAATGGGTCGCTGTACTCAACACAGAATCCAAAGTTGAAAGCTTATCTGACACAAATCCAGAAATCTGTTTCAAGGACTTGCCCTCTAACGTCACCAGCAGATCATACCCCCCTGAGATCAGATAGACTGAATTGACCTCCGGGTATTTATAGATGCGCTCCGCAATCTTATCAAATCCCTGTCCACGCTGGGGTGTCACGCGCACCTCGATCAGCGCAGACACCTTCTCTATAGACGTCTTCTCCCAATCGATCATCGTATGATAACCGCAGATGATTCCCTCAGCTTCCAGCGCTGCCAGTTCATTTACCACATCAATTTCTTCTACTCCCAGGATAACTGCCAGCTCTTTCAAATCGATCCGGCTGTTCCTTTCTACGATCGCCAACAATTCTTCTCTCATAATTACCCTCATTTCTGCGCCGCTTTTTGTGCATGAACGAGTTTGTGGCAAGCGGCGCACAGACACAAATCTCGCGATTGAAAATTTTAATTTTCAATCTTTTCTCCATTCTATATTTATCAATTTTACAAATGTTCTAACCTGTAGATCTGGTCCATTTTCGCCCGGTCCAGATACCGCTTCTCCCCGTCATGATAGATGATCCTGTCATTTCCATCCGTTGTCCTCCCAATCACCACTGCCGGAATCTTCTCCCTCGCCAGCGTATCTGCCAATGCCTGCCCATTCTC
The DNA here is from genome assembly GCA_951800685.1 of uncultured Lachnospiraceae bacterium. Lineage (GTDB taxonomy): Bacteria > Bacillota > Clostridia > Lachnospirales > Lachnospiraceae > UBA3282. The sequence continues at coordinate 18,625 of CATOJY010000018.1, forward strand.
CGTCGCCATGAGCAGACAACCTCCCGACAACAGTTCATAAGGATTTAATTCAAAAAACTCACAAATCTCTATCGTTTCCTGTTTCACAGGGATTTTCTTTAAGTCGATCTCAAGTCCAACGCCTGCTCCCTGCGCCATTTCCCACAAGGCTCCAAAGATTCCTCCCCTGGAAACATCGTGCATACCGCAAACGCCGGACTTCACGGCGGTGGCAGCCTCCGGTATCACAGACAAATATCTGTTATAAGACGCCGCTTCCTCGACCATGCGGACCGGATATCTTGTGCAAAGCTGCTCCCTGTAGGTTGATGCCAGCCGCGCAGTTCCTTCCAGACCGATCCACTTACTGACCACAATATCCTGTTCTGCCTTTATTCCCCGGAGGGAACCGGCTCGTGCCGCCTCACGCTTTCCTACGCCTGTCACAGTCATCACAGGCGCAGAAATAACAGATGTTATCTCTGTGTGACCGCCCAATATTTGTGTCTCGCATACTTTACAGGCTTCCTCCGCCTGTTCCATAATACACTGCAGTCCGCTCTCCTCTGTCCCTTCTGGCAGCAAGAGTGACAACAGAACGCCCACTGGCTCTGCGCCTGCTGCCGCCACATTGTTGAGCGCCATAGGAATGGCATACCCGCTGATCCGCTCCACAGAAGCTATGACAGGCGCTGTAGACAGCACTGTTTCATACCCTTCCCCAAACGACAAAATGGCGCAGTCTCCCCCTATCGCTGCGCCACATACTACTTCGTCTCTATGCGATTTTATATTTTTCAAAACAGAACGTCTGAACACGTTCTCTGATATTTTGCCATATCGCATTGTTTTCCCCATTTTGTGTCTATATACTGGTTTCCATATGTCCTTAAACAGCATCCAAAACCAATGCAGCAAACACCTGTAAAGAGCGAAGCAATGTTCTTATCTGCTGTTATTATTGAGCAGGTACCGGCTGCTCTTGGGGCTGTGCTGCCTCTGGAGCTGGCGGAGCGCCTCCCTCTGCTGGAGCTGGCGGCTGCGCCTGCCCTTCCGCCGCAGCCTGTGCAGCGGCCGCTTCTGCTGCTGCAGCATCGGCGGCGGCCTTATAAGCGCCTGCCACTGCCTTCACCTGATCGATACTGTTCGTCGCTACTGCCGCCATGATGGCATTATATGCACCCTCATCCTCTGTCGCAATGCCCACCGTCGCGCTTCTCGGCGCTTTCATATAAGAACTGCTGTTAACCTGTTCTCTGCTGACTTCTGTACCGTTCTCACGGACCACTTTCCATAACTGTGCCTTATAGCCGATGTGTGCAGACTGCACCGAACAGAACCCAACCGGGCGGGAAGCATCCGTATAGATCACCTCGGCATCCGGTGCAATTCTCTCAAGAACCACACTCTCATAACTCACTTCTCTGCCTGGATCTCTTGTCTCTGCGCCATAGATCGTAAAGGTTATGTGTTTATCCGGTGTTGTGATTCCTTCTATATAAATAGGATATTCCGTATTATTCTTAAATTTAAAGTCCTTGCCAGATGATTCTGCGATCGCAGCATCTGCAGAAGGATCTACATAGGTAACGATCATCGAATGATTATACCGCTCCGTCACATCAAGCTCCGACAGCAGAACAGCATTGTATAAGGTGGTAGACACCTGACAGATTCCACCGCCCAAACTATCCACTACCTGTCCATTCAGGTAGGAGCCAGCCATATAATAACCGTTCGCCTCCGAAAAAGGAGCTACCGATTCATAACAGGAAAATTCTTCTCCCGGATACAAGGTAGTGCCATTGATCAGATTACAGCCATTCGCTACATTTGCACTGCGGGAACCGCCAGAAGTCGAATAACTGGTCGTAAAAGTTCCCAGCACGTCCTTCACTTTCGCCAGATCCTCCGCCGTTCCTTCCGGCTCATCTACCGAAATGACCAGATCAATATCGCAGGCCGCTCCATCCCAATCACTGAGCAAATACTCATAAACTGCATCCGTGGAAGCCGCTGTATCAACCAGGATCCCTGGCTGTCCCTCTGTAACATGAAAACCGCTTTCCGTTTTGGTTAAAGATGCATTTACCGCTTCCTGATTGTACTGCTCCACATTCTCCTCAAGCAGAGTCCTGATCTTATCCTTATCAAAATCAAAGCTCACTTTATACACTTTATTCTTGTATTCTAAATCTTTCAGTTCTTTGTAACACCGTAAGATATCGCCATCCCTGCCAAAATGAGCTGCTTCTTCCAAAATCTCCTCATTGCCCCACTTTAACCCCAGCTCGGAAGCGGTCGTTACCACCGTACCCTCATCAATAGCATGCAAAGTGACCGGTGTATCTCCATAAGACGCCACATAGGACGCTACTGTCTGCTTTGCTTCCTCTATAGACATGCCAGACAGATCCATATCATTTACATAAATACCTGACTGAATTTTATTTTCTTTCGCATGTACTGGCAGAGAAACCACTATCATTGCAGCCATCATCAACAGAAACACGACAGACAATTTCTTCATAAAATAACCTTACCCTTCCTAAACGACCTTAAATTGCCCTGACAGAAATTATATGGTAAAATAGTAACAGTTTTAAAAAATGTAAATGCTTATACCGTTATCAATAAAAGTGGAAGAACCATTGCCAATACGACGATAATGATAATGACAGAAGAAACGATTTTCCTTGTTTTCCTGTTGAACATAAGCGCTCCTTTACAGAATCTATCAACCGACAGTTACCGCATAATATACATTATACTGAAAGGATATTATATATGAATTTAATCTTTTTTGCAAGTGTTGTCGCCCTCTCCATCGCTATCGCAGTCAATATCAAAAAAAATAAAAAGGATCAAGCCGCTATTGAACATGATTTCTGGGCCAGAGAAAGAGCCGCCAACAGTACACGGCGTAAATCCCTGGACGATCTGGACTATATCCACATCCCTTTGGAACAGTTTCCTATGTCGCTTCTGAAAGATATTCCCAAAGTCGATGATTATAAACAGATCATCACCGCTTTACATGAGCTGCCGGTGGTCAATTTCACAGGTATCAGCAATACAGAGTTAAAGCTGCGCTACGGCGCTCCTAATATCGACCTTTTGACACAGTACGACCAGAATTATACTCTCCTCGTGCGCACTCTGCAGCAATGGGCACAGGCGCTCTATGATGCCGGCCATATTAACGAGGCATGTCACATGTTAGAATTCTCTGTCTCCACGGGCACTGACATCAGTGGGACTTACCGGTTGCTATGCCAGATCTATCACGAACAGCATACCCCTGAAAAGATCAGCAGCCTCTATCCAATTGTAGAAGTTTTAAACTCTGCTATGCAGAAATCTATCGTCCGTATTTTGCAAGAAGCTGATCAATCCGCCGGCTAGCCTCACTGCGGGTCAGTTTTGCAACATCATATTCTACTATCAGTTTATGCTTGTCTAGCAATTTATATAACTGTTCCTTCTGGGCTGTTGTAATTGGCGTATCCCTTTTGACATGAAAATGCAGCGGCCGCGGGTTGAACAGATTCTTTTCTTCCTCTGCTGCCTCCATACTAGAAAACTGCTCAGCCAGTTTCTGATACAACTGCACTGTAGCTTTGGCATCTCCCAACGCTCTGTGCGCATTGTGGCTGATTCCATAGTGCTGACACAAATGCACCAATCCACGGCTCTCCAAATCTTTCAGATACTTACGCGCAATTCCAAGAGTATCAATTCCACTTCTCTCAAAAGGCAGTTTCTGATCGACTGCCGCTTTCTTTAAGAAAGAATAGTCAAACAGTACTCTATGTCCCAGCAGAACCTCCTCTCCAATCACCCCAAGCAGTTGTGGAAATGCCTCTTCGATTCCAGGCGCGTCTTCCAGTTGTTCATCGCAGATCCCTGTCAACTGAACAATCCGTTCTTCCAGTTTTCTTCCTGGGTTCACAAAAGTTCCCCATTCAGCTGCAATCTCATTGTTTACTACTTTTACGGCGCCAATCTCAATAATTTTATCCCTTTTGGGGTCGAGTCCTGTTGTCTCCAGATCAACACAAACATATGATTCTATCATCTTTTCCTCCATACTCTCCTCTGCCACTGATCAAAGCCATACCGTAAACTGCCTGTTTCTGAGGTGCCTGAGAGCTTTTCTGACCGCTCGATGTTGTACAATGGCAATAGTATAGCATAGCTATGGGACTCTCTCAATCATCTGCTCCTATTTCAATTATTTCCCATACAATATTTATGTGTCTTACATGCTAATCATACAATATATTGTATAGCAGTCCTTTCGTCTACTACCATTTGCGATTTTTCGTCTATAAATTATTCCCTACAGAATACTCTTATAAAGAATCGGAATATTTCTTTCCATTATTTAACCTACAATAATAGGAGGGTAAAGAAAATGAAAACAAGGATCAAGGATTTACGGTTAGAAAAAAAATTATCACAACAGGCGCTTGCGAAGAACTTAAGCCTCAATCAATCTACATTGAGTAAGATTGAAAGCGAACGATCTATTCCCGATGCTTCACTTGTAAGCGACCTATCACGTTTCTTTCGTGTCTCTACGGACTATGTCCTGTATCTTGCTGAAGAGCGTCTTAACGCAGATCTTTTATTGGCAAATAACATGTTCCATCTCAAAAAATACCGAAATCATATGTCTATGTATCAACGGCTAAATCCCATACAACAAAAAGCTTGCGATAATTTTATGCAAAGTATGCTGGGGATTGGCGAGCTGATCTAACCACCGTATAATGGTAATCTCAATAAAATATTGCAATTCTAGCAGATTGGCAGATCAATCCCCAAAAAGACAAACATCACCCTGCCAAATCTGATCTCTATACCGCGCATATGTGGTATGTCTATAAAGGCGGAACCTTTTGGTTCCGCCTCATTTCTTTTTACTAGAACTACACCCCTATTGATTCAATGTCCCGACAAATCTATCAAATGCCGCCTGCCCTTCTTTATTTCTCTTATAAACGCCTGAGTCCTCCAACACATGCATGAACACATCTCCGATCTCCTTATGAAGGATGTCCATGATCGTATCCTCTGTGATCTTTGTATAGTTCGGCAGAAACTCCTCAACCCATTCAGCATGTTTTTCCAATATCTCATCCTTGCGGATATCCGCCCCGGTAAGAATCGCCTGCGCCAGCTTCTCCATCTCGTCTTTGAGTCTGGCAGGCAGCACTGCCAGCCCCATAACCTCAATCAGGCCAATATTCTCTTTCTTAATATGATGTAATTTCGCATGGGGATGATATACACCCAGAGGATGTTCTTGTGTTGTAATATTATTGCGCAGCACAAGATCCAGCTCGAATTTCTCTCCTCTTTTCCTGGCTATCGGTGTGATCGTATTATGCGGTTCCCCCTCTGTCTCTGCATAGACAAATACGGACTCGTCTGTGTAACCTCTCCATGCATCCAGGATCACATCAGCCAGCGCAATCAGCCTGTCAGTATTCTCCGATGAGATACGGATCACGGACATTGGCCAATTCACGATACCGGCATCCACATCCTCAAATCCCTTCACCGTAAAAGTTCTCTCAACGTTTGCTCTTGCCATAGCAAATTCATAGTGCCCGCCCTGGAAATGATCATGACTTAAGATGGAACCACCCACAATCGGCAGATCCGCATTGGATCCGACAAAATAATGTGGAAACTGTTTCACAAAGTCAAAAAGCTTACAAAAAGTATCATGTTCTATCTTCATCGGAATATGTTGTGAGTTAAAGACAATGCAATGCTCATTATAATATACATACGGTGAGTACTGGAATCCCCAACGACTTCCATTGATCACCACTGGAATGATCCTGTGGTTCTGTCTTGCCGGATGGTTCACACGTCCTGCGTACCCTTCATTCTCCATACAGAGCAGACATTTTGGATACCCACTTTGTTTCGCATTTTTAGCTGCCGCAATAGCTTTTGGATCTTTCTCTGGTTTGGAAAGGTTAATGGTAATATCCAGATCGCCATATTTCGTCTCCGCAATCCATTTCTGATCTTTCTGAATGCGGTATCTTCTGATATAATCGCTGTCCTGGCTTAATTTATAAAAAAATTCTGTAGCCTCCTTCGGGCTGTTCTCATATCTTGCCTCAAATTCGGCGATTACTTCGCTCGGTCTGGGCACCAGCATGCTCATGATCTTCGTATCAAACAGATCCCTGTAAACAATGCTGTTCTCTGGCATAATGCCCTGCTCATAAGCGTAATCCATCATACCGGATAATACTTCTTCCAGTTCCTCCACACACATGACAGCTTCTTCGCCATCCTCTTCCAATTCATCCATCTGGAATAATTCCAGAAGCCTGTTTGTCGTATAAATCCGATCTGCCTCTTTGATCAATCCTGTCTTCAAACCGTACTGCACCAGTTTTTTTATATTTTTCTGTATCATGTCGCTCCTCTTTTCCGCGCGGAAAATACCCATTCCCTGATTTTTCTTTCCTTAATTTATAATCTGCTCGGCCCGTCTCCAATTTCTACTACATAGAAGTCTGCCTTCTTACCGACACGCTCCTCATAGGCTGCCCCAACCTTTGCCTGGAACGCAGCAATGGCCTCATCGCGCACGATACTCACTGTACAGCCTCCGAAACCACCGCCAGTGATCCGGGAACCAATCACTCCGTCCACTTTCCATGCTTCTTCTACCAGCACATCAATCTCTTCACAGGACACTTCATAGTCATCACGAAGCGATACATGGGAAGCATTCATCAATTCCCCGAACAACTCCAGATTATTCTTCTTTAATGCATCCACTGCTCGGATTGTTCTCTGGTTTTCATACACTGCATGCTTCGCCCTTCTTACGCGCACTTCGCTCTGGATAGCTCCCTTATGTGTCTCAAACTGTTCCTCAGTCAAATCTCCAAGACCCTTGATATCTACCACCGTCTGCAGTTCTTCCAGCGCCTTCTCACACTCGCTTCTCCTCTCGTTGTATGCCGAATTCACTAGGGAATGTTTCACATTACTGTTAGTCACTACAATTTTCGCACCTTGCAGCACAAGCGGCGCATACTCATAAGAAAGATCGGCTGTATCTAAGAAGATAGCGTTATCCTTCTTACCCATCGCAGAGGCAAACTGATCCATAATGCCACAATTCATGCCATTGAAATTATTCTCCGAATACTGTCCAATCTTCGCCAGATCCACATTGGTCACATCGAAACCATACAGATCTTTCAACAGATAGCCTGTCACAACCTCCAAAGATGCCGAAGAGGATAACCCAGAGCCATTAGGAATATTACCATACAGCACTATATCCAAACCACAGTCCATCTTCATATCTCTGCCTGCAAATGCCCACATAACGCCCTTCGGGTAATTCGTCCAGTCCGCCTCCTTAGAAGGTGTCAAATCATCCAGACTGCCCTCAACTATTCCCAGTCTTTCAAAGTTCATAGAGTAAAATGTTAATTTTCTATCTGTCCTTTTGCGCGCAGCAACATAAGTGCCAATCGTCAGCGCGCAGGGAAAAACATGTCCGCCGTTATAATCGGTGTGTTCCCCGATCAGATTTACGCGCCCTGGTGCAAAATATACATTCACTCCCTGTGCATCCCCATGAAGTTCCTCGAACTTCTTCAATACTTCTGCTTTCATTCAGATATCCTCCTTCTCTTTGCTGCCCTGCTGTTCCTGCCAATATGTTAAGAACGTCCTGCCCAATCAGCGCTTCCCAGGAAACGTTCTTCTTACTTGATATCATATATAAAAAAGAGACTCTCTTAAATATCCCATTGTTACACAAAACTGTCAAAATGTTATATATGCTCCTGAAGACTGTTGATCTGATTGATAAAATCCTCCACCTGCTTAAGATACTCTTTGTTCCGCCGTGTTTCGCCCTTCTGCATCTCCTTACGGTAAGTTGTCGGCGACATTTTCTTCATCTGTTTAAACGCCTTTGTGAATACCAGCGGATCATGATATCCACAGGACAACGCTATACTTTCAATCGGAAGCGATGTCAGCTGCAATAGCTCCGTAGCCTTCGTGATACGGAATGCCGTCAGGAACTGCTGAGGTGACATTCCCATGGAATTTTGGAAAAGCGTATACAGGTAACTTCTGTTGATGCAGACATACTTTGCCACATCTGTCACCTTAATGGAGTTGCAATAATTGCTCTGGATAAAAGAAACTGCCTTCCGCACATAGGTATTTGCCTTGTCAGCCTCGCTCTTTTCTTCCACAGCGCTGCCTTCCGCGATGATAGACAGAAAAATCCCCAGTTGTCCATTGCGGCGCAGATCGTTAGACAAACCGAATGTATTGTGCTCCATCATATCCTTGACAATCTGGTATAACTGTTCTGAAGCTTCCGATCGAAAGACAGGCTGCCTGACAGACAGCCCGATATTACTGACATATTCTTTCGCCTGTGTACCGCTGAATCCCACCCAGACGTAAGTCCATGGATCATTTTGGTCTGCCTGATAAAATGCCAGTTCGTCAGGGGTGATCAGAAATCCATATCCTGCTTCCAATGGATATTCCTTACCGCCTATCGAAAATTTCCCTTTCCCGCTCAATATATAATGGACCAGATAATGTGGCTTTAATGCCGGTCCAAAACTATGCAGCCCTTCCGTCTGCGATAGCCCGCAACAATTCACGTACAGACTTCCTGTCTGCTCCCCGGCAAATTCCAGTTTATATGCTTTTTCCATAAACTTTCCCCATTTTTCAAGTTCTTTCAAGCCTCGTACAGCAAATTGATATGTATTTTCCCTTGCGACTGCCCTGATCTGACAAAACAAAGAAATGTTTTCATGGCCCCGGTCAACTAACTATATCCATTCAGATTTTTTTGATAAAAGATCTGCAAGCCTTTCTGAAGCCATTTCCGGTTTTTTGGAATAAAGCCTCATGATCTCGGCAATATCATGAAATACATTGATAGAATGGGTGATCTCCCGCAGGAACATGATTTCATGATACTCCTGATTGGATTTAAATCCCATCGCGGCGGCTATGTCCTTATCTGTCTCACCCTGGAAGCTCCTGCAGGCAAGCTGGAAAGAATCCATAAAGAATTCATATTCCTGCAGCATCAATAACAGTAGGTCTTTGGAAAAAGCTGCTTGTGAAACCTCCCTATCGTATGGCAGTTTGCGCAGAATACTTCCCATTGTATCCCGAATGAGTAATTCTCTCTTATCTGTAATGTCTGTTTCATACTCGCCCGTTTCTCCCCTGAGCCATTCCACAGATACATGAAGAGCCTCCGCTAAACCGTCAAGCACCAGCTTCTTTGTGTTATCGATTGTCCCTGCCTCATACCTCTGGATTGTGGAGGGCGTCACTCCCATCTTTTCCGCAATATATGGCTGTTTCAAATCAAGTTCCAGTCTCCGCTGTTTTACCCGCTTACCGATTGACCTGCGTAGTTCTTTATCCTTCATTCTGGTACGCCTCCTTTTTCGGTATATCCATACCATATCACAGAAAAATATTGGTTGCAATATGCATGTTTTGAATCATTGTTATAATTTCTTAACGCTTAAATCAAAGGACAAATAAGATACGTACAAGAAAAAGGAATCTATGCTATAATAACTGGAAAGAGGAACTTAGCAGCGGTTACCACCAAATAAATTTCACCTACAAAATGGAGAATTCTAAAAATGCGTATTTTATTTGAAATGGACAAAAAAGATTATATTCCTAATGGAAGTGTTTCTCACAGGCCTTCTGCAAGAGCGATCATCATTAAAGATGGTAAAATAGCAATGGTATATAGTAAGAAATATAATTATTATAAATTTCCCGGCGGCGGTATAGAGGCTGATGAGTGCATGAAAGACGCCTTGATCAGAGAGGTATTGGAAGAAACTGGGTTATGTGTCATCGAAACGTCAATTCGGGAATATGGGCAGGTTCACCGAGTCCAGAAGGGTACCAAAGAAGATATCTTTGTACAAGATAACTATTATTTCTTATGCTGTGTGGAAGAAAATTTAGAACAGCAAAATTTAGACAAGTATGAAGCAGACGAGGGCTTTACACTCGTATTTTTGGATCCGCGGCTTGCAATAGATGTAAACAGGGCAACCATACTAGATAATTTCCGTCAGGTAATGTTAGAGCGGGAAGCACTTGTATTAGAATTACTGATACAAGAAGGATATTTCGAATAACCGCTGTGCCATTGCGAGGCAATCTCCTTACAGGTTTTATAGTCAAACCGGCGCAGCGCCGTCGACAGCTTTTCCAGATATATTACAGACTCCCCTGTGTGTTCGAACGCCGACAGCTGAGCAGTTATTTTTTCCGCCTGAACAGAATCGAATTCCTCCAAACACTCTTCCAACTCACTCAGCAGAGCGCATATAACTGCTATGTCTGCCGGTTTCCGGTCTATTACCTGTCCGTCAAAGTCAAGATTAGGCGCGATAGCCAAACAAATCTGTCTGTAAGCAGCCAGAAGCTTCGGCGTATTGGTCTTAACCCTTTCCCACTCCAGGTTACGGCTATTGTACTCCAGCTCCTTGGCCATATTCGACAACGCCAAAGCACCGATCGTTTTGGATGTGCTCTTCAGAGAATGAACTTCAATCGTGTACGCCTCAAAGTCTCCCTCTGCCACAGCACGCTCTATTGTCCCGGCCAGCTGCGCTGCACAATCCACATAATCAGCCAGAATCTCTCTGTAAAGCGCTTCATCCTCTCCTGCGTATTCCAGACCAACAGCCATATCGATGCCATCCATATACCGCATCCCCGAATCCCTTTCTGCCGTACACGCAGGGTTTTCCTGATGCGCTGTCATATCTGTCTTTCTGTTTTGCCCGCCGCTCATGCGTCCTTTCCCTTCTTCATTCCTATTGCGCCCGTTCACAGGTCCAATGCCTCCTGCATCTTTGCCAACAGTGCCTTTTTTGCTACCGGTTTCACAAGATACCCTGCTGGGCACAGCTCCAGACACTCCCTGATTGTCTGTTCGTCTGTCTGTCCCGTCAAAAAATAGACTGGAATGTCCTTGGTCTCCTCTCTGCTTTGCATCTCTTTCAAAACTACTGCTCCATTATACTCTGGCATCAAATAATCTAACAGTACCAGGTCTGGCTTATATTTCAAGAGAAATTCCATTGCTACTTTACCGGAGCTGATCACTGTCACCTTATAAGTATCCTGCAGATAATAACGAAGTGTTTTTAATGTATTCGGATCGTCGTCTACGATCAGAATATGTTTTTTGGCAGCATCCATATTGACAACCATGCCTCCTTTTCAGGCCATCCGTTTGTAAAACCGTAAGGCACAAACTTTCCTTCTTCTAAATTGAATCGATCACCGTCTGGCAGCCGGTCTGGTCTTCCTTCCTCCGCCGCCATCCCTACAAATAAAAGTCTTCTGTCTATCTATATTCATTATTGTATCTCTAAACGACATAGTTCGCAAGAATCTAAACCTATTTTGACTGCATAATAAAAGAGAAAGATGCAATATAGCAACTTTCTCTAATAGAGCGGGTGATGGGAATCGAACCCACGTATCCAGCTTGGAAGGCTGGTGTTCTACCATTGAACTACACCCGCATAACGCATGCCCTGTTGATTGGAAAACTTCCATAAGAACCTTTTATATGCTATCACAACAATGCTTAAAAGTCAAATAAATTCTTCTTGAAAATTCCCTGAAGAACGCTCCCATCCTACCGGCGCTTTCTCCAGGGAAGTCTCACATTAGATTTATTCTGCGCTGGTCATATAGGCTGCTACATCCTGCAGAAGTTGATGCCATGCACCTTCATTCTCTGCATAATACAACGGACACAGCTTACCGCCACAGTCATAATGCCTTAGAATGTCTTCTGTGGACAGATCATACTCTTCCAACAGCCAGGCCAATGTATGTATTAAAGTATCATAAGTCTCCTGTGTGAACGAGCCATTCTCTTCCAGATAACAGCATTCAATGGAGATCGAATCTTCATTTCTTGTCATCACCGCATATGCCTGTTCCTCAAAAGGAATACACTGAATCAATTCTCCCTCATAGCCGATGATTAGATGTGCGCTGGCTGACCGTTCATGGGTTTCTGCAAGATTCGCAAAGTAACTTCTGTTCTGTGCAGCGGAGGTCCCCGGATTCGCTGTATAGTGCACGAAAATACTATTGATCCTGTCCAATCTGGTTCCCGGACGGGAATACTCATTGATCTCCAGAAAATCCTGCATCATTTCCGGCGGCGCAATTTTATTATCACTGCTTTGCCTGTCGCTAATCTTCTTGTCTGTTATAACCGGAACCGCCTGTCTCGCCGTATCACGATGTATCATTTGATAAATTTCTCCTGTTATAAAATAGATTAATACAAGACACATGACCATAAGAAATACAATCGCCGCTTTACACAGAAACTCTCTCCTCCGTCTCGCCCGGCGCCGCCTGATAGATTGCACCGGCCGGGCGTTCCCTCTATAGCCACGTTCTGCTTGTTTCTGGCGCTGCACGGCAACAGGATAAGGCTGCAGATAACTGATCTGGGAAGCATCTCCTGTTCTACCGCCGCTTCTTGACATATTCTCACGTTGTCTTTGCGTATTGGACGGTCTTCTAGCTGTAGCTCTGCGAGCCCTGTTTTCCTGCATTGGTTCCCGTTCTATCTCATACAGATCTATCTTTCTTCCCCGACTTGGATTTTTGTCCATACGAGGTCTTTCAACCCTCTTTGGATTTTTGTTATTTTCAGTTCGTCTTACACTGCTCCTAGTTCTCTCCCTGACAGCTCCTCCGGAACCTCTGTTTTCTCTTCTGGCTCCTCCTTCTCTTACTCCTTCTTTCAAACCGTATCTTCTGTCTTCCCGGTCTACGGCCCTGTTTCGACTGTGCCGTCCATCTTCCCTTTCTTCCCCCCTGTTCGGGCTTCTTTTCCTATTGCTTCTGTTGTTCTCCTCATAGAATTCCCATAATTCAACTTCCTGCTGTGCTCTTCTCTGTACCTGTCCCACCTGCTGCCCCCTCTTTTGTACCACAATTTATGCTCTCTACATTAACTAAAACCTTCCACATAAAGTTCCTCTGCCAGCATATCAGAAAAATCTTGAAACTTTCTCTAAAAATGTGTCCTTATTTACAAAAATCAGTATTTTCCAACTGTGTACTACTACAGGCAGTACACTTCTCTTTATATATTAGAGTCCACAAGTTAAGAAAAAGTTTCATAAATCTTAATTTTTTTTAAATTTTATATTTGTTTGCACAGGGGGCCTGTTTTTCATCACAGATACAGCAGCACACGCTGGTGTAATTCCTTGAGCCAGCCGCACAACTCTTCTCCTTCCAGATCCTTCCACAGGCTTTCCACGCCAATCCGTTTCGTCATTTCTTCTCTGTTATAGACAACCTCCTCGATTGGAAAACCCTCTCCATCCCGCAATACGAAAATACATTCCTCAAGATTTTCAATGACTGCAAACAGCATCGCCGCATCAAAGAATAAGAGGTCTTCCTCTTCCTTTCCCATTTCCACATCTTCTAGAGCCAGACTACAGTAAATCTGCAAGACTTTCTTCTGCGTCTCACCAGTCGCCATCTCGATCCCTTCATAAGATAATCCTTCTGGAAATGACAGTGCATTTACCAATGCAACAACTGCCGAATTGTCTCCCAAATACTGCGTCTTATACTCCGCCAGTATTTCAAAAGTCTCCTCTGTAATCTCCCGGTTGAGTGTTGTCACAATCACCTGACTGGCAGCATTCTTCAATTCTTCATCGATATACAATATCTCTTCCAGATACTCCTCTTTCATCCCTACATATTCGGCTGTCACATAAAGATAACAGTCCCTTTGAACAGTATCCGCCGGAACCTCTATCTGTGTGACCGATTCCTCTGGCAGATACTTGATGGAATCCCCTGCTTCATCCACAATCGGATCGGTGCCATCATCGTTACGGTCTGTCCCAGGTACTCCATTCTCCCTATTTTCTGCGATCTTTTCCGGCTTTTCTTCTATACCCCGCTCAATCCGCCCAACCTCCGGCGTATCATAGCCACTTTCTGTCACCTCTTTTGACGGAATATACGCGATAGCCTCTTCTTCTAAAATACCCATATACTGCTTCAACTGCGGATTCGACCCATAATTGCCCAGCGGCACGACTGTCCGGCCTTCCTCAACAAGCCCTGCCGCCTCCTCATAGGAAACTGTACAAAACCTTCCCACCTCCTGGTCAGAAGCTACCTGGTAGACGATCAGATCATCCCTTTTTCCTTCTACCTCCGCGTAACCGCTGATCCTGGCTATGGTACCCGGCAGCATAATCCGCTTATCGCCTGTCATAACATAGATTCTTCCGCGCTCCCAGGTACCGCCAGAAAACTGCCGGCTTTTGGCAAAGGTAAGTATGGACACTGCCATGATCAGGATCAGAGATACCACCACCGCTGCACCGATCACCTTTGGTTTCTCCGCAATATAACGGATCCTCTCTTTAATGCTTTTACCCAAACCAGTCATGGTAGTAGCTGTACACGCGAAATCAGACAGCCTGCCTTTCCCGCTTAAGATAAAAAGCAGTGTCTTTCCATAACTGATCCGTTCCTCTTCCCCTAATAGCGCCAGCGCTTCTTCATCGCAGGCAAGCTCACAGTCCCGCTTAGACAGCGCCGCGGCCGCCCACACAAGAGGGTGGAACCAATATACTGCCAGCAATCCGTTCCGCAACAGCGACCAGAAACCGTCGCCATGACGCTTATGGCACATTTCATGCGTCAAGACATGCCGCAGCATCGCCTCATCACCTGTAATCTTCTCCGGCAGATAGACCGCTTCCCACCCTGGCAGTCCATACAGACAGGGCGAAGCTAACTGTTCCACTGTATATATTTTCACGCCAGTTCTACTCATGAAATGCCTGCAGATACCTTTTTCCTGCCCTTTTCCATCCACAGGATGCGCAAACCTTCTGGACAATCTCTTATGCAGTTTCGTAAAGACTGGTTCCGGTATGAAGAATTCCCGCCGTTGTTTATGCAGTCTATACCCAAAGCGAAAATTGACCACAATCATCCAGACCAGCATGATTCCCATACCGCCGCGCCAAACGACCTGCAGGATATCCAGCCAGGTGACACCTATCCTGCCTGCCAGAAAAATGCTCGTAGCGCCGTCCGCGGTATCAAACCTTTCTATCTCCTGTGCTAAAATGTACCGCGCAATCTGTCTGCTAATCAAAGAATCCATATTCATAGCGAATCCAATAGGCTGGTCCAGCCTCTCTGTGATATCCCCGAAGTCCTCTTCTAAGTCTTCCACCAGATTCATAACGCAAAATCCATCCACCGCTCCAAAAGACAGATAAAGCTGCGCTGTTACTGGAATGATCAGCCGCACTGCCACCACCAGCCATAACGCATATTGCAGCCTGCTGCCTATTTTCCCTTTACAAAAATGTCGGACCAACATAATACATAAAATCAAAACCGAAGAGGTAATAATGATCTCTTTCATAAATAATCAATCCTCCATCCCCTTTACTTTGGCCTTCTCTAAAATGGTATACAGCTCCTGGATCTCTTCCTTCGACAATGCCTGATCTTCCACCATAGCATTCACCATCATACCCAGACTGCCCCGGTATACTTTCTCCAAAAAACCGCGTGTCTCCTGCATAGATACCTCCCCGCGCGACACGACCGGATAGAAGGTTTTAGCCCTGGCACCCTGTTTGTGTGCGACAGCTCTCTTTTTTTCCATGCGGTTCAGCATTGTAATGATAATGTGCTTGTCCCAACCCGTCTCCTCCTGCAGAAAAGCCGTGAGCTCCGTGATAGTACTCCCTCCGCTTTCCCATAATCTGTTCATGATCTTCCATTCCCCATCTGACAAACTGACCATATGCGTACCCTTCTTCATCCTCTCCTCAGTGATTATCCCATTTCCATTTTATGGTATACATTGGTTTACCTCTATGAAGCTATTCTATACCTTAGGTATACTCTTGTCAACCTTTCCCATATGCTGCCCCTGGTGGTACAGACATCGGTAGATCATATTACATCCGTCTTGTAATTATCTTCAACCTAATGCATAATGGCGTATTTTCCTATGTGAATACACAAATGGCGTCGTCCTTCTCTAAGAAGAACAACGCCATTTTGTTACCCAGCAGTCTTTCATCTCTTTTACGGCATAACTCCGCCATACTTCTGATACAATTCCTCCAGCTTCTGCATATCCTCATCAGAAACACTCTCCTGCAGATACGCCTGGACTTCTGCCAGAGATTCCTTGTTGACACCGTCCCCTACAATCTCCAGGCAATCGGACAGCGTTTCACTGTCAGCATATTTCTCTATAATCGTTTCTGCTGCTTTCTTATCCGTCTCCTCCATACTTCCCACGATCTCTTTCGCCTTTTCCGCCGCCTGTGGATCTCCGGAACTTTCCAGTGTCTTCTGGACTGCCTGTTCCATGACTGTTTCTGTCACCTTCCTGGTCACTGCAGATTTAATGCCGCCTCCAATCGTTTCTTTCATGAAGTTTCCTTTTACCAACGCAAATAGAACCACCACACATGCCGTAATCAAGATGCAAAGTAAAACTATTGTGCCGATGCCCTTTTTCTTCTTCCTTCTATCTCTCCGTCTGCCCATATAGTCTTCTTCTACCGCCTTCCTGTCCGGATTTACTTCATTAACCGCACAGTCTCACGCGCGATTGCAAGTTCTTCATTGGTGGGGATTACCATCGTGGTAACTTTAGCGTCCGCATCTGAAAGAATAATCTCCTCCCCACGCTTCTTGTTTTTCTCTGGATCAATATTGGTTCCCAGGAAACCAATATACTGCCCAATCAATCCCCTGGCCTGTGCATTGTTCTCCCCCACACCAGCCGTAAATACAATAGCGTCTACTCCATTCATCGCCGCAGCATAGGCGCCAATGTATTTACCTACACGATAGGCATATGTCTCTAACGCTGTCTCAGCTTCCTGATTCCCTGCTTCTGCAGCTTCTCCAAGATCACGGAAATCACTGGAAACACCGTCAGACAGCCCCAGCACCCCTGACTTCTTATTGCAGATACTGATCACTTCTTCTGCACTAATCCCTTCTTTCTCCGCAATAAAAGTAACGATAGCCGGATCCAGATCCCCAGAGCGGGTTCCCATGATCAGCCCTTCCAACGGTGTCAGCCCCATCGAAGTATCTACAGACTCGCCATATTTCACCGCAGATACAGAAGCGCCGTTCCCCAAATGACATACGATGATCTTCAACTCTTTAAGATCCCTGCCCATAATCTCCGCCGCCCGTTTGGATACAAAATCATGACTTGTACCATGGAACCCATAACGGCGCACCTTATGTTTCTCATAATAAGACAATGGCAGTCCGTATAAATATGCCTTCTTTGGCATCGTTTGGTGAAATGCCGTATCAAATACACCAACCATGGGTACCTTCGGCATGATCTCTTTGCACGAGTTGATCCCAATCAGATTGGCCGGATTGTGGAGCGGCGCCAGGTCGTTGCACTGCTCGATTGCCGCCAGCACCTCATCATCCAGCACTACAGAGGTCGCGAATTTCTCACCGCCATGGACAATCCGATGCCCTACTGCATCAATCTCATCCAAAGAGGCAATCACACCTTCCTGCGGATCTGTCAACTTCTCAATCACTAACTGGACCGCCTTCGTATGATTGGGCATATCTATCTGTGTCTTAACTTTCTCGCCGCCTGCAGGCTGGTGCACGATTGCGCTCCCCTCGATCCCAATTCTTTCGCATAATCCTTTTGCCAGTACTTCTTCCGAATCACTGTTGATCAGCTGATACTTCAAAGAAGAAGAGCCGCAGTTAATTACCAAAACATTCATTGCTATTCAACCCCTTTACTTTATTTTTATACGTGAACTTTGTACCATTCATTTTAAGCTAATCAGGATAAAAATACAAACCTTTAGTATGCCCTTCCCCAATAAACCATCTTCTTTGCAGGCTTACCACAGCACACGCATACATCGCTGATCTCTTCCTGTTCAAAAGGCATACACCGGCTGGTAACGGCAAGTTCCTCCTTAATCTTATCCTCGCACGCCTGATCGCCGCACCACATCGCCTTTACGAAACCGGAATTCTCCGTAAACAATCTGCGGAATTCTTCCATATTCTGTGCCGTATAGGTATGGGAATCTCTATGTGCACGCGCGCGCTCTAACATTTCTGTCTGCATCTTTGTAAGAATTTCTCCCACCTTTGTCTCCAACTCATCCAGAGATACTTCGGTCTTCTCCCTTGTATCCCTGCGGCAGATCACGCACTTATTCGCCTCAATATCTTTGGGTCCGATCTCCACACGAACCGGAATTCCCCGCATTTCCTGTTCGGAGAATTTCCATCCAGGACTTTTATCCGTATCATCTACTTTCACACGGAAACTGCACAGTCTGTCCTTCAACTCATACGCCTTATCCAGCACCCCTTCCTTTTTCTGCTGGATCGGAATGATCATGACCTGCGTGGGCGCAATCCTTGGAGGCAGCACCAGCCCGGAATTATCTCCATGCACCATGATAAGCGCACCGATCAGACGGGTCGAAGCCCCCCAGGAAGTCTGGTGTACATATTTCAATGTATTGTCTTTATCCGTAAACTGTATGCCAAACGCTTTCGCGAAACCATCCCCAAAATTATGGCTGGTGCCAGACTGCAGCGCTTTGCCGTCATGCATCAGCGCTTCAATCGTATAGGTGGCTGTAGCGCCCGCGAATTTCTCCTTCTCTGTCTTCTGTCCCTTGATCACAGGAATCGCCAGCACCTGCTCACAGAAATCAGCATAGACATTCAACATCTGTACTGTTCTCTCCTCCGCTTCTTTCGCTGTTGCATGAGCAGTATGACCCTCCTGCCATAAAAACTCACGGCTGCGCAGGAAAGGTCTTGTCTCCTTCTCCCAGCGTACAACAGAACACCACTGGTTGCAGACCTGAGGCAGATCACGATAGGACTGTACCACATTCTTATAATAATCACAGAAAAGCGTCTCTGAGGTAGGTCTCACACAAAGCCGCTCCTGCAAAGGCTGCATGCCGCCGTGTGTCACCCATGCCACTTCCGGTGCAAATCCTTCCACATGATCCTTCTCTTTGTTCAGAAGGCTTTCCGAGATAAACATAGGCAGATATACGTTCTGCACTCCCGTCGCCTTAAACATATCATCCATCTGCTTCTGGATCAGCTCCCAGATCGCATATCCTGCGGGTTTAAACACCATGCAGCCCTTGATGCTCGTATAGTCCAGAAGTTCCGCTTTCTTGACCACGTCCGTGTACCATTGCGCGAAATCATCTTCCATGGAAGTGATCGCTTCTACTAATTTCTTGTCAGCCATTTTCCCTCATCCTTTCCTGTTTTATTTCCTCATTCTTTCCGGTCAGGCGCATAAGTCCTTCAAGCTCCCTGCCAAACATGCCCTCCTGCTTTCACCGGAATACAACAAAAACGCCGGGATTTCCATCCCGAAAGGGACCGAAATCTCGGCGGTACCACCCTAATTAGCGCACAGGCGCTCCTCTTCTCCTACCGTTATCGCCGGTGCTACGCTGCGCTCTTCACACAGGACTCCAAGGCCGGTTCCGAACATCTCCCGTAAGAATCTTCCACCATTGATCCTCTCTCTGTCACGCTCCCTGTCCGTACTATTCTCTTCTTCGTCACGTCTCATACTCTGTATTGCTCGTCTTGCAAGTATTTCTATTCATTCTAGCCGCCGGATAAACGTTTGTCAACTGTTAACTTCCAATCAGAATCCTCTTCCCGCAAAAAACGAAGCCATACAGACTAAATCTGCATCTGATCCCACTTCCGCTCCATATCTGCCACCAGTGCTAACTGCGTGCGGCAGCGATCCAGATTCTGTCCCTCGCGAGTCGTCTGATAATAAGTATCTCCCTGCAGATAATCCGTGAGAAATCTGATCCCCTGTTCCAAGGTGATTGTCTTTGCACCCTGTGGCAATGTCTCGACCTCCTTAGCAGTCAGCCGTCCGCCACACCCTTCCATAAAGCCTTTCACGTATGCCTGATATAATGGCACAGACAGAGACACCTTACTCGTATCCGGCTCATCCTCCATCGCCGTATTGGCACCAAACCGGATCGCATCTCCAAAGTCATAGGCCGTCAGCCCTGGCATGATCGTGTCAAAGTCTACGATACACACCGCTCCATAAGTTTCCGGATCCAGAAGGACATTGTTCAGCTTCGTATCATTGTGCGTAAGACGAAGCGGCAGTTGTCCTGCCTGAAGCAGGTCAGTGAGCATGTTTATATCCGGCTTGTGTGCTCTGATAAACGCGATTTCCTCCGACACACTCTCTGCCCTATGACAGATATCTTCCTGCACTGCCTTCTCAAAAGTCTCATAGCGTTTAGGTGTATTGTGGAAATCCGGGATCGTCTCATGCAGCGTGTGCGCCGGATAGTCCGCCAGCTGTGCTTGAAATCTGCCAAATGCCAGACCGCTGGCATACAACGCCTCCTCATTCTCCGCCTGGTCCAGAGAGATCACATTGTCAATCAGAACATAAACCCGCCAGCAGCCACCCTGTGTATCTATATAATAATATTTCCCGTCCACAGCCGGAACCGCCCTCATCGTTCCTCTCTCCGGGTCGCCTCCTTCCTGTGCGATCTGTCTGCGCAGATAATCTGTCACATTCACAACATTCTCCATCAAGCCTTCCACATCCTTGAAAATGTCCGTATTAATCTTCTGCAGAACATATCTCTTTTCTCCTGCTGTCTCCACGGCAAACGTGTGATTGATATGACCGCTTCCATGTGGCCCGACAAACACGATCTCCTCTTCCGGGAAGAAATTTCGCAACACCTCTTTCATCACTGCATCCATTTATTCTTTACCTCCTCCATGTATCTTTCCGATATGTATGTCTGAATTATAGCATCTGCCGAAATACTCTGTTTTTCATTATAACAAAAAAAAGAAAAGATTACATGGTTTTTAGCAATTTCCCGTTCTTATCCCTCTTCCCGTACAATATAGTCCCCTATCCCCATCAAAAGAAATACAAAGGGCGTACATAGCACTTGCTGATAACAGAAAAAATTATAACACATATATGACACGACCGCCGCAGCGATCCCTGCAAGAAGCATGTTTTTGCTTCTATACTGCAGAAATCTGCAGACTGCCGTCACAAAGATTCCAAGATAAGCTGCTCCACCCAGAATCCCGCCATTGATCAGGATATTCAGCCATTCATTGTGCGCATTAGTGAGCAGCTTCTCGCCCCACAGAAGCGCTGCTTCCTCCCCGTGGTAAACCGTCACATAACTGTTAAAGCAGTCCGGCCCTATTCCGAAAATCCTATGACGCCAACTTTCTTCCGAGATTACCTTACAGGCAAACTTCCAGATTCTGCCCCTGCCGTTTCCCCAGTCATCGCTCCAGTTCAGGTAGGAAATTTCCCCGATCTTATCTGACAAACCGGCCGGCAGCATCTCCCGGCTCTGCAATACTATAGCAAGCACTGTCAACAGAAGCAGCCCTGCCACACTTCCCATAACACTCCATCGGATCAGACGCACCGCGGAAGAAGAGTCAAGCCGCGTCTGCCATCCAGTCCCATTCCAGAGCAAGGATGTCCCCTTGTTCCGTCCAATCCTATAGGATACGATGCTACTTATCAGGCATACCACCAGCAGCCCCCATGTCACCCACGATGTCCACATCAGTTCTGTCACAAAATCCGGCTCCAGCGCTGGATTTGGCCGCATCCGCATCAACAGATACATCCCCTTTCCCGTCGCAAAAAACAGTGTAAGCACCACCAGAAACCGGCATACTGTCTCCCGTTTCCCGCAGGATATCATGAAAAAAACAAGCAGCATACCAGCCTGCGCGAAATAGGCGCTGTCACTGTTCTGCGTCACCAAGGTGCAAAAACCCAGCAGCATATATATTCCGCCAAGAATCCGCCATTTCCTTCGTTCCGCATAGAGAAAGACACCCACTCCAACCGGCAGCGTGACTGCCAGAAATGCCGCATACCATGTAGCCTGACCGAGCGTTGACAGAAACTGCGCCTTCTGCGCATTGTTCAATCCGTCATAAAACCCGATCGGGTCGATCATAAGACGGTGCAGAATACCGATCCCAAATACCACAGCAGCTACTTGGCACAACACTACCAGCACTATACGGTAATATTTCCCAAACCGGGAAAAAAACAGGTATAGCAGCACGAAACTAACCTGCGACAAAAATCCCATATTCCAGCCAAAAGCGCCCCAAAGCGCATCCTCATAAAATCCACCGGCTGCCACAGATGCGCCTGTTAATACCAAATACGCAAAGACGAACCAGTCTGTGACAGATAGCCGTGACCCCTGCTTGCCGTTTTGTGCAATCGTCCTGCAGACGAAATACACTGCCGCCAGTACCAACAAGACGCTGCATCCGCCAATCATGATTCTGCGATATGCCTCGAACTTCGCGTTACCGATCTGATGATAACCATCTTTGGCATACAGAGGCACTGTCACACATAAGGCAAGCGCCACTGCTGTAAGCAGATGCTCGATCATCCACTTAAGTCTTTCTGGCTCTGTATGGAAAGAGCCGGTTTCTGCCTGATTATTCCTGTCTGTTTTATTTCTTCTGCTTATCTTGTTACTCACCTGTAATTTCTCCGTTTCTGTCTACCTAGCACATCCTGTACTACCACACGGCTCTGCTCTTTTCCCTCTTCCAGCCCCTGGCTACACCCTCTCCAATCCCAAGAACCACAAATACATAGGGCGTATGCAGAATCTGCTGGAAACTGACCATATTGTGAACAGTGTAGGCAAGCAATACGACCGCGCACACATACAAAAGCGGCTGTTCATCCGCCCTTCTCAGATACCGCGTAAAGGCTGTCGCGAAAATCCCCACATAACAGAAAAATCCCAGTGCCCCTGTATTCACAAGCATTGTCAGCCATTCATTGTGGGCATTGGTCAGGCGCAGATCATAGAACCTGTCAACCATTCTCTCCGCCAGCTCCGGCACATCATAGATATAGTCTGCAAAGCAGTCTGGTCCGATTCCGACCAGTTTATGTAAAGTGTCCATACTGTTATAGGCATCTATCCCACACTTCCATGTAGCACCTCTGCCATTTCCCCAATCCTCGTTGAAAACAATTTCCATATAGCTGTCTCTTTCTACCGTACCTGGCACATCCCGAAACTGTATCATTTCACTTTCTACCATCAATAGAAAGGTTAGAACACAGGATGCGACAATGACCACTGCCGCCAGCACACTGAAGAAACACCTGCGCTTTGCGGTCAGAAATTGTCCATGCCGGCCCAGGATGCGAAATACCACATAGATACCGGCCAACAGTACAAACACTGTTATCATAACACGGCTGGTCAGCAGCATCGAAGTGATCAACGACCTTTCTTCCGACGCGTTGACCCAGTAATTATAGGAAAACCCCGGCAGATCCTGCATGAATCCTGCTGCCAGACAGGCCGCCGTAAAAAACAGGCAGAGTTCAAGAAAACGGTATAACTTTTCATCGCTCTGCAACGACATAACAAGCAGTACAAACAATAGCATTAAAAAAACAAGATAAGCGCTGCTGCTTCCCTGCGTGACCCCAGAAAGCATTGCAATAAAACTGTATATGCCAAGCAACAGTCTTACGATCCCCTTCCTGCTGCACCAATAGAGCACGATCCCAATCGGCGCCGTCACTGCCCAATAGCCGCAGAACCAGTTGATATTACCAAGCGTAGATATAAAAGTTTCGGTCTGCCCTTCCATCACGATCGGATACAGCGAGTAGCGGTTAGCTATTCCCAACAGAAACACAAGCACAGATGTGCACAACCATATCCCCAGCCATTTTACTTCCAAAGTACTGTATCTTATACCAGCCGACTTCCCCTCCGGGGTAAAAGTTTTCCTTTCATCTTCGCCAAAATAACGCGAAAACAGGAAATACATCAGAACAAACATGATCTGGCTCATAGCCCCCATATACCATCCCTCTTCACCCCATAGAGCATCTTGCTTATAGTCAGAACACAGATATGACAGCATCACTGCCAGACAATATCCATACGCAAACCAGTCCGTCACAGACATCTCCCGGTAATGCTTCACAATCCATTCCCGTTCTCTGCCCGCCAGCGCCGTTAGTATGATAATACCACCAGCCGCTGCCAGCATAACCAGCGTCACATTCCGAAAAAAATAATATTTTACTTCCCCGATCTGTACATAACCTCCCGGCGCATACAGAGGATAGACAACAGCAATAACAACAAAATATGCTTTAAGGATGCTCCTGCACAACATCGTATGTAAGCCGGTTATTCCGGCTGTCTTTACCTGATATTCCTGATATGTCTTTTCTTCTTTCACTTTTATAGTCCAGTCTTTCTTTTCTTCCTGTTTATTTTCTATTTTATCATAATCGAACAGCTGCCTCCCGTCAAATTGCAGTGCTTCGTGCAGCCGTTATATTAGCCGTTATCATCCATAGCATATTACACGCCCCTTTCAGTCTTCCAGATCTCATAAATCACGATCAGCGCCAACGGCCCTTTCACAATTCCACCCACGCCAAACAGTTTGACACCGGCATAGACAGCCAGCAGCATAAAGACCGGTGCAATGCCGATCCTTTTTCCGATCAGTTTCGGCTCAAGCAGTTCCCTTGCCACGATGCAGACACCATACAACACCAGACATACGACCATCCGTGCATACTCTCCGTTCAGAAGCTGCCACACCGACAATGGCACCAGCACGATTCCGGTCCCAATAAAAGGCAGCATATCCAGAAATCCTGCCAACATACCAAACAGGATTCCTCCTGGAACCCCTACAATCCCCAGTGTCACACTACACAGTATACTGATGATAAGCAGGATCACACCTTGTGCCTTCACAAATGTTATGATATAAGATAACACGCCTTCCACCACAGACCAAATAAGCTGCATTTCTTCTGATTTTTTCAGCCCTTCTACCAAAACCGTATATTCCTTTTCCATCAGAAACACTGCAATGCATGTAATGGCAAGAAAACCAACTGCTGCAAATATTCCCTTGAAACAATTATAGGAAGAAGACAGCAGCTGCGGCACCACCTGTATCTGCACATTCTCCATAACGACTGTCATCTGTTCAATCAGATATGTCTCGATTTGTTGTCCATCCCAGCCAAATTTTCCATCTAACCCGCCGCAGCACCTGTGGAAGAACAACTCCAACTGTTGTCCCGCCTGTGCACAGACAGCCGGCAGGCCCTCCAACTGCCTGCCTCCAAATAATACTACAATCCACAAAAGAACTGCTGCCAGTATGAAAAGGGGAAGAAAAATACCAAGTGCAAGAAATTTCTTCTTTATGGGAATCCGCTTCTGTATACGCTCCAACAACGGATAACATAAGGTGATCAGCAGAAACGCCAGAATAAAAGGTGCAACCAGAGTAAAGAGAAACCGGAAGAAAAACCAAACACCTATGCAGACGATACCCATCCGAATTAATTTATTATCCAATAGTGTATTGTTCTCTTTTATCATCCTGTCTCATACCTTTCTTCTTCCTCTTTAATCGGACACAAAAGAATTTCCCTGCCCATTTAAAAAGAAGCAGAAATTTCAAATCTCTGCTTCTTTTCTTTATATATTATGTATTATGTTTCATTTGCAAATGATTATACTATAATCCTGTCGGCCGCAGAAGCCAGTTTCTCGCGAAACGCTTCTCTCTGGAAAATTTTCCCTTCCGGTTGAATCAAAAACGTCATCCTCTCTTCAGTCACCGGATGAAGAATGGAAAGCCGGTATGCGCATAGAGCAACTTCCTTCACCTGCATCTGCTTCGATATCTGGATCGCCTGTGTATCAGCATATTTATAATCTCCCAACAAGCCCATTCCTGCATGGCTCATCTGCAGGCGGATCTGATGATGCCTCCCGGTATACAGACGGATTCTGGCAAGTGCAATCCGACGGGTGAGCAAGGTTCCGTTATCCATCTCTCCCGCTTCTTCCCCTGCTTTTGCCGTAATCGTCTGTTCTGCTATGATCTCATAGTACAGAGCTGCCCGTTTGGCATCTTTCCTCTCAGGAGGCACAATACAGGAAACATTGGCCCTGCCATCCTTGGAAATATAGTCCTCTAAATTTCCTTGTTTTGCAAAATCCTGCCCGCACACGACCGCATAATAATACTTCTCCGTCTGTTCCTGGACAATCTGCCTGCTCAGTTTAGCCGCTGCCTTCTGGTTCTTCGCCAATACAAGAATCCCCTCTACTGGCTGGTCAAGGCGGTGCACCACCCCAACATATGGCATCTGTCTACTGCCATCTCTGCTCTTATGTGCCATGCTGCCACCCTGTGTTCCTACATGATCACATCCTGTATGAGACAGATAATTGGCAATCTCACTCACCATATCCGCCTGTCCGACCCTGGAAGTTTGTGTGGCAATCCCTGCCGCTTTATGACAGACAATGATATGCTGATCTTCATATAGAATCCTTTTCTGATTCATCTTATTTCTACTTCCCCATCAAAAACAAAAATGTTAAACCTTAAAGCGATACCCCACACCCCAGATCGTCTCAATATACTGCGGTTTAGCAGTGTCAAATTCAATTTTCTCGCGGATTTTCTTAATGTGTACTGTCACCGTAGCAATATCCCCGATCGAATCCATATCCCAGATCTCTCGGAAAAGTTCTTCCTTCGAGTACACATGATTCGGGTTTTCCGCTAGAAACGTCAAGAGATCAAATTCTTTCGTGGTAAAGATTCTCTCTTCCCCATCCACATAAACCCTTCTAGCCGTCTTATCAATCTTAAGTCCTCTGATCTCTATGATGTCATTGACCTTCTGGTTACTGCCTACCAGTCTGTCATAACGCGCCATATGCGCCTTCACTCTTGCTACCAGCTCTGAAGGGCTGAAAGGTTTCGTCATATAATCGTCAGCTCCCAAGCCAAGTCCTCTGATCTTATCAATATCATCCTTCTTGGCTGAAACCATGATAATCGGTATATTCTTCTCCTCGCGGATCTTCTTACAAACTTCGAAGCCGTCTATCCCTGGCAGCATCAGATCCAAAATCACCAGATCAAAATCACCTGTCATCGCTGTCTCCAGCCCTTTATCCCCTGTATTCTCAATAGTAACCTCAAAATCACTCAATTCAAGATAATCTTTCTCCAGATCTGCAATTGCCTCTTCATCTTCCACAATTAGAATTTTACTCATGACTTTTATCCTTTCTCCCTGTCTTTTTGTATTTACGCTTTCCCGTTGTGTTTCTACTTACCAAGAAACACAGATACTTTTTGCTTCTCACACATTCTATAATATACGTATTTCTACTTTGAAAACAAAATCCACTGTCAACTATTGTTCTGGCGGTGCCTGATATTTACGGATCACGAAATGCATACATGTGCCTTCCTTCTCTTTACTAGTCGCCCAAATATAACCGCCATGATCCTCTATAATCTTCTTAACGATGGATAACCCGATACCGCTTCCTCCTTTAGAGGAATTGCGGGATGCATCGGTACGGTAAAATCGTTCGAATACATTCGGCAGATCTTTGGCCGCAATGCCCATTCCGTTATCCTCAATTTCAACCCGGATGGAATCTACCTCATCCAGAATGCGGATATCGATTACACCCTGCTCTTTATCCATATATTTTACACTGTTTCCAATAATATTGTTGATCACCCGCTTGATCTGCTCAGGATCTGCAATAATCTGCGTAGATGCTTCCACCAGATCGTCATAATTTAACTGGATGTTCTTAGATTCCAGATCCAGCCCCACTTCCTCTACACAATCCCCAAAATAATCTGCCACGTTAATCCTGCGGAACGTGTATGGAATCCTGTTGTTATCAATACCAGAATAAGTCGTCAACTCATTGATCAGACGGTCCATATCATTGGCCTTATCATAGATCGTCTTAATATACTTATTCATCTTCTCCGGTGTATCCGCCACACCGTCCATGATACCTTCCACATACCCTTTGATCGCTGTGATTGGCGTCTTGAGATCATGGGAAATGTTACTGACCAGTTCCTTATTCTTCTGCTCATGCTCAAACTTCTCGTCTGTAGATTCTTTCAACCGAAGACGCATATCCTCATAATTGCGGTAGAGTTCGCCAATCTCACCTTTCTCCTGTGTCGTCAGCATGTACTCCAAATTGCCTTCGGCAATATTCTGCATCGCAATATCAAGCTGATTGATCGGCGTAAAGATTCCTTTCTGAATCCACTGTGTCAGAACCAGGCTGGTGAAGACAAGCACCAGGATAAAGGCGATAATCATATTTCGCAACGCTCTCTTGGAAATGAGGGAACTCACGCCAGATACGATAAAGAAACTGCCCTTCTCTCCATCCCCAAATTCAAAATCTGCCTGTTTGACCAGTTTCTTCATATCATTATAATAATATCCCGTCTCCATGTCGGGCATCTCATTTCCATACTCCGGAAGAGTATCAAAAATCTTCCTTGCAGCATTCAAATTATTCGTGTAATAGATATCGTCCCCTTTTCGCACAATGATGTAAGAAAATTTACTATTCAGATGTGCGCTGATCTCATCCAGATACTCTTTATCTTCCAATTTGACGGAATTACTGTTGATCTGTTTATTCACTTCATGCAGGAGATCCTCCGTAATCCGGCTGTAATTCTCGATCGTATACGTGAAGGGAATTTTATTCACATCTAAAAGACTGAAATCTCCCTCCGCGTCTTCTATATGACTGCCGATCAGCAGAAACGCGGCGCATGTCAGCATAAGCGGCAGCAACACAATAACAATTGACGTAACCATAAGTCTTGTTTTAAATTTCACAGGAATGTCCCCTTTTCTCTCAGGTTGTCATGCAGGATCCTTCCATCTGCAGTAAACTTCTATCCTGCGATAAAAACGCCCGCAAATGATATTAACATACCTGTTAATTAATATACCATATTTTCTGCACATAGAAATAAAACATATCCTATAATCTTATAAAAAATTTATAAATTTTTAGAGTGATCAGTGTATTCTGTTGTGAAAATGGACAAGGACAACAAAAATATACTGGAAAGCAATTTATAAGTTGACAGTTTCTTCCAGATTTGTTATATTTACAATAATAGTAATAATTCCTATTTTTAAGGAGTTGAAATGGCCCTCAAATACAGCAGACAAAGACAAGTGATCAAAGACTTTCTTATGACTCGTAAAGACCATCCGACTGCCGATACGGTGTATATGAATGTCCGAACTGAATATCCTAATATTAGTCTTGGCACTGTATACCGCAATCTTTCACTTCTTGCGGATATCGGTGAAATACAACGCCTGCGTTTTGCCGACGGCGTTGATCATTTTGATGCCGACACTTCCGCACATTACCATTTTGTCTGTACTGAA
Organism: uncultured Lachnospiraceae bacterium; assembly: GCA_951800685.1. Lineage (GTDB taxonomy): Bacteria > Bacillota > Clostridia > Lachnospirales > Lachnospiraceae > UBA3282. The sequence continues at coordinate 48,131 of CATOJY010000018.1, forward strand.
TGCAGACAGATTATCGATCTGAAGACAGACAGTCTCGATCCTATTATGAATATGGCTGGGACCGGTTTCGATGGAGAGATTAAGGGGCATGTCACTTATTTCTACGGACTCTGTGGCGACTGCAAAAAATCAGGCAAGTCTCGTTTGCAAGATTCCCTTTGCCGCCTTGAATAAATTTCCTTCGCGGATTCAGCTAAGAGGATGCGTAAATTTTCAGATCATAATTTTTAGATCGCGAACTGAGACAAGCATATTTTCTATGCAATGTCTTACAATATATTTCAAAAAGAAAAGGAGAACATGTTTATGAAATTTGTATGTCAGGTATGTGGTTACGTCCATGAAGGAGATGCTGCTCCGGAGAAATGTCCGGTATGTAATGCGCCTGCCGAGAAGTTCACGGCACAGGGCGGTGAAATGGAATGGGCTGCAGAGCACGTTGTAGGTGTTGCTAAGGGTGTCAGTGAAGATATCATGGCTGATCTGAGAGCAAACTTTAACGGCGAGTGCACAGAAGTAGGTATGTACCTTGCTATGGCAAGAGTTGCACACAGAGAAGGTTATCCTGAGATCGGTTTATATTGGGAGAAGGCTGCATGGGAAGAGGCAGAACATGCTGCTAAATTCGCTGAGCTTCTTGGCGAAGTTGTGACAGATTCTACCAAGAAGAACCTTGAGATGAGAGTTGAAGCTGAGAACGGCGCTACCGCTGGTAAGTTTGATCTGGCTAAGCGCGCTAAGGCTGCAAATCTTGACGCAATCCATGACACAGTCCATGAGATGGCACGTGATGAGGCTCGCCATGGCAAAGCTTTTGCAGGTCTGCTGAAAAGATATTTTGGCTAAACCTTATTTTTACAGGTTTGCTTGAAAAAGATTTGGGCTAAGCTATATTGTATGATCAATTATCTTTCGCAGGCAGGTTTTATTCCCGTTATTTCATGGATAACTGCCTGTGGAGGATAAGAATACATAGCACAGTGACAATGTCAATCATCGATTACAATAATAAAACGAACGGAGGAAATTACTCATGAAAAAATATTTCTGCAATCCCTGTGGCTATACTTATGATCCAGAAAAGGGTGATCCGGAACACGGCATCAAGCCCGGCACAGCATTTGAAGATCTTCCGGCTGATTGGTGCTGCCCTCTTTGTGGCGTGACGAAGGATATGTTCCAGCCTTGTATTGATAATTACAACTAAGAAGACATACCGCCATAAATACAGTGATATAAGGATAGGCCGTTTGGCCTGTCCTTATTTGTCTTTTAATAACTTATGTCCCATTTCCAAAGAGCGTCCCACACTCTCTTTTTCGTGCATAAAAAGAGAGGTAGTAAGCAGCCTAAGGAAGTATAATTGACACCATAATGGAGTAAAAAAGGAGTAAAAGAAATGGAATGGGTAGAAAAACTAAATAAAACGATTTCTTATATTGAGGAACATCTTACAGAAGAAATAAGTTATGATGATCTTGCGCACATAGCTTGTTGCTCTATATACCACTTTCAAAGAATGTTTGCATATATGGCAGGCATTCCGCTTTCAGAATATATCCGGCGGCGGCGGATGTCTTTAGCTGCTATTGATTTGCAAAGCGGAAGCGATAAAATTATTGATATTGGTATGAAATATGGGTACTCGTCCCCGACTGCATTTAACAGGGCATTTCAAAGTGTACATGGCATAGCGCCCTCAATGGCGAAAAAAAGCGGAACGCCTATAAAATCCTTTCCCCCCATCAGTTTCACAATAACCGTAAAAGGCGCAGAAGAATTGAATTATCGAATTGAGGAAAAAGCCGCCTTCCGCATTGTGGGCATATCTTACCCGCTGGATAAGGAAATAGAAAATAATTTCGCAGCCGTACCACAAATGTGGCAGAATGCTGCCATAAATGGCATATTTGAGAAGATTACACCACTAATGAACAAGGAACCCATGGGCGTCTTAGGGGTAAGCGTTTGCAATGACAAAGAAGAGTGGCGTTATTTCATAGCCGTATCTTCGTCTGCAGATCCCGATACTTCCTTAGATGAATATGTTGTTCCCGCCTGTAAATGGGCTATTTTTAACGGAAGCGGTACAGGTATATCAATTCAAGAATTAGAACAACGCATTGTAACAGAATGGCTTCCGGCATCCGGCTTTGAATTTGACAACGCTCCTGATATAGAAGTCTATCTGAATCCAGATCCCAATAATATGCAATATGAAGTCTGGTTGCCAATCAGAAAAGTATGAGCCTAATTTAGGCAGTATCGCAAGCAGGCTTGCGATGTATATGGAGATTAACATGACAGATAAAAATTATAATGAATTTTTAGAAATCACAGGTACAAGCAGAAATTTTGTAGAAGATATAAATAACTTTCTTCTCGATCGCAGCTGTAAACGTGAAATCAAAACCGCTAAAAGTGGATTTACTGTTTCCTATCTTTTGCAGGATACAAAAAAGACATTAGCTACCTTTGTTTGCCGAAAAACAGGAATAAAAATTAGAATTCTCCCGCAACGTCTTAATGAGTATGCGGATTTTCTAAACACGCTTCCGGCTAACATGAAGAAAGAAATTGCAAAAGCCTCTGTCTGTAAGCGGCTGGTCAATCCAAATGACTGTAATCCTAAATGTGTTATGGGATATGACTTTATCATGGATAAGGAGCGCTATCAAAAATGCAGATATATGGCTTTTATGCCGTCTATATCCGAAGAAAGCACCCCTTATATCAAAAAATTTTTACAGTATGAGCTGATGCCGTAAAGGGTATCGTTGTGTCCTTATATCCCTACTCCTTTTCCAACTATTTCACATCCGGTTACGTTTTGTATTCCATGTCTGGCACAAATAGATGCCGGACAATAAAAGGATTGGAAATAACACCCCTGTCAAAAAACCCATTTTAAGATTATTATTGAAAGCACCCGAAACCATTCCAACGACTGTAGGGCCTCCCGCGCATCCAACATCGCCTGCCAATGCAAGTAATGCAAACATTGCAGTGCCTCCTTTGACATCTGAAGCCGCCGCTTTACTAAACACGCCTGGCCACATAATACCAACAGATAGACCGCATAATGCGCAACCGACAAAACCGACAATCGGACTTGGCACAAGTGAAATACAAAGATATGCAATAATACACAAAATACTACTGACAATCATAAATTGGTCCAAGTCAATTCGTTCTCCATATTTTCCATAAAAGGCTCTGGCACTGCCCATCAGAAAGGCAAACAACATCGGCCCCGCCAAATCCCCTATTGTCTTGCTTACATGAAGTCCCGTCTCCGCAAAGGTAGACGCCCACTGGCTGACTGCCTGCTCACTTGCTCCAGCACATATCATCATTATCATCAGCACCCAGAAGATCTTCTTACGAAAAAGCTGTCCTACTGTTATTCCCTTCTCCCCTTCATCCATCAAAGAAATGATAGGAACTCTTGTAAATAAAATCATATTGGCAAAAGGAATAACCGCCCAGATCCACGCCATAATCTTCCAGTTTTGTATGCCAAACAGATGAAAAAAAGCTGTCGATACAAACACAACCGCCATATGCCCCCAACAGTAAAAGGAATGCAGAAGGCTCATGGCTTTCTCTTTATTCTTTGTAGGACAAGCTTCCACGATAGGACTTACCAATACCTCCAACAGTCCGCCTCCCACTGCATATATGGCAACAGCAATCAGCAAGCCTGTAAAGGCATTTCCGAGCAAATCCGGTAAGATCGTCAGAAATACGAAACCCATTACTGCACAGATATGGGCGATAATCATTGATGCACGATACCCTATCTTGTCAACAAAGGTAACCGACAAAATATCTACTAATAATTGTAATCCAAAATTAAATGTAATAAGCAGCGTAATCTGTGTCATCGGTATACCATAACTGTTGTGGAAATTCAGAAAAAGAAGCGGAACAAAATTGTTTACAATCGCCTGCACAATATATCCCGTAAAACAGGCGTACAATGTTTTATGATAGCTTTTATCCATCATGACAAGACCATCTTGAAATTCTTTCTTCCCCTCCATCATTTTCTGTTTTCTCCTATCCATTTCACAGCAAAATCTACCAACGCCCTTTGGCTCATCATGGACAAAGTCCCATTGCCTAAAGGTACATGACGCACCTTTCCTGTCTGCTCAAATGCCTCTCCAATTGCCGGAAAATCTTCTCCATCTACAGCTAATGTCTCATAGGATTTCCAGATCCGCTGTCCGCCAATCTGTATAGCACTACTTTCTATAACCATATGCTTGCCAGGATATTCCGCCCTTGCATCTGCCAAATGAAGAGACGTGTTCTTATCATAGCCAACGCCAATCAGCAAAACAGATCCATCCAGTTTATACAGCCTGCCAATGGGTGAACTGTCTCCAAAAATATCAAACAGGTCATGATTTTCTGTCAGATACTGTGCATAATATCCCCATGCCGCTACGGATCTCGCAGGGTGATCGCTTCTGAGTGTCCCCGGCCACTGCCGGAACATTTCTGATACGGCACCCATTGTATTTGTCGGTGTAATCCGTTTGTCATAAGCAGGTATATATTCACGTATAACAGACCACCATTCTTCCGGTTCCTGCCAATAGACACCTGCTGTAGGATCCAAATTCTTCCATGACTGTGTGGGCATCATAATCGTACCTTGATCGCCAACGCTCTCAAGTAATGCTTCAATAACTGACTGAGCGCCGCCACACACATAGCCAAGACTGCTCAGCGATGTATGCACCATAACAGCCTGCCCTTTCCTGACACCAATATCTTTCAAAGCCGTTTTTATATCGTCCGGTGTTACCAGCTTCCTCTTCTCCATTCTATTATTCCTCCCATCTATCTTACGGCAACTGTGATAATAATAAAATGAATCTCGATAAATAGCAAAGGTTAAACGCATAACCCTTAACAAAATCAGGCTTCACTTTTTGTGCACTTTGACCTCACACACACTGTCACGCTCTACGAGAGTTACAGGAAGCATCACATTTTTATCCTTGCAGTCCCCACTTCTTAACTGATTTAACATTTTGACTGCCAAAGCTGCCCTCTGTTTGTTATCCTGTTTTACTGTGGTAAGCGCAGGTACAAACTTTTCACATTCCCTTACATTATCAAACCCGACTACTGATATATCCTCTGGAACGGATACACCCATAGTTTTCAGGAATTGAATAAAATCCATTGCATAATAATCAGACACAGCAAAAACTGCTGAATATTTTTTTATTTTCTCTAAATGTTCCATGTAGAAAATAGTGCGTGCTTCCTGCTCCATAGGAATAACCATAAGTTCTGCATCTGGAATCTCGCTTTTTAATCCCATAATCCTTTTCTGGTCCATACAGATCTTATTATCTGATATGCAAAGCACAGCCCTATGCCCCTTGCTTTTCAAATAACGTCCGACCTGTACTCCGCCGTCAAAGTGATTGACCTCAATATTTACAAGATTTCCAGAATTTTCTATACATCCATCATAGACTACAAAAGGAATATGCATCTTTTCCCTCAATTTTCTGTAATCCTGTTCACAATAGCCAATCAGTACCATACCTTCCATATTCCACATAGAAGCAAATTTGGGAATTTCATTCCATTGACCAGTCACTCTAAGCATAAGAAATTTGCCTGCCTGCTCGATCTCTTTTGCCAGCGCATTCACCGATGCAGAAATAAACTGATCCTCCAATGTATGTCCTTCGTATTTTTCATGGTCATTGATAACCACCCCGATAATTTTGGAATCATTTTGTGCCAAAAGAATCCCTGCCATACTCGGAATATATTGTCTCTCTTCCAAAAGCTGCTGCACACGTTTCACTGTCTCGTCTGATATTTTCTTTGTCTTTCCATGAATAACATTCGATACAGTAGCCGTACTCACTCCTAATTCCTCTGCAATATCAACAATCCTGGTTCTTCCACCCTCCAAATGCGCTCATCCTCTCTTTACTATATAACTATCACTGTCTTGACAGATTTCCCATGTTTTTCTTTTGCCATATCAACCAGTTTTCACTTTGCTCCCAATCTATACCGGTAATAACGATTCCTGTAAACTGACAGGATCCACATCCCCATTATGGCATTTGCTGGAATCCCTGTACAGGATATCCGTTAAGATATCTAAATTCAAAAACTCCTCAAAACGCTCCTCCTCCGTCCTGATCCCTACCCTGATCTTATTCCAAAAGGTATTGTCAAAATGCTTTATTTCGGTACTTTGTGTGCATCATTTGCTTCCGTTTACATCTGATTAATTTTCATGATAACAGCGGCTATGACAGGGTATAAACTGTAACTTGTTTTATTATGTACTTTTGATTGACCGTCTCAGGTTGTCGGATTAAAATATAGATAAAGCAAAACCTGTTATCGCAGAACATATCATGCCATAAGAACTGCGCAGAAACGAGGCCTCATGAAGAAAATCCTAATCGTCGAAGACGACACCATACTAAACAAAACCCTGTCCTATAACCTTGTCATGGAGGGCTACGAGACAGCCTCTGCCTACTCCTGCGTCATGGCGGAAACCCTTCTGCACGAGGGTTTCCATCTGGCATTGCTGGATGTCAATCTACCAGACGGCAGCGGGTTCGACCTGTGCACTAAGATCAAGGAACGCTGTCCGGAGACTTACATCATCTTTCTCACCGCCAACGACAGGGAAAGCGATATGCTGCGGGGCTATGAAGCCGGCGGCGCAGATTATATTACCAAGCCTTTTTCCGTGGCGGTGCTTTGCCGGAAGATTGCAGCCGTACTGGAAGCGCTGGAACAGCGCAACCCACACCATGACCTGTATGAGGACGGCTTTCTGCGAATCGATTTTTCCGAACAGTCCGCCACGCTGGGCGGCAGTCCCATAGATTTTACCCCAAAGGAATACCGCACTCTGCACCTCTTCGTCAAAAACAACCGGCTGATCCTAACCAAAACACAGATGCTTAATAAGCTGTGGGATGTAGACGGCGATTTCGTTGACGAACATACTCTCACCACCATAATCAGCCGTATCCGCAAGAAGATTGAAATAGACGGACATAAGTATATCAAGACCGCATACGGCATGGGGTATCAATGGATCGGCGGCAATTAGTACATGTTTACCGGCATACTGTCATGCACTGTCTGAACAAAGAAAGGCCTGGACAAAAAATGCAACTTCACAAATTTCCGATACGTAAATTCCTGCTGGCAGTGATAAGCGGCGCTGTTCTCTCGTCCGCTCTGCTACTTGTCCTTTTCTATCTGAAAACCGGCAGTCCTGTGACCGTCATGTGCGGCATTGTTCTAACGGCTGTCAATTTCGCATGGGGCGCAGCGCTTTTGATATTTCTGCAGGGCAAACTGGCTGATTTCACAAACAGCCTCTGCCAGACGCTCAACAGCATGATGGACGGCAGCGACAGGCCGCCCGTAGATTTCGAGGCGGAAACCTCTCTGTCCCGCATTAACCACCGGCTGGACCGGCTCTACAATATCATGTTACATACCAGACGCCAGACTGCCGAGGAAAAAGCCGGACTGCAGTCTCTTATGTCCGACATCTCCCATCAGACCAGGACCCCCATCGCAAATCTCAAGATGATCAACGATACCCTGCTGACCCGCGATATGCCGGCGGATCAACAGCGGGATTTTCTCCAGACCTCCGTCAGCCAGCTCGATAAGCTGGATTTCCTTATTCAGGCCATGGTGAAGACCTCCCGTCTGGAGACCGGCGCGATTACGCTGGAGAAAAAGCAGGTTCCTGTCGCCGATACCCTGACTGACGCCATCAACAGTATTCTTGTTCCGCTGGAAAAGAAGCAGATTGAACTGGACGTAGACTGCCCGGAAGGAATAAGCCTTTGTCACGACAGCCGCTGGACGGCGGAAGCCGTCTATAATCTTCTGGATAATGCAGTGAAATACACGCCCGCCGGCGGCCGGATTCAGGTAACGGTGCACAATCTTAAGATGTTTCTGCGCATCGACGTAGCCGACACAGGCCGGGGCATTCCCGAAAGCAAGCAGGCGGCGGTCTTTAAACGCTTTTATCGCGAAGAAGCAGTGCATGACGTAGAAGGCATCGGCATTGGGCTCTATCTTGCCCGTGAGATCGTCACCATGCAGGGCGGTTTTATCAAACTCTCCTCCACCGTCGGCGAGGGTTCTGTCTTTTCCGTATATCTGCCCAAGACGTGATCTCTTCTTTTTTCCTTTATTCCGAAGCGTCACAAACTCGTACTTGTTAAACCGCCATAGGAACAAATAATATGAAAATGTCCTAAAATTGAAGCAATTTGAGGGACATTTTTTCATATTCAGGATAATTCTGCAACATTCTCATCTTATGATATAACAAAACGGACAACGTCCGTTGTTAAAATTCGTCTGTTTTGCCACGCGAACTCATAAGTTCACAACAATCCCCTTATTTCATCAGAAAGGCAGGTAATCCCATGAGCATTCTACAGACAACAGATTTAAAAAAATATTACGGCACCGAGCCGAACATCACCCGCGCCCTTGACGGCGTGACCTTTTCCGTGGAGGAGGGGGAGTTTGTGGCGGTGGTGGGCACCTCCGGTAGCGGCAAGTCTACGCTTCTCAATATGATGGGCGGCCTGGATGTACCTTCTGCCGGCTACGTCCGCGTGCGGGATCAGGCGCTGGCGGATATGGATGAGGAACAGTTGACCATCTTCCGCCGCCGCAATATCGGTTTTATTTTCCAGTATTATAATCTTTCTCCGATTCTTAACGTGTATGAGAATATCGTGCTTCCGGTGGAACTGGACGGCGACACCGCAGACAAGAAGTTTATGGAAGTGGTTATTTCCATGCTGGGCCTGACAGATAAACTCTACAATATGCCCAACAACCTTTCCGGCGGCCAGCAGCAGCGTGTCGCCATCGCCCGCGCACTCGTAGCCAAACCCGCTATCGTGCTGGCCGACGAGCCTACAGGTAATCTTGACAGCCACACCAGCGCCGACGTGCTGGGGCTTCTGCAGCGCACCAGCAGGGAACTGCATCAGACCATCGTCATGATCACCCACAACGACAGCATTGCCCAGCTTGCAGACCGGATCATCCGCATCGAGGACGGCCGTATTGTCGGTCAGAGCGCATAGATGTATCAGTTGGAACCACTCATGCTGTCAAACAAAGGCATACACAATATTAATCTGAGCAGCAAAGTCATTGGCAGCAAATATGACAGCCAACTAACGAACGCGTGGGAAAAAGAGAAAAGAAAGGTGTGATCGAACTTATGACATTAGCATTTGAAAATGATACGCGAAAAGTGATCCGGCGGCTGGCACGCCGCAGTATGCAGGCCGACCGGCGCCGGAGCCTTTTTATCATTCTTACGATCTCTCTTGCCGTCTGTCTTATGGGGATGCTGGGTTTTATCCAGTCCGCCAGAAAGATGCAGACAAGAGAGGATATTCAGGGACACTATCAGGCCGGCTGCATCGGTACGCTGGAAGAGATCAGGCAGCTGGCTGCTACCGGCAAATTTGAAAAATGGGGGTACACTGTTGACGGCCCCAGAATCCGCTACGGAGACAGCAACCTGTCGCTTGCTTTCGTGGATCCGGGGATGATCGACTTGATGAAACCCGGCCAGATAACCGGCGCCTATCCGCAGACGGACACGGAACTTTGCATCGAGCGCGCCTTTCTGGAACACTTCGAGCTACCGGCCGAACCGGGCCAGACTATCACATTGGATCTGGGGCAGGGTGAATCCACCTACACGATCACTGGTATTCTGGAAAAGGAAAACATCAGTCGGGAGTTCACCTGCTGGCTCTCGGAATCCGCTGCCCTTGCACTTGCAGGTCATGCCGAAAACCCATATGAACTGCGGTTTCGTTTTGTTCAGGAGCAGCCCGGCGATGTGGAGCAGCTGCGGGCCGATATCAACGCCTTTTTCCGGGAGATGGGCGTCTCTGAGGAGAGGACTTTTTTCAGCTCCAACTATTTTGAGGCCATGGTGCTCTATCTTGGCAGCGATGTGGAGGCTTATCTGCTGTCGGCCGTGATCGCTCTGATCTGTGCAGTGGTGATCTACAACATCTTCTACATCTCCGTGATGGGAAAGATGCGGGAATATGGACGCCTGAAAGTGCTCGGCGCAACGCCCGCACAATTACGAAGCGTGGTAAAAAGGGAACAGCGTCTTCTGACCGCTGTCTCCATCCCTCCGGGACTGATCGCGGCGGCAGTCATTACCCAGATTCTGATGCCCGGTTACTGGGTATGGGCAGACAATCTCAAATTTGCGGCAGTCATCTCCTTGTTGACCTATGCCATGGTTCTGGTGGCGGCCAGGAAGCCGCTGCAGCTTGCCGGCAGGGTATCCGCCATCGAAGCCATAAGGACTACCATCTATTCCCAACAGCAGGAGTGCAGGATTCCCAGGCATACTCCCCGCCCTCTGACGCTGCCCCGGCTGGCGCGCATGAACTTTTCCCGCAGCCGCAAGAAGGCTTTCGTGACCTCTCTGTCCCTTAGCCTGACCGGCATTTTACTGCTCTGCGTCTCCGCCTATGCGGATTCCATCGACGCAGATGACATGGCGCTTTCGCAATTTGGCGATCGCAGCGCCTATCTGCTGGATTTAGGTCCGCACAAAGACTTCAGCGGTCCCGATGTGCCAAAACTCCAGCAGGAAAATCCTCTGGGCCGGGCTTTGCAGGAAAAGCTGTCTGCACTCCCCGGTATAGACTATATCACCACTTATGATCAGGCCTGCGTACAGATACCGGAAATCTGGGAAGGGGAGCCTTTTCACGTGACCGGATTTGATGAAGAACAGATGACGGCACTTTTTACCGAAGACATGATACTGGACGGCTTTGTGGATCATGGGCGGCTGCTTCATGAGAACGGTATTCTGGTCAGCCCCGGCGGCAGCACCTTAAAGACCGTCTACCATACAGAGTATCAGCCGGGCGATACCGTTACTCTTGAATCCTACAGCGGGCAAACGAAGACTTATACCGTGCAGGGGATTGTGAAACACCCCCAGATCGGCCCCAGCTGCTTTTTCATCCTGCCCACGGAAGAACTGGCAGTCCTCTATCCGGAGATCGACGACTTTACCACTGCCCTCAATCTGCATACGAAAAAGGACAGCGAACAGCTGCGGCAGTCCGTATTCGACACCGTGACAAACGACAATATTACGATCTCCGTACTGGGCGACAGGACGGCCGAGATCAAAGTCAGCCTGCAGGACGAAATGAGAAAGTATTACGGGATCCTGATCTTTGTATTCCTCTTCTCACTGATCAACCTTGCCAACACTTTGATCACAAACCTTCTGGCACGCCAGCAGGAATTCGGCATCTTCCAGTCCGTGGGCATGAGCAACAGACAGCTCTCCACCATGCTCTCCTATGAATGCCTGTACTATGTAGGCATCACATTGTCGGCCACCCTCACGCTGGGAACGGTATGCAGTATCCTGGTCTGCCGCAGCTTCGATCAGCTTGGTCTGTTCGGGAAAGTCACCTATCACTTCCCGGTTCTGCAGGTGACGCTGTTTGCCGCCGCCCTCCTGCTTGTCCAAGCGGTGTTCTCCGTCTGCGCGGTTCGTTACACCAGGAAGCTGTCGCTTGTGGAGAGAATCAAGGCGGTGGATTGAGCCTGAACTCCCTACTACTATCTTTCCTTAGGAAAGGGAATCGGCATCAACATGCCCCTGGCTCACAGAAGGCAGATTACTTAAATTGTTCCCTTCATCCCCATCTGGTAGAGACTTTAAATACTCGCTGTCATTACGATGGGCGATGCCAACGCCCTTGATCTCGCCATTTTTAGCCATTGCCACGCCATGCTCCTTCGAGACGGTACTGCCGTCTGAGAGCTGATATCCGGTAATGCGGCCGCTGTTTTTTACCAGCCCTACAATATCCTTGGCATCGCTTTTTACTTCGGGAACTTCATCCAGTGCACTCATGGCCAGTTCCGGCCCGATTGATCGGTCTTCTTTCATCGGTTTTCTCCTCCTCTATTCTATATAGAATAAGGATTTCCGATCCATTCCGATTTATACAGGCAGGAATTGGCAGCTAACAAATCATAAACCGTTTCTTATTTTATCTTCTGTTTAATCCCATGACGCTGCCGGAATTCCCCGATCGTCCTGATCCCTTCCTCGGACACAGGCTTCACCCACTTGCCGGAATACATATGGCACTGCATGATGATATACCGCACAGGTTCATCCACATAGCAGAGGGCAAAAACAAGAAGAAACGGCACATGAAACGCATAGTTTGCCAAATACACGCACGGAAGCACCATCAAATACATGAAAGTAATCTCCATAATTGAATCAAAAGAAGCATCTCCCGCCGCCCGGTAAGTATCATTCTGCGTCCAGTTTCCCATGCGGATCAAGGCCGCTACACTGTAGATCAATAACATACCCGTACCGATCTGATAAGATTCCCCGCTGAGTCCCATAGCATGAAGTAACGGATTATGTACAGCAATAATTCCCAGGCATGCCATACCTATCAGGGCACTGCACAGATATACCAGACGTTTGGCACGCTGGAAAGCCACCTCGTGATTTCCTGCCCCTACCTCCTTGCCCACCAGCACTGTAGCTGCGTTGGAAAATCCGCTGAAAAACGCAATGACCAGCCCTTCCAGCGTCCGGAATACCGCTACGGCGGCGATCGCCTTTTCGCTTTGATGTCCGAGAACAATATTGATCATCATATTACCCACACCGATCAGGATCTCGTTGCACAGGATCGGAAAACACTTCTGCAGATACTGGCCCACAAATACCCTATCCCACCGAAAATGTCTGGAAAACTCCATCACATAGGGAATCTTATTCTTTACAACGAAAACTAAAAGAATCCCCAGATTCACCACACCAGCGAGCACTGTACCCAACGCTGCTCCGCGCACGCCCATCTTCGGCAGGCCGAACTTACCGAAGATCAGAAGGTAATTAAAGAAACAGTTGGCAAACACCGAGGCAATCCCGCCATAGAGCGGAATCTTCACCTGCTCGATAGAACGCAGAAGGGCACTCACCGCCATCGCCAGAATCTACAGGTATAGGCAAAGCCTACAATCCTCAAATAAGAGATACCAATCTGCTGGATCTCCGGCTTGTCTGTGTAGATATTCATAATAAATTCAGGCACACCCAACGCAAGAAAACTGAATATCACAGCTACCGCCATCATAAAAGAAAGCGTCAGACCAAAAGAGCGGTTAATCCCATCGTCATTTTTTGCACCCCAATACTGTGCGAAAAACAACATGCCGCCGCCCACAAAACCCCAATAGCCCGCAAACATCAAACTGGAAAATTGGGCGCATAACCCTACCGCTCCCACTGTCTGCTCTCCCAGCGATGCTAACATCATCGTATCTACCTACCATACTGCCTGTGGTAGTTAATAGATTTTGCAAAGCCACCGGCACTGCAATGATCGCGATGTGCCTTAAAAAATAATGCCAATCAAATGTCTCACGGGTATTCTGATCACTCATCTCTCATTACTCATCCTTTTTGTTATAATTCAATACCTGCCCATGCACGAAACGCGCCGAAACCAGCTAACGCTTCATCGCCTGCTGCCATTGATTCCAACGTCTCTTTCCCATAACGCATTATGCCCATTGTATCACAAAAAAGTAAAAGTACAAGAGTTTCTCCCCATCCTGTAGATCTCCACGGTCAGCTCTTCCTGATAAATTCATGACTGCATTTCCTGCACCGGATCTCAATCCGCCCTTTTCCTCTGGGTATCCGCAATTTCTGACCGCAGTTAGGGCATTTGAAAATCTTATATTCCCTGTATTCGCCAAATCTGCGCTTCCTGTTATGAAACCACAGCCGGACTTTTCTTTCTCTGGCAAGATACCATTGATTTTCAGCAGAACGTTTCGCGATATTGCGGGAGAACATACGGAAATATACATACCCCAGCAACGCCAATACCAGTAGGTTGAATACACTGCCTCCCAGAAAAGAAAGAAGGACTCCCACAAGAGTACATACCATGAGCATCTGATTCAAGCGATCGCTCCCATAGCGTCCCCACATAAAACGCTGTAATTTTTCTCTCATCTTCATCCCACGCCTTTCTCTATATAATACTTACCTTATTACTCCAGAAACAGCTTGTCGTGGTACGCCATTTGCAAACGGCAGTAACCAATCCAGCGCCATTTGTACCTCTCTACGATATCATATTCTATAGGCGTTTGCGAAACGCCAAAACCCGCATAATTACGGGATTCTTTTTGTTATAAATTAAAATAACTCCTCACCGGATATGGTATAATAGAGTTGTCCAGAAACTATAAACCATGCATCAGGAATGG